>NZ_JAQVCN010000103.1 GCF_028689785.1 Zoogloea sp. | reverse complement strand
CGATCTGGCCCGCGCTTCCTCGGTGTTCTTGCCGCCCGCGTCAAAGGGGATCAGCTTGGCACGGCGGAACTGGGCGGTAGTCATTCCACTGCCCTCCTGTCGCTGCGCGACATCGCCCACGAGGGATGAGGGCGGCGTCTTGCGAAGCGCAGCTTCGCGCCGCCCGAACGGACCGGCTGTGCACAGCCGGCCCTCGTCGAAGCACCCCCTTCGGGCGGCCGGGCGTGAGCGCTCATGTCGTCTCCCTGCTCAGTCCTTCATGGACGATGTGGAGTTCTTCGAGGGGCACTTCGCGGGCGTTGCCGGCGTTGAGGTCGGCGGATTTCACCTTGGTGACGATGCCGTTCTCGAAGCGCCACACCCCCGCGTCGGGGGCGCTGCTGTCGGCCTGCATCACGCGGATGGTGCCGGACACGTAGGGCAGCGGAAAGCTGCCGTCGATACAGCGCTGCACCCAGGCCCAGAAAGCGGGGTCGAGGGACAGGCCGCGCTTGAGGATCAGGGGTGGGCTGGTGGTTTTGCCCACCAGCTGGCGGGTGCCCCGGTTGTAGCCGCCCTCGCGCAGGCTCACAGGCTCCAGGGTGATCTCCAGGCCCTGCACCTCCGAGAAGGCCCCCCGACGATTGCCCAGGGCCAGGCCCTCGTCGCCGCCCAGGCCCGACAGCTCGATGTGCACCGCGAAGTTGAAGTTGGAGAGCATGGCCGGGTCGGGCATCACTGCACCTCGATGCGCGGGTCGTCCGCACCGCTGCGGACGAGGCGGAAGACGATGAACTCGGCCGGCACGGCGGGGGCCACACCCACGAGCATGATGGCCCGGCCGGAGTCCAGGTCGCCCTGGGTGTGGGTGCTGGCGTCGCAGCGCACGAAGTAGCTGTCGGCGTCGCTGCGGCCGGCCAGGGCGCCGGCATTGAACAGGGCCTTGAGGCGGCGGCGGGCGGTGCCCGTCATGGCCGACCACAGCACCGCGTCGTTGGGCTCGAAGGGGGCCCAGGCCAGGTCGGCGGCGAGCTGGGCCTTGAGCCAGTCGATCAGGCGGCGCACCGACAGGTGGGTCCAGTCCCGCTCGGTGGCGGTGCTGCGGGCGCCGAGGAGCATCAGGCCGCGCTCGGTGCGACGGATCTCGTCGATGCGCTCTTCGAACAGGAAGCCGGGCTCGGGCAGGCCGGCGTCGTCGGCGCGGGCGAAGGTGCCGAGCACCGGGCGATTGGCCGGGGCGGCCCACACGCCGGTGTCGTTCTCGACCTGGGCGGTGATGCCGCAGGCGGCGGCCGAGGGGGGCACGGTGGCGGCGCTGCCGTCCGCATCCACCCGCAGCCACGGGGTGTACAGGGCGGCGCGGGGGCTGGCCACGCCGTGGCGCCAGGCCACCACGTCTCCGGCGCGCAGGCCGGGGGGCAGGTCGAGCAGGGCGATGCGGGTGCCGCGGGCTTCGCAGTCGGCCACAAGGCGGCGCTGGTAGTCCTGCAGCTCGGCCGCATCGAAGCCCAGCCGCGGCCAGTCGAAGGCGTTGGTGCTGCGGTCGGCCTGACCGCGGCTGCACTGGGCGCCGAAGCACAGTTCATCGGGCAGGGCCGGTGGCACGCTGTGGGCGTCCGGCGGCGTGGGGTGGAGCAGATCCGGCAGGCTCACCAGGGCAATCGGCTCGAAGGGCTGGGCCTGGTCCCACACGCCCAGCGCGTCCAGGGCCGGCGGCCGGGCGTTGAAGGCGACGAAGCGGTGGTCGGCGTCTTCGAGGGCGTCGGCCAGGGCCATGCTGGTGCCCTCGAAGAAGTGATTGCGCCCGGTGCTGGCGCTGGCGTCCCGGCCCAGGCGGGATGGCGGCATCTCGGCGGCCGACAGGAGCAGACCGGCCGGCGCGGCAAACAGCGCCCGGCTTGGCAGCAGCCAGGCATCGGCCAGCATCAGGCTGGGGCGCAGGAAGTCGGAGCCCCACGGGTCGTCGGCGCTGCCCCAGTGGCGGTCGGCCTCATAGACCGGGTCTTCGGGGTTGGCGGTGTCGGTGCGCGGCGGCAGCAGGGCTTCGGCGGTGGCGCGGCGGCCCAGCAGGCGCGGCAGGAAGCGCGGATGGCTGGGGTGCAGGGCGGCGTCGTCCCAGCTCTCGACCAGCTTGCCGTCCAGGAAGACGTCGAGGCGCAAGGTGAGCTCGACGGCGGCGGCAAGCAGCTCGGGGTCGAGGAAGGGGTTGGTGGGCGTGGGTACCAGGATGGGCTGGCGGGCCGCGTCCACGTCCACCCGGAAGAAGCGGCTGACCGGCGTGGCGCCCGGGCCCGAGGCGCGCCGGGTGAGGCGCAGGGTGGCGCCGACGGCGGGGCGGTCGGGCGGGATGCGCAGGGCCTTGGTAACTGGGTCCAGCCCCAGGGCGATGGGGCGCTGGATGAGCTGGCAGCGCACTTGCAGGCGGTTGCCCCAGCTGCCCGGGTTACGGGCGGCAAGGCGTACCTGCTTGCGGGAGTTGCCGCGCACGGCCTTCAGCCCGGGCAGCAGCAGGCGCGTGGTGCGGACGTTTACGTGATCGACACAGCGTACCACCACGCAGCGCCGGCCGCCGTTGGCGAAGAACAGGCGCACTGCCAGGGGCAGCTTGAGCCCCGGCAGGGCGCGCCCGAAGACGGCCTCGAACTGGCGGGCGTCTTCGATGAGCACCGGGGTATTCACCGGCCCGCGTTCGGCCAGCCCGATCAGCGCGGCCACATCCAGGCGCACCCGCGCCCGGGAGGCCACGGCGGGCTTCTCCTCGTAGATGCCGGGTGGCAGACCGGGACGCCACAGGCTGCCGAGCAGCGCGACGCTCATGGGATGGGCCTCAGTTCAAGCGTGGAATCACTCGAACTCGAGGTCTTCGCAGACCAGGGTGAGCTCTTCCATGGCCACGTCGGAGGCGCCCTTGGCGGCCAGGGTGGGGCCTGTCCACTTGGAGGGGCGGGCGTTGATGAGCTTCCACTGGGCCACGGTGCTGGCCCGGTCTTCGCTCATCAGCTCGATCACCACGGTGGCCCGCGCTTCCATGTTGCCGCGGCGCACCTGGTTGACCCAGTTCCACAGGTCGAGGGAGGCGATCATGCCGCGCTTGAGTGTCACGTCGCCGGCCTTGTACATCAGCGGCACCTTGCGCGGGCGGTTGAAGGCGTCGGTGCCTTCCCGGTAGTCGGCGTGGGTGATCTCGGTGGACAGCCCCGAGACATCCGAGAAGCCGCCGCGAAACTCGCCGCCGCTGGCGGGGTTGATGGTGACCTTGAAGTTGAACGGGCCGTAGGGGTCTTCACGCAGAGTGGCCATTGCCGGTCTCCTTTGAGAATGCAGTTATCGCCGGGCGGGCGGGCGCTCAGATGATCGAGGCGTCGGCGGTCCATTGACCGATGCGGAAGATCACGAACTCGGCCGGCTTGGTGGGCGCGACGCCGATCAGGCACACCAGACGGCCGTTGTCGAGATCGGACTGGCTCATGGTGGTACGGTCGCAACGCACGAAGTAGGCGTCTTCGGGGCGCGAGCCGAGCAGGGCGCCGGTGCGCCACACGTCGTACAGAAAGCCCTCGATGGTGAGGCGGATCTTGAGCCACAGCTCTTCGTTGTTGGGCTCGAACACCGCCCACTGGGTGCTGCGGTCGATGGAGTGCTCCAGGTAGATGAACAGCCGGCGGACGTTGATGTAGGTCCATTCCGGGTCGGAGCTGATGGTGCGGGCGCCCCACACCCGGTAGCCGCGGCCCTCGAAGAAGCGCAGGCAGTTAACGCCTTCGGGGTTGAGCACGTCCTGCTCGCCCTTGTTAACGTTGCGCGAGAAGCGCAGCACCCCGCGCACGGTTTCGTTGGCCGGCGCCTTGTGCACGCCGCGCTCGATGTCGCTGCGGGCGTAGATGCCGGCCATGGCGCCTTCGGGGGAGTAGAGCACCGTTTCCCGGGCGCTGCCGGGCATGGTGGCGACCAGCCAGGGGTAGTAGATGGCAGCGTATTTCGAGTCGTGCTGGCCGCGTACCAGGCGGATGGCGGCCTGGTCCGCGTCCCGCGGGCCGGCGAGGATGGCGAAGCGGTAGCGCAGGCTTTCGCAGTGGCTGACGAGGGCGTCGCGCACGGCCTGGTCGATGGGCGAGGGCAGGGCGGCAGAGCCCGGCGCGGCGACGATGGCGATGTCCTCGATCTCGCCGAGGGCGGCCAGGCCGGTGGCCTCGTGGCCGCTGCCGCCGCCGGTGAAGGCGGCGCTGTCGGGGGCGATGCCGTCACTGCCGCTGCCCAGGGTGAGGGGCGACGCAGCCACCAGGCTGGTGAGCAGGTCGCGGGCGAAGGTGGTGCGCTGGGCCGCCACCGTGGGCAGGGCGGCCACGGCATCGAAGTAGATGCGCTGGCTGCGGTCGGCGGGGGGCTCGATGCCGGCATCCGGGTCTTCGTGGCGCAGGATGCGGCCCACGAAGAGATCGGAATCCGGGTGGGACGAGAGGCGCTGGATCTGCTCGCTGCGGGTGCCGGTGGAGCCGTCCAGGTTGGGACCGATGCTGAAGTCGAGGGTGATCTTTTGTACCGCGGCGAGGGCTGCCGCGTTGAGGTCGAGGTTGCCGCCGGCGTTGGTGAGCAGCGGGCTGCCGGCCGCGTCGAAGCTGACGCTGAAGATGTTGGCCGCGGTAACGGCGTTGGCACCGGCCGCATCCACCCGGCTCTCCTTGAGGGCGCCGGCCTCCACCACATCACCCAGGCGCAGGCCCATCACCCGGCGGCTGCCCGCCACGCCGGTGAGCAGGTTGCCGCTGCGCGTGGCGCTGATCCGCACCACCACGTTGCCGGCCCGCCCGGGGAAACGGGCGCGCAGGAAGCGATTGACCCCCAGCACCGAGATCGCCGGGCTGACCGAGCGGCCGGCCGCCACCGAGCCCCCGCCGGTGGGTGTGAAGATGCGCGACACATACACCCGTTTGCCGCCGTTCTCGAAAAACAGGCGCACCGCGTGGGCGAGCTGGTTGGGGGTGGGCACGCCGCCCAGCAGCAGGTCATCGCCGTCGCCAAAGAGGCGCTGGAATTCCTCATAGCCGGTGACCAGGGCGGGCAGCCCGGCGGTGGGGCCGAAGCGGGTCTGGCCGACGAAGCCGGCGGTGGAGGTCGCCACGCCCTCGATGGACTTGGCGCGGAAGCTGGTTTCTTCGACGTAAACTCCCGGAGCGAGGTATTCAGGCATGTCGAGCCTCCATCATGGCTAGGGTAGCAACTCGATATCCAGCCGGGTTTTCTGGCCGACCGAAACCGAAACGGGCGGATTCTGGCCGCCGACCTGCGGGTGCAGGGTGCCGCCAGCGTCGCGCAGTTGAAAGCCCTGCGGCAGGAACAGCGAATTACGCTGGGCCGCCGAGAGCCCGAAAACATTGGCTGGCTGCCCGGCCATAAAGCCCCGTGCCGCCAGGGCCGCGGCGAGCGCCGGGCGGGGGGCGAACACCGTTAGCGCCCGGGCGAAGTTGCGTAGCGGCGGGTTGATGCCCCGGTCGATCATCTCGAAGGGCAGCACCAGCAGAAAGCTGCCGTCCGGCCCGCTGAGGGTGCTCACCGTGTCGGCGACGCCGGTGCGCACCGTGGCGAGGCTGAGCAGCGCGCCGGGCACGGCACGGCTGCCGTCGCGCAGCACGCCCCACACCGCGGTGGTGGCAGGCGGCAGGCCCATGGCCAGGCCGGGGCGCAGATCCACGCTGGGGTAGGCCGGGGGCGGCACCACGGGGGGCGCCTCGGCGGCTTCGAGGGCCGCCCTGAGTGCAGAGCGGTCGGGCACCAGGGCGCTGATGGCCTGGGGCTGGTAGCGGCCGGCGGGGTCGTCGATCTCGATGCGCGCGTCGCCCGACGGAATGTTCAGAAAACCGTAAAGGCCCGTGGATTCGTGCCACAAAGGGCGCTCGGCCTGCCCGGCCACCCGCACCCGCAAACCGGGCAGGGCCGCCAGGCTCGGGTCGGCGTTGGTGGTGAGATAGCGCCGGATGCGCACCGCCAGCACCCCGACCGCGCTGATCCTGTCGGGGGAGTGGCGGGCGGCCCAGGCCAGGGGCGTGTCGGCGGGGGCGAGCATCAGGGCACCTGGGGCGTAAAGACCAGCGTGCGCGAATCGGCAATTGCCGGATCGGAGCGCTCGCGGGCGGCCAGCCGCGCCGTGCGCACCACATAGGGCACCGACAGCTGGTAGGGCGGCTCCAGGCTGTCCCACAGGCGCAGCATGTCTTCGGTGCTCAGGTGGTTGAGGGCCACCCGCAGGCCGTCCTCGGGCTCCCACTGATAGCGGGGGTCGAGCAGCGGGCCGGTGATCACCGCGTGGCGATCCAGGATGTCCATGCAGCGGGCCAGCATCACCTGCTCGCCCTCCGCATCCCGCAGCCCCCACACCGTAAGCAGGTAGTGAAGCTCCAGCCCCAGCGCCTGCCGCCGCGGCGCATTGGGCGCCAGACGCGGCAGATCCACCGTGCGCCGGGCCTCATCCACCTCCACCCGATACAGAAAGAGCGCCACCTGGCTGGTGAGGTTGGGCGTGAAATCGCGGGTGGAAAACAGGGACACCGTGTAGCCATCCAGCCCGCCCGTCGCCACAAGCTGATCCTCCAGCAGGCGTCGCAGGGTGGCGCTGGCTCCGGCAATGAACATGGCATCTCCCTTGGTGACAGCGACCCCGGCGAACGCGAAATCCACGCCCGGACGACTGCCGGCTGGAGGGGCTATTTATGCATTCAACACTACTTTCATGAAACTTCAAGGACAAACACGGACGGCATGCTTCCCAAAATGGGTGTTGTCACCCGACGCGCCAGGAAAACGCCAAAAGCCGCACCAGTACAGCGCTGCCGGGTGTCGGGCATGAAGAGAAGATGTGCTCAAGCACACAGGAAGAGAGCCCCTGTGAGGCAGTCAAGCACACGGGATGGGGCAAATCAAGGCGGGGTGGGGGAGGGGGCAAACGGCGACGAGTCGCCGGGCATAACCGGAGTCAGGTGACGCGGGCTAGGGGCGGGAGTCGTTCGTGCTGCGGGGAATTTCAGGCATGTCCTGCATCGCTCCACCCAGGGCGGCCAAGCGCTTGGCCGCGCGGACCTGGATGAAGGTTCTGATCGCCTCAGCAAGCAGATCTGCCGGATCCATGGATGGGTCTGCAAGCTCCAGCGCCCGCGCGTAGAGCGCATCGTCAATTGCTACCGTCACCCTCATCGCAACCTCCGTGTGTTTCCGCTGACCCAGACCTTGCATCCAATCCAGCAGGGCTGCAAGCGCACCCACACAAGCACGGCTCCGCTATCCTTCCGCCTCTTTGCCCGCAGCCCATACCGCACCATGGACAAGTACGAACAATTCGAGATCGAACAACGCGCCCTGATGCGCGCCCTGGAAACCGACGGCCCCAGCGAAGCCCTCGCCGCCCGCCTCAAGGCCCTGTACCGTGACGCTGGCGTAGTGGTGGCCCTGGGCCCATCCCGCAGCGTGCCGCGAGACGATGGCCTGCCCGACGACGAAGCCGACTTCGACCCTGAGCTCGACCCCAACCCCGACGCCATGCCCATGGCCGACGACCGGGACATGGACTACTACATCCGCGCCCTCGACAGCGGCGCCCTCACCCCCATCTTCGCCCACGTCCCCTGGGGCGAAGTGAGCCTGCGCTACGAGGCCCTGGTGATGGACGACAAAGTCTGCCCCGGCCTCCGCGCCTGCTGGAGCGACCCGCTGGCGTTTCTGGCGGACGGGAAGGCGGACGAGGGGTTCAACGCGCGGATTGAGGGCATGGTGGGCGCGTTCGGGCGGATGGTGTCGGCGGAGTGGTGGAGGTGGCAGGTTAGGGTGGTGTGAGGGGGGCTGGTTGTCGGTCGGAGTGGTCATCGGTAGCAATCGCCGAAGGGCTGCTACCGACTCTTTGCAGCCATTCGAACCTTGGAAAAGCGGACTCTAACGTCCGGCTAGCTTCATGTTAGACAGGTGGCGGAGTGATGGTGCCATTGGCTCGTAGAGCCCTTGAGGAAGCGAAGAACATAGCATCGAAGTTTTCATGATATTGGGACACGATGCCGACAAAATCCCAGTACAGCCCACGATCAATGAATACTGGCCCACCACTCAGGCCACCAAGAGCATCTATGTTCATGTGATGGTCAGAGCCGAAAGACTTGACCCAATATTTGCGCTCGAAGGCAGAGACAAATTGGCCATCACTAACTGATGAAATTTCAGAAGCGCCGCAGCTCCAGCTTCCGAATATGTACTCGTCAAACGACTCGATCGTTCGTAGACACCCCGGAAAGCCACCAAATGCAACAAATTGGCCTTTCTGTAGTGGTTCCGGTGGCCACACTGTTGGCCGGAATATGCAAGAGCCGATTTCGCCTTCTGTTGTGATTAATTTTGCCTGTTCTGCCGTAAGACGGATGGTTGCCAAGTCAAGCCGCGCATTTTTTTCGACTAGCTGTTCGAGCGGGTTGATCTCAACAGAGCCAATTTGAAAAACACAATTGTCGTGTTTTTTGGCCATGTCAATGTAGCCAGCGATTACATGCTCGCATGTTATGGCAAGTGGCCCATCGCCAAGATCGACGAGTGAAACCGACCCGCTGCTTATTTCGCTCGGCCGCTTTTTTGAGGGGCGTTGGCCGAAAAATGCAGCCTTAGCAAACAAGAGTGGGAACCTCCCTAGCTTCTCTCCAAGCGCTCCGGCGGCAAGTTGTTTTGCACTTTCCATGTTTTTCAGCTTCGATCATGAGAAGACGATGTCAGCGCCAAAGTGACGCGGCAGCAATGAGGAGCATTGACGTCCGTTTTGAACGCCCCGTTAGGGAACCCCTGATCAATTGACGTTTGAAGCACGAACACCCAAGCCAGCAGTTTTGAGCCGACTTCGATGATCACTTTTTCCGCCCTTGCTGCCGCATTTCGAGGCCATTTCGGCCTTGATCACCC
>NZ_JAQVCN010000044.1 GCF_028689785.1 Zoogloea sp. | reverse complement strand
CTTCATGGGAAGCCCAAAAAGGCAGGAAACTACACAAAATGCGGCCCGGTGAACAGGGGGGGTTGTAATTGCATGAATGTGAACGGGATTTTTGAGGCGGTTATGCTGGGTCGATGCGATTGCCCTGGTTCCATGGTGCTGTTTTCCTTGGTGGTGTAGTGGCGGCACGAGTGGTTATGTGCATGCCTTGAATTTGACCGGATTGTTTCGGCCTTAATCGCGCTATTTATTTTGCCACTATAGACCGAAGATTTGGTAAGTGTTTTTATTTCAATTCATTCCAGGGCCACACTGACCACTTCGGGTTGAAGAAGTTGCAGGATGTCATGAGGGTGAACCCCGACCAGGAAACCCCTTTTCCCGCCGTTGATATATATCAACGGCAGATCCAGGATGGACTTCTCCATGAATACCGGGAGAGCCTTGCGGGTACCGAAGGGTGAGGTTCCGCCGACCATGTAGCCCGTGTGGCGCTGGGCGACTGCGGGGTCGCAGGGGCTGATGTGTTTGCGGCGGATCTGGCGGGCGAGTTCCTTGGTGGAGACCTTGCGGTCGCCGTGCATTAATACGATGAGGGGTTGGCGGCTTTCATCTTCCATCACCAGAGTCTTTACGACGGCGTGTTCCGGAACATTCAGTTCCCGGGCGGACACCTTTGTTCCGCCGTGTTCTTCATAGGCGTAGAGATGGGTGGAGAAGGCCGTGTGATGCTGGCGGAGATATCGGGTTGCCTGGGTTTCGGGAGCGTTCTGGTCTGAGCGGGACATGGCAGTCGGGAATGGAGAGGAATAGGCCGTGATGGCCGGGGGATGCGTTCAGGAATGCGGGCTGTCGAAGAGGCCGGGAAGGAAAGCGTCATCGCTGCCGGGGAGGGCGTTCTCGTGGAGTAATAGCCAGCGCTTTGTGTCGAGAAGATAGCCGCCCCGGTCGTGGGCAAAACCGCCGGGGCCGCCGGCTGCAACGACCCGGTGACACGGAATTACCAGGGGAAATGGGTTGTCACCGCAGGCCTGCCCTACGGCACGCGCCGCGCTGCTGGCTTCCCGGGCCAGATCGCCGTAACTGCGTGTGCGGCCGCGGGGAATGGCGGCAATGGCGGCCCATATGCGGCGGCGATAGGCGGTGCCACGCAGGGCAAGGGGCAGAGCGAAGGGCGCGTCCGGATCGTCGAGGTAGCGCTGAATCTGCCCGGCGGCCTTTTCTCCGAGGGCGTCGCGGGGTGTTATTGGCGGATGGGCCGGCGGCAGAAAGACAATTTCATGGATGAATTCGCCAATCGTAAAGACGCCGACTTTCCCAAATGGGGCGGGCAGCGCCAGAGAAAGCCCGGCGCCTGCGTTGTCTGGCAAAGTCATCTCCTGATTCTGCTCTCGTCGCCGGGCCTGCCGCAAGCCTGTCAGCGTTTGCCGAGGAGGGCGTTCTTCAGGTCTTCATCGACGGGTTTGTCGCCAATCCAGATGCGCATCAGGGCGCGGTAGAAATCTTCGCCGGAAATGTCCTTGCCGCGGATTTCATTGTTAATGGAAAGTCGGGTGCCGCTGGCGGGGAGCCAGTCGATGCGCACCTGGGTGCCGCTGGGGGCGGTCTTGAGGCCGAGGAGAATGCTGCGGAATTCTTCGGCCCGGCTCTGCAGGCCGGCGAATTCGGTGTCGCTGTGATTCTTCCGGATGCCGTCGATCAGTGCATTGGCGAAGTTCTCGGCGCTGAGTTCGCGCAGGGTGACGATCTGAATGCGCCGGGGGCCGCTGGCGGTGGCGAGGGGGGCCTCCCCGCGTTTCGGTAGATACAGGCCGATGGTGTAGACCTTGAGCATGAAGCGGGTGCGCAGGCCGCTGCCGTTGAGGGCGAGGTCTGTTCCGGCCACGCTGGCCTTGTCGTCGATGTGGATGCCGGCCACCTCCGCTGCGGTGGTGGGCAGGGCGAGGAGGATGGCGGTGGCCAGCAGAGCACTGCGGAAGAAGCGTTTCATGACTGTCTCCAGGTGTAGGGATGTGCAAACGCCCGTCCGTCATCTTTATAGATGACTTCGAACGGGCGTTTGAATCTTAGCCGGGAAATGAAGCCGGCAGGAGACTTTGAGGGTCAGGCGCGCACGTGGCCGTCGCCAAAGACGATCCACTTCTGGCTGGTCAGTCCTTCCAGGCCTACCGGGCCGCGGGCGTGGATCTTGTCGGTGGAGATGCCGATCTCTGCACCCAGACCGTACTCGAAGCCATCGGCGAAGCGGGTGGAGGCGTTGATCATCACCGAGGCGGAGTCCACCTCGCGCAGGAAGCGCATGGCCCGGGTGTGGTTCTCGGTGACGATGGACTCGGTGTGCTGGGACGAGCAGGTGTTGATGTGCTCGATGGCCTGGTCGAGCCCGCCCACCACCTTGATGGCGATGATCGGGGCGAGGAACTCCTCGGTCCAGTCGGACTCGACGGCTAGCTTCAGCTGGGCTTCGGCCACGCCGGCTTCGCGCAGGATGGCCAGGGCTGCCGGACAGGCACGCAGTTCGACGCCCCTGGCGGCCAGCATGGTGCCGATGGCGGGGAGCTGGGCCTTGGCGATGGCTGCATCCACCAGCAGGGATTCGGTGGTGTTGCAGGTGCCGTAGCGCTGGGTCTTGGAGTTTTCGACGATGGCCAGGGCCTTGGCCGGATCGGCGAACGCATCCACGTAAACATGGCAGTTGCCGTCCAGATGCTTGATGACCGGCACCCGGGCCTCGCTGGAGATGCGCTCGATGAGGCCCTTGCCGCCCCGGGGGACGATCACGTCCACGAACTGGGGCATGGTGATGAGCTCGCCCACGGCGGCCCGATCGGTGGTCTCGATGACCTGGATGGCGTGCTCGGGCAGCTGTGCCGCTGCCAGGCCGGCGCGAACGCAGGCGGCGATGGCCTGGTTGGAGTGTAGGGCTTCCTTGCCGCCGCGCAGGATGGCTGCGTTGCCGGACTTCAGGCACAGGGCTGCGGCATCGGCGGTGACGTTGGGGCGGGCTTCATAGATGATGCCGATGACACCCAGGGGCACGCGCATCTTGCCCACCGAGATGCCCGAGGGGCGGCGCTTCATGTCGGTGACTTCGCCGACCGGGTCGGGCAGGGCGGCGACTTGTTCGAGGCCCTGGGCCATGGCCTCGATGCCTTTTTCGGACAGGGTCAGGCGATCGACCATGGAGGCTTCGAGGCCATTGGTGCGGGCTTCGATGAGATCGCGCTGGTTGGCTGCGAGGAGCTCGGCCTTGCGGGCGCGGATCTCGGCGGCCATGGCCAGCAGGGCGGTGTTCTTGGCGCCGGTGGTTGCGGCGGCGACAGCCCGGGAAGCGGCGCGGGCCTGGCGGCCGACGCCTTGCATGTAAGTCTTGATGTCCATCGTGTGTGCTCTCGAATCGGTGGGTGGCGTTCAGCGCCGCGCAGGGGGCTGGGCCGCGCCACGGCAGAGGCGCAGGCACAGTTGCAGGAACTCGTCCCACACGTCACCCGTTGTCAGACCCTTGATCATCCGGTCAATTCTGGCAGCGTGCAAGATTGCTGTGCGCAGGCTGCCGCTGGTGAGGCGCTGCAGGGCGCGCTGGATTGCCTGCTTGCGGCGTTCCTCGAAGACTCGCTCGGCCTTGAGCAGGCCCTGCAGGGGCTGGCCTTCGTCGACGCCCATGCGCAGGCGGGCCAGGGTGCGGATCTCGTTAGCCAGGGCCCACAGCACCAGAGGAGGTGCTTCGCCCTCGCCTGCGAGGCCTTCGAGCAGGCGGGCGCAGCGAGCGGCATCGCCGTCGAGCAGGGCGTTGCGCAGCTTGTCCACGTCGTAGCGGGCCACGTTGAGCACGGCGTCGCGCACCGCTTCGAGGGACAGCTCGCCCGGCGGATGCAACAGGCCGAGCTTGAGGATCTCCTGGTGGGCGGCGAGCAGGTTGCCCTCGATGTGATCGGCGATGAAGGAGAGGGCTTCCGGCGAGGCCTTCTGCTGCTGGGCGGCCAGGCGTCGGGCCAGCCAGTCGGGCAGGCGCTCACGCTCGGGGGCGTTGAGTTCGACCACTACGCCAGCTTCGCCCAGGGCCACGAACCAGGCGGCCTTGCGGGTGGCCCAGTCCACCTCGGGCAGGGTGATCAGAGTGACGACGCCGTCATCCAGGTGGCGGGCGTAGCGTTGCAGAGCCTCACCGCCTTCACGGCCGGGCTTGCCGTTGGGGATGCGCAGGTCGACCAGTTTGCTGGCGCCGAACAGGGAAAGGTTGCCGGCGACCGACTGCAGCTCCGTCCAGCGGAAACCCTGGCCGGCGACCAGCACTTCACGCTCGGCGTAGCCCTGCTTGCGTGCGGCCGCGCGGATGGCGTCACCCGCCTCAAGGACCAGCAGGGGCTCGTTGCCATGGAGGACGTAAAGCGGTCCGAGGGGCTTGTCGAGCTGGCTGGCAAGCTGCTCGGGGCGCAGATTCACGGTTTGGGCGGGGCGTCGGGCATGCGGGCGGCCGACAGGCGGCGCATCAGTTGCTGCACAAGGTCGCCCTGCATGTCACGGTAGAGCAGGATCTCTTCTTGCTCCTTGGCCAGCACCTGGGAATCGTCGAAGGCCAGATCGCGGCGCAGCAGGATTTCGTTCGGGGCGATGATCTCCTGTCCGTTCTTGTCCACCAGCCGGAAGCTGAAGCGATGGCGCAGCTGATACTCGCGGACACGGCCTTGGGTGTTGAGTGCCAGGATGAACTTCTCCTTGGCATCGGCGAGGACTTCGAGACGCACTGCCGCCTCTTCGGGGCGGGTGACGACCCGGGTGCTGCTGCCGGCCTGGATCTGGCGGCGTATGGCTGCGGCCAGCTCGGAGTATTCGTACATGCCCAGATAAATGGTATCGAAGGGCAGCGGGCGTGGCCCGCGCAGCTGAAAGCCGCAGCCGGCGGCGAGCAGGGGCGCTGCGGCAAGGGCGGCGAGGGCACGCCGGCGCCCGGGCAGGTGGGCGAAACTCATTTGGGCGATTCCTCCTTGAGGCGCTGACGTTCTTTCTCGTAAGCGTCGTAGCCGGGCGGCGGGGCGTCACGGCTGATATCGCGGCCCGGCTCATGCTGGCGTCGGGCGTTTTCCTGCCGGATGCCCTCGTAGAAGTTGCGGTCCGGTGAAGCGCAGCCGGCCAGGAGGGCGAGGGTGAGAAGGGCAAGGCGCAGCATGAGGGGGCTCCTATGGGGGATCAGCCGACGATGTTGACCAGGCGGCCGGGCACCACGACGACCTTCTTCGCGGCACGGCCTTCGAGGAACTTGAGGGTCGCCTCGTGGGCCAGAGCGGCGGCCTCGATGGCGTCCTTGGGGGCATCGGCGGGGACGCGCAGGGCGCCACGCAGCTTGCCGTTGACCTGCAACATCAGCTCGACTTCGTCCTGCACCAGCGCGGCGTCGAGGGGCTCGGGCCAGGCGGCCTTGAGAATGTCGTCGCCGTAGCCCAGATCAAGCCACAGTGCGTGGCTGATGTGCGGGGTGAGGGGCGAGAGCACGCGCAGCAGGATGCCGAAGCACTCCTCGATGACCTCGGCCGCCAGAGCGCCCTGGCGCGGGGCCTTCTCGAGGGCGTTGAGCATCTTCATGGTGGCAGAGGCCACGGTGTTGAACTGCTGCTTGCCCAGGTCGTAGTTGGCCTGCTTGAGGAGCAGGTGGATCTCGCGGCGGAAGGCGGCCACGTCATCCGGCAGCTTGGTGCCGGCGAGCTGGCGCTGGGCGCCGATCTGGCCGCGGATCTCGCTGGCGAACAGGTGGCCGAAGCTCCATACCCGGCGCAGGAAGCGGTAGGCACCCTCAACGCCGGCGTCGGACCATTCGAGGGTCTGCTCCGGCGGCGCGGCAAACATCATGAAGAAGCGAGCCGTGTCGGCACCGTACTGCTCGATGAGTGATTGCGGGTCCACGCCGTTGTTCTTCGACTTGGACATGGTGGTGAGCTCGTGCTCCAGCACCGTGCCGTCCTTCTTGAGGGTGGCGCCGGTGATCTGGCCCTTCGCGTCCTTCCGGATGTCGAGCTCGCTCTCCCAGTAGTAGTTCTTGCCACCGCCTTCGGGTTTGTGGAAGAAGGCGTTGTTGAGCACCATGCCTTGGGTGAGCAGGTGGGCGAAGGGCTCCCGGTAGGTGACGAGGCCCAGGTCGCGCATCACCTTGGTCCAGAAACGGGAGTAGAGCAGGTGCAGGATGGCGTGCTCGATGCCCCCGATGTACTGGTCGACGGTCATCCAGTAGTTGGTCTCGTCATCCACCATCTTGTCCTTGCCGAAGGTGGTGGCGTAGCGGGCGTAGTACCAGGACGAATCCACGAAGGTGTCCATGGTGTCGGTCTCGCGGCGGGCCGGCTTGCCGCAGCAGGGGCAGGGGACATTGAGGAAGTCCTCGCGCTTGTGCAGGGGGTTGCCGGAGCCGTCCGGCACGCAGTCTTCGGGCAGCACCACCGGGAGCTGGTCGTCGGGCACCGGCACCGAGCCGCAGCTGTCGCAGTGGATGATGGGGATGGGGCAGCCCCAGTAGCGCTGGCGCGAGATGCCCCAGTCGCGCAGGCGCCACTGGACCTTCTTCTCGCCGATGCCCTGGGCGGCCAGATCGGCGGCGATGGCGTCCACTGCGGCTTCATAGCCGAGGCCGTCGTATTTGCCGGAATTGACGCAGGCGCCGTCTTTGCTGCCGTACCACTCCTGCCAGGCGTCCAGGCTGTAGGGCTTGTCGCCCACGGCGACGACCTGCTCGATGGGCAGGCTGTATTTCTTGGCGAAGGCGAAGTCACGCTCGTCGTGGGCCGGCACGCCCATCACGGCGCCGTCGCCGTAGCTCATCAGCACGTAGTTGCCGACCCAGACCTCGACCTGCTTGCCGGTGAGGGGGTGGGTGACGAACAGGCCAGTGGGCAGGCCTTCCTTTTCCATGGTGGCCATGTCGGCTTCCATCACCGAGCCGTGCTTGCACTTCTCGATGAAGGCGGTGAGTTCGGCATTGCCCTTGGCGGCATGCAGGGCCAGCGGGTGTTCGGCGGCCACGGCGCAGAAGGTGACGCCCATGATGGTGTCGGCGCGGGTGGTGAACACCCACAGCTTGCCGTCATTGATGAGCGCGCCGTCGTCGCCGGCGATGTCATGCTTGAACGCAAAGCGCACGCCGGTGCTCTTGCCGATCCAGTTGGCCTGCATCAGCTTGACGCGCTCTGGCCAGCCGGTGAGTTCATCCAGATCGCCCAGCAGCTCATCCGCGTAGTCGGTGATCTTGAGGTAGTAGCCGGGGATCTCGCGCTTTTCGACCACCGCGCCGGTGCGCCAGCCGCGGCCGTCGATGACCTGCTCGTTGGCCAGCACGGTCTGGTCCACCGGGTCCCAGTTCACCACCTGGGTCTTGCGCTCGGCGACGCCTTTTTCGAGCATGCGCAGGAAGATCCACTGGTTCCACTTGTAGTACTCGGGGGTGCAGGTGGCCAGCTCGCGGCGCCAGTCGATGGCAAAGCCCAGGGACTTGAGCTGCTGCTTCATGTAGGCGATGTTGTCGTAGGTCCACTTGGCGGGCGGCACCTGGTTCTTGATCGCGGCGTTCTCGGCGGGCAGGCCGAAGGCATCCCATCCCATGGGCTGCAGGACGTTGAAGCCCTTCATCTTGTGGAAGCGGGACAGTACGTCGCCGATGGTGTAGTTGCGCACGTGCCCCATGTGCAGCTTGCCCGACGGGTAGGGGAACATGGACAGGCAGTAGTACTTGGGCTTCGACGCGTCGGCGGTGACGCGGAAGGCTTCGGTGCTGTCCCAGTGCTGCTGGGCGGCGCGCTCGATATCGGCGGGGAGGTATTTGTCCTGCATGGGCGTGGCGGATCGCGGATGGAACGAAACCGCGCATTATAAACGGCTCCTGGAAACCCCGCTGTTGCGTGCTCAAGACGTTGATGTGACGAGATATTTCCCCTTGAATGGCGGTGCTGCTGCATGTCACGCAAGCATCCCTCTGCTACAATCCGCCTCCCGCGTTGCAACATAATTCCATGTCCGAGCCCCTCGTCCGTCTTGAGAACGTGCGTTTCGCCTATGGCGAACGGACGATCCTGCGCGACATTTCCCTGTCGATCCCCCGTGGTCAGGTGGTAGCCATCATGGGTGGGAGCGGCAGCGGCAAGACCACCCTGCTGCGCCTGATCGGCGGGCAGGAGCGGGCCGTGGGCGGCCGTGTGACCGTGGACGGGCAGGATGTGGCCGGGCTGGGGCGCGATGCCCTGTATGCCCTGCGCCGACGCATGGGGATGCTGTTCCAGTTCGGCGCGTTGTTTACCGACATGACGGTGTTCGACAATGTCGCTTTCCCCCTCCGGGAGCACACCGATCTGCCCCCCGAATTGATCAACGACCTGGTGATGATGAAGCTCCATGCCGTGGGCTTGCGTGGCGCCGCCCGGCTGATGCCCGGCGAGCTTTCCGGCGGGATGGCGCGGCGGGTAGCCCTGGCGCGCACCATCGCCCTCGACCCCATGCTGTTGATGTACGACGAGCCTTTCACTGGTCTTGATCCGATTTCCCTGGGCATCATCGGGCAGCTCATCCGGCGCCTCAACGATGCTCTGGGGGCAAGCTCGGTCATCGTTACCCACGACATCCAGGAGTCCCTGCAGATCGTGGATTACATCTATTTCATTTCCGAAGGCCGGGTGGTTGCCGAGGGCACGCCCGACGCCATCCGCAACTCGACAGATCCCTTCGTACATCAGTTCGTGCATGCCGAGGCCGATGGCCCCGTGCCTTTTCACTATCCCGCCGGCGATTACGCCACGGCGCTGGTGGGGGGGGCGGGCTGATGGTGGGCGCTATCCGCAGGTTGGGAACCCTGTTCATCAACGGGGTCTGGCAGTTGGGGTTCATCACCCGTTTCTTCTGGCTGATCCTGGTTTACTCCGGCCAGTCCTTCACGCGCCTCCACCTTACCCTGCGCGAGCTGTATTTCAGCGGCGTGATGTCCCTGCTGATCATTCTGGTGTCGGGCTTGTTCGTGGGGTTGGTGCTGGGCCTGCAGGGCTATGAAACCCTGCAGCGCTATGGCGCGAGCGACTCCCTGGGCACGCTGGTTGCCCTTTCCTTGGTGCGCGAGCTTGGCCCGGTGGTGGCTGGCCTGCTGTTTGCCAGCCGGGCGGGTTCGGCGGTCACTGCCGAGATCGGATTGATGAAGGTCACCGAGCAGCTCAAGGCCATGGACATGATGGCTGTCAGCCCGATTGCCCGGGTGGTGGCGCCGCGCTTCTGGGGGGGCGTCATCTCGATGCCCCTGCTCGCAGCCCTTTTTTCGGCCATGGGCGTGTTTGGCGGCTGGTTGATCGGAGTGGTGGCCATCGGTGTCGATGACGGCGCTTTCTGGTCGCAGATGCAGTCGGCGGTGGATTTTCGCTATGACGTGCTTAACGGGGTGATCAAGAGCTGCGTCTTCGGTGTGGCGGTGGCCCTGATCGCCGTTTTCGAAGGGTACGATTGCGTGCCCACTGCCGAGGGGGTATCCCGGGCCATTACCCGCACCGTGGTGAGTTCGGCCCTGGCAATCCTGGCTCTTGATTTTGTAATGACATCCTTCATGTTCCGAGGTCAATGATGAGTCGTACCACGATGGATCTGTGGGTGGGTGTGTTCGTCGCAGCGGGTATCGCCGCACTTCTCTTTCTAGCCCTAAAGGTGGGCAGCATCTCTGGTTCCGATATCCAGTCGCCTTACACGCTGATCGCCCGTTTCGACAACATCGGCGGCCTCAAGGCCCGTGCGCCGGTCAAGGTGGCGGGTGTGCTGGTGGGGCGGGTGGCCGAGATCCGCTACGACAATGAACGCTTTCAGGCTGAGGTGGTCTTCACCGTGGACGGGCGTTACAAGTTCCCGACAGACACCTTCGCCAATATCCTGACCTCCGGCCTGCTCGGGGAGCAGTATGTGGGCCTGGACCCTGGCGGCGAGGATAAGCTCCTGGCCCCCGGTGATGTCATCAAGAAAACCCAGTCCGCCGTTGTGCTTGAAAAGCTGATCAGCCAGTTCATGTTCAACAAGGCGGCCGAGGGTGACACCGCCCCGGCCAAGTGATGTCGCCGGACGGCTGCCGCCCCCACAGAAAGCATGTGACGATGATCAAGGACAAGCCTCAATCGGGAAGTCTGGCCACGCGCCCGATGGTGCTGGCCCTCGCGCTGGCCCTGACGGCCTGTGCGAGCACGGGTGGTCACCCCAAAGACCCCTTCGAGCCCCTCAATCGGGCCACCTTCAGCTTCAATGAAACCGCCGACAAATACGTGATGCGCCCGGTGGCCGAGGTGTACGACTACCTGCCCTTGCCAATCAAGGTCGGGGTCGGCAACTTTTTCGGCAATCTCGGCGACGTGTGGATCGGCGTGAACAATCTGCTTCAGGGCAAGTTCGTCGATGGCCTGTCGGACGGTGGCCGGGTGCTGGTTAACAGCACGGTGGGCATCTTCGGGCTGTTCGACGTGGCCAGCGACATGGGCCTCGAGAAGCACGACGAGGACCTGGGTCAAACCCTGGGAAGCTGGGGCGTCGGCGAGGGGCCCTACATCGTGCTGCCCTTCCTGGGGCCGAGTACCGTGCGCGACAGCGTGGGCCTTATCGGCGACCTGCAGGTAGACCCGGTGTGGCAGTTCGACGAGGTTGCCGTGCGCAACTCCCTGACCGGGCTGCGCCTCACCCATCGCCGGGCGGCCCTGCTGGGGGCGGACACCACTGCAGAGCAGGCGGCCCTCGACAAGTACGGCTACATGCGCAGCTTCTACCTGCAGTACCGTCTCAATCAGGTCTATGACGGGCAGCCGCCCCGGGTCAAGGACCCGGACGACGAGTAAGCCCAGGGCCGGTGCATCGCGCCGGCCACAACAGAACGACATCAGAGAGAACTCCTCATGCACAAGATCGCTTCCCTGTTTGCTGCGCTGGCCCTCAGCGTGGGTGTCCAGTTCAATGCCCTGGCGGCTGACGTCACCACGCCCGACGCCTTGGTCAAGAGCGTTACCGACGACGTCATCACCATCGTGCGCCAAGACAAGGCCATCCAGTCGGGTGATACCCGCAAGGCCGTCGAACTGGTGGAGACCCGGGTGCTGCCCTATTTCGACTTCGCCCACATGACCCGCCTCGCCGTGGGTCGTGACTGGAAGACCGCCAGCCCCGAGCAGAAGACCGTCCTGACCCAGGAGTTCAAGACCCTGCTGGTGCGCACCTACTCCAACGCCCTGACCCAGTACCGTAACCAGCAGATCGACTTCAAGCCCCTCAAGGCCAAGCCCGAAGACACCGACGTGGTGGTGCGCACCGAAGTGCGCCAGCCCGGCGCCAAGGCCGTACAGATCGACTACAACCTCGAGAAGCAGCCGGAAGGCTGGAAGGTCTATGACGTGCTGGTGGCCGGTGTGAGCCTCGTCACCAACTACCGGGACGACTTCGGCAAGGAAGTGCGCGCTGGCGGCATCGACGGCCTGATCAAGTCCCTTAAAGACAAGAACAAGCAGCTCGACGCCACTGCTTCGGCCAAGAAATGATCCGCTGCGAGGGCCCGCGCCTCAGCCTCTCCGGGCCGCTCACGGTGGCTACCGCCGGCGAACTCGCCAGTGCGGGGCAGGCGCACGTCACCGCCGGCAATGTGGTGGTTGACCTGTCGGGCGTGACCCAGGTGGATTCCGCCGCGCTGGCCCTGCTGCTCAGTTGGGTTCGTGCGGCCCGTGCAGCCGGTCACCGCCTCACCATTGACCAGCCTCCGGCGGCGCTGGTCAGTCTCGCCTCCCTCTACGACGTCGACTCCATCCTGCCGCTGGCTCACTGAGCCGCGGTCTCCCGTTCATGATTCCAGCCCTCCGCATTGCCGGCGTCACCAAGCGTTTCCGTTCCCTCCAGGCTCTGGCCGGGGTTGATCTGGAAGTTGTTCAGGGTGAATTCTTTGGCCTCCTCGGCCCCAACGGTGCCGGCAAGACCACGCTGATTTCCTCTCTGGCCGGCCTGGCCCGGCCCGACTCGGGCACCCTGGAGGTCATGGGCCACGATGTGATCAAGGACTACCGTGCCGCCCGACTGGCCCTGGGCGTGGTGCCCCAGGAGCTGGTCTTCGACCCCTTCTTCTCGGTGCGTGAGATGCTGCGCATCCAGTCGGGCTACTTCGGCATCCGTAACAACGACGACTGGATTGACGAGATCCTTCATCACCTGGACCTCACCGGCAAGGCTGGCGCCAACATGCGCATGCTGTCCGGGGGCATGAAACGCCGAGCGTTGGTGGCTCAGGCCCTGGTGCATCGCCCGCCGGTGATCGTCCTCGACGAGCCCACCGCTGGCGTGGATGTGGAGCTGCGTCATGGTCTGTGGCAGTTCATCCGCAAGCTCAACCAGGATGGTCATACCATCGTGCTGACCACCCACTACCTCGAAGAGGCCGAATCCTTGTGCGGGCGCATTGCCATGCTCAAGGCGGGCCGGGTTGTGGCGCTGGACACCACCGCCAACCTGCTGCAGCGCTTTGCCACCCATACCCTCAAGCTGCAGCTCGCCGCACCGGTGAGTCTGCCGCCGCCGTTCTCTGCCCGCATCGTCAGCCAGGCGGGCACCGAGCTGGTGCTGGGTTTCGATCACTACGACGATGTCGGACACCTGCTCGCCGGCCTGCGTGCCGCGGGGGGCGAGATCACCGACATGGCCCTCGGCAAGCCCGACATGGAGCAGGTCTTCGTCGGCATCATGAATCAGAACTGAGGCGTCCATGGAAGGTTTCAAGACCCTGCTCTACAAGGAGTGTCTGCGCTTCTGGAAGGTCGGCTTCCAGACCGTGCTGTCGCCGGTGCTCACCGCGGTGCTGTATCTGCTGATCTTTGGCCATGTGCTCGAAAATCATGTCCAGCCTTACCCGGGAGTCAGCTATACCGCCTTCCTGGTCCCCGGGCTGGTGATGATGACGGTGCTGCAGAACGCCTTTGCCAACAGTTCCTCGTCCCTCATCCAGAGCAAGATCACTGGCAATATCGTCTTCGTATTGCTGCCGCCTATCTCCTACCAGGAGTTCTACGCAGCCTACGTTATCGCTTCGGTGCTGCGGGGCATTGCCTGTGGTGTCGGTGTGTTGCTGGTGTCCCTGCCGTTTGCCTCCCTGAGTCTGGCCGAGCCGGGCTGGGTGCTGGCTTTCACCCTTACCGGCGGAGCCTTCCTGGGCACCCTGGGTGTCATCGCCGGCATCTGGGCGGACAAATTCGATCAGCTGGCGGCCTTTCAGAACTTCCTGATCATGCCCCTGACCATGCTCTCGGGCGTTTTCTATTCGATTCATTCCCTGCCGGTGTTCTGGCAGGGGGTGTCGCATTTCAACCCGTTTTTCTTCATGATTGACGGGTTCCGTTACGGATTTTTCGGGGTCTCCGATGTCTCGCCTTGGACGAGCATCGGAGTGGTGGCAGTCTGTTTTGTCGTGCTCGCGGTGATTACCCTGCAAATGCTTGCCAGGGGCTACAAGCTGCGGGCCTGAGGATTTGAATCATGTTTGAAGCAAGTGAAATCGAGCGTCTGATTGCAGTGGGTCTCGAATGCGAGTTCCTGCAGATCGAGGGCGATGACGGCACCCATTTTTCCGGCATCGTGGTCAGCCCGGCCTTCGAGGGCAAGCCCCGCGTGCGCCAGCACCAGGCCGTGTATGCCACCCTGGGCAAGCTGATGGGCAATGAGATCCACGCTCTCCAACTGAACACCTACACGCCTGCCCAGTGGGCCGAACTCCTGAAGGAACTGGGCTGAATGCCCTTCGATGCATGGACAAACTGCTGATTGAAGGCGGGGCCCGCCTGACGGGCGAGATCGCCATTTCCGGCGCCAAGAATGCCGCCCTGCCGATCCTCTGTTCGGCGCTGCTGACTACCGAGCCGGTGACCTTCACCAATGTGCCCCGGCTCAACGATATCGGTACCCTGCTGCGCCTGCTTGAGCAGATGGGCGTCAAGGTCAGCCGCGATGGCGACGCCGTGACCCTCGATGCCTCCGGTGTGGACAACCCGGTGGCCTCTTACGAGATGGTCAAGACCATGCGTGCCTCCATTCTGGTGCTTGGCCCCTTGGTGGCGCGCTTCGGTGAGGCCCGGGTGAGCCTGCCCGGCGGCTGTGCCATCGGTGCGCGGCCGGTGGACCAGCACATCAAGGGCTTGCAGGCGATGGGTGCCGACGTGAAGGTGGAGCACGGCTATGTGCACGCCAAGGTGCCCAAGCTCAAGGGGGCCCGCATCTTCACCGACATGGTGACGGTGACCGGTACCGAGAACCTGATGATGGCCGCCTGTCTGGCCGACGGCGAGACCGTCATCGAGAATGCCGCCCGTGAGCCCGAGGTGGTGGACCTGGCCAACT
The DNA here is from genome assembly GCF_028689785.1 of Zoogloea sp. Classification (GTDB taxonomy): domain Bacteria; phylum Pseudomonadota; class Gammaproteobacteria; order Burkholderiales; family Rhodocyclaceae; genus Zoogloea. Next base: position 27,690 of record NZ_JAQVCN010000044.1, on the reverse strand, counting down.
GTCTGGTCGCCATGGGGGCCCGAATCTCCGGCGCCGGTGGCGACGTGATCCGCATCCAGGGCGTGCCGGCCCTGCACGGCGCGACCCACCGGGTCATGCCCGACCGCATCGAGACCGGCACCTACCTGTGCGCCGCCGCCGCTACCGGTGGTGACGTGCGACTTACCGGCACCTCGGCGAGCTACCTGGATGCGGTCATCGACAAATTGATGGATGCGGGCTGCGAGGTCATCGCCGAGCGTGATGCGGTGCGTCTCAAGGCGCCGGCCCGGCTCAACGCCGTCAGCCTGCGCACGGCCCCGTATCCGGCTTTCCCCACCGACATGCAGGCCCAGTTCATGGCCATCAATGCAGTGGCCGAGGGTACGGCGGTGATCCGCGAGACCATCTTCGAGAACCGCTTCATGCACGCGGTGGAGCTGCAGCGCCTGGGCGCCGACATCAAGATCGACGGCAACACGGCCTTTGTGAAGGGTGTGGCCAGCCTGCAGGGCGCCACCGTGATGGCCACCGATCTGCGGGCCTCGGCGAGCTTGATCATTGCCGGCCTGGTGGCTGAAGGTCAGACCACCATCGAGCGCATCTACCACCTGGATCGGGGTTACGAGAAGCTTGAAGAGAAGCTTGCGGCCCTGGGTGCGCGGGTTAGCCGCATCCGTTGAAAGGCATAGGGCGGCTTGAGCCGCCCATGCGGTTTTCTGCCGGGCGTCAGGCTGCGGGCAGGACTTCCAGCACGCGGAGCTGGATGAGATGGCCCTCGGGGGTCCGCCAGTCGATCACCTGGCCGGCGGCCAGACCCAGCAGGGCGCTGCCGGCGGGGGAAAAGATGGAGACGCGGCCCTGGGCGGCGTCAGCCTCGTGGGGCCAGGCAAGGGTCAGTTCATACTCGCGGCCGGAGTGTTCCTCACGGAAGCGGGCGCGGCGATCGATGGCGATCACGTTGGCGGGCAGTTCGGCGGCGTCGACGATGCGGGCGCGCTCCAACTCCTCGCGCAGGCCGTCCAGATCGCTGCGGTTGCGGGTGGGGGGCTTGGAGAGCAGGCCTTCCAGGCGCTCCAGATCGTTGTTGGAAACGATGATTTCGGGTTTCATCACGGACTCCTCGGAATTGAACAAAAGAAAATGGCCGAGACCGCGTGTTGCGGTTCAGCCATGCAACACAGGCTATCAGAAGCTGCGGGGCAGGACAAACCTCCTGCCCGCAGCCCCCGGGGCGGATCGCTTGGCGATCGGCTAAAATCGCTTTTTACGCAGACAGATCATCATCTTGAACGGCATTACGCTTGCCCTTTCGAAGGGCCGAATTTTCGAAGAGACCCTGCCGCTGCTTGCCGCCGCCGGGATTACCCCGACCGACAACCCGGAGAGCTCACGCAAGCTCATCATCGGTACCAACCGTGATGATGTGCGCCTGGTCATCGTGCGCGCTACCGACACGCCCACTTACGTGCAGTATGGTGCTGCCGACCTGGGCATCGCCGGCAAGGACACCCTGATCGAGCACGGCGGCGCCGGGCTCTACCAGCCCCTTGACCTCAACATCGCCAAGTGCCGTCTGTGCGTGGCCGTACGCAAGGATTTCGACTACGCTGCCGCAGTCAAGCGTGGTGCTCGCATTCGCGTGGCCACCAAGTACGTGAGCGCGGCCAAGGCCCACTTTGCTGCCAAGGGCATGCACGTGGACCTGATCAAGCTCTACGGGTCCATGGAGCTGGCGCCCTTGGTCGGGCTGGCCGATGCCATCGTCGACCTGGTGTCCACCGGCGGCACTCTCAAGGCCAACAACCTGGTCGAGGTCGAGGACATTATGCCCATCAGCTCCCGACTCATTGTCAATCAGGCGTCCCTCAAGCTCAAGCGCGAGCTGATCCAGCCCGTTCTCGACGCCTTCGCCGGAGCCGTCAAGCCATGAGCGCACAGATCCGTCGCCTGTCGTCGTCCGACGTGGGCTTTACCGCTACCCTGGACGCCCTGCTGGCCTTCGAGGGTAGCACCGATGCTGCCATCGAGCAGGCCGTGGCCGACATCCTGCAGGCCGTGCGCCGGGATGGAGACCAGGCCGTTGTTGAGTTCACCCGCCGCTTCGATCACCTGGACGTGGCCGACATGGCGGCGCTGGAGCTGCCCCGGACAGAGCTGGAGGCTGCCCTGGCCGGGCTCAGTGCCGAACAGCGTCAGGCTCTCGAGGCCGCCGCCGAGCGGGTGCGCAGCTACCACGCACGGCAGGTTCAGGAATCCTGGCAGTATGAAGACCAAGCGCCGGGCATGGCTGGCACGCGGCTTGGCCAAAAGGTCACTCCCCTCGATCGCGTCGGCTTGTATGTGCCCGGCGGTCGGGCGTCCTACCCGAGCTCGGTGTTGATGAACGCCATCCCCGCCAAGGTGGCGGGCGTGGCCGAACTGATCATGGTGGTGCCCACCCCCCGCGGCGAGAAGAATCCCCTGGTGCTGGCCGCTGCCGCCATTACCGGCGTCGACCGGGTGTTCACCATCGGTGGCGCCCAGGCCGTGGCCGCGCTGGCCTATGGCACGGCGACCATTCCCCAGGTAGACAAGATTGTCGGCCCCGGTAACGCCTATGTGGCCAGCGCCAAGCGCCGTGTCTTCGGCACCGTTGGCATCGACATGGTGGCCGGCCCCTCCGAGGTGCTAATCATCTCCGATGGCTCCGGCAACCCCGACTGGGTGGCCATGGACCTCTTCGCCCAGGCCGAACACGACGACCTGGCCCAGTCCATCCTGCTGTGCACCGACGCAGCCTTCATTGCCCGGGTGGAAGAGAGCATCGCCCGGCTGCTGCCCGAGATGCCGCGCCGCGAGACCATCGCCACGTCCCTGAAGAACCGGGGCGCGCTGATCCTGGTGCAGGATCTGGCCGAGGCCTGCGACATTGCCAACCGCATCGCCCCGGAGCACCTGGAGCTGTCCCTGGCCGAGCCTGGCCCGTGGGTGGATCGCATTCGCCACGCCGGCGCCATCTTCATCGGTCACCACTCCGTCGAGGCGCTGGGCGACTACTGTGCCGGCCCCAACCATGTGCTGCCCACCATGCGCAGCGCGCGCTTCTCCAGCCCCTTGGGAGTCTACGACTTCCAGAAGCGCACCAGCCTGATCGACGTGTCCGAAGCCGGCGCCCAGACCCTCGGCCGCATCGCCTCGGTGCTGGCCCACGGCGAGGGCTTGCAGGCCCATGCCCGCTCGGCGGAGATGCGGCTGAAGCCCTGATTGGTTGGTTTTCCCTGGGGTCGAATTCATTCGATCTCCTTGGGTTCAGCCTTTGCTGGCTGGCTTTCCGGTGTTTTGCGTATCGTTGGCCGGGTCTCGGCCCGGCGGCCGACCTTCTTCTTTGTTGTACGACAAAGAAGAAGGCAAGAAAACGTACCCCGCTGTCGCGCCCCCTTCGGGGGTTCCCTCTTTCCGGGCCCGTCAGGCGGGGTCTGCGCAAACTCGCCCTGCGGGCTCAAACATGCGCAGCCCTTTTTCCGCCTGCCAAACCCTCCAGTCGGCGCGCCAGAGGGGACCGGAAATGCAGGTGATCAACGGTCCGTTGCCCATCCCTGCATCAGTAAAGGCTCGGTGTGTGTGAAAGCCCATCTGAGCCGCCGAGCAGCGCAGCAACGGGCGGGGAAGTCCGGCGCGGCTGTTTGAGCCCGCAGGGCGAGTTCCGCGCCGGCCGCCCGTTGTGAGCAGCGCAGGGGAGTCGGCCGAAGGCCGACCGGTGAAGCCGGGTTGCCTTCTTTCTTGGCGAAGCAAGAAAGAAGGTCGCCCGCCGGGGGCGAGTCCCCGGCCGATGTGACGTAATGCAACGGAAAACCGTGCCGTAAAGGCTCACCGGTTCGAGACCGAATGATCCGACCCCACGGGGACTATTCGGTGTCGGCGAGAAGCGTCAGGATGTCCTTGCCGTAGGCCTCCAGTTTCCGGTCACCCACCCCCGAGATGGTCCCCAGGCCTTCGACGCTGTCGGGGCGCTGGTGGGCGATGTCGCGCAGGGTGGCGTCGTGGAAGATCACGTAGGCGGGCACGTTGCGTTCCCGGGCGGTGGCGGCGCGCCAGCTGCGCAGGCGTTCCAGCAGCTGGGCCTCGGCACCGGTGGCCTCGGGCCAGTCGCGCAGCTTGCGGGTGGTGTCGGCCTTGCGGCTTTTCTTCGCCGGGGTGGCGTCGATGCGCAGGGTGAAGCTGGTCTCGCCGCGCAGCAGGGGGCGGGCGGCTTCGGTGAGGGTCAGGGCGCCGTAGCGTTCATGGTCCACGGCCAGGGCGCCGTGGGCGACGAGCTGGCGGATCAGGGTGCGCCAGCCCTTGTCGTCGAGCTCGGTGCCGATGCCGAAGGTGCTCACCTGGTCGTGTTGCCACTCCTTCACCTTGTCGGTGGTCTTGCCGATCAGCACATCCACCACGTGGCCGGCGCCAAAGCGGCTGCCGGTGCGGAACACGCAGGACAAGGCCTTTTTGGCCGACTCGGTGGCATCGCGCACCTGGGGCGGGTGCAGGCAGGTGTCACAGTTGCCGCAGGGGGCAGAATCTTCGTCGAAGTAACCCAGCAGGCGCTGGCGACGGCAGCCGGTGGTCTCGCACAGGCCGAGCAGGGCGTCGAGCTTGGCGGTGGCCACGCGCTTGACCTCGGCGTCGGCTTCGCCCTGGTCGATGAAACGGCGCTGCAGCACCAGGTCAGCCACGCTGTAGGCCATCCAGGCCTCCGAGGGCAGACCGTCCCGGCCGGCGCGGCCGGTTTCCTGATAATAGCCCTCGATGGAGCGGGGCAGGTCCAGATGCGCCACGAAGCGCACGTCCGGTTTGTCGATGCCCATGCCGAACGCGATGGTGGCCACCATCACGATGCCGTCCTCGCGCAGGAAGCGGTCCTGGTTGGTGGCGCGCTCGTCGGCCGCCATGCCGGCATGGTAGGCCAGGGCGGAGATGCCCTTTTCCGTCAGCCAGGCGGCGGTCTCATCCACCTTCTTGCGGGAGCTGCAATACACGATGCCGGCTTCGCCCAGGTGCCCGTCGCGGATGAAGGCCAGCAACTGGGCGCGGGCGTTGTCCTTGGGCACGATGGTGTAACGGATGTTGGGCCGGTCGAAGCTGGAGACGAACTCCCGCGCGGTGGTGAGGCAGAGGCGCTCGGCGATCTCGCGGCGGGTCTGGGCGTCGGCGGTGGCGGTGAGGGCGATGCGTGGAATCTGCGGGTAGCGCTCCTGCAGGATGGACAGCTGCAGGTATTCGGGCCGGAAGTCATGGCCCCACTGGGACACGCAGTGGGCTTCGTCGATGGCGAACAGGGCGAGCTGGCCGGCCTCGTGGAGATGGTCCAGCAGGTCCAGAAAGCGCGGGGTGACAAGGCGCTCCGGTGCCACGTAGAGCATGTCCAGCGCCCCCGCCAGCATGGCCCGCTCGATCTCCATGGCCCGGTCGAAGCTCAGGCTGGAGTTGAGGAAATCCGCTGCGGCGCCCACTTCCTTCAGCGCACTGACCTGATCCTGCATCAGCGCGATCAGCGGCGATACCACGATGGCCACCCCGGGCCGCAGCAGCGCCGGAATCTGGTAGCACAGGGATTTGCCGCCGCCCGTGGGCATCAGCACCAGGGCATCGCCGCCGGCCGCCACATGTTCGACGATGTCCTCCTGCGGACCGCGGAACTGGGTGTAACCGAAGACGTGGAATAGGGTTTCGCGGGCGCGGCTCATAGGGCCCGGATTTTACCCCGGCCAGCGGCGCAGGTCAGAACAGCTTTGCCAGATGGCCCTGCAGGCCTGTCGGGCTGACAAAGCTGAGCTCGTACATGCTGGAGAGACCCGCCGCCTGCTCGTCGCTCAGGCCCAGGCAGCACAGGATGAACTGACTCCGGTCGATGCCCAGGCGTTTGCGCAGCCGCAGGTACTTGTCGATGTCCTGGCGGAACTCGCCGGTCTTGCATTCGACGCACACCGGCGTGTTGCTCTCTACCAGGAAGAATACATCGAGCTCATGGAGGTCTTCGTTGGGAAAGATCACCGACAGGTTGCGGGTGCAGGAGAAGGCCTTCTGCCGCGCCTGGAGGAAGGTCAACAGCTTCATCAGGGCGTACCACTCCAGCCAGTCACCGGCAAAGAAATTCCGGATGGCCGGGGCCGACTGAATGGTGGCCCGGCCCAGCTTGTCTTGCTTCTGGTAGAAGTACTTGGACAGGAAAGTGTGTTCGTGGAGGCGCTTGCAGAAGGCATTGATGGCTTGGCCGTCCTTCTGGCTCAGTTCGCCGAGCTTGAGGCTGAAGTGGGGCACATCCTTCTGCTGAGCCCAGCGGATCTTGCCCACCACGTCCCCCAGCAGGGGGTAGTTGTCACCGATCTCCACGGCAAACTCGTCGAAGAAGCCCGTGGTGTTGACGGCGTCGGGGCTGGTGCGGACCTGGATCTGCCGGCGCTGGAACCAGGCTACGATCTCTGCATGCCAGGCTTCGCTGGTGAGGTGTTCTGTGTTGTGGAAATCAATGTCGGACACCGCCGTTTTTGGAGCAGTAGCGATTTCGGTAACGGCAGAGCCGGCGCGAAGCTGCTTCACTTCGTCCTGCAGGGCGAAGTACTGCTGCAGTACCTTGCGGACGAACAGGACCGTGTCGTACACCGGGACGTGATTGCCGCAGGCCGGGCAGGGGACGTTGGTGCCGATCTGGGTGGCATGGGCTTCTGCGACGTGACCACACTTGTTGCAGCGAAGAAGGGCCATGTGAGGTGATGAAGAAGGGGTAGCCGCGGATTATGCCAATCTGTTTGGGGGCTGGCGAGCGAAGGTTTCACGCCGCGTGACGACGGATTACTTTACGTGCACGTCACATAAATGTCAGCGTGCCGGCTAGAATCGGTATTTTTTCAGGGGCAAGGCCATGCAGGGACTGATCGATTTCGGGAGCGGCATCTTTGCCGTGGACTCAGCTTATACCGGACCCGATGTGGCCGCGATTCACCTCATTGAGGAAGGTGGCCGGGCGGCGCTGGTAGATACGGGAAACAACGAATCGCTACGCCATGTACTGGCGGCCCTGGCCGAGACGGGCCTGTCTGCGGAGTCGGTGGACTTCGTGCTCCTCACCCACATCCACCTGGATCATGCCGGTGGTGCCGGAGCCTTCATGCAGGCCTTTCCCAACGCCAAGCTGGTGGTGCATCCGCGAGGGGCACGCCACATGGCGGAGCCGTCGAAGCTGTTTGCCGGGGTGTCGGCGGTGTATGGGCCGGAGCGGGCGAGGGCGCTCTACGGCGAGCTGATCCCTGTGCCGGTGGAGCGCATCATCGAGGCCGGTGACGGCCATGAGCTGAACCTGGCGGGGCGCGTCATCCGCGTCTTCGACACGCCGGGTCATGCCCGCCATCACGTGTGTTATTTCGACACGAAGAGCCGGGCCTTCTTTACCGGCGATACCTTTGGCCTCTCGTACCGGACTCTGGATGTGAACGGAAAACCCAGCATCTTCCCCACCACCACGCCGGTGCAGTTCGAGCCGGAGGCCATGCACGCCTCCATCCGCCGCATGGAGGCCGAGCAGCCCACTGCCATGTATCTGACTCACTACGCCCAGGTGCGGGACGTGCCGCGCCTGGCGGCCGATATGCACCGCCTGATCGACGCCCACGTGGCCATCGCGGAGCGTCACGAGGCCGCAGAGGAGCGCAAGGAGCGGATCGAGCAGGACATCTGGGCTCTGGTCGGCGAAGAGGCCGTCCGTGCCGGGTGGACCGTGCCTGAAGCCGAGTGGCGGCGCATTCTGGCGCTGGACGTGGAGCTCAACGCCCAGGGGCTGGATGTGTGGCTGGACGTGCGCAGGAAGTGACTGTTCTGGATTGCTGCGGGGTCGAGTTCCCTCGACCTCCGTCGCGTGAGCCATCGCCTTGTTCGCCTCCATAGCACTGGATGCCCTCCGGGTACGGAGAATATTGAAATCGGCGAGTCGCGCTTGGAGCCTTTCTCACCGATCGGCGCGTGGGGCAGTGAGCATCGGCAATGGGCATGGAAGAGAATTTGCCGCTGAATACGTTCACCAGTTTATCCGAAGCCCCCATGCCCCATCACTTCTGCCGCCCGTTCCACCACCCCATCGGCGTCTTCGTCTTGATTGTCGGCGCCTATCTCCTTGCCCTATCCCCTGCCTTGCTCTGGCCGTCTTATCTCGATAGCCCAGTCGGGGTGCTGGTGGTGTTGCCTTACCTGTCGGTCTATCTCTTTCACACGCTTGGGGTGCCGGGCTTGCTGGTGAATGATGGGGCCTGTGGTTGGGGCTGGTGTGCGCCCACGATCTTCGGCTGGTGCTTCATCACGGCCTTCTGGCTCGGGCTGGCGTGGTGGGCGGCCTTGGGGGTGGTTCGTTGGAGGGCGCGCGGGGCGGCGTCTTGATGCGGTCTTCATGAGCGGCCCCGCCCCGCCCCGCCGTGCGGTGCTTACTTCCGGCGACGCAGCATGAAGCCCGTCAGCCCCAGGGCCGCCAGGGCGAGGGTGGCAGGTTCGGGGATCTGCTGGGCCTGGAAGCCGGGGAAGACATCGCCGGTAATGCCCAGTACGAAGAACTGGTTGGGGTTGGCGGTGGGGGTGCCATTGACGTCCACGGTGTCGAGGAAGTCGTTGTCGTTCACCACGATGAGGCTGTGCTGGAGCACACCGTCCACCCACACGTCGGGGCCGAAGGCGAGGCCTTCGATCTTGGCGGGGATGGTCCGGTCGGTGTAGCCGTTGGCCTTGAGCAGGGCGACCAGGTCGACAAACAGGGTCTTGGTGACGGCCTTGCCGGCGAGGGCGGTGGCGCCGGTGTCGTTGCTCACGTCCTGGGCGCCGCTCAGGTTGATGGTGTAGAGCTTTTTCTGGACTGCCTTGGAGTCGTCGCCAAGGCCTTTGCCGTCGCGCTCATCGATGATGAACTCGTGGTCGTTGATGGCGACGATTTCGCTGATGGTGCCGTACTTGGGCTTGGCGGCGGTGCCGATGTTGTCGAGTTGGTAGGCGTATTCGTGGGTGACTTTGCCGGTGGTGAGGTCGATGGTGACGATGCGTACGGTGCTGGCGGCGGTGCCTCCGTCCTGGGCCAGGGGGCTTTGCATGACGCCGACCAGGGTCTTGCCGTCGGGGGTGATGGCGAGGCCTTCCATGCCCTTGTTGGTGACGCGGCCGCTGGTATTGGCGGCGATTTCGGCGGCTTCGGTGGCGGCCGGGGTGGTGGCGGCAAACTTCTCCGGCAGGGTGATCACGCCGGTACGTTCGCCAGTGGCACGGTCGAAGCGGTAGATGTAGGGGCCGTATTCGTCGGAGATGTAGACGCTCTTGCCATCGGCGGCGACGCGGATGCCTTCCAGGTCGAGGCGGGCGTTGTTCGGGTTGGTGGAAGTGCCGGTGGCGAAGGCGTCGGAGCGGCCGGTGAAGTAGTTCTGGCCATTGCTGCCGGTCAGTACCGGGGCGCTGCCATAGTTGAGGGCGGTGGTGCTGGACAGCAGGGTGGTGGCGTCGAGCACCGGGCTGAGGGTGGCGATGCTGCCGGCGCTGAATGTGGTGGTGCTCAGGCCGAGGCTCATGGTCTGGAAGCGCGGAATCCAGCTGGTGGTGTTGTCCACGGCGCTGTTCCAGGCGCTGGCGTTGGGGCCACGGTCGGGGGTGAGCAGGAAGGTGTCGCCGCCGGCCCAGGCGATGGCGGAGCCGAGCCCGCCGAGGATGCTGGCGGAGGCGCCGTTTTCGAGGGTGCCGTTGAGGCCCGACAGGTCGGAACCGCTGATCTGGCCGATGCCGATCAGGGAGACGCCGGCGTGGGCATTGAAGGAGAAGGGCAGGGCGAGGGCCGCCGGGATGGCGGCGGCGAGCAGACGTTTGGCGAACACGGGTGGCTCCGGCGATTGGATAAACCGACAACGCTAACCAGCCCGTGTTACGCCTTCTTGACGCCTGTATTGCGCTCAGCCCCCGCTCAGAGCCTGCACGATGATCAGTTCTCCGGTGGCGGGCAGGGGGTGATCCAGCTTGCAGATCTGGATGTTTTCCGAAAAGAAGCGGATGTGACGCCGGATACGGTTCTGCTCGTCAATCATGCGGAAGCGGATACCCGGGTGGCGCCGGTCGAGGTCGGCCAGCACGTCGGCGAGGGTCTCGCCGTCGGCTTCGGCGCGGGCCCCGCCGGTGTAGGCGTACAGGGCGCTGGGGATGAGGACTTTCACGCCGGCACGGCCCGGGTCGCGGTTTCCACGGCGTAGATCTCGGGCAGGTGGCGGGCGATGCATTCCCACTCAATGCCTTCGTCGCGGCTCATCCACAGTTCGCCGCTGCTGGTGCCGAAATACACGCCCACCGGGTCGTGGGCATCGACGCTCATGGCCTGGCGTTTCACGGTCCACCAGGCCTGGCTGACGGGCAGGCCGGCGTCGAGGCGCTGCCAGCTGGTGCCGGCGTCCCGCGTGCCGTACACCGCCGGCTTGCCGTCCGGGCTGGTGCGGGGCCAGACGCTGGTGCCGTCCATCGGGAAGACCCACGCGCAGTCGGCGTCGCGCGGGTGCACCACCATGGTAAAGCCGATGTCGCCCACCTCTGCCAGCATGGCCTTGCCGATGCGTGTCCAGCTGCGCGATGGCCGATCGAGGCGGTAGATCCCGCAGTGGTTCTGCTGGTAGAGGCGGTCGGGGTTGGAGGGGCAGAGTCGCACGCAGTGGGGGTCGTGAAAGGCGACGTCATCGGGGTTGAAGCCCTCGACCACCTGCAGGCCATCCACCAGGGGGGTGAAGGTCTGGCCACCATCGGTGGATTCATGCACGCCGCCGCCGGACATGGCCATGTAGAGATGGCTGGCGTCCCGCGGGTCGATGATGATGGAGTGCAGCTTGGGGCCGTCCGGGGTGCCGTCCTGCACGGTGCCCATCCATTGGCGGTACTGGGGGGCGTCGTTGATGCTGGAGGCGGGGGCCCAGGTGACGCCGCCGTCGGTGGAGCGGAACAGGCCCTGGGGTGAAGTGCCGGCGTACCACAGGCCCGGCTCGCTGAGGTGGCCCGGGGTGAGCCAGAAGGTGTGGTCCACGGCACGCCCCTCCTGGCCTTCCGGGGCGGGGGCGAAGGCCGGGGGGCGGGAGGCTTCCCGCCAGTTGCGGCCGAAATCGGTGGAGCGGAAAACGGTGGGGCCCAGGTGCCCGGTCCTGGCCGCCACGAGGAGGGTACGTTCGTCGCGGGGGTCGAGCACCATGTGGTGGATGGTGTGGCCGAGGAAGTGCGGCCCATCCACCCGCCAGGCCCGACGTTCCGCATCCGAGAAATACAGCCATGCCCCCTTGCGGGTGGCGATCAGCAGGATGGTCTCTCCCGGCGAGGCGGGGCTTCCGGTTGGCTGTGACATGGCGCGCTCCTGTGCCAGGGGGATGACGCAGTGGATAGGGTGATGATGCGCCCGCCGGGCACTTGCCTGTCAATCTCCCCGTGGCGTCTCTTGCCGAGACGGCCCTCAGGCTGCCTGCTCCTCCGCTTCCCGCTCCTCTTGCTGCAGCTTCCACATCTGGGCATAGGCGCCGCCGCTGGCCAGCAACCCGGCATGGCCACCCCGTTCGAGGATGCGGCCCTGGTCGAGCACGATGATCTCGTCGGCGTTCATTACGGTGGACAGCCGGTGGGCGATGACCAAGGTGGTGCGGCCCCGGGCGGCTGCATCAAGCTGGGCCTGGATGGCCTTTTCGGTCTTGGAGTCCAGCGCCGAGGTGGCTTCGTCGAAGATCAGGATGTCGGGGTTCTTGAGCAGGGTGCGGGCGATGGCGACGCGCTGCTTCTCGCCACCGGAGAGCTTGAGGCCGCGTTCGCCCACGCGGGTCTGCCAGCCATCGGGCAGGCGGGCGATGAAGTCTTCGAGCTGGGCGGCCCGGGCAGCGGCCTCCACCTCTTCGCGGCTGGCATCGGGGCGGCCGTACTGGATGTTGTAGAACAGGGTGTCGTTGAACAGCACGGTGTCCTGGGGAACGATGCCGATGGCAGCGCGCAGGCTGTCCTGGGTGAGTGTGCGGATGTCCTGCCCGTTGATGCGCACGGCGCCGCCCTGCACGTCGTAGAAGCGGAACAGCAGGCGGGCGAGGGTGGATTTGCCCGAGCCCGAGTGGCCCACCACCGCCACCGTGCGGCCCGCCGGAATGGAGAAGTCGACTCCGTGGAGGATGGGCCGGCTGGTCTCGTAGGCAAAGTCCACCCGCTCGAAGCTCACGCTGGCGGGGCCCCGGGCCAGGGCATGGGCATCGCTGGCGTCGGCCACCTCCCTGTGGGTGCCCATCAGGCCGAACATGCGCTCGATGTCGGTGAGGGCCTGGCGGATCTCCCGGTACAGCACGCCGAGGAAGTTGAGGGGGATGTAGAGCTGGATCAGGAAGGCATTGACCAGCACCAGGTCGCCCAGGGTCATGCGGCCGTCGGCGACGCCAAGGGCGGCCCGCCACATCATGGCGGTGACACCGACCGCGATGATCGCTGCCTGGCCCATGTTGAGCAGGGACAGGGACTTCTGGTTGGTGATCTGGGCCGCGGTCCACTTCTTCAGCTCGGTGTCGTAGCGGCGAGTCTCGAAGGCCTCGTTGTTGAAGTACTTCACCGTCTCGTAGTTGATCAGGCTGTCGATGGCCCGGGCGTTGGCGGCCGAGTCCAGCTCGTTGGCCTGGCGGCGCAGGGCTGTACGCCAGTTGGTGACCTTGAAGGTGAAGGTGACGTAAAGCACCAGGGTGACCAGGGTGATGATGGCGAAGCTGGGTTCGTACTTCACCAACAGGATGCCGATCACCAGGCTGATCTCCACGAAGGTGGGCAGGATGGAGTACAGGGTGTAGCTGATCAGGCTACCGATGGAGCGGGTGCCGCGCTCGATGTCCCGGGTCAGCCCGCCGGTCTGGCGTTCCAGGTGAAAGCGCAGGGACAGGGCATGCAGGTGTCCGAAGACCTGCAGTGAGATCTCTCGCACTGATTCCTGGGTGACCCGGGCGAAGACGATCTCGCGCAGCTCGGTGAAGAGCGAGGTGGAGAAGCGCAGGGCGCCGTAGGCCACCAGCAGGGCCGCCGGCACCACGATGACGGCCTGCTCGCGGGTGATGTCCAGGCCGTCCACCAGCTGCTTGAAGATCAGGGGCACGGTGACGTTGGCAAACTTGGCCGAGATCAGGCAGCCGAGGGCAAACAGCACCCGCCATTTGTAGGCCCACAGGTAGGGCACGAGTTTCTTGATGGTCTGCCAGTCGTGGCGGTCGCCAGTGGCGGGGAGGGGCGGGGCGCCGGAAGGGGAACGTCGCATTTTTAGGGTTTTCGGTGTTGGGGGAGGGGCGGGGGCTGCCGCCCTTACAGATCGTCGCTGGCGATACGGACTGCCAGCCCGATGAAGAGGGCGCCGCACAGGCGGTCGAGCCATGGCCCGAGGGTGGGCTGCCGGGCGAGCAGGTGGCCGATGCTGCCGGCAGCGCAGGCCATGGTGCCAAAGATCAGGCTGGTCTGGGCGGCAAAGACCAGGCCCAGGACCAGCATCTGCAGGCTGACGCTGCCTTGGGACGGGTCGGCAAACTGGGGCAGAAAGGCCAGGAAGAACAGGGCCACCTTGGGGTTGAGGGCATTGGCCACAAAACCCCTGCGCAGGTCACGCTGCCAGGGTTGGGGGGGCGTACCGGTAGCTGGCCGGAGGCTGCTCCCGCTGCGCAGGGCCTGGATGCCCAGCCACAGCAGGTAGGCTGCACCGGCCAGCTTGATGGCCAGGAAGAGGCCCGCCGAAGCGCGGACCAGGGCGGCGATGCCCAAGGTGGCCCAGGCGATGTGGGTGAGGCAGCCGGCGGCACAGCCCAGGCCAAAGGCCAGCCCCGCCCGGCGGCCCCGGGACAGGCTCTGGCCGATGACCATGAGGTTGTCGGGCCCGGGGGCGAGAGTGATCAGGATGGAAATGCCGAGAAAGGCGAGGAGGGTGTCGAGGCTGGGCATGGCGCCCGATTCTGGGCGGGCGCGGCGGGGGAGTCAATGCGGGCCGGCTTGTATCCTGGCCCGGCGGATTCAGTGGGTGTGGCTGTGATCGTCGGCCACGCACAGAGCGGAGGGGTCGTGCATAGCGGCCTCGCCCATGCGCTGCAGGTTGTCGAGCACGCGCATGGAGGCGCTTTCCATGCTGTCCAGGTGACGGAGCACTCCATCCATGTCGCCACTTTCCAGGGCCTGCAAGGCGTCGACGCCCGCCCGATGGACGTCCACATGGGGCGGCTCGATCTCCCGGTAGCCGGGCAGGCGGCTGAAGCAGGCCTGGCCTTCACCTTCGTAGTACCACTTGCCCAGGCGACAGGTGGTGTGGGTGGAGGTTTCGTGGGCTTTCAGGTTGTTCAGCCCGAAAACGGCCAGGTAAATGCGGAACTTGAAGACGATGTGGTCGATCTTGGCCACCTCCACGAAGCTCTTCATGGCGCTACCGGCGATCACCCCTTCCATGTTGCCGGACAGGGCCATCAGCAGCTTCATGTCTTCGGTGGCCTTTTGGCCTCGTTCGCTGAAGCGGCCGGCGGCTTCGGCCAGGCTCTCCATGCTGTTGCGGGCACGGGTGGAGTCCTCGCGGATGCGGGTGACCAGGGCGGAGATTTCGGCGGTGGCGGTGGAGGTGCGTTCGGCCAGCTTGCGTACTTCGTCGGCCACCACGGCAAAACCGCGACCGGCCTCACCGGCCCGGGCGGCTTCGATGGCAGCGTTGAGGGCGAGCAGGTTGGTCTGGTCGGCCACGCCATGGATCAGCTTGACGATGGCACTGATCTCGTCAGCGCGAAGGGCCAGGGCCTCCACCTGGCTGGCGGAGCTCTGGGATTCGGTGGCGAGGCGCTGCAGGTTCTCGGCGATCTCGGTGGTGGCCTGGCCGCTGGTCTGGGAGACGTGGGCTGCCTCGACAGCCTTGACCTTCTCGTCCCGCAGAATGCCGGCCATCTCGCCCAGGCTGCCTTGGGCGCCCGACAGGGAGTTGCCGAATTCGGACATGCGGCGCACTACGGCGAGCAGGTGCTCGCAGTGGTGCACTTTCTCGGAATGGGTGTGGCGCAGGCCCTCAAGCTCGCTGCGCAGGGCGTCGAGCTCGCTTTGCAGGGCCTGCTCCCGTGCGTTGGTGGCCTGGAGCTCAGCCTGGAGTTGTTCGTACTGGTTGCGCTTGATCCACATGGGCGTGATTCACTCTTTTATTGTTGATTTATCGGCGTCTGGCGGGAAAGCGGTTCTACAAGTGCTGTCGGGATGCCCACCATGGCCATAGTAACGGCAGGGTTTTAGGTTTTCTTGCTCCTGAAACGGTGTTTTTGGACAGAAAATTGATAATTGTCAATCTCTTGTAAAAAAACTTGTGGTTTTGGCTTGTTCGGAAGCTGAAAAGCGGGCCTGCGGAGCCGGCCAGCTATCCTGCTGGTCCTGTTGGCTTGCATGCGCCGGGTCAAGGCGTGAGGGCGGCGCGTATCTGCGACGGCAGGGCCTTTGGGGCCGGCGCTGGCGGGCTTTGCGGATGAATTCGGCTGTGCTTGGCGCGGCCTGGACCAGGCCCGGGATTACGGACTTACGCCCCAGGTGCGGGCGGAGATGCTGCGACGCAGGGCGCTGCTGGAGGGGCAGCCCGGCTCAGAGGGGGTGCCAGAGTTCCACGGCGCCACTGCTCCAGGCCTGGGCGGGTTGCCGCAGCAGGGTTTCCAGCTGGTCGGCGGGCAGCGGCCGGCTTATCAGGTAGCCCTGGATCTTCTCGCAGCCGATGCTGCGCAGGAACTTGAGCTGGGCTTCGGTCTCCACCCCTTCCGCTACCACTTCCAGGCCCAGCTTGTGGGCCAGCAGTACGGTGACGTCGCAGATGTCGGCGTCGCTGGGGTCCGTCTCGATGTCCTTGACGAAGGAGCGGTCGATCTTGAGGGTGCGGATGGGGAAGAGCTTGAGGTAAGCGAGGGATGAATAGCCAGTACCAAAATCGTCGATGGACAGGCTCAGGCCGCGCTGGGTGAGGGCCCGCATGACCTCGATGGTCTCGTCGGGGGAGGCCATGGAGACGGACTCCGTGACCTCCAGGTCGATCAGCCCGGCGGCCAGGCCGTGGCGGGCGAGCAGGGCATCCATGCGGGCCGGCAGGGTCTTGTCGAGAAACTGGCCGGTACTCAGGTTGATGGACATGCGCAGCTCGGTCAGGCCTCGGGCGCGCCACTCACCCAGCTGGCGCAGGGCCTCCTGCAGCACCCAGTCGCCGAGGGCGTCGATGATGCCGGTCTCCTCCGCCACCGGGATGAACTCGGCCGGCGGAATCAGGCCGCGCACCGGATGCTGCCAGCGTACCAGCGCCTCCAGGCCCACCAGGCGGCCGTTGCGCAAATCCTGCTGCGGCTGGTAGTGGAGCACGAACTGCCCGCGCTCCAGGCCGACCCGCAGCTCCGACTCCAGGGCGATGCGCCGCATGATGGCTGCGTTCATGTTCTCGGTGAAGAACTGGTAGTTGCCGCGCCCCTTGGCCTTGGCGTGGTACATGGCCATGTCGGCGTTCTTCAGCAGGTCGCCGATCTCGGTGGCGTCGTCCGGATAGATGCAGATGCCGATGCTCGGCGAGGTGCGCTGCTCCTGCCCACCCACCTGGTAGGGCGCCGACACCGTCTGGACGATCTTGTCGGCCACATGGGCGGCGTCGGCTGGCGAGTCCACGCCCGGCAGCACCACGACAAACTCGTCACCGCCCAGGCGGGCCACGATGTCGCTCTTGCGGACGGTGCTGCTCAGGCGCTGGGCCACCTGCACCAGCAGCTCGTCGCCCACGTGGTGGCCGAGGGTGTCATTGATGGCCTTGAAGCGGTCGAGATCGATCAGCATCAGGGCCATCTGCACGCCCTTGCGGGTGCAGAAGCCGACCGCCTGCTCGAGCTTCTCGTTGAGGCTGAAGCGGTTGGGCAGGTTGGTCAGGGGGTCGTGGTGGGCCAGGTGGCGGATGCGCTCTTCGGAGGCCTTCAGCTCGGAGATGTCGATGAAGCTGCCGATGTAGTTCTGGATCTGGCCGTGCTCGTCGCGCACCAGCGAGATGGACAGCCACTTGGGGTAGGGCTCGCCGGATTTGCGGCGGTCCCACAGCTCACCCTGCCAGGCGCCGGTGCTCTCCAGGCTGGTCCACATCTCCCGGTAGACGTCCCGTGGCGTGCGGCCGGCGGACAGCATGGACGGATCCCGGCCGGCTACTTCCTCCTGGGTGTAGCCGGTGAGCTTGGTGAAGGCCTGGTTGGTGGCGATGATGCGGTTGGCCGCATCCGTGACGATGATGGCTTCGTTGCTGTTGGAGAACACCGTGGCCAGCAGGCGCAGGTGCTCCTCGGCATGGCGGCGCTCGGAGATGTCCTGCACCGTGCCTTCGTAGCAGATGAAGCGCCCGGCGGCGTCGCGCACCGTGTGGGCGTTCTCGGAAATCCAGATGCGGGAGCCATCCCGGCGGCGCACCTCGGATTCGAAGTTGATGACCTCGCCGCGGGTTTCCATGATGTGGCGGAAGACGTCGCGGCGTTCGGGGTCGATGTAGAGCCGGCTCTCGATGTCCGACAGGTCGGCCATCAGCTCATGGGGCGAGGCGTAGCCGTAGAGCCGGGCCAGGGCCGGGTTGGCGGCCAGGTAGTGGCCGTCCTGGGTGGTCTGGAAGATGCCCTCCGAGGCGTACTCGAAGATGTGGCGGTAGCGCAGCTCGGTGTGCTCCAGGGCATCCAGGGTCACCTTCCTGGCGGTGATGTCCTCGATGAAGCCCTCGATCACCGTGCGCCCCTGTTCGTCGGGCACCGCGATGCCGCGCTCGATCACCCAGCGGAGATCACCCCCGCGGGTGAGGATGCGGTACTGCAGGGAAAAGCGCCGTCCTTCGCGGACCGCGTCCCGGATGTGTTCGCCCACCCAGGGCCGGTCTTCCGGGTGGGTGATGTCGGCCCACGACAGCATGGCGTTGTCGATGATGTCGGCAGGGGCGTGACCGGTCAGGGCGGTGCAGCCCTGGCTGACGAAGATCATGGTCCACTGGGCGTCGTCGAGGCAGCGGTAAACCATGCCCTCCAGGTTGTTCACCAGGGTGTCGAGAACCCGCGTGCGGTCTACGGCCCGGGCAGTGTGGAGGCTGGTGCGGCGTTGGCGGCCGGAGAGTGGGGGCACGTGTTGTCGAGTGTTCCGGGCGTAATCGTGATGCAGGGCGAAGCGATATTCATGCCCGCCGGCACCCCCGCAGACGGGGGCGTGCAGGCCGCGCCGGATCTGCGGGAGGGAGGCCGGCGCAATCGGGGCGGCAGGGCGTCAGTGCAGGGTGCGGGGCATCGCCAGGGTGAATTCGGGGACCGGTGCATCAAAGCGGCTGCCGTCTTCGGCGACCATGCGGTAGCTCCCCTTCATGGTGCCAACCGGGGTGGCGATGGTACAGCCGCTGGTGTATTCGAATTTCTCGCCCGGGCGCAGCAGGGGTTGCTTGCCGACCACGCCGGCCCCCTCCACTTCCTGCACCGCGCCTTCGGCGTCAGTGATGATCCAGTGCCGGCTGACCAACTGGGCCGGGACCTGGCCGGTGTTGCGGATCGTGATGCGATAGGCGAAGACATAGCGGTTGGCTTCGATGCTGGACTGCTCCTCGATGTACTGGGCCACGGCCCTGACTTCGATGGTGTCCTCTTCCTTGCTGGTGGTCATTGTCTTGGGTGCAGCGCGTTGGGGATTCAATTGAAGCCGAATTGTGCCCGTGCCGCAACCACGCAGGGCATGAGGAACGCAGCGTTGGCGCAGCGTGGGCGGGGCGGGTACACTGCCGCACCTTTGCGTTATCCCCGCCACGATCTGCCATGAGCTTCCGCATCGCCCCCAGTATTCTCTCCGCCAACTTCGCCAAACTGGGTGAAGAAGTCGCCAACGTGATCGCCTCCGGTGCCGACTGGGTGCACGTCGACGTGATGGACAACCATTACGTGCCCAACCTGACCATCGGCCCCCTGGTGTGCGAGGCCATCCGCCCGTGCACCACCGCACCCATCGATGTGCACCTGATGGTCAAGCCGGTGGATCGCATCGTGCCGGACTTTGCCAAGGCCGGCGCCAACATCATCACTTTCCATCCCGATGCCTCCGATCACGTGGATCGCACCCTTGGTCTGATCCGCGACTGTGGCTGCCAAGCCGGGCTGGTGTTCAACCCGGCCACGCCCCTCAACTGGATGGACTACGTGATGGACAAGCTGGACGTGGTGCTGATCATGAGCGTCAACCCGGGCTTCGGCGGCCAGACCTTCATCCCCAGCGCCCTCGACAAACTGCGTGAGGCGCGGGCCAAGATCGATGCCTACACGGCCCGAAGCGGCCGCCAGATCCGGCTGGAGATCGACGGGGGCGTGAAGGTGGACAACATCGCCGAGATCGCCCGGGCCGGCGCTGATACCTTCGTCGCCGGTTCGGCCGTGTTCGGTGCCGGCAAGGACAGCGACCCCCAGCGTTACAACAGCGTGCTGGGCAGCCTGCGCGCCGCCCTGGCCGGGGTCTGATCCGCTCAGGCCGTCTTGCGCCGCAGGGCGGAGGGCGGCCGGCCCAGGGTGCGCACAAAAGCCCGGCGCATCCGCTCCTGATCGCCAAAGCCATAGTCCCGGGCGATTTTCTGCACCGCCTCGGTGCTGCTCTCCAGGGCCGCCGCTGCGGCCTCCACCCGCAGCTTTTCCACCGCCCGTGCGGGCGTAACGCCCATCTCCTCGGTAAAGCGCCGGGAGAAGTGGCGTGGGCTCATGCACGCCCGGGCTGCCAGCGTATCCACATCCAGTTCTTCCCCCAGATGCTGGCGGATATAGTCGAGCAGGCTCGTAAAGCGCCCGCCGGCAGGCTGCATTTCCGCCAGCTCCGAGAACTGCGACTGGCCGCCTGGGCGGCGGTAATACACCACCAACTGTCGGGCCACCTGGCGCGCTACCGCCTCTCCCAGGTCGTCGGCAATCAGGGCCAGGGCCAGGTCGATGCCGGCGGAGATGCCGGCGGCGGTCCATACCGAGCCGTCCTGCACGTAAATCAAATCTGCATCCAGCCGTACCCCCGGAAAACGCTGCTTGAAGCGTGAGGTGCGCCGCCAGTGGGTGGTGGCCCGCCGGCCGTCGAGGAGCCCGGCGCTGGCCAGCAGCCAGGCACCCGAGCAGACACTGGCGGTGCGCCGGGCCCGCGCGCTGGTGGCCTGGACCAGACTCAGGGTGGCGGGGCAGTTCGAGGCCTCATCCACCCCGTCGCCGCCCACCACCAGCAGGGTGTCCGGTGAGTCGTCGGCAGTCACGGGGCGGGTCAGCAGCACGGCGCCGCTGGAGCTGGCCACCGGACCACCGTCCCGGGACACGATGGCCAGCCGGTAGCTGTCGCTTGCGAAGCGATTGGCGGTTTCGAAGGCCGACAGGGGGCCGGCGGCATCGAGGATCTGAAAGCCGGGATAGACCAGCAGGCTGATGGAGCGGAGCATGGTGGTGTGGCAGAAAAGGTGGTTTTTACGTCATTTACGCCATTCACTCTAGCCGGCGACCATGGCGGCGTCAAAGTCTTCGGGAGCGCCCCATGAACGCCAATGTATTTCTTCTCGCCCTCAGCCAGGCCCTGATGATGACCCTGGTCGGTCTCGTTCTCTCCAGCTCGGCCCTGGTCGCCGTGGGGCTGTCGGCGCCGGCAGGGCTGGCCAACCTGCCTCTGGCTGCCCAGTACCTGGCCACCCTGCTGGTGTTGCATCCGGCCGCCCGGCTGATGGGCAGCCACGGCCGTCGGCCGGTGTTCATCGGGGCCGCTCTGGTGGGGATGGCCGGGTTGTTGCTGGCGGCGCTGGCCATCGCCTGGGGCAGCTTCCCCCTGTTCGTGCTGGCAGGCCTGGGTATCGGCGTGCTGGGCGGAGTGGGGCAGTTCTACCGTTTTGCCGCCATCGAAGCCGTGCCCCCTGCGCGCAAGGGGCTGGCCGTGTCCCTCACCCTCACTGGCGGGGTGCTGGCGGCCTTCCTGGGGCCGTGGCTGGCGCGCTCCACCCGTCATCTATCGGAGGCGCCTTTCCTGGCGAGCTTCCTGATCCTCGCTGCGCTGGCCGTGGTGGCGGCCGGGGCGGCCGGGCGTTTGTGCCTGCCACCGCCATCGCGGCGGCAGGCACAGGCATCTCCTCGGTCGGCACGCCAGATGCTGGCCGACCCCGGCGTGGGTTTGGCCGTGGCTGCGGCGGTAGTGGCCTACGGAGTCATGAACCTGCTGATGACGGCCACGCCCCTTGCCATGCTGTGCGTCGGGCATGACTTCAATGCCACGGCTACGGTGATCCAGTGGCACCTGGTGGCGATGTTTGCCCCGTCCTTCCTTACCGGGGGGCTGATCGGCCGCATCGGCGCGCTGCCGGTGATGGTGTTGGGCGTGCTGGCCAGCCTGGCCGCCATCGGCATTGCCCTGCTAGGCGACCGCTACGGGCACTTCCAGCTTGCGCTGGTGCTGGTCGGCCTGGGCTGGAACCTGCTCTACGTGGGGGCCACCACGCGCCTCGCCGAGTGCTGGCGGGACGAGGAAAAGGGCCACTTGCAGGCGCTCAACGACAGCCTGGTGTTTGCCGTGGTGACCTTGGCCACTTTTGCCGCTGCGCCCCTGGTGGACCGGCTGGGTTGGGCCCTGGTCAATGGGCTCGCGGCGCTGCCCTTGCTGGTGCTGCTGGCTTGCCTGGGCCGGGCCCTGCTGCACGGGCGTGCCAGACTGGCGTCGGCGGGCTGATCTCCCGTATGCTGCGGCGCTGTCCTGTTGCCCCGTTATGAGCTGCCCGATGTCTGCCCACCGCGCCCCCACTGCCGTTCTCTTCGATCTCGACGGCACCCTGCTGGATTCCATCCCCGACCTGTCCGAGGCTTGCCGTCGGATGATGGTGGAGCTGGGGCGCCCACCCCATCCCCTGGAGGTGATCCGCACTTTCGTTGGCAAGGGCATGATCAACCTGGTGCGGCGCTGCCTGGCCGAGTCCGGCTCGGCAGAGGCCGCCGAGGTGGACGCCGCGGTGGACGTCTTCCGCCGCCACTACGCGGTTGTGAACGGCGAGCGCACGATGATCTACCCCGGTGTGGTGGAGGCTCTGGTGGCCTTCGAGGCGGCCGGGGTGCCCATGGCCTGCGTCACCAACAAGCCCGGCGCTTTCACCGGGCCGTTGCTGGAGCGCACCGGCATCGCCCGTTTCTTCAGCGTGACGGTGAGCGGCGATACCTTGCCCGACAAGAAGCCCCACCCGGCGCCGCTGCTCCATGCGTGCGCCCACCTGGGCGTGCCGGCCGACGCGGCGTGGATGATCGGTGACTCGGCCAACGACGCCGAGGCTGCCCGGGCCGCCGGCATGCCGGTGCTCTTGGTCACCTACGGCTACAGCGAAGGCCGGCCGGTGGACAGCATCGAATGTGACGGGCTACTATCCAGCCTCGTCGATGCGCTGCCGCGCATCCTCACCTGAATTCACGGATACCCATCCATCGTGACCCGCAAGCGCATGTTCTTCGTTGAGGAGTTCCCTGCCGTTCGTATCCCCCGCTCTGGCGGATGCGGCGGCCGGTCATGGCTGCTCGCCTGAGCCAGCTCTGAACAGTCGCGGGCCTGCCCCGTGATACCCTCGCGAAAAAGCAACATGCCCTTCCGGAGTCTCCATGACCGAAGCCGAATTCAATGCCCTGGCCGCTCAGGGCTATAACCGCATCCCGGTTACCCTCGAAACCTTTGCGGATCTCGATACCCCGCTCTCCGTTTACCTAAAGCTGGCCAATGCGCCCAACACCTACCTGCTCGAATCCGTGCAGGGGGGTGAGCGCTTCGGCCGCTATTCCATCATCGGCCTGGCCGCTTCGACCCGCATCGAGGTCCATGGCCGTTCGGTGCTGCTGCTCACCAACGACCGTCTGGTGGAACGCCGTGACTATGGCGACCCCCTCAATTTCGTCGCCGAGTTCATGGACCGCATCAAGGTGCCGCCCCGCGACCACCTGCCGCGCTTTGCCGGCGGCCTGGTGGGCTGCTTCGGCTACGACACCGTGCGCTACATCGAGCCGCGCCTCGCCAAGACCGAAAAACCGGACGCACTGGGTACCCCCGACATCCTGCTGCTGCTGTCCGAAGAAATCGCCATCGTGGACAACCTCTCCGGCAAGCTGACCCTGGTGGTTTACGCCGAGCCCGAGGTGCCCAACGCCTACGTGCGCGCCGTGCGCCGCCTGAAGGTGCTGCTGGGCAAGCTGCGCGAGCCGGTGAGCGTGCCGGTCGAGCAGGTCGCCGAGTCAGCCGAGGCGGTGTCCAGCTTTGGCGAGGAGGCCTTCAAGGCCGCGGTTCAGAAGGCCAAGGACTACATCGTCGAAGGCGACATCATGCAGGTGGTGCTGAGCCAGCGCATGAGCAAGCCCTTTGGCGCCAGCCCCCTGGCCCTGTACCGGGCGATCCGCAGCCTCAACCCCTCGCCCTACATGTTCTATTTCAACTTCGAGGAGTTTCAGGTGGTGGGCGCGTCCCCCGAGATCCTGGTGCGCCTTGAGGATGGCGACGTGACCGTGCGCCCCATTGCCGGCACCCGCAAGCGCGGCGCCACCCACGACGAGGATCTGGCCCTGGAGGCCGAGCTGCTGGCCGACCAGAAAGAACTCGCCGAGCACACCCAGCTCCTCGATCTGGGCCGCAATGACTGCGGCCGGGTGGCCCGCACCGGCACGGTCAAGGTCACCGAGCGTTTCAGCGTCGAGCGCTACTCCCACGTGATGCACATCGTCTCCAACGTGGAAGGCAAGCTCAAGGACGGGCTCAACGCCCTGGCCGTGCTGCGCGCCACCTTCCCGGCGGGCACCGTGTCCGGTGCCCCCAAGCTGCGGGCCATGGAGATCATCGACGAACTGGAGCCGACCAAGCGAGGCATCTATGCCGGTTCGGTGGGCTACCTGGGCTTCCACGGTGACATGGACCTGGCCATCGCCATCCGCACTGCCGTCGTCAAGGATGGGCAAATCCATGTCCAGGCTGGCGCCGGCATTGTCGCCGACTCCAATCCGGACGCCGAATGGCAGGAAACCCAGAGCAAGGCCCGCGCCATGCTGCGCGCCGCCGAGATCGCCGAAGCCGGGCTCGACACGCGCCTGTGATCGCCCGGTTTGCGGCCTTGCGAACCCGACCTGCCTGCAGCGGCCCGCGATCGGCGGGCGCTGCGATGAAGATTCCCCTGCGTTGACCGCCACTGTGCCGCAGCGCACTTCCGGAAAGGAATGACAGCCATGTTGCTGATGATCGACAACTACGACAGTTTTACCTACAACCTCGTCCAGTACTTCGGCGAGCTGGGCGCCGACGTCAAGGTGTTCCGCAACGACGAGATCAGCGTCGAACAGATCGCCCACCTGCAGCCCGATCAGATCGTCGTCTCGCCGGGGCCGTGTTCGCCGGCCGAGGCGGGCATCTCGGTGGCGGCCATCAAGGCGTTCGCCGGCAAGATCCCGCTCCTTGGCGTGTGCCTGGGCCACCAGAGCATCGGCGCCGCCTTTGGCGGCAAGATCATCCACGCCAAGAAGCTCATGCACGGCAAGGTGTCGCCGGTGCATCACCTGGACCAGGGCGTGTTCAAGGGTCTGCCCAATCCGCTCACCTGCACCCGCTATCATTCGCTGGCCATCGAGCGTGAGAGCCTGCCCGACTGCCTGGAGGTCACCGCGTGGACCGATGACGGCGAGATCATGGGGGTGCGTCACAAGACCTTGCAGGTGGAAGGCGTGCAGTTCCACCCCGAGTCCATCCTCACCGAGCGTGGCCACGACCTGCTGCGCAACTTCCTCGAACAATCCAAAGCCTGACCGGAGCCCGCCATGACCTTTAGTGCCCAGGAAGCCCTGCAACGCACCATCGACCATCGGGAGATCTTCTACGACGAGATGCTCTCCCTGATGCGTCAGATCATGGCTGGCGAGATCTCGCCGGTCATGACCGCCGCCATCCTGACCGGCCTGCGGGTCAAGAAGGAGACCATCGGCGAGATTGCCGCGGCGGCGACAGTGATGCGCGAGCTGTCCACCAAGGTGCTTGTGCCGGCGGACGACAACTTCCTGGACGTGGTGGGCACTGGCGGCGATGGCTCCCACACCTTCAACATCTCCACCGCCACCATCTTCGTGGCGGCTGCGGCCGGTGCCAAGGTGGCCAAGCACGGTGGGCGCAGCGTCTCCAGCAAGTCGGGCAGTGCCGATGTGCTGGAGTCCCTGGGCGTCAATCTCAACCTCAACGCCGCCCAGGTGGCCGAGTGCATTGCCGAGACCGGCATCGGCTTCATGTTCGCCCCCAATCACCACAGCGCCATGAAGAACGTGGCGCCGGTGCGCCGGGAGATGGGCGTGCGTACCCTGTTCAACATCCTCGGCCCTCTCACCAACCCGGCTGGCGCACCCAATACCCTGTTGGGGGTCTTCCACCCCGACCTGGTGGGCATCTGCGTGCGCGTCATGCAGCGTCTGGGCGCCAAGCATGTGCTGGTGGTTCATGGCCGCGACAGCATGGACGAAGTCTCCCTGGGCGCCGCCACCCTGGTGGGCGAGCTGAAGGATGGGGAGATCCGCGAGTATGAGATCCACCCCGAGGATTTCGGCCTGACCATGATGGCCAGCCGCAACCTCAGGGTGGCCGACGCCGACGAGTCGAAGGCCATGCTGCTGGGCGTGCTCGACAACCAGCCCGGCGCCCCCCGGGAGATCGTCGCCCTCAACGCCGGCACGGCGCTGTACACCGCCAATGTGGTCGACTCCATCGGCGAGGGCATTCTCAAGGCCCGCGAAGCCATCGCCTCCGGCGCCGCCCGGGCCAAGCTGGAGGCCTTTGTGGCCTGTACCAGGCGCTTTGCCTGAGGTGCCTGCCCGTGAGGTCGAACGAGTTCGACCCCACAGCCGCGCCGGTCGCAGACAGAATGCCAGCGTGCTGGACCCGGAAACGATATCCACGAAAGAACACACCGATGTCCGATATCCTCAACAAGATCCTCGCCGTGAAGCGCGAGGAAGTGGCCGCCGCCCGGGCGGTGGTCTCCGACGCCGCCGTGCGCGAGCTGGCTGCCGCCCAGGCGCCGGCCCGTGATTTTGTCGGGGCGATCCGCAGCAAGATCGCCGCCGACCGCGCCGCGGTGATCTCCGAGATCAAGAAGGCCAGTCCCTCCAAGGGGGTGATCCGGGCCGATTTCCGCCCGGCCGAAATCGCCGCCAGTTACGAGAAGGCCGGCGCGGCCTGCCTGTCGGTGCTGACCGACCGGCAGTTCTTCCAGGGCGCTCCCGAATACCTGCAGGCCGCCCGCGCCGCTTGCGCCCTGCCGGCTCTGCGCAAGGATTTCCTGGTGGACAACTATCAGGTGTACGAAGCCCGGGCCATGGGTGCCGACGCCATCCTGCTCATCGCCGCGGCCCTCAGCCTGGCCGAGATGCAGGAGATGGAGGCCATCGCCGAAGGCCTCGGCCTGGGGGTGCTGGTGGAAGTTCACAATGGCGCCGAGCTGGACCTGGCCCTGCAGTTGCGCACGCCGCTGCTGGGCATCAACAACCGCAACCTGCGCACCTTCGAGGTCAGCCTGCAGACTACCCTGGATCTGCTGCCGCGTATCCCGGCCGGGCGTATCGTGGTCACCGAGTCCGGCATCCTGGCGCCCGCCGACGTGGCCCTGATGCAGGCCAATCAGGTCAATGCCTTCCTGGTCGGCGAGGCCTTCATGCGTGCCGACGACCCGGGCGCTGGACTGGCCGCCCTGTTCGGTTGATCCATGCGTGAGGTGCCGGCCCCGCCGGCCGATACCGCATCGCCTGGCGCGCCGGATGGCCCGCCCGGGCCGCCGCCCCGTCGTGGGGAAGGCCGGGTTGCGCGCCTGACCCGCGGGGTGCTGGGCCTGTGCATGGGCCTGGTGGTCATCGTCGTGGTGCTGGCCGGCTGGCTGGGCGCCACGGCTTCGGGCCTGCAGGCCCTGGCAGGGCTGGCCGGCAGCCTGAGCGGCGGCCTGGTGCATATCGAGAAGCCCGAGGGCTACCTGCTGGGCGAGTGGCGCGCCGACGCCGTGCTGGTGCGCACGCCTACCCTGCACCTGGATGTGCTCAACTTACAGCTCGATTGGCGCCCTGGCGCCCTGATGGATCGGCGTTTTGAGGCGGCTACCCTGAGCGCCTCGGAAGTGCGCGTGGCGAGCCAGCCCAGCACCGAACCCGCAACCCTGCCGGCCAGCCTGGTGCTGCCGCTGGCATTGCAGCTCGACCGGGTGGCCATCGACCGCCTGCGTATTGCTGATCTGGTGGATGGCCAGCCCATCGAGCCCAAACTTGAACTTACCGCCCTGGCTGGCGGGCTGGTGTCCGACGGGCGCCACCATGAGCTCTCCGCTCTGAGAGTGAGCGCCCCCTTCGGTCAGCTTGCTGCGGACGCTACCCTGGACGGTCAGGGGCCTTTCCCTCTCAAGGTCCGCGCCCATCTGAACACCGTCCAGGAAGGCGAAGCCTACGCTGTGGACGCCGATGTCGCCGGTACCCTCGCCGAGCTGGAGCTGACGGCAAGGGCGGGCGGCTCAGGTTTGCGCGGTGAGGTGCATCTGGCGGCCACCCCGTTTGCGCCCCTACCCCTGCGCTCGGGGCGTCTCAGCCTGCATGACGTGGATCCGGCCCGTTTTCATGCCGCCGCACCCAGGGCCCGCCTCGACATTGAACTGGATCTGGTGCCCCAGGCGCCGGCAGATGCCCCGGCCGGTCAGCCCGTGGC
>NZ_JAQVCN010000043.1 GCF_028689785.1 Zoogloea sp. | reverse complement strand
CAGCTTATGCTCCACGCTTCCTTCCCACGCTCGGTCGCCCTCACGCAGTTGCGCTTCACTTCGTTCGCTGTGATCAACTTACGGCGGGACTTACACCCGCAGGAGTGCGCCCATGCTGGGCGCACCAAAAAACGGGCACCCGAAGGTGCCCGTCAATTCCTAACTCAGACGAAGTCTGAATTAGAAGGTGTGACGCAGGCCCAGGGACAGACCCTGAACGGTGCCACCAACAGCATTGGCGCCGCCCGGCAGAGCGCCGGTGTTGATGCCAGCAGCGTTGATGCCGAAGTCGTAGGTAGCGCCCTTGTCGTTGTTGATCAGAGCGTAGGTGGCCTTCAGCATGGTGCGCTTGGACAGGCTGTGCTCGACGCCAACTTCAAACAGCTTGGCACCGGTGTCGTTGGCGCTGGAGCCGTTAACCTTCAGGTCACGAGCAACATACACCTGACCCAGCAGCTTGGAAGCCGGGGTCACGTTGAAGGTGGCGCCCAGGCCGTAGACAGCTTGGGTGACCTTGTTGCCGCCGAAGTTGTCAGCACGGGCCAGATCGAAGATGGCACGAACGGAAGCAGGACCGAACGCGAAGCTACCACCAACACGCAGATCGCTGATCTTCAGATCATCAGCTCTGCCAGTCGAAACAGCGTTGTAGGTCACAGCAGCCATGGCGGGGCCATTGGCGTACTTCAGACCGACGTCGTAGCCGGTGGTGTTGGCAGCGGCCAGGCCGTGCAGGGACTTGTTCTCGTTGGCCACGTAGGCAACGGTGGCGTTCAGGCCAGCGAAGCTCGGGGACACGTAGGCAATGGCGTTCTTCCAGCGGGTGTCGAAGATCGAGGTGCAGGTGGTGGAACGACCGCAGGTGGTGTTGCTGGGGGCGCCAGCAACGATAGGGGGATAGTTACCAGCAGAATCAGTCGTATTCAACAGGTTGTTGCCCAGCTTGCCCAGCAGAGCGGAGTTGGCGCCGATGCCGGTAGCACCGACGTTGACATCAACAGCAGCACCCAGAGCGCGGGTCGGGCCAGTCAGGTTACCCAGAACAACGGTACCGAAGCCGCCGGCCAGGCCGACGTAGCTGTCACGGTTGGCGCCCAGGGCACCGGCGTTGTCGAAGCCAACAGCGCTTTCGAACTGGAACACGGCGGTCAGGCCGTTGCCCAGAGCTTCAGCACCCTTGAAACCGATCAGGGAAGAGTTGGTGGAAACACGGGTGGTGTTGCCGAGTTCGTTGTTCGCATCGCCAGAGATCTTGACGACGTCGAAGGAAGCGTCAGCCACGCCGTAAACGGTCACGTTGGCTTGAGCGAAGGCACCGGTGGAAGCCAGGCCGGCAACGGCCAGAGCGATCAGTTTCTTTTGCATATGTTTCTCCTCTTGATTGAAGACTGGCACGCACCGCTTGCGCGGGGCCGACCAATTTCACCTCTCTAACGAGAAGTTGGCCTGCATTGTGGGTGCGAGGCAAAGGGTGAAGCAAGGACAGCGTTGTTTTTTGGATAAGACGCCCCGACGAAGTGTTGCAATTTCGCGACAAGAGCCAAAGCTTTTGCCATGGCGCCTCGGAGCGGCGGGCCAAAAACAAAAAAGCCAGCCCGAAGGCTGGCCGGGACGAGGCCGCGTCGCTTACTTCTGGGCGAGGACCCAGGCCACGAGAGTCTTGGCTTCGGCCGGGCTGACCTGCGGGTTGGGAGGCATCGGAATCTGGCCCCAGGTACCAACACCGCCCTTGACGACCTTCTCGGCAAGCTTGGCTTCGGCAGTCTTGTCACCCTTGTACTTGGCAGCGACATCCTTGTAGGCCGGGCCGACAAGCTTCTTGTCGACGGCATGACAGGCCAGACAGTTCTTGGCCTTGGCCAGATCGGCACCGGCGTCGGCGAATGCAGCGGTGGAGCCCATCAGGCCGGCGATGGCGGCGACAGCAACGAGTTTCTTCATGTGATCCTCTTGGGTTGTGTGGCAAAAAAATATCAGGGAAGTCTAAACTTCCCCTGCGGATTTGCCAATTCTCATGGGCTGCGTCCGAGGGGCCGGCCACGTGGCAAAGGGTCGCAAGGCCTCAACGCCAGAACCCGGCCGGGCGTTGACGCCAGCACGGCCAAGGCAGGCTGTGGGGCTTAAGGCCGTCACCGGGTTCAGGGGCGAGAAGTCAGAAGGCGATGGCCACGGCAAACTGGAGACGGACCCGGTGATCACTCTGGCCATAGGCCAGGTCCACGGCGATCGGCCCCGCGGGGCTCCGCCAGCGCGGCCCGAACCCGTAGCCGAGGTTCATCTTGAACAGCTCCCGCTGATCGTTGGCATTGCCGGCATCGACGAAAGCCGCCACGCCCCAGTTGCCCTCGTACCAATGAACATACTCCGCGCTGGTGACGGCCAGGTAGCGGCCGCCGACGATCGCGCTGCCTTCGGTCACGCCGAGACTCTGGTAGGCGTAGCCCCGCACCGTCTGGGCGCCGCCGGTGCGGAACAGGAAATCCTGGGGAACACCATCGCGGCTGGCAGCGATGGTCATGCCACCCTCCGCCCTGAGAATCAGCACATCCCGCTCTCCGATCGGAAAGAAGTGCTGGTAGCGCCCATATAGCCGCACGAAATTGCGATCCGACAGGAAGGCACGGGACGCGCCCCCCAACTGGAGGTTGACCACCTGTCCGTGCCGCGGATCGAGCATGTTGTCGACAGCCCGATAGGTCCAGGACCAGTTGGCGGTGAGCGCCGAACGGCTGGAGCGGAGGCTGCCTTCCGGGGTCAGGATCTCTTGCTGGTAATTGAGGGCCAGCCGGTTCTCCATGCTGCCCCGGGGAATGGTCCGCACCACGCCGATGGACTGACGCTGGGTCTGCAGGCCCGAAATGTTGGTGTGCTCGGCAAGGGCGCCGACGCTGTCCAGATAGCCGGAGGCGGACGGCGGCAGGAATACATCGGCGTAGCCCAGCTGGCGCCGCTGCTCGACGCGCACACCGCTGACCAGGTTCCAGGGCTGGCCCATGAAGTGGGCGTCCCGATAGCTGGTCTCGACCCGGTAGCCGGTATTGCTGCTGACGCCGGCCCCGAAGCCGATGCGCCGTGGCTTGGCCTCGGTGACGTCCACCCGCACCGGTACGGCGTCCGGAGTGGCGCTGCTACGATCGATATCGACAACCACCGAAGCGAAGTAGCTGGTGTTCTGCAGGGCCGTCTGGAAGCGCAGCAGCCGCTCCTGACTGTAGGGCTCGCCAAGCTCCGGTGGGCGATAGCGCTCGATGAGGCTGGCGTCATAGTCCGATAGCCCGTTGATCTGCAATGCCCCGAAGCGGAACACCGGGCCACTGTCCACTTCCACCTCCAGCCGGGCGCTGGCGGTCTCCGGGTCGATGAGGGCCCGGCTGTCCGAAATGCGTGCGGCAGCGTATTCGCGGCTGGACAGGGCATCGAGCAGACGCTGCTTGGCCCCATCCCAGTCGGCTTGCCGGAAAGGCTGCCCGACCGGCAAGCCCCATGCGGCCTGCAGCGCCGCCAGGCGCTGCGGGCGATCCCCACCGGAACCGGTGATGTCACCGGCGAAACGCAGATCGAGGGCCGATATGCTTGTCCTGCGCCCCGGCGTGACCACGACGCGCAGGCGCTCGCCCTCCAGATCCTGCCTTTCGATGGCCGGCGAAAAATACCCCTCCGTGGCGAGGATCTCGCGGATTTCCTTGCGCGCCCGACGCATCAGGGCAACCCGGCCGGCGGCATCCAGAACATCTTCCGGGGCGCGCTCAAGGAAATCGAGGTGTTTGACGAGTAGCGGGCGCAGAGCATCGGGAGCCTGGAGTTCGACCAAGCTGTCTGCCCCATGGGCAGACACGCCCCCGGCAAGGGCGAGCAACATGAACGACAGGCGGATAAAACTGGAATGGCGCAGCACCCGCGGATTCTACCAGCCCGAGCGCCACGCCCGTTCAGGCCTCTCCGAGCTGGAGCAGCCCGGTGTCGCCCCCGGTCGCAGCGACATCGACACTGACGCAACGTTCGACAATCAGGTGCGCGAGAGCATAGTGGGGTTCCGGCACCAGACAGGGCAGGATCGCCCCCCCACGCCGGGCCAGCACACTCCGCCATGACGGGGCCTCGGGCACATCCAGAAGGGCTGCCGCCCAAGGCTGGACCAGCGCATCCGGATGCACATCCACCATACCCTGCACGGCTGGTGGCAATGAACCTCGCCAAGCTTCGGCAGCTGCACTGTCAGCCAGCAGGAGGCGGTTGTCGGTGGCCAGCACGACGGCCAGTTGGTGGAGCCAGGCGGCAGCCGTGCTGGCCATCCCCAGAACCAGCCCCCGGGGATGGAAACTAAGGGTGTTGCTCTCGCCGGTCGGCCCCGGCAAGGACACCGCCAGTCCAGCCAACGATGCCTGCCGGTAGGCATCGATCGCCGCGAGAAGAACGTTCCGCTCCGCCTCCGCCAGCCCTGCCCCACCAGTGTTGATCCACGCCTCAAGGCAGGCAAGCAGAGGACGCTGAGGGCGCGATACATTGGCGAGTGGTACCGACGCCCCCTGCACCAACCGACCAAGCAGAAGCGGCCCACCGGCCTTCGGCCCCGTCCCCGAAAGCCCCTCTCCGCCAAAGGGTTGCACCCCCACCACCGCGCCAATCATGCTGCGATTGACGTAGATGTTGCCCACCCTCACCCGCCCGATGATGCGCTGGGCAAACTCGTCAATCCTCGACTGGATGCCCAGAGTCAAGCCATACCCCTGGGCCGCCAAGGCATCCAGCACCGCATCCAGATCCCGGGCGGCATAGCGGACGATATGCAGCACAGGCCCAAAGACCTCCTGGCGCAGGTCGGCCACAGACGAAATCTCGATCAGGGTAGGCGCCACGAAATGGCCCCGGGCACACCCGTCGGGAAGACTACGGGTCAGGACACGGCAGCGATTGGCACGCAATGCATCCACATAGGCGTCAATACGGAGACGGGCCGCGGCATCGATCACCGGCCCCACATCGGTTGAAAAATCCTCAGGCGGACCGAGGCACAACTCGGCCATGGCGCCATCGAGCAATTCCAGAACCCGATCGGCAATATCCTCTTGCAGACACAGCAGACGCAGGGCCGAACAACGCTGGCCGGCCGAGTCGAAGGCCGAAGTGATCACATCGCCGACCACCTGTTCGGGCAGGGCGGTGGAGTCCACGATCATGGCGTTTATGCCTCCGGTCTCTGCCACCAGCGGCACATCACCCCGGCTTGCCAGCTGGCGGTGGATGCCGCAGGCCACTTTTGTCGATCCGGTAAACAGCACACCGCGAACGCGCTCGTCCGCCACGAGCACCGCCCCCAGCCCGCCCCCTCCGGGCAGGCACTGCAGCACGGCGCGCGGCACCCCAGCCTCGTGGAACAGGGCAACAGCCCAATCGGCGATCAGCGGAGTTTGCTCGGCAGGCTTGGCGATCACCGGATTGCCGGCCGCCAGGGCGGCAGCAATCTGACCGACAAAGATCGCCAGCGGGAAATTCCAGGGGCTGATCGCAGCGACACAGCCAAGGGGAATGCTGCCATCAAGATCACCAGCCCGCAGACGGCTGGCGTAATAGCGGCAGTAATCCACCGTCTCACGGACCTCCCCCAGCGCCGTAGGAATGGTCTTTCCTGCCTCCCGCACCAGCAGCGCCACAAGGGCATGGGTGCGAGCCTCAAAGGCCTGGGCAGCCCGCTCAAGACACAGGGCACGATGCGCCGGCCCGGCGCCGGCCCAGTCGGACGCCGCATGCACGGCGGCCTGCAGCGCCCCCTCCACCTCGATCGGCGTGGCGACGCGCACAGCCCCCACCCGCTCGGTGCGGCAAGCCGGATTGCAGACATCCACCGCTCCGTCCATCCCGCCGGGGTCCACACCGCTGACCCGCGGCTGCACCTCCACGAACGCTTCCCGGCTTTGCGCCAAGGCGGCCCTGAAAGCCCGCCGGACAGGGGCTGCCGCCAGATCGAAGCCCCGGCTGTTGCGACGCCCGGGGTACATATCTTCAGGCAGGGGGATACCCGGATGGGGATGGCCGGCGCCCGCCTGCACCTGCACCAACGGATCGGCAACGAGAGCGGAAACCGGCACGCGATCATCGACAATTCGGTTGACGAAGCTGGTGTTGGCGCCGTTTTCGAGCAGCCGACGCACCAAGTAGGCCAGCAGGGTACGGTGACTGCCCACCGGGGCATACACCCGCACCGGCCGCCGCAAGCGCGCATCCTCCGCCCCCACCAGTTGCCGGTAAAGACTGTCCCCCATTCCGTGCAGGCACTGGAACTCGTAGTCCCCTGGCCGGAACGGGCCGCCCGCCTCGACAATGGTCGCGACCGTATGGGCGTTATGAGTGGCAAACAGAGGAAACACCGCGTCGGGCACCGCCAACAGGCGTCGGGCACAGACCAGGTAAGCCAGGTCGGTATGTGCCTTGCGGGTATAGACGGGATAGTCGATCAGGCCATCCTGCTGAGCACGCTTGATCTCGGCATCCCAGTAAGCCCCCTTGACCAGGCGCACCATCAGGCGCCGCCGATGGCGGCGTGCCAGGGTAACCAGCCACTCGATGACAACCGGCGCCCGCTTCTGATAGGCCTGCACCACAAAACCCAGGCCCGACCATTCATCCAGCGCCGGGTCTGCAGCCAACGCCGCAAGCACATCAAGGGACAGGTCCAGCCGATCCGACTCTTCAGCGTCGATGGTCAGGCCGATATCGTGGCGCTTGGCCAACAGGCACAAGTGGCGCACCCGGGGCACGAGCTCATGCAACACCCTGGCGTGCTGGGACCAGTGATAGCGCGGGTGGAGGGCCGACAGCTTGATGGAAATGCCATTGCCCTTATGAACACCCCGCCAACGGTCCTGATGACCGATGGCTTGAATGGCGTGGGCGTAAGCGGTAGCGTAGCGCGCCGCCTCGTCGGCCGTCACAGCGGCCTCCCCGAGCATGTCGAAGGAATAGCGATAGTCCGCTGCGGCCCCCGTTGCAGCACACTCCAGCGCAGCCTCGATGGTCTCGCCAAGCACAAACTGCTGCCCGACAAGACGCATCGCGTAATCCATGGCCTCCCGGAGCAGCACCTCCCCGCCGCGCACGGCGATGCGCTGAAGGGCGTGAGGAACGCCCGCCGCCTCGTCGGGCGCCAGCAGACGCCCGGTGAGCGCCAGGCCCCAGGCGGCCGCATTGACGAACAAGGACGGGCTGTGGCCCACATGGGCCGACCAGTCACGGGCACGCAGCTTGTCCCGGATCAAGCACAGGCGGGCATCGTCATCGGGCACCCGCAGCAGGGCCTCGGCAAGACACATCAGGGCCACGCCTTCGCTGCTGCCGAGGGAAAACTCGTTCATCAACGCATCAACGCCCCCGGACCGGCGGCGGCGCTGACGTACGCCGATGGCAAGCTGCTCCGCCAGCAAGGCAATGCGCTTCGCCTGGTCTGCCGAGGGCAGAGGTGCTCCAGCCAGCGCCTGAACGGCCTCGACCTCAGGCCGTCGCAGTGCGGCCTCCATGGCTTGGCGCAAAGCCACCAGCTCGGCCTCCAGAGAGGCATCATCGAGATCAGGGGCAGCAGTCATGAGATCACCTGAAAAAATCGGCACACGCCAATGTCAGGTTCGACCAGCCCAGATAAAAACGATTCAACCGACACCGCAAACGCGCCGATTGAATCGTCAGAAAAGCAGGATCAGGCCTCGAGGTGGTAGGCGACGACCCGCTCTACCTCGTTACGGGAACCCAGGATAACCGGCACACGCTGATGCAGCTTGCTCGGCTGGATGTCAAGGATGCGCTCCCGCCCGGTGGATGCCGCCCCGCCGGCTGCCTCAACGATCATCGCCATCGGGTTGGCCTCGTACATCAGGCGCAGCTTGCCGCCCTTGTCCTTCATCTTGCTGTCCATGGGGTACATGAAAATGCCGCCCCGAGTCAGGATACGGTGCACGTCTGCAACCATGGAGGCCACCCAGCGGGTGTTGAAATCACGCCCCCGCGGACCTTCTGCACCGGCCTTCAGCTCGCTCACGTAGCGCTGGACGGGCGCCTCCCAGAAACGCTCGTTGGACGCGTTGATGGCGTATTCCTTAGTGTCCTCCGGAACCTTCATGTCCGGGTGGGTGTAAATGAAACTGCCCATCTCGCGATCCAGCGTGAAGCCATGGACGCCATCCCCCACCGTCAGCACCAGCTGGGTGGACGGGCCATATACCGAATAACCGGCGGCCACCTGGGCACTGCCCGGCTGCATGAAATCAGCCTCTGTAGCGGCATTGACGCCTTCAGGGCAACGCAGCACCGAGAAGATCGTGCCGACCGAAATGTTCACATCGATGTTGGAGGAGCCATCGAGCGGATCAAACAGCAACAGGTAGGCGCCC
The DNA here is from genome assembly GCF_028689785.1 of Zoogloea sp. Classification (GTDB taxonomy): domain Bacteria; phylum Pseudomonadota; class Gammaproteobacteria; order Burkholderiales; family Rhodocyclaceae; genus Zoogloea. Next base: position 33,879 of record NZ_JAQVCN010000043.1, on the reverse strand, counting down.
TTCGGGTACTCACCCGGAATCGGCCGGATCTCCTCGACCTCCTCGGAGGCCATGGCTGCCAGGTGCCCACCCCACTCGTTGGCCTGGATCAGGATGTCGTTGGCGATCACGTCAAGCTTCTTCTGGGCTTCACCCTGCACGTTGTCGCTGCCGGCCTCACCCAGCACACCCGCCAGGGCGCCTTTGGAGACATTGACGGCAATTGCCTTGACCGCCCGGGCAACGACCTCCATCAGCAGACGTAGATCGGCACTCATCAGCCCCTTGCGCTGCTGTTCGATCAGAAATTGGGTAAGCGTGACACGACGCATGACTCGACTCTCCGGAATAACCTGTAAAAGTAAGGATTATCGCCCGGATCGAGGCCTTTCGTCGTTTATGATTGCGGGCCGGATTCCGCTGCGGTGGATATCCACCCTTCTACGAAAGACTCATCACAAGGCATCATGGAAGTTCTGGTCATCGGCGCCGGCCTGGCAGGCGTCACAAGTGCCTGGTATCTGGCGCAAGCAGGTTGCAGTGTCACCGTCGTGGAGCGCCAACCCGGACCCGGGTTGGAAACCAGCTTTGCCAACGGCGGCCAGATCTCCATCAGCCACCCCGAACCCTGGGCCAACCCTTCAGCCCCCGCTACCATCCTGCGTTGGCTTGGCCGCAAGGATGCGCCGCTCCTTTTCCGGCTGCGTGCCGACTACAAGCAGTGGCGCTGGGCCGCCGCCTTCCTGCGCGAATGCCTGCCCGGACGCAGCGTGCGCAACACGACCGCCATTGCCAACCTCGCCATCTATAGCCGTCAGGAGTTGCAGGCGCTGCGGGCAGCAACGGGCATCCAGTACGAGTCCAGCGACGCCGGCATCCTCCACCTCTTCCAGAGCCAGCGCGAATTCAGCGCCGTTCCCGCACGCCAGAAGGAGCTCGAAGCGCTGGGTATCCGCGCCCGGATCCTCATGACGGACGAGGCCATCGCCCTTGAGCCCGCGCTGGCCTCCCTGCGCCCGCGTCTGGCCGGTGTCATGCACGGTCTGGACGACGAAAGCGGCAACGCACACTTGTTCTGCCGCGAGTTGGCTGCCAAAGCCCGGGAAGCCGGTGTGCGTTTCATGTACGACGCACGCATCTACGATTTCGACATGATACGCGGCCGCATTCGCGGCATCCGCGTACTCGATGCAGACCACAAGGCAGGTGTCCTGCAGGCAGATGCCGTGGTCGTGGCAGCAGGCAGTTACAGCCCGGCACTGATCGCACATTTCGGGGTGCACCTGCCGATATATCCGGTCAAGGGCTATTCGATCACCGTCCCCATCGTGAATCCGGAGCGAGCCCCAAAACACAGCCTCACCGACGAATCTCGCCGCATTGTGTGTTCGCGGCTTGGCGATCGACTGAGAGTGGCCGGCACGGCCGAGCTGAACGGCTTCGATCTCAGCCCCAACCCGGCACGCAGTGCCAGCATCGTGAAATGGCTGGAAGAGCACCTTCCCGGAGTCGCCAACCTGGAACAAGCCGAGCACTGGTGCGGCCTGCGACCGGCAACCCCGAGCAACGTGCCCCTGATCGGGCGCACGCGCATCGACAACCTATATCTGAACACCGGCCATGGCACCCTGGGCTGGACCCTGGCATGCGGCTCGGGCCGAGCGCTGGCCGACATCATGACCGGCCGCACGCCTGAGCCTGCCTTCCCCTTCCGCACCTGAACAGGGCTGGCCCAAAGATCAGCCGTCCGCCGACTCCTCAAACAAGATCCGATAGACGAAGGCCGACAATACGACCTGCTCGGCATGGGGCAAATCCTCGAACTGGACCCCATGCTGAATCTGGGGCCCCCCCCCTTCCGGTGTTGCCGTGGCATGAACAGAGCGCAGCACGGCCGGAATGGTCAGAAACTGCTCCACATCACTCACCATCACGCGGAACTTGATGGCCAGCCGGTCATCCTTGACTCCCATCGGTGATTTGCCGATCAGCATGGCACCACCGATGCTGAGATCCAGGATGGTCGCCGCATGCGAACGCCCGTCTGCTCCTGCAACGGCAGCAATGAGATTGACCCGCGCCCGGGCGCCCCGACGAACCACCAGGCCACGGACACTGTTCGGGTAAGTTAGATGCAAGTGCGGGAAAGGCACATTTGCCACCTTGAAGATGGTCGCGCCGAAGGCGAAAACACTCTTTCCCGAAAACATACGCACCACAAAGCTCTGCCCTTCCCGCATCAGGAGAACCTTGCCTTCCTGGGTCGGGGTGGTGACGATGATGCTCTTGCCCTTGAGGTAACCGATCAGCTTGACGTAATAACGCGACTGGCCGCTGTCACTCTGTGTCTGCAACTGTAGGGTATCGCCAATATCCAGCTTGATCTCGTCAAAGCCGCACAAGTCGTCCGCAGGGCGACCACCGAGCTCCTGGCTCGGACGGGTCTCGCTCACCTTCAGTTTGCGGAAAAGACCGCGCTCGATGAGCGCATTTTTCTGGGACTCAGTCTCGACAACGACGCCACGAGCCAGCAGGAGCTGATGGCGATCATCGTAAAGGGGCCAGGGTACCGGGCGGCCAACCTCAACCTCACCACTATTGACTCGCACAAAGGACATCGCACACCCACCCACGGGATTCAAGTGCAATTCATATCGTCCCCCAAAGCAGGGACTTTAGCCCTTGCTCCAACTACTTTGCGCCCTCCCGGGCACACTGGAGGCAAGGACAGTGCAGGAGGGACGCCAAAGGGCACCAAGGGGAAGGTTTCAGAGCGAAACCCGGAAAAAAGCAGGAAGGCTAACACCCGACCCACGGTGGGGCCGGAGCACACTGAATCGACGGACGTCAGGCCGGCAGGCTGTCCGCCTTCTGGGTGGGCGGCGTGCAGCAGGCGGAAGATCCATCCTCGCCCCCTTCCTGAGGTGGATTACGAATCTCGCCCGTCTGGGTGTCAAACCCGATCGAATCAATGTATGCGGCAAGCGCAGAATCCATGGTGGCGACGTGATTGTCGAACCAGATAGGCAACTCCTGCAGCAGCTGGCGTCCAAGAGCGGCATCGCCCCGCTCCATGCGCTTACGCACATCACGACAGACGGCCAGGACGCGATCATGCTCCGCCTTGTGGCAGCCCGGAAAGCCGATCAACTCCATCCAGCGGTTTTCCTGGTCGAAATGCTCGACGGTGTGCGCGATGAACGCATCCATCTCTATCAGCTGAGCTTCACCGGAGGCCGCAAGCAAGCGGTTATAGGCATCGACGAACTCTTGATGAGTATCGTCCATCGGCCCCAGACCCAGAGCCAGTTTGTCAGTCCATTCCATGGCAGCCATGCGCTGAAACCTCAAGATTTGAAAAATTGCGCGCCACTTTATACCTCGGCAAGAACAACTTCCCTGAGCAAGGTCAAGGGCCGGAGGTGTAATGCTGAGCTTATTTGACCAGTTTCAGATGGCTACGAAGCCCCGCCTTGCCAGACTCGGTCGATACTTCCTGGCCCGGCCCGGCATCGTCAGCCCCGTCAGGGGCGAACTCAGGCGCATCCTCCCCGGCTTCGTGCTCGAAGCCAGAGGCCAGTTCAAACGCCATACCATGACCGTTTTCGCGGGCATAAATGGCCGACACGTTATCGACAGGGACGGAGATATTCTGCGCGACGCCACCAAAACGGGCCTGAAAGGCGATCAGCTCGTTGCCCATAACCAGACTCTGGGTCGCATCCGGCCCGATGTTCAGAACAATCTGACCATCCTGCACAAAGCTACGCGGCACCATGGTACGGCCATCAACCGCCACAGCGAGATAGGGTGTCAGCCCCTGATCGACACACCATTCATGAATGGCACGAATCAGATAAGGCTTGGTGGAAGCGTCGCTCATGACCGGGACCTTGAAGACAAACGAGGCCGAGAGAAAGGCCACAGAAAAGAGAAAGAATAGACAGGGCCGCGACAGAGCGCGGCCCGGGATGCAAGACTCAGCGACGCATGACCTTCTCGGAGGGCGTCATCGCATCGATAAAGCCCTGACGGCTGAAAATGCGCTCAGCATACTTCATCAAAGGAGCTGCCGAACGGGGCAGCTCGATGCCGTAATGATCGAGACGCCACAGCAAGGGGGCGATCGCTACATCCAGCATGGAGAACTCTTCGCCCAGCAGGAATTTCTGCTTGGTGAAGATCGGCGCCAGCTGAGTCAATTGATCGCGCACATGGGCACGCTCCTTGTCGGCGCCCTTGGGGTTCTTCTCCAGGGCTTCGATATGGGAGAACAGCTCAAGCTCGAAAGTGTGCAACAACTGACGGGCCCGGGCACGCATGATGGGGTCGGGCGGCATCAGTTGGGGATGCGGGAAACGCTCGTCGATGTACTCGTTGATGATGTTGGACTCGTAAAGCACGAGGTCACGATCAACCAGCACCGGAACCCGGTTATACGGGTTGATGACGGCGATGTCTTCCGGCTTGTTGAAGAGATCGACATCAATCACCTGGAAATCCATGCCCTTTTCAAAGAGCACGATACGGCACCGGTGACTGAAAGGATCTGTCGTTCCGGAATACAAATTCATCATCGTTGTGTTACCCCACGAATACTCGGTATCACGCACCACGCGACGGGCGCGTGGTGCGTCTTGCTCAGTGACAGCAAGTGACTGCATCGGCGAAACCTTCCGCCGATTAGTGGACGTCTTTCCAGTAATTCTTCTTCAGAAGATAGGAAAGAACGAAGAGCAGACCCAAAAAGGCAATCACCGCAGTACCGATGTTCTTACGCTTCTCGGCCATCGGCTCGCCCATCCAAACCAGGTAGGAGACGAGATCGGCGCTTGCCTTGTCGTACTCTTCCTTGGACAGCTTGCCCGGCTTGGCCAGCTCAAGGGAAATCTCCTTGATCTTGCCGCCATGGCCATCGTCCTTCTCGCTCACTTTGGCAATCTGCTCGCCTTGCAGTTCATAAAGAACATGGGGCATGCCCACATTCTCAAAAACCACGTTGTTCCAGCCGGTCGGACGCTCGCTGTCACGATAGAAGCTGCGCAGATAGGTATACAGCCAGTCCGCACCGCTGCCGAACTCGGACGCACGGGAACGCGAGATCACGGTGAGATCCGGAGGGGCGGCACCGAACCAGGCCTTGGCTTCATCACGCTGCATGGCGATGCGCATCGGCTCGCCGACCTTGTCGGCGGTGAACATCAGGTTGTCCTTGATGGCCTGCTCGGACAGACCCAGCTCCTGGAGCCGGTTGTAGCGCATGTAGCTGGCGCCGTGGCAGTTGAGGCAGTAGTTGACGAAAAGCTTTGCACCGTTCTGCAGTGCAGCCGGGTCGGTGGACACCGGAGCCTTGTCGAGGTGCAGTTCGGCACCGCTTGCAAAGGCAAGCAGCGGTGCGAACAGGAGAGACGTCAAAAGTTTTTTCATGGCTTTCATTCTCATTAACCGGTCACCCGATCAGGCTCGGGCTTGCACTTGTCCATCTTGGAGTACCACGGCATCAACAGGAAGAAGCCGAAGTAGATCACCGAGCAGATCTGGGATACCAGGGTGCGACCCGGGGTCGGAGGCAGAACGCCAAGGTAGCCGAGGATGAAGAAGGCAACGATGAAGATCGCCAGAATGGCCTTGAACAGACCGCCCTTGTAGCGGATCGACTTCACCGGACTGCGGTCCAGCCAGGGCAGGAAGGCGATGATCACCACGGCTGCGCCCATGGCCACCACCCCCCAGAACTTCGCGTCGATGCCGAGCAGCGGATAGGTGACCGCACGCAGGATCGAGTAGAACGGGGTGAAATACCAGACCGGCGCGATGTGCGGGGGAGTCTTCAGCGGATCGGCGGGAATGAAGTTGTTGAATTCCAGGAAGTAGCCGCCACCTTCAGGTGCGAAGAACACGATGAAGGAGAAGACGATCAGGAAGCCGACCACACCCACAATGTCCTTGACGGTGTAATAGGGGTGGAAGGGAATGCCATCCAGCGGGTGACCATCAGGGCCCTTCTTCTTCTTGATCTCAACGCCATCCGGGTTGTTGGAACCAACCTCGTGCAGAGCAACGATGTGGGCTGCCACCAGGCCGATGAGAATCAGCGGCACGGCGATGACGTGGAAGGAGAAGAAGCGGTTCAGGGTCGCGTCGGACACCACGAAGTCGCCACGAATCACGACCGAAAGGTCGGGACCGATGACGGGAATCGCAGAGAACAGGTTCACGATCACCTGGGCGCCCCAGAAGGACATCTGCCCCCAGGGCAGCAGGTAGCCCATGAAGGCCTCGGCCATCAGCGCCAGGAAGATCAGGGTGCCGAAAATCCAGATGAGTTCGCGGGGCTTGCGGTAGGAACCGTAGAGCAGACCGCGGAACATGTGCAGATACACCACGATGAAGAACGCCGAGGCGCCCGTGGAGTGCATGTAGCGGATCAGCCAGCCGCCCGGCACGTCGCGCATGATGTATTCGACAGAGGCAAACGCCACCGGCACACCGGACGCGTTGAGGGACGCATCAGGTTTGTAGTGCATGACCAGGAAGATGCCGGTAACGATCTGAATCACCAGGACCAGCAGGGCCAGGGAACCAAAGAAGTACCAGAAGTTGAAGTTCTTGGGGGCGTAATACTCAGTGAGGTGCCCCTTGATGGAGGACGTCAGCGGAAAACGCTCGTCAACCCAGTCGATTACCGCTTGAGCTTTGGTGGTCATCGTTTATGCCTTTCCGTCTTCGCCGATCAGGATCTTGGTATCGGCCAGATACTTGTGCGGCGGAATCTCGAGGTTATCCGGTGCAGGCTTGCTCTTATAAACACGGCCGGCCATATCGAAGGTGGAGCCGTGACAGGGGCACAGGAAGCCGCCGGCCCAGTCAGGCGAAACGCCACTCTCGGCACCAGTCTTGAACTTGTCGGACGGAGAGCAGCCAAGGTGGGTACAGATACCGACCGCCACCAGGATTTCCGGCTTGATGGAGCGGGTTTCGTTCTTGGCATAAGCCGGCTGCATCGGCTTGTCGGAAGCCGGATCGCTGACTTCACTATCGGTCTTTTTCAGGGAATCCAGCATTTCCTTGGTGCGGTTGATGATCCACACCGGCTTGCCGCGCCACTCGACGGTCATCATCTGACCCGGGCCCAGCTTGCTGATATCCACTTCAACCGGCGCACCGGCTGCCTTCGCACGCTCCGACGGCGTCAGGCTCGCGACGAACGGCACGGCCGCGGCGACTGCGCCCACGCCCCCTGCCGCCGACGTCACCAGCAACAGCTGGCGCCGACCCGCATCTACTTTCTGATCCACGCTCATGGCCCACTAACCTCAATAAAAGAGACTTCGAAGATCGCAATACGGAAAACCTGCGGAGTATAGCGAAAACCCTTACCCAAAAAAAGGGCTAGTGGCCTAAACCCGCGCCAGCATTGGGAATTATGGCGTTCTCAGGCTTCCCGGACAGGAAGGAAACCGGCGCAAAGACATGAAAGATCCCGATTTATGCTGCGGCGCAACAAAACACCGGCAGGCCACAGCGGCATAATCACCTGCCGACACCACCCTATCCCCCAAGCCCCATGCCTGCCCCCGCCATAGCGCTGCTCGTTCTCACCCTGACCCTCACAACCGCCCCGGCAAGTGGTGGAGAGCGCTGGCCAGCGGCCCTTGACGCCAGCCTTGCCCGCAACGGCATTCCCCAGAGTGCAACCAGCGTGCTGATTCAGGATGTGGAAGGGGCGTCGGCGCTGCTGAGCCACCGCGTCACCGCCCCAATGAACCCGGCCTCCGTGATGAAGCTGGTGACGACGTTTGCAGCCCTCGATCAGCTCGGTCCGACCTTCACCTGGAAGACCCGCATCATGGTCGGTGCGCCGATCCGGGATGGCGTGCTAAAGGGCGACCTGTCGATCATCGGCGGTGGAGACCCGCGCCTGTCAAGAGAGCGACTGTGGCTGATACTCCGCGAGCTGCGCTCACGCGGCGTCAAGCGCATCGAAGGCGACGTCCTGACCGACCGTAGCTTCTTCAGCCTGCCGTCCCACGACCCCGCAGCCTTCGACCAACGCCCCCTGCGGCCTTACAACGCAGGCGCCAACGCCCTGACTGTGGACTTCGGATCGATCCAGCTGCGCATGCAGCCCACCTCGGAGGGTGCCGAGGCAACCCTGGACCCACAACCCACCGGACTGCTCGTCGTCAACCGGATTCGTCGCCTTGCCGGCAACACCTGCGGCGACCCCGTCACCCATCTCACGGCAAGCCCACGCGAGGAGAGTGGCAATACTATCCTGGGTCTGGAAGGCAACCTGCCTCTTGGATGTACTGCAAGCTTTGACTGGAACCTCGCCCCGCTCCCCCCCGAACGATTGTTCGAGGGGCTGTTTCGGGCGTTGTGGCGCGAGCTGGGCGGAGAGATCTCAGGGCACTTCCGCGAGGCACCACCGCCCCAGGGCAGCCAGGTGCTGGTCGAGTCCAGCTCGCCGGCGCTGCCGGAGGTGCTGCGCGACATGAACAAATGGTCGAACAATGTGATCGCCCGCCACGTGCTGGCCACCCTTGGCGCACTGGCCGAGCCGGGCCGTGACTCCGCCGCTGCCGGGGCACGGGTGGTCGAACGCAGCCTGAGGGCATCGGGCATCTCCACGGAGGGGCTGGTCATCGAAAACGGCGCGGGACTGTCACGTAACGAACGCGTGACCGCCCTCAGCCTTGGCGATCTGCTGCGGGCCGCCTGGCGCAGCAGGACGATGCCCGAACTGATGTCGTCCCTGCCGATTGCCGGACGTGACGGCACGGCCCGGCGCCGCGTCGCCAACAGCCCTGCCGCCGGCACAGCCCACATCAAGACGGGCACGCTGGACGGGGTACGTAGCCTGGCAGGTTACGTGCTGGGTGCCAGCGGCCGGCGCTACGCCGTGGTGCTCATGATCAACCACCCCAATGCCGGCGCAGCCCGTGAAGCCCAGGACGCACTGCTGGAGTGGACCGCTGCGCAGTGAAGCGACTCAACCCTCATGGGAGTGACGCTTGAGGGCATCGAAGGGAATCACCTCAAGTGCCGCCATGTGTGTTGCCGCGAGCACCACGGGCGGCGCCACACCGGCCTCCCAGGCCTCTCGCCAGCGCAGGGCGCACAGGCACCAGCGATCACCGGGCTTGAGGCCGGCAAAGCGATACTCGGGGCGCGGCGTAGACAGATCATTGCCACGTAAGGCGCTGAACCTCAGAAACTCGGCGCTCACCTTGACACACACATGATGGCGGCCAAGATCATCCGGGTCGGACTCACAACACCCCGTCCGCATCCAGCCCGTCAAGGGGGCATAACTGCAGGCCAGCAAGGGGCCTCCCAGTACGTTGAGGGCATCGCTCACCGGCAGGTCTTCTGTACTCAATCGGGATACCCCTGGGGATTGGTGCTTTGCCAGCGCCATGAATCAGCACACATTTCGTCTATGCCCCGCGTCGCACGCCAGCCCAACTCCCGTTCAGCCAGGGCTGGCTCGGCATAGCATTGGGCGACATCGCCGGGGCGGCGGGCCACGATCTCGTAGGGCACCGGACGGCCACTGGCCTCTTCAAAGGCCTTGACCACTTCGATGACGCTGTAGCCACGCCCCGTCCCCAGGTTGACCGTCAGCACACCGGGGCGTTCCGCCAGCCGCCGCACAGCCGCCACGTGCCCTACCGCCAGATCGACCACATGAATATAGTCGCGGACGCCGGTGCCGTCAGGGGTCGCATAGTCCCCGCCAAAGACACGCAACCGGGGCAGGCGCCCTACCGCCACTTGGCTGACAAAGGGCATCAGGTTGTTGGGGAGCCCGTTGGGATCCTCGCCGATACGCCCGCTAGCGTGAGCCCCCACCGGGTTGAAGTAGCGCAGTAGCGCCACTCGCCACTCCGGGTCTGCCGCCGCCAGGTCGGACAGCACGAACTCCATCATCCATTTGGTGCGCCCGTAGGGATTGGTCGGGCCGGTGGGAAAATCCTCGCGGATCGGCACGCTGGCAGGGTCGCCATACACGGTGGCCGATGAGCTGAACACCAGGGACTTGACCCCCGCCTCGCCCATGACCTCGGTCAGGGCCACCGTGCCGGCAATGTTGTTGTCGTAGTACATCAAGGGCTTGGCAACGGATTCCCCCACCGCCTTGAGCGCCGCGAAGTGGATCACCGCATCGATGGCATGGGCCTTGAACAACTCGCGCAGGGCGGTCTTGTCGCGCACGTCAGCATTGTAGAAGGCCAGCAGCTGGCGACCAGCGATGGCCTCGACCCGCCGCAGGGCTTCCGGCTTGCTGTTGCAGAAATTGTCGACGACGACCACGTCATAGCCGGCGCCGAGGAGCTCTACGCAGGTATGGGAGCCGATGTAGCCGGCACCGCCGGTCACGAGAATGGTAGGCATGCACTGTTCCAGTGAAGGGTTGATGCCCCGATGATAACGCGGCTCGCCAAGCAACAGGCCCGGGCGAGCGCCAACGGATATGTCAAATTGCCCCGGCCGCCCGCAGCGCAGCAATCCGCTCCGCATCGAAACCCAGGCCACGGAGGAGTTCATCGGTATGCTCGCCCAGCCCTGGCCCCAGCCACTCGGTTGAGCCCGGGGTTTCCGTGAGCCTCGGCACGATGCCGGGGATGCACATCGGCGTACCGTCGGGCAGGCTCGCCTTCTCCAGCATGCCCCGCGCCGCAAACTGGGCATCACGGAACATGTCGGCCACCGAGTACACGGAACTGGCCGGCACCTCGGCCGCCTCCAAGGCGGCCAGCACGCTGTCACCATCCCGCGCCGCCACCCAGGCATCGATCACCCCGTACAGCTCGATCGCCCGCAGGTCGCGCCCCGCGTTGCTGGCGAGGCCCGGATCGTCGGCAAGATCAGGGCGACCCACCGCCAGCATGAGGCGCTTGAAGATCGCATCGCCGTTGCCACCCACGATGATGTGGCGCCCATCGCGAGTGGTATGCGTATTCGAAGGCGTGATGCCCGGCATGATGTTACCCGTCCGCTCCCGCACGAAGCCGGCGACATCAAACTCCGGCACCATGCTCTCCATCATGGCGAACACCGCTTCATAGAGGGCCACATCCACCACCTGGCCCAGCCCTCCATTCACCTCCCGATGGCGCAAGGCCATCAACCCACCGATGGCAGCCCACAAGGCTGCAATCGAATCGCCGATGGAAATCCCCGTGCGCACCGGCGGACGGTCCGGAAAGCCAGTGATATAGCGCAGCCCGCCCATGGACTCACCAATCGCCCCGAACCCCGGCCTGTCCTTGTAAGGGCCGGTCTGGCCAAAGCCCGACAAGCGCACCATGATCAACCCGGGATTCGCCGCCGACAACACATCCCAGCCCAGCCCGAGCTTCTCGAGCACACCGGGGCGGAAGTTCTCCACCACAATGTCCGCCTCGGCCGCCAGCTGACGAACAATGGCCACCCCCTCTGGATGCTTCAAATTGGCGGTCAAGGACTTTTTGTTGCGTGCCTGAACCGACCACCAAAGGGACGTACCCTGATGCAACTTGCGCCACTGGCGCAGGGGGTCACCGCCATCCGGGGCCTCCACCTTGATGACATCCGCACCAAACTCCCCAAGAATGCGCGTACAGAAGGGCCCTGCGATCAAGGTGCCCAACTCCAGCACCTTCACGCCCTGCATCGGTTTCATATGGTTTTCTCCCTCTTTTCTCGATTGCCATTCGAATATCTGCCAGATTGTGTTAAACCTTGCAAACACACGAGCCAGCGCCCTCAAGTATGCGGTCTGGCTTTCGATATTGATCTTTAATGCGGTCCGCCGCTGCCAGCAAGGATCTTGCCCCCTGCCCTATCGGGGTGTACTGAATCGCACGATCCACGCTTCCATTCCGATAATCACAAACGTGCCGCCCGGCGCGAGGTGCTGAAATGTCTACTCGAGTCGCCCAGAAGTCGCTTCGTCCCGTTTCCCATCGTCTCGCTCTTGAACCCCGCCATCTTTTCGATGGTGCCGCGCCGGTCACCATCGACCAGCACGACGACAGCTCAAGCCACCCGGCCACCGACACCCATGACGACAGCCAACGACCGGCCGCCACCGCCGAACAGCCCTTCAGCCCCACCGGGCAGACGGGCCGCACCGAGCTGGTCATTGTCGACCCCGCCGTACGCGGCTGGCAGGAACTCGTCGCCGGTCTGCCCGCTGGCAGCGAAGTCCTCGTTCTCGACCCCACTCGCTCAGGCCTTGAGCAGATCGCCAGTGCCCTGAACGCCCGCGACAATATCACCACCCTGCACCTCATCAGCCACGGCTCGGCCGACCAGATCGTGCTGGGCAACCAGAGCCTCGACACAGCCAGCCTGGAAGACTACCGCAGCGAACTCGCCACCATCGGCAGCCACCTCAGCGCCAGCGCCGACATCCTGATCTATGGCTGTGACGTGGCCAGCCAGGGCACCACCTTCATCGACCGCCTGGCCGCCCTGACCGGTGCCGATGTCGCCGCCTCGACCAACCTCACAGGCTCCACCGGGAGTGGCGGCGACACCACCCTTGAAGCCGCCTCAGGCAGCATCGAAGCCACCTCCCTGGCCCTGCATGGACTCAGCGGCCTGCTCGCCGCCCCGACCATCACCGACAGCATCAGCACCACCCGCAGCGGCAGTGAAGACAGCAACATCGCCATCACCGGCATCACCATCGCCGACGCTGACGGAGACAACCAGAGCGTCACCCTCAGCTCCACCACCGGCACCCTGACCCTCGCCAGCACCACAGGCCTCATCGGCCTCACCGGCAACGGCACCGGCACAGTGACCTTCAGCGGCACCCTCAGCGACATCAACGCCGCCATCAACGGCATGAACTTCCGCGGCCTGCCGGAAGCCAGTGGCGCCGCCGATTTCACCATCACGACCAACGACGGCAGCACCTCGACGAACCGCACGATCAACCTGGCCATCACCCCGACCAACGATGTACCGGTACTCACGGGCGGCACCCCCCTGAGCGTGCCCGAAGGCGGCACTGCCAACTTCAGCGCCGCCACTAATGTGGGCGCAGTGGGCTTCACTCAGGTCAACCTGGGCCTGTCGGACGTGGACAACACCCAGAACCAAGTCATCATCAAGGTCGCCGGCCTGCCGGGCCAGGGGGTGCTCAAGCTGGCAGGCAACGAACTGTCCGTCGGCTCCACCTTCGCCGTCAGCCAGATCGCCCAGCTCAGCTACACCCACAACGGCAGTCAAGTGCTGGCGCCGACCAACGACACCTTCCTCATCACCGTTGATGACGGCGCCGGCGGCCTGCTCACCAACCAGGTGGTCACCGTGGCGATCACCCCGGTCAACCAGGCCCCCAGCGTAGCCGGCACGGTCACTGTCTTCGAAGGCGAGCAGGACGTCAGCCTCACCGCCAACACCAATCTGGTTCCTCCGGTGTCCACCCCTCGCGGTGCCATCTCGGGCAGCGACCCGGACGACACGGTCTTCAGCTACAGCATCACCAGCCTGCCCACCCATGGCACGCTCAAATACGACGGGGTTGCGATCACCACCGCCAGCGCAGGCAGCCCCTTCATCGTGGCCGATCTGAGCAAGCTCACCTACAGCCACGATGGCAGTGAGCCCAGCGGCACGCCTGACAGCTTCGACATGCGCATCACCGACAGCGGTGGCGGCACCGGCACCCCCCAGTCCCACGACACCACGATCGAGATCGGGATCATCGGCAACAACAATGACCCGGTACTCACCACCGATGTCACCCAGACCCTCACCGGCACCAGCACCAGCCTGACGGTCACCCCGGCAATGCTCCAGGTGACTGACACCGACTCACCCGACAGCAGCCTCACCTACACCCTAACAGCCGTGCCCAACCCGGCCGAAGGCTACTTCAGCCTCGGCGGAACCCGGCTCGTGGCTGGCGCCACCTTCACCCAGCAGGACATCAACGACGGACGGCTGGTCTACATCACCCTCTCCGCCACCCCCCGCACCGACAGCATCAGCTTCACCGTCAAGGACGGCGACCGCCGCATCTACCCCACCCCCCGGGATGGCGGCATCTATGTACCCGGGACCGACACTCTCGCAGTCAACACCTTCAGCATCAATGTGCAGAGCACCGGCATCGATGGCAGCCCCGTGCCACCGCCCGCGCCGGTCAATGACGTGCCCACCACCGGTGGCAGCAACGCCGCCTCGCTGCTCGAGGGTGAGACCATCACCCTCGACGACACCCAGCTCACCGCCACCGACCCGGACACCCTGCCCGGCCAGCTGACCTACCGGGTTCTGTCTCTGCCCACCAGTGGCAGCATCCGGCTCAACGGCGTGGCCCTGGAGTACTTTGACAGCTTCACCCAGGCCGACGTAAATGCCGGGCGCGTCACCTTCGTCCATGCTGGCGGTGAAGACTTCAACGACGTCTTCACCTATTCGGTCTCCGACGGCTCCACCGAAACCGCTGTCCGCAACTTCACCCTCACCGTCACCCCCCAGAACGACACGCCCACCGCCACCAACGGCAACCGCGTCTTCGGGCCCGAGGGCAGCAGCATCACCATCACATCGGCCAACATCGTCCTCGCCGACGCCGACAACTCGGCCTCCGACAACGAAACCGGCTACGCCGTCGACAATGCCCTGCGTTTCCAGATCACCGGTAACGTCACCCATGGCAGCCTCACGCTCGACGGGGCAGCCATCGGCGTGGGCGACTACGTGACGGCGGCCGATCTCGCCGCCGGCAAGCTGGTCTACACCCACGACAGCAGCGAGAATTTCACCGACAGCTTCCGGCTGGTGCCCATCGACGATCAGGGCATCACCGCCGGCACCGCCACAGCCACGAATCACACCAGTACCGGCACCGAGCTGATCGTCCCGATCATCCTCACGCCCGTCAACGATGCCCCCCAGTACCAGCACAAATCCCAGCTGATCAGCGGCGAGGCCGGGGCCATCGCCGAAGGGTCCACAGCCACCATCGGGGGCGCCCTGGGTTACGCCAACACCAACGGCATCGTCGGCGCCGGCACCCCCACGCTGCCGGCCAACAACGTCGCCCATCTGGTGTACGGCGACACCGACAACAGCACCGAGCAGCGTCAGTACCGGATCACCACCGCCCCCGCCAACGGTGACCTACGGCTGAGCGGCGCCGTCCTTTCCGTCGGGTCAGTGTTCACCCAGGCCGATCTGGACAACGGACGCATCACCTATCAACACAATGGCAGCGAGACCTCAACCGACTTCTTCGACTACGTGGTCAGCGACGGTGACTTCGTCTCCAACGACAGCATTTCGGTGCCCCAGGGCAGCATGCCCGCCCCGTCCCGCTACAACATCGAGCTGACCCCCGCCAACGACAAGCCCACCATCACCGCAGCAGGCTCAAGCCTGGTGGTCAACTCGGCGGTCACACCGGTAGCCCTGCCGGCCATCACCCTGGCCGATCTCGACGTGGCAGGCGGCATCGGCGCAGGCGAGCAGGATTTCGTGCAGGTCACGGCCGAATTCCTCGATGCAGCAGACGCCCCCTTTGCCGCCGGTGTGCTGAGCTTCAGCGGCCCGCTCCCCGCGGGCGTCACCGTCACCAACGGGCCTGGCGACAACATCGTCGTCTTCCAGGGCAGCCTGGCCGACGTTCAAGCGGCCCTCAACCAGCTGCGCGCTGCCACAGATGGCACCGACCCCGACCTCGCCAACCTCAAGATCAAGATCTCGGTGGATGACCGCCTGCGTGACGCCTCCGGCGCCCTCACCAGTGGCGCCAACGGCGGTACCACCAACGCCGACGGCACCCCCATCGACGCCACCAACAACGTGGCCAGCGTGGTCTTCAACGTCGTCGCCTCCGACATCAACGACCCGCCCGTCATCACCAACCCGACACCAAGTCAGACGGTGAATGAAGACGTCCGCAGTCAGATCACCGGCCTCTCCTTCTCCGACCCCGACGCTTTCTCCAGCACCACCAATACCATCACCCTGACGGCCGGTACGGGCAGCCACATCTACTTCGGCAGCACGGGCTCAAGCACACCCGCCGGGCTCACCGTGACGGCCGGCGCCGTGGGTTCCAACACCGTCACCCTGCAGGGCTCCGCCACTGACCTCAACGCCGCCCTGACCAGCCTCTACTACCAGAGCGCAACCCACTACAACGGCGACGACACCCTGAGCCTCACGGTAGACGACGGCGGCAACACCGGCATCGACGGCGGCGGCACGGGCAGCGATAGCGCGGCTATCGCCATCGCCATCCGCCCGGTCAACGACGCGCCGACCCTGAGCATGCCCAGCGGCACCAAGTTCATCACCGATGGCAGCTTCGAGTTCGTCGGGGCAGGCAACACCATCAGCTTCAATGATGCCGCCGACATCAGCAATGCAACCGCAGGCTTCGAAGTGGGGGTCGACAACTACACCATCACCCTCAACGCTCAGCTGAGTGCGGCCAACTACGGCACCATCCTGGTAGGCACCACCACCGGCCTCAGCGTCACCAGCAGCACCGGCAATGTGATCCTCACCGGCAATCGGGCCGACCTGCTTGCGGCACTGGCCACGGTCAGCTACCAGCCCACCGACACCAACGTCAATGGCGTCATCACCTTCCGAGTGACCGTGGACGATGACAACAACGGCGGCACGCAACTGCCCTCCGGCGTCAGCGGCCCCACATTGGCCACCAACACTTTCTCCCTGATCACCACCGATGTGAACGAGGCCCCCAGCATTGCCGGCCTTGATGCCATCTCAACCAACACCTTCACCGAAGGCGGTGCAGCGATCGTGGTAGACGCCGATGCCACCCTGGTTGACCCCGAACTTGACATCTACCCGAGCTGGGACGGTGCCGTACTGCGCATCGAGCGCCAGGGCGGCGCCAACGCCGATGATGTTTTCGGCGTCACCGGCAGCGGCAGTTCCGGCATCAACTTCAGTGGCACGGACATCCGCAGCGGCAGCACCGTAGTAGGCAGCTTCACCAACACCAGCGGCACGCTCACCATCACCTTCAACAGCAGCGCCACCGCCGCCATCGCCGACAGCGTGCTGCAGGCCGTCACCTACCGAAACAGCAGCGACGCCCCACCGGCGTCCGTCGCCCTCGCTTACACCATCGACGACCAGAACCCCAACACGGCCGGCAGCGGCACCGCAGGCAGCGGGCAAGATCAGGGCGGAGGCGGCCAACTGTCGGGCGGCGGCAACATCATCATCAACATCAACCAGGTCGTGGACAACCCCGTGCTGTCCGCCGGCGGCGCCAAAATCTACACCGAGAACAACCCGGCCCTCAGCGTCGACAACGCCATCACCCTCAGCGACGCCGACGATACCCAGATGAGCGGTGGCAGCATCAGCCTCAGCAGCGGCTTCCTCCCGGGCGACGTGCTCGCCGTGGATACCACCGGCACGGCCATCACCGCCAGCTACGACGCGGGCACCGGCGTCCTCACCCTGTCCGGCACCGACACCACAGCCAACTACCAGAGCGTCCTGCGCAGCCTCACCTACCTGAGCACCAGCGAAGACCCGAACAACAACGACACCCCCGCCAACCGCAGCCGCACCGTCACCTACAGCCTCAGCGATGGCGGTTCCAGCGGCGCCGGCACGGGCACCGGCACCACCACCCGGCTCATCAACATCGTGCCGGTCAACGACACCCCGGCCCTGGGCGGCGCGGGCTCGACGCGGACCTTCACCGAGAACGACCCGGCGCTCCTGCTTGAGCCCACCGGCTGGACCCTGACCGATGTGGACGACACCCAGATGGTGTCGGCCACCGTACAGATCGGCGCCGGCCTGGGCAGCGGCGACACCCTCTCCGCCAGCACCCTGCCCCCCGGCTGGACCCAGAGCTACAACGCAGGCACCGGCACCCTGACCCTGTCGGGAGCCGCCACCGACCTGGCCAACGTGCTCTCCGCCCTCGAAACCGTCCGCTACAGCAACGCCAGCGAGAACCCGTCCACCGCGCCGCGCACCATCAGCTGGCAGGTGCGGGACGCCAACAGCGACGCTGCCAGCAACGGCACCCAGCTCTCCAACATCCTCACCACCACCCTCAACGTAGTCTCCGTCCCGGATGCCCCCGTGGCGGTGGACGACACGAACAGCATCACCGAGGGCAGCGCATCGGTGGCCGGCAACGTCAAGCCGGGCACACCCGGGCAAGACAGCGACCTGGACAACACCAACGCTGAACTCGGCATCACCGGCATCCGCATCGGCACCGAAGCCGGCGGCGGCGCGATGACCGCCATCGCAGCAGGCACCACCAGCGCCGACGGCACCATCGTCACCGGCCTCTACGGCAGCCTCCGCATTGGCGCAGACGGCAGCTACACCTACACCCTCGACAACGCCAACCCGGCAGTGAACGCCCTCAAGACCGGCGACACCCTCACAGAAGTCTTCAGCTACACCCTGGCCGACCCAGGCGGCCTCAGCGACATCGCCCAACTCACCATCACCATCGACGGCGTCACCGACGGTGGCCCGTCGATCACACCAGTGGATGGCAACGGCACAGCAGCGGGCGAGACCACCGTGTTCGAGGCTGGCCTCACCACCGTGGCCGACACCAGCGAAACCGCCACCGGCAGCATCACCCTCAGCGCCGATGACGGCCTCGACAGCGTGCGCATCGACGGCACCCTGGTGACCCTGGCGCAGATCAACGCCCTGGGCACCACG
Source organism: Zoogloea sp. (assembly GCF_028689785.1). Classification (GTDB taxonomy): domain Bacteria; phylum Pseudomonadota; class Gammaproteobacteria; order Burkholderiales; family Rhodocyclaceae; genus Zoogloea. The sequence goes on along the minus strand of NZ_JAQVCN010000043.1, from coordinate 15,201 downwards.
CCCGTCACCATCACCACCAGCAAGGGCGAGCTGACCCTGACCGGCTTCACCGCGGGCACGACGGTAGGCAGCACGCCCACCTCCGGCACCCTCAACTACACCTACACCCTGACCGCCGATCAGACCACCCCGGGCGTGGACCAGAGCACGGACGTCATCGCACTGGAGATCAATGACGCCGGCGGCAGCAGTGCCAGCGGAACCCTCACGGTGCTCATCGTCGACGACCATCCCACGGCCAACCCTGACACCAACAGCGTGAATGAGGGTTTCACCACAGCCCCCACCACCACCAGCGGCAATGTCTTTGCGGCGGGCTCCGCCGGTGACGCCGCCGATCGACTGGGCGCCGATGTCGTCCCGGCCCCCGTCACCCACGTGAGCTTCGGCGCCACCCCGGGCACAATCGGCACGCCCCTGGCGGGTGCCTACGGCAGCCTCACGCTGGCCGCCAACGGCAGCTACACCTACAGCCTCGACAACACCCACCCCACGGTGGCGACCCTGCGTGCTGGCGACACCCTGACCGAGGTGTTCACCTACACCATCACCGACAAGGACGGCGACACTGCGACAACAACCCTGACCATCACCATCAATGGTCAGAACGATCCTCCCGTCGCCGTGGACGACGGCATCCTGGTCACCCCCGAAGACACCCCGCTGCGGGGCATCCCGGTACTATCCAACGACTCCGACCCGGAGAATGACCCGCTCACGGTCACCTCGGCCACCGTCCCGCCCGAGCAGGGCTCGGTCATCGTCAATCCGGATGGCACACTGGACTTCATCCCGGCCCCCAACTTCCATGGCACGGCGGTCATCACCTACACCATCAGCGACGGCCACGGCGGCACCGATACCGCCATCGTGACCATCCAGATCACCCCCGTCGACGACATTCCCATTGCAGTAGACGACGTGCTCGAGACCCCGGAGGACACGCCGCTGTCGGGCACCCTCACCGGCAACGACACCCCGTCCGGCGATGGTGGCAACGTCTGGGCCAAGGCCTCCGACCCAGCCCACGGCAGCGTGGTCGTCAATCCCGACGGCAGCTTCGTCTACACCCCCAACCCGGACTACCACGGCCCCGACAGCTTCACCTATACCATCACCGATGCCGATGGCGACGTGTCCACCGCCACCGTCACCCTCACGGTCAAGCCGGTCAATGACCCGCCCACCGGCACCGACAAAACCGTCACCCTGAAGGACGGGCAGAACCGGCCCCTGAGCCCGGCCGACTTCGGCTACGCCGACCCCGACCAGGACCCGATGGCCTCCGTGCGCATCGACACCCTGCCCCCCGACGCCCGCCTGCTCCTCGACGGCGTGCCCGTGGTGCCAGGCCAGGTCATCAGCATCGCCGACCTCAACGCCGGCAAGCTGGTGCTGGTGCCGGGCGCAGCCACCCGCACCCAGACCTTCGACTTCTCGGTATTTGACGGTCAGCTCTTCCAGGTCAGCCCCAACACCTTCACGGCGCTGGTCGAGTTCACCCCCGACGTGATCCTGCCCAGGCCCGAGCCCACACCGCCCGGCACAGGCTCGGCTCCGCTGTCTCCCCTGGATTTCTACTCCCAGCCGTCCGAGCAGCGCTGGCCGGTACCACGCCTGTTCCCGCCCTTTGTCCCCGCCCTGCACGTGCTGCCCGGCGTGGCCGACGTGGCCATCGAACGGGGCATTGGCTCCGGTATCGTCCCCAACCTGGCGGACAGGGCCACCGTGGGTGAGGTACGCAGCGCCATCCTCGGCGACTACCTGGACGACAGCCACGCGCTGTACGTACAGCATGCCGTGCGCCATGAACCCATCGCCACAACCCATGCCCTCCACGTCCAGCATTCGGTACGCCTCAGCCAGGCCGAGGCGGAGATCGCCGACGCCCAGAGCAGTAGCCGCGGCAACACCGCTGCTGCCGGCGTGACTACCCTGCTCGACCCGTTTGCCATCGGCGCCCCGAAACCGGCCATCGAGGCCCCGGCAGCGCCCGTGGCAAACCCGGAGTCACCCCGCACCGAAGCCCCGGCAAGGCAAGCCGCCGAGGGCTTCAGTAGCCAGATCCGCAATGCAGCCTCCGACCTGCGGCCGAGAGCCGCCCAGACCAGCCGCAGCCCGCTGGCGCCCAGCGCCAAGCGTTGATTCAGGAAACCACCGACAATGATCTCCACGACCATGAAACCGACCGCCATGAACGCCACTCGCCGCCTCGCAGCACTCCCCCGTCTCGGCGCCATTGCCGCCGCGCTTGTCCTCGCCGGCTGTTCGGTGACGCCGACCCTCGTCAGTCAGGACGAAGTGAAGAACCGTATCAGCGCTGATACCGCGCAGATGTACGCCGACCAGGCCCCCATCGACGGCGCGGTGAGCCTCGACGAAGCCCTCGCCCGCGCCCTCAAGTACAACCTTGACTACCGTCTCAAGAAGATGGAGTCAGCCCTGGCCTTCGGTCTGGCGGACTACTCCCGCTACGACATGCTGCCCCAACTGCTGGCCACCGCTGGCTACCGGGCGCGTAACAATGATTCTGGCGGCACCAGCATCGGCATCGAAGACCGCCTCCAGTCCCTGCGCCCCTCCACCTCCGAAGAGCGCCGCCACTGGCTGGCCGGTGCTGAGTTCTCGTGGAACCTGCTCGACTTCGGGGTCTCCTACTACCGCGCCCGCCAGCAGGCCGATCAGTTCCTGATTGCGGAAGAACGCCGCCGCAAGGTCGTGCAGAACATGCTTCAGGACGTCCGCGCCGCGTACTGGCGTGCCCTCGGCGCCCAGCGCCTGTCGGCCCAGGCCGAGGAAGTCCTGAAGCGCGCCAACGACGCCCTGCAGCGCTCCCGCGAAGCCGAGAGCCAGCGCATCATCCCGCCGGTCCAGGCCCTCAACTACCAGCGTGCCCTGCTGGATGCCACCTCCCTGCTCAATCTGCGCCGCCAGGATCTCGAATACGCCAAGCGCGAACTGGCCGCCCTCATGAACGTACCGCCGGGCACCGCCTTCACCGTCGCCGACAACAAGGAGGCCCCCCTGCCTCAGATCCCCGCCGACGTCCGCGCCCTCGAAGACATGGCCCTCGCCCAGCGCCCCGAACTGCGCGAAGAAGATCTGCGCAAGCGCATCACCGGTGACGAGGCCCGCAAGCAGCTGCTCTCCATGCTGCCCGGCATCACCTTCGACGTCGGCCCCCAGTACGACTCGAACAAGTATCTCTACAACGAAGGCTGGATCCAGGGTGGGCTGCGCATGTCCTGGAACCTGATGCGCCTGGCCGCCCTGCCGTCCCTCGAGAAGGCCCAGGAGAAGCAGGTCAAGACCGACGAAGCCCGTCGCATGGCCCTGGCCATGGCCATCCTGACCCAGGTCCGTGTCGGTGTTGAGCGCTACCGTCTGGCCATGACCGACCTGCAGATCGCCGACACCAGCGCCCAGGTGGATCAGCGCCTCGCCGACTACGCCAAGGCCTCCGTCACCGCCCGCCTCGACAGTGACCTGGAGGCGGTACGCACCCAGACCCGCGCCCTGCTTGGCAACTACCAGCGTGCCAACGCCTACGCCAACGCCCAGATCGCCTACGGTCGCATCTACAACTCCGTGGGCCTCGACCCCCTTCCCGATAACTTCGAGCAGGACGATCTGAAGACGCTCAGCGGCCGCATCGGTGAACACCTGCGCAAGGCCGAGAGCGATGCCTTCGCCCTCTCCACCCAGACCAGCAATGCAGTGGAGGCCAAGTGAGCTTCACCCGCTTTCTGTTCCTTGGTCTGGCCGTGGCCGGCATCCAGCCGGCTGCAGCCCAGACGCCTCCCGCGCCCCGGGCAGCAGCCCCTGCCGCAGCCCCGGCTGGCGATACCATTCGCGTCCTCCTCGCGCCCGACCGGGAAACCACACTGGCCAGCCCCATCCCGGGGCGTATCCGGACCCTCAACACCTCCCTCGGCTCCACTTTCGGCGCCGGGCAGGTGTTGATCGGCCTGGAGTGCGACGAGCCCAATGCCCGGTTGCGCATTGCCAAGGCCGAACTGGCCTCGGCCGTTGAACAGCTCGACGCCAAAAAACGCATGCAAGCCCTGCAGCAGGCCGGCGACGTGGAAATCAACCTAGCGCTCAGCGCCGCCGAAAAGGCCCGCGCCCAGGTCGCGCTACAACAGGCCCAGGTCAGCCAGTGCAGCATCACGGCCCCCTGGTCCGGTCGCGCCGCCAAGGTGCATGTGCGCAGCCACATGAGCGTCACCGCCGGTCAGCCTCTGGTGGACCTGGTCAAAGCCGGCCCGCTCAAGCTGCGCCTCAATGCCCCCTCGCGCTGGCTGGGCCAGCTCAAAAATGGGCTCGCCTTCGAAGTCGCTATCGAAGAAACCGGCAAACGCTACCCCGCCCGGGTCAGTGCGGTAAACAGTCGGGTGGACTCGGTGAGCCAGACCGTGGAGCTCGAAGCCACCCTGGCCGGCAGCTACCCGGAATTGCTTCCCGGCATGAGCGGCACCGCCATCTTCCCCCCTCGCTGAGCCGTGGCTGCACCCGACACAGCGCCCGCCCGGCTGAATCCGCCGGCCATCGAGACCTTGCTGCACCTGGAAGGCCGCGCCCGAGCGGCCACCAGCCTGACGACCCTCGGTTTCACCCTGACCAACGAAAGCCTGGCGCTCTTCCCCTACCGTCAGGCGGCGTTGTTCCTCAGCGACGCCTTCGGCACCTTGCGTCTCTCTGCTGCGTCAGGCCTGGTGTCGGTAGCGGAGGATTCACCCTACACCGCCTGGCTGTCCCGCTATGTGCGCAGCCTGCCAGCCCTCCAGGTGCCCACCCCCCTCGACCTGGCCGATGCATCGGATGACATCGCCGACGGCTGGGCCGAATGGCTGCCCGGCCATTTGCTCGCCGTTCCCCTCGGCGCACCGGATGGAACCAGGGTCGGGCTCGCCCTGTACGCGCGGGAGCAGCCCTGGCTGGAGGGTGAGATCGAGCTTGTGGCGCGCCTGCATGACACCTACGGCTATTGTGCCTGGGCCCTGTCCCGCAAGCACACCCGCCTCCTCGACCGCCTCGGCCACTGGCGTCAAACCCGGGCTGCACGATGGACAGCTCTTGCCCTGGCGGCCAGCCTGCTGATCCCGGTGCGCCTGTCCACCCTGGCCCCCGCTGAAGTCGTGGCCCTCCACGCCCCGGCCGTCGCCGCGCCCCAGGACGGAGTCATCAAGACCTTCCACGTACAACCTAATGTGCCGGTGAAGGCCGGGCAGCCGCTGTTCTCCCTGGACGACACCACCCTCTCCAACCGCCGCGAGGTTGCCGTCAAGGCGCTGGCCATCGCCCAAGCCGACGCACTGGTGGCCCAGCAGAAAGCCTTTGACGACACCCGCAGCAAGGCAGACATGGCCGCAGCCCAGGGCCGCGTGAAAGAGAAGGAAGCCGAGCTGGCCGCCATCACCGAACTGCTCGGACGTATCGAAGTCCGCGCCGAACGGGATGGGATTGCCGTATTTGGTGACCCCAATGACTGGCTCGGCCGCCCCGTCCAGACCGGCGAGCGGGTCATGCAGCTGGCCGACCCCCGCGACGCCGGTGTGCTGGTATGGCTGCCGGTGGGCGACGCCCTCAACCTGGAGGCCGGTGCCCCCCTGCGCCTGTTCCTGCACACTCAACCCCTCTCGCCCCTGGATGGTGAGCTGCTGCAAACCAGCTACCAGGCCGTGACCAGCCCCGACGGCGTCGCATCCTACCGCCTGCGCGGGCGCTTCACCGGCACGGAAACACCCCGCATCGGCCTCAAGGGCACGGCACGGGTTTCGGGTGACTGGGCGCCCCTCGCCTACTACGTGATGCGCCGCCCCCTTGCCAGCCTGCGGGAATGGACCGGTCTGTGACGCCCCTGCTCCCCCCCCTGCGGGAAGAACTGCGCCTGCTGCCGGCAAGTGCCAATGGCGATGGCTCGCCGGCGTGGATGATCCACGACCCGGTGTGCAACCGCTTCTACCGCATCGGCTGGCTGGACTTCGAGATGCTCGCCCGCTGGGGCCTCGGCTCACCGGCGGCGGTCGTCGAGTCCATCCAGTCGGAAACCACGCTGGCACCGGACAGCTCCGACCTGGAGGCCCTCACCCGTTTCCTCGAACGCCACAGCCTGCTGCGCATCGCCACCGCGGCAGGTGTCCGCAATCTCGCCGAACGGGCTTCACGTCAGCAGGAGTCCATCCTCACCTGGCTGCTTCACCATTACCTGTTCTTCCGCCTGCCCCTGGCCCGTCCCCAGGATTGGCTCGGGCGCATCGCCCCGCGGCTGGACTGGCTCTACCAGCCCGCCACGGCAGCGCTGATTGCCCTGCTCAGTCTGGCCGGTCTGCTGCTCGCCGGCCGTCAGTGGGACAGCTTCCGCACCAGCTTCGTGGACAACCTGAGCACCGGCGGCCTGGTCGGCTTTGCCCTGGCCTTGACCTGTGCCAAGGCTCTCCACGAGTTCGGCCATGCCCTCACGGCCACGCGCTACGGCGTGCGGGTAGCCCACATGGGCGTGGCGATGGTCGTGCTGTGGCCCATGCTGTACACCGATACCAGCGAAAGCTGGAAGCTCGCCAATCCGCGCCAACGCCTGGCCATCGCCAGCGCCGGCATGCTGGCCGAGCTGGCCCTGGCCGGCCTGGCTACCCTGGCCTGGAGCCTGGTGCCGGACGGCCCCCTGCGCAGCGCGCTGTTCTTCCTCGCCACCACGAGCTGGGTGCTGACCCTGGCGGTGAATGCCAGCCCCTTCATGCGTTTCGACGGGTATTTCATCCTGGCCGATCTGCTCGACATGCCCAATCTACATGAGCGTGCCGGCAACCTGGCCCGAACCTGGCTGCGACGCCACGTGGCCGGGCTCGACGAGCCCTGGCCCGAGCGACTTCCGGCGGGCCAGCACAGGGGGCTGATCGCCTTTGCCCTGATCACCTGGCTGTATCGCCTGGGCGTATTCATCGGCATCGCCGTGGCGGTGTATTACATGTTCTTCAAGGCGCTGGGCATCCTGCTCTTCCTGGTGGAGATCGGCTGGTTCGTGGTCCGCCCACTGCTGACCGAACTGCGGGAGTGGCGCAGCCGCCGGGGTGATATCCCCGTAACCCGCAAGCGCGGGGCTCTGATTGCCATGGCCCTGCTGATCCTCGCAGGCCTGATTCCCTGGCCGGGCAGCCTGAACGGGACCGGCTGGCTCCATGCGGAGCGCCAGCACACCCTGCATACGCCCTTGGCTGGCCGCCTGGTCAGGCTGGCCACAGCGGGCCCTGTTGCTGCCGGGCAGGTGCTGTTTGAAGTGGAATCGCCCGAGCTGCAACTCTCCGCCCGGCGCGCCGATGGCCAACGGGAAAGCAGCGAGCGGGAGCTGGCAGGCCTGAGTGGCCTGCCGGACGGGGAGCAACGGCGTGCCCAACTGCAGGGCCAGCACGACAAATACGCAGCCGAAGCGGGCGCGTTCCGTGATGAAGCGGCCCGGCTGCAACTCGCCGCACCGTTCAAGGGGCTTCTGGTGGACGTGGACGCGGGTCTCGCCCCCGGCGTATGGGTCGCGCCACGCCAAGCATTGGCGGTGGTGATTGATCCGGAGAGCTGGGTTGTCGAGGCCTTCATTCCGGAAGCCGATGTGGACCGCATCCGCCCTGGTGACACCGCCCGCTTCCACCCTGCTGGCCAGCCCTTCGGCATCCTGCAGGGCAAGGTGGTGGAGATTGATTCGACACGCAGCACAAGCCTGCCTCATCCGGCCCTCGACGCCGCAGCAGGGGGCCCGATTCCGACCTTGCCGAATCAGCAACAGGGCCCGGCCGCAGGACGGAGCCCCCGGGAATCCCTTTACCGGGTACGCGTCCTGCTAAACGAAATCCCGGAACAACAGCGCATCGCCATCGGCGAAATCCGTATTGCCGGTGAAGGACGCGCATGGCTCCCCACCGCCATAAACCGGATTCTTGCGCTGGGGGTTCGGGAGCTGGGCTTTTGACACACCGGGCGGCCCCCGGTACAGACCAGCCTCAAAGGGCGCGACGCTCCACCAAGGCCTGGGCAATGGTGCCCGTATCAGTGTGTTCGAGCTCACCACCAACGGGGATGCCCCGGGCAATACGGCTGACGCGAATGCCCCGGCTGCGCAGGAGCTCGGAGATCATGTGGGCGGTGGCCTCGCCCTCATTGGTAAAGTTGGTGGCCAGAATCACTTCCTGCACAGCACCATCGCAGGCGCGTGCGAGGAACTTCTCCAGTCCCAGCTCCCGTGGCCCGATCCCGTCCAGGGGGGAAAGGCGGCCCATCAGCACGTAGTACATGCCGTGGTAACTGTGGGTCTGCTCAAGCATCGCCAGATCGGACGGCATCTCGACCACGCACAGCTGGGTAGCGTCACGCTGCGGATTGGCACACCGGCTGCAAACCTCCTCCTCGCAGAAGGTATTGCAGCGGGAACAATGCCGCAGCACCTCCAGCGCATGGCCCAGGGCTGTCGCCAGCCGCGCGGCTCCGCGCTGATCGCGCTGCAGCAGGTGAAAGGCCATCCGCTGGGCAGACTTCGGCCCCACACCCGGCAGGCAGCGTAGGGCTTCGATCAGCACATCGAGACTGGAGGGAGAACTCATGAAGCCTGTCAGCCGACAATCAGAACGGCAGCTTGAAGCCGGGGGGCAGGTTGAGCCCGGAGGTGAAGCCAGCCATCTTCTCCTGGGTGGTGGACTCGACACGACGCACCGCGTCGTTGACTGCCGCGGCGATCAGGTCCTCCAGCATCTCCTTGTCGTCCATCACCGAGGGGTCGATGGTGACACGACGCACATCGTGCTTGCAGGTCATGGTGATCTTGACCATGCCAGCGCCGGACTGCCCCTCGACCTCGATGCCGCCCAGGCTGTCCTGCATTTTCTTCATGTTGTCCTGCATTTGCTGGGCCTGTTTCATGAGGCCAGCGATGCCGCCTTTCATCATGGTGATGCTCTCCGGATTAAGTTAGAGGGGTTTGACCGACGCTGTCTCCAGCGTCGCATCGAAGCGTTCGATCAATTCGCGAACAAAGGGGTCCTGCTCAAGGGATGCAAGGGCGGCGGCGTGACGCTCGGCTTTCTCGGCCTGATTACGCTGGGCGGGGGTCTCGGTGGCGATCTCGCCGACTTCGATACTCACCCGCACCGGACGCCCGTAGTGATTCGACAAGGCTTCCTGCAGCTTCTCGGCACCGTTCTTGTTGATCTGCAGTAAATGTCGCTGATCGCTGGCAAGGCGCAGACGGAAGCAATTGTCCGCAACGCCCAGCAATTCACTGTGCTGAGCCAGTTGAAGGTTGAAACCTCCAAGCCCCACCTGCTCCTGCAGGGCATGCCAGTCCACGGAGCCACCGATGGCATCCCCGGCAGCGGGCGACTCGGCAAGGACAGGGGACGTCTCGAGCGGCAGAGAAAGCACCTGTACAGGCTCGACGGGCGCAGGTGCCGGCGCTTCAACAACCGGAGGCACAACAGGCGCGGGGCGAGCGGAAGGAAGCTCATGGGCCTCCGGCGGCAGATCCTCCCACGGAGGCACGCTGCTGCCATGCTCCGGCGTGACAACAGGTGCCGGTTGCTGTGTGGGCGGCGGAGCCGGCGCTACGACAGCCTTCGCCTCAAGAACCGGCGCCGGGGGCGTGACCACCTCGGGCAAGGGCGGAGAGGCCTTCACCACAGCAGCTTCGAGGGGCGCCCCGGAGACCACCGACGACGCGACGCGCGCAGGTGCTATCTCAGGTTGCAGCTTGGGTGCGGGCGGGCGGGGCAATGAGGGAAGCGCCCGGGCCTGGCCACCGCCGTCTCCGGCAGCCATCACCCCCCCCAGCGCAGCGGGCTGCTCTGGACGGAAGGCGAACAGGCGTAACAGGGTCATGGAGAAACCCGTCGCCTCGTCCGGAGCCAAGGGTAGCTCTTCCCGGCCATGGATGACGATCTGGTAGGCCAGTTGCAGGAACTCCGGGTCGAAGGCCTGAGCATAGGGCGCCAGACGGGCCGCCTCGAACTCGTCGGACAGCGCCGACGGAGCAAGCTGCAACAGCGCTATCCGGTGAAGAAGCCCGGCCAGGGACTGGAGGGCGGAGTCGAAGGACAGGCTACGCGCTTCCATGCCATCGGCAGCGGCCATCAGAGCCTGGACATCATTGTTCTGCAGGGACTCAAGCACCGCATGGAGATGGTCGTCACCGACAGTACCGAGCATATCCTGCACTGCCTGCTCCTCCACCCTGCCGGCCCCGTGGGCGATGGCCTGATCGAGCAGTGACAGGGAATCCCGCATCGACCCACTGGCTGCCTTGGCGATATGGCGCAGGGCGCCGGGCTCGAAAGGCACCGCCTCGGCCTCCAGGAGCCGGGTCAGATGGCTCACGATGTGCCCAGGAGGCATCTGCTTGAGATTGAACTGGAGGCACCGGGACAGCACAGTGACCGGAATCTTCTGGGGATCGGTGGTAGCGATGATGAACTTGACGTGCTCGGGAGGCTCCTCGAGCGTCTTCAACATGGCGTTGAACGCATGCCCGGTGAGCATGTGGACTTCATCGATCATGTAGACCTTGTAACGCCCCTGCACCGGGGCATACACAGCCTGGTCCAGCAGGGCCGCCATGTCATCCACGCCGCGGTTCGACGCCGCATCCATCTCCACATAGTCCGGGAAACGATCGGCATCAATGGCGGTACACGCTGAACATTGATTGCAGGGTGTCGCGGTAACACCGGTCTCGCAGTTCAGGGCCTTGGCCAGGATGCGGGAGATGGTGGTCTTTCCGACACCACGCGTCCCGGTAAAGAGGTAGGCGTGATGCAGGCGCCCCGTCTGCAAGGCATGAGTCAACGCACGGACAACATGCTCCTGCCCGACGAGCGTCTCGAAACTGCGCGGGCGCCACTTTCGGGCAAGTACTTGGTAAGCCATGGAGGAATTCTAACAGGCCCGACCTGCGTGCCGGAGAACGAGCACAAGAACGCAAAACGAAAAAAGGGGCGTCAGCCTGGACGCCCCTTTTCTGGAATTAGGGTGGCGAGCCTGACCCCCGGCACTTGCAGGGAACGGCTGTGGCTGCTGCCTTCCGGCCCTGACCAGGTTCACCGCGCTGCAATGCGGGGAGACCCGCCACGGCAGGCATTCTAGCAGCTTGGCCAGCACCACGCCTATCCCTTTTGCGCCATTTCCAGCATGATGGGCAGACGAATCTCCACCACCAGACCACCACCGTCCCTGTTCGCGGCGTCAATGGTTCCACCATGCACGAGCACGGCACGGCGGGCGATGGCCAGCCCAAGACCGAAACCATCAGCCCCACCGACATTGCCTCCACGATAGAACGGCTCGAACATCGCGCCGAGTTCAGCAACTGGCACACCGGGGCCCCGATCCTCGACACACAGGACAAACACATCACCCTCACGGGCCGCATGCACATCCACACAGGACCCTTCGACGGTGTATTTGACTGCGTTGCGGATGACGTTCTCGAAGGCGCGCTGAATCAGCTCCCCCCACACCATTGCCTCAGCCTCCCCATCCCCCTTGAAGTTCAGCTCCCGGCCGAGCGCTCGTGCCTCGAAGCAGGCGTCGTCGGCGACGGCAGCCGCCAGATCGATCAAGTCAGCCAATTCCCGGGGCGCATCACTCTTCCCGGAATCAAGTCGAGCCAGGGTTAGTAACTGCCCCACCAGATCGTCAAGGCGAACAGCCTCCCGCTCTATGCGGCCCAGCGTTGCTTCAAAGCGCCCGGGATCCTGACGTACAAGTCCGATGGCGGCCTGGAGGCGGGCCAGCGGGGAGCGCAATTCGTGAGATACATCGTGAAGCAAACGACGCTGAGAGCTGATCAAGGCTTGCACCTGTCGCGCCATTCGGTCGAAGTCCTCAGCAAGATCGGCGATCTCGTCGCGACGCCTGCCAAGCAGCGGCCGCACGCGGGCATCCAGCTGCCCTTCTGCAACCGCGCCCAGAGCCCAGCGAAGACTACGGATAGGCTTGGACAAATACCAGGCCAGCAAGGCGCTGAAGAGGACGCTGGCGACAAGCCCCGCGAGAATCGGCCACCATGGGTTTGGAGGAGGCGGACCGCGCCGACCGAAGGGAATACGAGGCTCGCCAGACGGCGCCCCAAAGGCCCTGTCCGACACCGTGGCCACAGCCGGCACGAAAAGCAGCCAGGTTTTCCCTGCCTCGCCACTCCACAGCCTGGCACCGCGCCTTGGACTGTCCAACAAGGCCCAGGCACGCGCCTGAGCCTCGGCGGCAAGATCGACATGGCGCCCAAGCAGCTCCTTGCCCGCCGCATCCACAGCGAATATCGGCGGAGACCGCCCATCCTCCCCGATGTCCGCCAGAAAATCCCGTAACGCAACCTCCCCCCCACGGCTCAACACAGCAACAGCGGCCTTAAGGCTGAAAGTTACACGCGGCCCGGCCAACAGCAGGTGGTCCTCTTCACCCGCAAGAAGCGCGTGCTCTGATTGCTGGTGCCACCAGACCGCGCCACCCACACCACCGCCAGCAAGCAGCAGCGCCAACCAGAATGCGAAGAAGAACTTCCAAAAGAGGCGCCCGAGCCTCATTCACGAATCAGCTGGTAGCCCAGCCCCCTCACCGTTTCGATCCAAGGGCGCCCATCGGAGCGGGGCCCGAGCTTATGCCTGATGCTCGAGAGATGGACGTCGATACTCCGATCAAACCGCGCGAGCGGACGTCCCAGCCCCTGCTCGGACAACTCCGCCTTGCTAACAACCCTCCCGGCACTGCGCGCTAGAATCTCAAGCAGGTTGTACTCAGTACTGGTGAGCCCCAGCTCCCTGCCATGCCAATGGGAGCGACGCATCTGAGGCCACATGACGAGCGGACCGACGGCCAGCATGCCTCCCTCCGCATCCGAATTGATCTGCACATCCTGACTACGCCGCAGGATTGCCCTGATTCGCGCAACAAGCTCCCGCGGCGTACATGGCTTCGGGACATAGTCATCCGCCCCGAGCTCAAGTCCCACGATGCGATCGACGTCATCCCCCCTCGCCGTCAGCATCAAGACAGGTATCCGGCTCTGCCCCCTGATCCTGCGCAGAGCCTCAATCCCCCCAACATCGGGCATCATTACGTCGAGCACGACAATACTGTAGGCGCCGGATAGAGCCGCCCCCACTCCCGCCTCCCCATCGTGGACGACATCAACGTCGAAGCCCTCCCTCACGATGTACTCGCTCAACATGGACGACAACTCGACATCGTCATCAACCAGCAACACCTTTCCAATCACTCCGCTGCCTCCCAAATAGCACGCGCTGAAATGATAAGAGCGCCCCTGCGTTAACTCGAACTGCAAACCACGGTTTAACCGGGCTTTACGCACCTTAACCCTCACAATGCCACGGCCCTGGCGCTTTCTCGAGGACATGAGATAGGAGAACTGAGCACGGGCCTATAAGTGGTTCGGCGACACCCCGGGATCGTAAGCGTGTATTGACCCAGTAAAACCCTGCTCAGGTGCTAATGTATTGACCCACCAAATCCTGCACAGGTCACGCCGCTAATGCGAACGCCTCGGCGGGTGTCTTCATTTCGTAAGCGTCCAGCCAAGTCATCTTCTCAATCGCTCGTGATCCCCTGACGATCATGTCCTCCAACACCATCCTCTGGAGGACACATGGACGCTTCAACAATCAATCTGCCCACCGCCGGTCGGCGTCGTGGTCGGTACAGCGAGACCTTTAAGGCAGAGATCGTGGCCGCGTGCAAAGCACCCGGCGTTTCAACGGCTGCGGTTGCGCTGGCCAACGGCCTCAATGCCAACCTCGTTCGGCGCTGGGTACTCGAGAGCGATCCGGCTCATAAGCGGGCAACTCGGGCTGCATCCCTGCTCGCCATGAGTGCGCCATCGCCCCAGGCGCAGGGGACCTCAGTGTCTCCAGGTTTTGTTCCTCTGGCACTGGACGGGCCGAGCGCCGACATTCGTATCGAACTACGCCAGGGCGATCAGCTCATCACCGTGTACTGGCCAATGGCGGCAGCGGCGCAGTGCCTGAGTGCACTGCAGGACTGGCTGCGGTGATCCGCATCGATGCGGCCTGGCTGGCGGTCGAGCCGATGGACATGCGTGCTGGCCCCGACACGGCGCTGGCCCGCGTAGTCGCGGTCTTTGGTGCAGCGCAGCCGCACCATGCCTATGTGTTTGCCAATGCCCGCGCCACCCGGATGAAGGTCTTGGTCCACGACGGTGTCGGCCTGTGGCTGGCGGCCCGGCGTCTGCACGCTGGCAAGTTCAACTGGGCTTCCAGCTCCCAGCCCAGCCTGCCCATTAGCACCACTCAACTGGGTGCCCTGGTACTGGGCCTGCCCTGGCAGCGCGTGGGCCATACCGGCGCCATCACCCTCGTTTGAATCCCGGCCAGCCTGCAATCAGGGCATGCGCGAATGGGCTGCCGCCCTTGGCTGCGGCATACTTGAAGCTATGTCTTCCTTGCCGCAATTCGACGCCGAAGCCCTGGCCTCCATGCCCCCGGATGAATTGCGTGCGCTCACCGCTCAACTGCTTGTCCGCATCGAGCAAGATGCCCAGCGCGCTGAACAGGCCAGCCAGGCCATTGCGCTGCGAGACGCCAAGATCGACAAACTCAGCTTTGAACTGGCTCAACTGCGGCGCATTCGCTTCGGCGTGAAGAGCGAACAGCTCGATGCCCAGCAGCGCCCCTTGTTTGAAGAAGCCGTTCAGGCCGACATCGCCGCCCTGGAAGAGGAACTGGCCGAGCTGCAGGCCCGCACCCCGCCCACCGAGGCCGCCGCCCAACGCACGCCCAAACGCCAGGCACTGCCCCCAGAGCTGCCCCGCACAGAGATCCGCCACGAACCCGACGCCACCACCTGCACCTGTGGCTGCCAGATGAAACGCATCGGCGAGGATGTGGCCGAGAAGCTTGACTACACCCCAGGCGTCTTCACGGTCGAGCGCCATGTGCGCGGCAAGTGGGCCTGCCGCGCCTGCGAGCGCCTGGTGCAGGCCCCCGTGCCGGCTGAGGTCATCGACAAAGGCCTCCCCACCGCAGGCCTGTTGGCTCACGTGCTGGTGGCCAAGTACGCCGATCACTGTGTGCTACGAACGCGACCACCGTTGTTGAGGTGGAAGCGATGCTTTACCAAAGATGAGGGTAGGCCCCTCGAAGTCGGCTTGCAGGAGCAGGCTTCAAACCGCCACAAGCTGCGGGCGTTAAGAGC
>NZ_JAQVCN010000102.1 GCF_028689785.1 Zoogloea sp. | reverse complement strand
GCTGAGGATCGACCTGCGTGGTGATGTCAGCGAGATTAAGTTTTTGTAATCCATAGCCATACATTTGGAGGGCCGATGCCCCAGTCTGAAGGCTTACAGACCAGCGGGCGGGAATTACTATTTCTCGTACCGACTCCTGACCGCGATCTTCCGAAAAAGGGCTGTTCATCACCCTCTTCGGCTGGACAACGGACATAACATGAACATAACCACACACCCGCTCGAAGCACTACGGCCCGTCACCCAGGTGGACAAATTGGTGTCCAAAACACCCAGTGTTCAGGACGACGGCTTTTTGGACGCGATGAAGCAGGCGCTTTCGACCACGAGCAAACTACAAGCGGATTCTGGCCGCCTGAGTCGAGAGTTCACTCTTGAGAATCCCACGGTGGGCCTTGAAGAAACGATACTCGCTGGTGTCAAGTCGAACATCGCATTCCAGGCCACGCTCCACAGTCGAAACCGAATAGTTCAGGCCTATACCGATGTGATGAACATGCAGGTTTGAAATTTCACCATGCACGTTGGGCGGGTTGATGTCACCTCGCTAATCAGCAACACATGTGCCGATTGGCGAATTCATGCCGTGACCATCCCCGGGCCTGTCCAAATTTCTGTGTGTAAGGCTGATTGAATCTTCATTGATCTCGTGAAGCTGGTTGGATATTTTACGAGCTCGATTTCGTGAACACCGTGCCCAAGGCCGGCGCCGCTTGCTCATGGCTGATGCTGGTGCATGCCCTGGATGGCTGTCAGGCGCTCAATGAGAGTGCGATCTACAAATACAGCAGTGCGACGATTCCCAAACTCAACGCGCTCATCGGTCAGTGCCGCAACCGGGCGCAGGCGCGTATGGAGGTCTTCCGCCGGATCTTGTTCAACACGCTGGTGGGCCATTCGGACTGCCACCTGAAGAACATTTCTTTCCTGAGCAATGAAGAGAGGCCCCGCGTGGCACCCTACTACGACCTATGCACGGCGGTGTATCACACACGGGGCTCTACCAATGAGCACACGGTGTAGTCCAAGGAGGAGTTGGCCATGTCGGTCATGGGCGCCGATAGATTCGGGGACGTCATGCTGGCCTCGGCGCTCGCAACGGCGGTGGGGATGAGGAAAACCGGCTTGGGCCGGCTGGCATGGGCGGGCGGATGAGTTTTGCAGGGCCGACTGAATAGGCGCTTCCTCGGCGTCATTCCTTGCAGGTCTTCATCTCCGCCTCGAAGCGCTGCTTGCGCAGCTGGTTCAGGTAGGGCGTAGTCAAGGCACGCGGACCATGGTCGAGCGGCAGGATCAAGGGCTGGGGCGGGCAGTCGCCACGGCCGGTTTTGGCGGCCTCGGCGGCATCTCGCGTGCGCGTTGCCTCGGCCTCCTGGCCGGCCTTGCGGCCTTGCTCGATAGCCTGAAAGTCAGGGCCGGCCAGGACCGGCAAGGTGGCGCCCAGCATCAGCGCGCCGGCGAGGGGGTAGATCAGCTTGTTCATGATGATTCCTTTGGTATGCGAAACAGGGGGCTTGAGCTGCGTGAGGGGAACAAAGTGCCTTGACGGCGGCCTATTGATCCGGCACGGTTTATTGCAGAGTCCCGATGTCGTTCAACTTGAGCCCGTCGAGGGGCTTCGACACCTCAGCCCGAGCAAGGTTTACGAATAAAGCCTGCCGGATCAATAGTTGTGCGCCTGCATGCTCCAGCCCACCACCTGGCGGCTGAACAGGTCGATGACCGCTGCCAGGTACACCCAACCTTCGTCGGTGGCGATGTAGGTGGTGTTGCCACACCAGAGCTGGTCGGGTGTATCGGGATTGAAACGTCGCTGTACCAGGTCCGGGGCCACCGGCGGGGCTGTGGCGGCTGTCCGTGGTCACCACAAATTTGTGCTGGGTCTTGGCCCGGATGCCGTGCTGCTGCATCAAGCGGCGCACACGTTTCCTGCCCACCCGGATGCCACGGGCGAGCAGTTCCTTGTGCATGCGAGGCCAATCGCATCAAGCTCGCCTTCTTCGAAGTTCAAACTGCTTGACCAAGCCATAAATAGCGGGAATTACTGCCAGCGTCAGCACGGTCGAGGAAATCATCCCTCCAACCATCGGTGCAGCGATACGACTCATGACTTCCGAGCCTGTGCCAGTTCCCCACAGGATGGGAAGCAAGCCAGCCATGATGGCGACCACCGTCATCATCTTGGGACGCACCCGCTCAACCGCACCCTCCATGATGGCTTCATAAAGATCCGCAACGCCAGGCTCTTTGTTTTCAGCGCGGCGTTTTGCCTGAATTTCCTCCCAGGCATGGTCTAAATAGATCAACATGATCACCCCGGTCTCAGCGGCCACCCCCGCCAAGGCGATGAAGCCCACCGCGACGGCCACAGACATGTTGTAGCCCATCAACCACATGAGCCAGACCCCTCCGACCAAGGCAAACGGCACCGACAGCATGACGATCAGGGTTTCCGTCAGGCGCTTGAAGTTCAGGTACAGCAGCAGAAAGATGATGAGCAAGGTGACGGGAATGACCACCTTCATCTTTTGCACCGCACGTTCCATCGACTCAAACTGGCCACTCCAGGTCGCGTAGTAGCCCGGCGGAAACTTTACCTGTTCGTTCACGGCTTTGCGCGCGTCTGCCACATAGCTGCCGATGTCACGCTCACGGATGTCCACGAAGATGTAAGCAGACAGAAGCGCATTTTCAGTGCGGATGCCCGGCGCACCCTTTGCCACTTCGACCCGGGCCACCTGCCCCAGCGGCACCATCGCGCCGTCCATGGTGGGCACGAGCACTTCGCGGGCGATCTGCTGCGGGTCGGTGCGCAGCTCGCGCGGGTAGCGCACCGTGACGCCAAAGCGCTCGCGGCCTTCGACCGTCGTGGTCACCATTTCTCCGCCCAGTGCAGTACCAATGACTTCCAGCAAGTCTCCGACCGCCAGCCCGTAGCGCGCAAGTTGCACTCGGTCGGGCTCGATGTTGAGGTAAGAGCCCCCCGTGAGGCGCTCAGCGAAAGCCGAGGTCGTTCCCGGCACCTGCTTGACCACCGTTTCAATCTCGCGCGCCAGGCGTTCCATTTCGGTCAGGTCATTGCCGTAGACCTTGATGCCAATCGGCGTCCGAATGCCGGTGGACAGCATGTCGATGCGCGCTTTGATGGGCATGGTCCAGGCGTTGGACACGCCGGGGAACTGCAGTGCCTTGTCCAGTTCGGCGATGAGCTTGTCGGTCGTCATTCCGGGGCGCCATTCGGACTCGGGCTTGAGGTTGATGACGGTTTCGAACATCTCGGTCGGCGCCGGGTCGGTGGCGGTGTTGGCGCGCCCCGCCTTGCCAAAGACCGATACCACCTCGGGGAAGCTCTTGATGATCTTGTTCTGCGTCTGCATCAGCTCGGCTGCCTTGGTAATCGACATGCCTGGCAGCGAGGCGGGCATGTACAGCAACGAGCCTTCGTTGAGTGTGGGCATGAATTCAGAGCCGAGCTGGCTGGCGGGATAGAACGACACGCCCAGCACCAGGAGCGCAGCAGCGATGGTCAGCTTCTTCCAGCGCATCACGGTGGCGATGATGGGACGGTAGGCCCAGATCAGGAACCGGTTCACCGGGTTGCGGGATTCGGGCATGATTTTTCCCCGGATGAACAGCATCATCAGCACGGGCACCAGCGTCACGGACAGCAGCGCGGCCCCGGCCATCGCAAAGGTCTTGGTATAGGCCAGCGGCGAGAACATGCGCCCTTCCTGTGATTCCAGTGTGAATACCGGCAGAAAGGACACGGTAATGATGAGCAGCGAGAAGAACAACGCCGGCCCCACCTCCTTGCAGGCGGTGATCATCGCCTCCACGCGATCGGCCTTGCTGTGCTCGG
This sequence comes from Zoogloea sp., assembly GCF_028689785.1. Classification (GTDB taxonomy): domain Bacteria; phylum Pseudomonadota; class Gammaproteobacteria; order Burkholderiales; family Rhodocyclaceae; genus Zoogloea. The sequence continues at coordinate 5,268 of NZ_JAQVCN010000102.1, read as the reverse complement.
GCGGGAGGCGTTCCAGGTGCTTGTGCGCGTTCTCGATCATGACGATGGCCGCATCCACCATGGCCCCAATGGCGATGGCGATGCCGCCAAGGCTCATCAGGTTGGAATTCATGCCCAGCAGGCGCATGGCGATGAACGCGATCAGCACACCCACGGGCAACATCAAGATAGCCACGAGGGCCGAGCGAACGTGCATCAGAAAGACCATGCAGACCAGGGCAACGATCAGGCTCTCTTCCAGCAAGGTGCGCTTGAGCGTATCGATGGCCCGGTGAATCAGGTCGGATCGGTCGTACACCGCCTCGATGCTGACGCCCGGCGGGAGGCCCGCCGAGACCTCGGCGATCTTTTCCTTGAGGTTGTGAATCACCTCCAGCGCGTTCTGGCCGTAGCGGGCCACGGCGATGCCGGAGACCACCTCGCCCTCGCCATTGAGCTCGGTCACGCCACGGCGCTCGTCCGGTACCAGTTCAACACGGGCGATGTCACGGATCAGCACCGGTGTGCCTTTTTCCGCCTTGACGACCAGGCTCTCGATGTCGGCCACCCCGCGCAGATAGCCCTTGCCACGCACCATGTACTCGGTCTCGGCCATCTCCACCACGCGCCCGCCGACGTCCCGGTTCGAGTCGCGCACCACCTGGGAGACCTTGGCCAAGGGAATGCCGTAAGCCCGCAGTTTCACCGGATCGACGGTGATCTGGTACGTCTGCACAAACCCGCCAATCGACGCCACTTCGGCCACGCCATGGGCCTTGGTCAACTGGTAGCGCAGGTACCAATCCTGCAAGCTACGCAATTCGGCCAGGGTCATATCTTTGGCCAGGAGCGCATATTGGTACACCCAGCCCACGCCGGTCGCATCCGGGCCGATCTGCGGTGTCACGCCCTTGGGCATTCGCCCCGCTGCGAAGTTGAGGTATTCGAGCACGCGTGAGCGGGCCCAGTAGATGTCAGTGCCATCCTCGAAGATGATGTAGACGAACGAGGCGCCAAAGAAGGAGAAGCCGCGTACCACCTTGGACTTGGGAACCGACAGCATGGAGGTGGTCAACGGATACGTCACCTGATCCTCGACCACCTGCGGGGCCTGGCCCGGATACTCGGTGTAGACGATGACCTGAACGTCCGACAGGTCTGGCAGCGCGTCCAGCGGCGTTTTGAGCACGGCATAGACACCGCCAACAATGACGAACAGGGTCGCCAGCAGCACCAGGAAACGGTTTCTCCCCGACCAGTCGATGATCTTCGCAAGCATATTTTTTCCCGAAAATCAGTTGTGACCGGCGTGAGGATTGGCCGTGGCTTTGCCCAGGGGTCGGGCGGCGGTGATCACCCATTCGCCTTGATCGCGTTCGACGAACTCAAAGGCAACCAGGGCACCCGGCTTGAGCTCCTTGAGCAAGCCGCTGTGGGCGACCTTGAACTCCATCGACATGGCGGGCCATTTGAGACTGGGCACCGGGCCATGTGCCAGCGTCACCGTGGAGGACTTCGTATCGATGTCCTCTACTGTGCCTTCGGCTTGGTGACCCACGCCTGTGACGGCCTTGGTGCTTGCTGATCCATCAGGAGTGGCTTGAGTCCCGTGTCCTGTATGCCCCAGGCCTCCGATGGCGGCCTTGAGATTGCTTTCCGCGTCGATGAGGAAATTGGCGGCCACTACGACCATCTCACCGTCCTGCACGCCCTCGATAATTTCGATGCGGTCCTCGCTGCGCGCGCCGACCTTGACTTCGCGGGGCTCGAAACGCCCCTCCTTGAGTTGCACCAGAACGATCTGCCGTGTTCCGCTGTCGATAACCGCCGACGTCGGTACCGTCAGCACGGTGCCCTTGGAGGCGGCGGGCAGTTCCACCTGTGCAAACATGCCCGGCTTTAGCAACCCACCTGCATTGGTCAATTCGACCCGCACGGGCACGGTGCGAGTTTCAGCCGTGAGCGTTGGATAGACGTAGGTGATGGAACCGGTGAATACCTTGTCCGGGTAGGCGTTGATGCGAACCGTGGCCTTTGCCCCTGTTTTGACCATGCCGATGTCCTGCTCGAATACATCGGCTATCACCCACACTGAAGACAGGTTAGTGACCTGGTAGAGCGCGTCGCCTGGCATGAAACGCATGCCCTGTACCGCCTTTTTCTCGGTCACGATGCCTGCCACCGGCGAGCGAAATGTGAGGGTGCGGCGCGCCGTGCCCGACTGAGTCAGCGCCTTCACCTGCTCGTCCGAAATATCCCAGTTGCGCAGGCGCGTCAGGCCCGATTCGGCGAGTTCTCGCATTCCTTTCTGTGTTTCCTCGCTGGCGCCCTTTAAGGCGTCGACCCCTTGGGCGGCAATCGCATATTCGCGTTGCGCCGACACCAGCTCTGGGCTGTAGACCTCGAACAACGGCTGGCCCTTGCCCACGGCCTGGCCGGTGGCGTTGACATGCAAGCGTTCGACGTAGCCCTCGAACTTGGGGGTGATGGCGTAGGTCAGGCGCTCGTCGGGTTCGATGCGGCCTGCCGCGCGCACCATCTTGTCCAGGTTGCGCAGGCTGACAGCCTCAACGCGCACCCCGAGCTTCTGAACCTTGTCGGTGCTGATCTTGATCTGGTTGGCGCTTCCGGCTTCCGGTTCCTGATCGCCCTCGTAGACGGGGATGTAATCCATCCCCATCGGGTCCTTCTTGGGCGTGGGGGACGTATCGGGCAAGCCCATCGGATTGCGGTAATAGAGAACCTTGCGCTCCTTCTTATCGTTTGCCGAAGCAACAGTCGATGTCGCCTGCACTGATCCATGTGCAGCGGACTGGCGTTGCCCGTACCAATAGCCGCCTCCCGCAGCCAGTGCCGTGGCGGCCAGCACGAGCGCGCCCACCTTGATAGTTGTTGTCATAGATCTTCTCCCACGATGCGCTCGATGTCCGCCAGACGCATCTGGGCTGCAACTCCTGCTTTGACTTGATTGAGTTTGGCTTGTCGTATCTGTCTCTGTGCATCCAGCAGGGTGGCGAAATCCACCTTGCCCGATTCGTAGCCTGCCAAAGCCGACCGGAACGTCAGCTCCGACTGGGGTAGCAGGCTGTCCGTGGTCAACGCCAGCGTACGGCGAGCCGCATCCAGGCCCGCCAAGTTTTCATACAGATCCGCCAGTACCTGGTTGGTGACCGCTTCGCGGCGCGAGCGGGCGGCATCCAGCATGGCCTGTGCTTCCTGCTCCTGTGCGCGCCGGGTTTCCTGCTGCAAGGGAATGGTGACCTCGACCATCAACTCCCATTCCCGGATCGACTTACCGTACTGGATGGGTGACACCCCCACCGCAAAGTCCGGATAGCGGTTCTTGTAGGTGAGTTCACGGTTCTTTTCTGCAGCCTGGATTTGTGACTCCTCGGTTCTCAGCAGCGGATTGCTGGACCGTGCACGCTGCTCCAGGACATCAAATCGCATGGTCTCAGGCGCCGGAAGTGTGCGAATGCTCTCTGGCGTAGCCAGCATCTCGCTGGCAGGGCGCCCCACGAGCGCTTTCAGCTTGGCCTGCAACTGACTTCGCTCTGCTTCGAGTGCAATCAATTCGTTGCGCATGGTGGTTTGCTCCAGCTGCGCACGAATCACGTCCTGCTGCGCGGCCAGGCCACCGGCGTAGCGCACCTGGGCGACTTTTTCCAGGCGATTAATCAGGTCCAGGATCTCCCTGGTCAGCCGCTCGTTCTGGTCCAGATAGTAGATTTGGGCGTATGTCGTCTTGATCTTGGTCGCTAGTTCACTCCAAGTGCCAGCCACTCGCCCTCGAGCCGCCTCGGCCTGCAATTGGGCCGATTCACGCTTGAGGCCCCGTTTCCCAAACCACGGCAATTCCTGTGTGAGCAGGTATCGCGTGCTGCCCACACGCCCTGGCAGCAGCGTCGGGTTGCGCTCGCCCATCCGGGTAAGGTCACGAAGTTCCATGCTGAACTTTGGATCCGGCAAGGCACCCGCGGGTACGACACGCTCGGCAGCGGCATCGGCATCAAAACGCATGCTTGCGATTTCGGGGTTTCGCTCCCAGGCCGCTTGCAGCAACCCTTCAACACTCGACCCAAGCTTGACCTCCTGCGCGTAAACCATCGAGCTCAGCGCGAGAGACACCATTACCACACCCAACGACAGGCGATTCCTCATAGGCATCATGACCTCCCCCTTGGCGCACGCAAAGCGGAATTCAACCGGTCAATTACTTCGGCCCAGTCCGCGTCTTCCAGAAGTTCTTCGCGCAACAGAGTCGCCTGAGATGGTGTCCAGAATGGCGCATCGGCCAGCAGCACATCGGCCGGCAGTGGAGCGTGGGCCTCCAAGAACTCCCCGATGCCTGCCGCGTCCATGCGCAGACCAAGCTGGGAAAACAGTTCAGAGAAGCGATGAAATGACTTTTCCATAGCGGTGGTCCCTATTGTTCAAACACAAAAATAGGACTTACGCAAAATTGTTCCAAATTGTTCCAGTAAGGCGCTCTGACGCAGACAGTGCAAGCGCACGGCAAGGAAGAGCAACGCCGCTGGGGCGATTTTGCGTAAGTCCTGAAAAATTCTGAAGACGTGGTCGGTGGAGGCTCACGAAAGCGTCAGGCTCAGCGCCAAAATGACCGCTCTGCAAGCCATCCCACCCTCTTTCACTGAAATCCAGGGTGTTGCACTTCGTATTTGAGTCCGCCCACCGTGTGCGAATGCACGTTGTGATTCTGCAAGCCCGAGACTGACGGGAAGATGTTTCAAAAATTACATTTCTGTCAGGTAATTTTTGGGGCGTGACCTATCAGGCTGCTGAAATCCCGAGGTTAGCCAGGCCGACGCGCGATCCCACAGAATGGATTCAACGTGCTCTGCTGGAGCCCCAATTGGGGGCTATCAACCCGGGGAGTAGAGACGCAGACGCTCGGAGCGTTCGGCAGGTGACTCGTTCAGCATTTCGTTGATCACTTGCTGACGAGTTTTCCCTGGGCCCACATTAGGCACAGGCATTGGGTAGTTGCTCTCGCCATAAGAAAGAAGTCCTTGCTGCATGGCAGCCTTGGCTTCCGCGATGACCTGCTCTCGCGTCTTCTCGCTCTTGAAGTGTTCCGGGTGAACGATTACGCCCTGTTCATTGTTGGCAGGATGCTCATATGCTGCCGAAGCCATCCCTGGAAGGCCCAGAGCAACTACTGCGGTTGCGGCTGCGATCATGGAAGAAAGGGAGAGGCGTTGTTGGATCATGGTTGAAGCTCCTAAGGAAGAAGGTGGACGAAACTTGCATCTCTCATGCCTTGGTCGG
>NZ_JAQVCN010000042.1 GCF_028689785.1 Zoogloea sp. | reverse complement strand
CTTGACCATCTGGGCGCCCATGTTGGCGAACTTGTCCTTCAGCTCGATTTCCTTGGCCACGGACACACCGTCCTTGGTCACGGTCGGGGCGCCGAAGGAGCGCTCGAGCACCACGTTGCGGCCCTTGGGGCCCAGGGTCACCTTGACCGCATCGGCCAGGACGTTGATGCCTTCGACCATGCGGGCACGGGCGGAATCGCCAAACTTGACTTCTTTAGCTGCCATTCTGTGTTTCTCCGGAATTCTTTAAAGCGGATTGGGGAAGTTCAGGGGGAACGGAGGCTCAGGCCTCGACCACGCCCATGATGTCTTCTTCACGCATGACCAGCAGTTCCTGGCCGTCGACCTTGACGGTCTGGCCGGCGTACTTGCCGAACAGGACGCGGTCGCCCACCTTCACATCCATCTTGCGGACTTCGCCGTTCTCAAGAATCTTGCCGTTGCCGACAGCCAGGATCTCGCCCTGATCGGGCTTCTCGCCGGCGGAGTCGGGGATGACGATGCCGCTGGAAGTGGTGCGCTCGGCTTCAACACGCTTGACGATCACGCGATCATGCAAGGGACGGATTTTCATGTAGTGCTCTCCTACTCGGTTCAAACCGGGCAAAACTGCCCGACCATGTCAAAAACGTTGGCCAGCCAAACACTGGCCTGGAGTGGCGGGGCGTCTGTTAGCACTCACCGCCAACGAGTGCTAATAATAGGGGCGAGCCGTGACCTTTTCAAGTGCGCCCGAGCCGATTCTTTTTTGCCCTCTCCGGCACTGCGCATTGCACTCACCGTCTCCGACATCTCCCCACGCACTTTGTCAAAATCCGTACAAACATCGAAAATATCCAAATCAACACCCACATTTAGGTCATACGGCATAAAATGGGCCCTGACAGACTGCAATGCACCCACTGGCCCGGCGGGCCCGCCCGGGCAGAGCAGATCGCCCACTACCGTCCAGGGTCTGGCCGGGCACTGCGCCTCGCCGCCCACGCCCCCAGGGAGAATGCCCGTCATGGCTGCCACCACGCTCCGCCTGTGCCACTCCGGCATGGACAACCGGGCGCTCTATGCCTTCGAAATTTTCCTGTCGCGCGTGGGTCCGGGGGCCTGCCGGATCGCTGCGGAAGACGCTGCCGATGTGGCCTTCATTGACGTGGACAACGACCTCGGCCCCTACCTGCTGGCCGGGCATCGCATGCTCTACCCGACCCGGCCGCTGATCGTCACCACCCAGACACCAGGCCGGCAGCCAGACCCGCTAACCGTGGAAGTCACCAAGCCGGTCGGCCTTGCGGCCTTCTCCGCAGCCCTGGAAAAAGTCCGCAGCCTGCTGCCCGCCAGGCTCCCCGAAGGAGGCGAGTTGCCCGACGCCGCCGACGAGCGGGCCGGCACCGTGGACAGCATCCCTGACGAGAGCGCCCTCGACGCCCTGCGCGACCCGGCCCCCAACCCGACCAATCTCCTGCGCTGCATCGAAGCCCGCATGGCGACGCTGCATGTCGGCTCACTTCCCGATGCCGACCTGGACGACCCGGTATCGCGAGCCACCGTTTTCTACGCCCCCGAGCACTTCCTGCAAGGCCTGGTGGCCCGTGCCATCGCCCATGCCCGGGAGATCGGCCGGCCTGTCCGCATCGACGACGCTGACGGCGCTGCCCTTGTACTGGACCCCCGCGCCGGCCAGGCCTGGACGGCGCGCAGCCCCAACGCCCTGCGTGCCCTGGCCCAGCTGCCCACCCGCGGCACCCTGCGCATGGCCAGCCAGACACCCGACGCGGCCCTGCCGGAAGGCGCCCACCCCCGCCAGCTGGAAGGGCTCGAGTGGGACCTGGCCCTGTGGGCCTCCCGCGGGCGTCTGCCCCGGGGCACCAGCCTGGAGCACCCCATCCGCCTCAAGAGCTGGCCCAATCTGACCCGCTTCGCGGCGCCCCCGGAAGCCATGCGCATCGCCGGCCTGTGGTCCCGCAGTAGCCTGAGCCTGCGCGACACGGTGCGCAGCCTGGGGGTTCCCCAGCGCTACGTCTTCGCCTTTTACAGCGCCTGCTCAGCCCTCGGGCATGTGGAGCAGATCGCGCCCGCGCCCGGCGAACCACGCGCCGCCCTCGCTCCCCCCGCGGCCGTGCCCATGGCGCCCCCCTCGCGCGGACGCATCAAGCGCCTGTTCGGCAAGCTCCTCGGGCCCCGTCAGGACGAACCCGGCCCGAACTGACGACATCGCGTGGTGGCCAGGCACCCCACTCCCCTCGTCGGCAGCCCCTCGAAGACGACAGCCACCTCTACGGCCCTCGGTCTGCAAGCTTGGCGCAAGAAAATATTCAGGTAATCGACAGGAAGCCTTCCTAGACTGCAGGCCTGTTCAACCGGGTCCGCATGGCATGCGCACATCCTTCCGACTGTTGCTGGCCAGCTGGCTTGTGCCTGCAGCCTGCCTGGCACAGACCAGCACCTCCCTCGGCCTGTCCGAGGCCGACACCCTGCTCCTTGAAGCGAACCCGGCCATCCTCCAGGCCCGTGCCGCGGTCGCCGGGGCCCGGGCCGGCATCGACATGGCCGGCGCCCGCCCCAACCCCCAGCTCAGCCTGGGTGTCACCAGCACCGACCCCGGCCGCCAGGGAAGCGGCAGCTTCTGGCGTCAGCCCACCGACAACACCATCGGCATCAGTCAGCTCGTCGAACGTGGCGACAAGCGTGCGCTCCGCCTGCGCGCCGCCGATCACGACCTGTCGGCCACCCGCCTCGATCTCGACAACACCATCCGCGTGGCACGCATGGAACTGGCCAGCCGCTGGATCGACCTGCGGGCAGCCCGGGAGACCAGCCGGATCGCCGCCGAGAACGCCACCCTGGCCCAGCGGGCCGCCAGTGCCGCCGAGCTGCGTGGCCGGGCCGGCGACCTCCCCGGCATGGACGTAGCCCGCTTCGCCGCCGACGCCGCCCGGGTCGCCAACGATGCGGCCCAGGCCGGGCTGGCCCTCGATCATGCCCGCATCGCCCTGGCCGAGCTCCTCGGCAACCGGGTGCCCGCCGCCAGCCTGAACACCTCCGACGACTGGCCGGGAGACGAGCCGGCCCCCGCCCCCGGCGAAGGTGAGCGCCCCGACGTGGCATCGGCCCGCAGTCGGCTCGCCCAGGCCGACGCCCTGCGCGACCTGGCCCGCGCCCAGCGCACCCGCGATGTGGCGATCGGCGCCCAGTACGAGCGCACCCCGGCCAGCGGCAACAACGCCTACACCACCAACGCCATCGGTCTCAGCATCTCGGTACCCTTGTTCATCGGCAACGATTACCGGGGCGACATCGCCCGCAGCGAGGCCGACTACCTCTCCGCCGAAGCGCAGCTCAAGGCCACCCGCAGCGCGGCCGATAGCGAATCAGCCAGGCTGCAGGCCAGCCGCGACGCCGCGGCGGCCCGCCTCACCCGCATCCGCGACGTGGTGCTGCCCGCCGCTGAACGGGCCGGCCGTGGCGCCGACATCGCCATCCAGAAGGGCGGCATGAGCCTCACCGACTACCTCGACACACAACGCAACCTGCGCGCGGCCCGGATCGAAACGATTCAGGCCCGCGCCGATCTCGCCCGCGCCGCCCTCATGCTGCGCCTGGCCGGAGCCGCCCAATGAAACGCCCCCTGCTCATCGCCCTGATCGCTGCCGTCATCGCCGGAGGCACCTGGTACACCCAGCGCCCGGCCGCCCCCGACAAACCCGAGGAGCCGGCCATTCAGCGCCCCTCCGCCGAGCCCGGCGTACTGCGCTTCCCCACCGCAGCCCCCCAACTGGCCCAGCTCAAGGTGGAGCGCACCGAGATTGCGCCGGTGCCCATGGACGAACCCCTGGCCGCCCGTGTGGCCTATGACGAGAACGCCACCGCCCGCCTCTTCGCGCCCATCGCCGGACGGGTAGTGGAAATCCGCGCCAATCTGGGCGATGCGGTGAAGGCTGGCGAGGTGCTCGCCGTGCTCGACGCCCCCGAGCTGGGCACCGCCGCCGCCGACCTGGCCAAGGCCCAGGCCGAGGCCCGCCAGAAGCAGTCCGCCCTGACCCGGGCGCACAGCCTGTTCGAAGCCGAAGTCATCGCCCGGCGTGATCTGGAAACCGCCGAGGCCGAGTCCCGCCAGGCCCAGGCCGAGGCCGAACGCGCCCGCCTGCGCCTCGCCAACCTGACCCCCGGTGGCAAAGCCGATAGCGGCAGCCAGCACTACGCCCTGCGCAGCCCCATCGCCGGCATCGTCGCCACCCGCCAGATCAACCCGGGCATGGAGATCCGCACCGACCGGGACGAACCCCTCTTCGTGGTCACCGACATGAGCCGTCTGTCGGTGCTGGTGGACGTGCCCGAGCGCGACCTGCCCGTCGTCACCGTGGGCAAATCGGCCAGCGTGGAAGTCTCCGCCTATCCCCACCGCAGCTTCGAGGGCAAGATCGTCCGCGTGGCCCCGACCCTCGACCCCCAGACCCGCCGCGTCCAGGCCCGGGTGGCGGTGGACAACCGGGAAGGACTGCTCAAGCCCGAGATGTACGCCAAGGTCGGCATCCTGGCCGACGCCAAGCAGGAGCTACCGCGCATCCCCACCACCGCCCTGCTGGTCGAAGGGGTCAAGAACTACGTCTTCGTGGAGCGGGAGCCCGGCGTCTTCGAGAAGCGCGAGGTCAGCCTCGCCGTGCAGACCCGCAACGACGCCTATGTGTGGAGCGGCGTGAAGCCTGGTGACAAGGTGGTGAGCGTTGGCGCCCTGCTGCTCAACGCCGAGCTGGCCAGCAACTCCCGCTGAGGACGCCCCATGTTCGACACCCTCATCACCCTGGCCCTGCGCCAGCGCGCCTTTGTCCTGATCGCTGCCCTGGTCCTCCTCGGCTACGGCCTCTACGCGGTCAACGAAATCTCCATCGAGGCCTTCCCCGACGTACAGGACGTCCAGGTCCAGGTGGTCACCCAGGCCATCGGCGTGGCGCCGGAGGAAGTGGAGCGCACCATCTCCCTGCCCATCGAGCGTGAGATGAGCGGCGTGCCGGGCATGACCCAGCTGCGCTCGGTATCCATCACCGGCCTGTCGGTGGTCACACTCACCTTCAACGACAAGACCGGCGACTACTTTGCCCGCCAGCAGGTGCTGGAGCGCCTGCAGAACATCAGCCTGCCCCCCGGCGCCCAGCCGGTGCTTGCCCCCCTGACCACCGCGGTGGGCGAGATCTACCGCTATGTACTCGAAGCCCCGCCCACCGCCGAACGCGAGGAGACCCGCGCCATCCAGGACTGGACGGTGCGCCCGGCCCTGCGCATGGTGCCCGGCATTGCCGACGTGGTGAGCTTTGGCGGCGCGATCCGCGAAGTCCAGGTACGCATCGAGCCCGAGCTGCTGCGCAAGTATTCGGTGAGCCTGGACGACGTAAACCAGGCCCTCGCCAGCGCCAGCGCCAACGGCAGCGGCGGCCTGCTGCGCCGGGGCGACGAAGCCCTGGTGATCCGAACCCTGGGCCTGTTCCAAAATCTGGACGACGTGCGCGACGTGGTGGTGGTGGCCCGGGAAGGCAAGCCGGTGCGCATCAGCGACGTGGCCGAGGTGGCCTACGGCTTCCGACCCCGCTCGGGCATCGTCGCCTTCAACGACCGGGACGACGTGATCGAGGGCATCGTACAAATGACCAAGGGCGGCAACGCCGCCAAGATCGTCGAAGCCCTTCGTGCCAAGGTGGATGAGGTTAACGCCCGCCTGCCCGAGGGCTACCGGATCGTCCCCATTTACCAGCGCACCGAGCTGATCGGCCACACCGTCGCCACCGTTGGAGAAAACCTGCTGGTCGGCGCGGTGCTTGTCACCGCCATCCTGCTGGTGTTCCTGCGCAACCTGCGGGCGGCGATCATCGTCGCCGCAGTCATCCCGCTGTCGCTGCTGTTCGCCTTCATCCTGATGCACGCCATGGGCGTCTCGGCCAACCTGATTTCCCTCGGCGCGGTGGACTTCGGCGTCATCATTGACAGCGCGGTGGTGATGGTCGAAGCGCTGATGGTGCGCCTCGCGGCGGACGCCCACGCCGAATACCACGGCATCAGCTCTCCGGTCGGGCGGCGAATCCACGCCCTGAAGCAGACCTGCGTCGAGCTGGGCTCACCGATCATGTTCTCGAAGGCCATCATCATCGTCGCCTTCCTGCCCATCTTCACCTTCCAGCGGGTCGAGGGGCGCATCTTCACTCCGGTGGCCCTGACCCTCTCCTTCGCCCTGCTGGGTGGTCTGATCCTGACCCTGACCCTGGTGCCCACCCTGCTCTCCTACGCCCTCAACAAAGACATGGCGGAGAAGGAGTCCCCCTGGCTGCACAAGCTTCAGGAAAGCTACCGGAATCTGCTGCTACGACTGCAGGCCCGCCGCCGCCTGGTGGTGGCTGCCTCGGTGGGCAGCCTGGTGGTGGCCCTGGGCCTGGCCCCGCTGCTGGGCTCCGAGTTCCTGCCCAAGCTCGACGAAGGCAACATCTGGCTCACCATCAGCCTGCCCCAGTCCTCCGGCCTGACCAACACCAAGGAGATCGAGCGCAAGGTCCGCGAGGTGGTGTCCTCCTACCCCGAGGTCAAGGCCGTGATCACACACGTCGGCCGCCCCGACGACGGCACCGACCCCAAGGGCCCCAATAACATCGAGATCCTGGTAGACCTGAAACCCCGCGGCGAGTGGCGCTTTGCCACCAAGGATGCCCTGGTGGACAGCATGTCCGGGCGCCTGGAGGCAATCCCCGGACTACCGACCAACTTCTCCCAGGTGATCCAGGACAGCGTCGAGGAATCCCTCTCCGGCGCAAAGGGAGAGATCGCGGTGAAAGTCTTCGGCCCCGACTTGAGCGTGCTGGAAGCCAAGGGGCGCCAGATCGCCAGCGTGCTCAACCGCATCGAAGGCTCCGCCGACGTGGCCGCCCTGCCCGTGGGTGGTCAGAGCGAAGTGGACATCCGCCTGCGCCGGGAAGCCCTGGCCCGCTATGACATCAACGTCACCGACGTTAACGCCATGATCCAGACCGCTCTGGGCGGCAGCACCGTCAATACCTTCTACGCCGGCGAACGCCGCTATGACGTCACCCTGCGCTTCGGCCCCCAGTTCCGCGACCAGGTGGACGACATCGCCAACCTGCCCGTGGCCCTGCCCGGTGGCCACGGCAGCATCCCCCTGGGCGATCTGGCCGACGTGGAACTGCGCCAGGGCGCCTCTCGCATCCAGCGCGAGGCCGGCAGCCGCAACGTGATCGTCAAGGCCAACCTCCGCGGCCGCGACCAGGGCAGCTTCGTCGCCGAAGCTCGCGCCAAGGTCGCCGCCGAGGTAGCCCTGCCGGCGGGCTACAGCATCACCTGGGGTGGCCAGTTCGAGAACCAGCAACGCGCCATGGGCCGCCTCAAGCTCATCGTACCGATCACCCTGGGCCTGATCTTCTCCCTGCTGTTCTGGGCCTTCCGCGACGTCCGCCCGGCCGTGCTGGTGCTGTCCATGGTGCCCTTCACCCTGATCGGCGGCTTTGCCGGCCTGGGCCTGGCCGGCCTGCATCTGTCGGTGTCGGCAGCGGTGGGTTTCATCGCGGTAGCCGGCATCTCGGTGCAGAACGGGGTGATCATGGTTGAGCAGGTCATGGAGATCGCCCGCCGTGGCGCCCCCCGCTCCGAGGCCATTCTCGACGGTGCCATGCTGCGCCTGCGCCCCATCGTGATGACTGCCCTGATGGCCGGCCTCGGCCTGCTGCCTGCAGCCCTGTCCCACGGCATCGGCTCCGAAACCCAGCGCCCCTTCGCTGTGGTGATCGTCGGCGGCATCGTCAGCGCGACGATCTTCACCCTGCTGCTGCTGCCCGTACTGCTCAGCTACGGCGGCAAAGACACCCCCACGCCGGACCCGGCCCCCTGACCCATACCCCCAGGCCCTTACCATGCGCATCCTCATCGTCGAAGACGACCCCCTGCTCGCCGACGGCCTGGCCCAGCTGCTGCGCGGCGCCGGCTTCACCGCCGACTACGTGGGCAGCGCCGAGCTGGCCGAGGCTGCGCTGGCCGCCGAGAAATTCGACCTGCTGGTCCTGGACATCGGCCTGCCCGGCATGGATGGTCTGGAGCTGCTGACCCGCCTGCGCGCCCGCCACAACGCCATCCACGTGCTCATGCTCACCGCCCGGGACGCCCTCAACGAGCGGGTGCGTGGCCTTAATCTGGGGGCCGATGATTACCTCACCAAACCCTTCGCTGCGGTGGAGCTGCTGGCCCGCATCAACGCCCTGGTGCGGCGCAGCCGCGGCCAGGGCAAGCTGCGCCGGGAATACGGCCCCCTGATCCTCGACGATGAGGCCCACCGGGCCTGGCTGGGAAACCAGCCCCTGGAACTACCCCAGCGGGAGTGGGCAATCCTGCAGTTCCTCCTCGATAATCCGGGCCGGGTGCTCAGCAAGGAGCGGATCGTCGCCGCCGTATGCACCTGGGACAAGGACATGAGCGAGAACGCCGTGGAAGTTTACGTATCGAGACTGCGCACCAAACTGGAGCCCGCCGGCCTGCGCATTCGCACCGTGCGTGGCCTGGGCTACATGCTTGAGGACCCGCCCACGTGACGCGCAGCCTGCGCAAGGCGCTGCTGCTGTGGCTGCTGCTGCCTGCCAGTCTGGTTTTTCTGACCTTCCTGCCCCTGGCCTACCATTTGGTTCATCAACCGGCCATGGAGGCCCTTGATCAGGCCCTGGCCGACGCCAGCCTGGCCCTCGTCCCGCACCTCGAAGTCATCGACGGCGAACCGAGCTTCGTCTTTCCCGCCGCCGCCGAGCAGGTGCTGCGCACCGACCGGGTGGACGACATCTACTTTCTGGTGCTCGGCCCCAACGGCCGCTTCGTGGCCGGCGACATGGGCCTGCCCCATGACCCACCCGACGGCGAGGTGGCCCATGGCGAACGGGTCAGCTTCAACTCCCACTTCCGTGGGCACCGCATCCGGGTCAGCGCCATCCACCGCAACATCGCCGGGGAACCCTTTGTCTTCATCACCGCCGAGACCACCCGCAAGCGCGACCAGCTGCGAGTCGACCTGGCCGTGGCCCTGGCCCTGCCCTTGCTGTTCTTCGCCGGCTTCACCGGGCTGACCATCTGGTTCGGCATCCGCCACGCCCTGCTCCCCCTTGAGGACATTCGCCGCGCCCTGCACGGCATGCAGCACCAGGCCCTGACACCGCTGGACTCCAGCTCGGCCCCGGGCGAAATCCGCCCTCTGGTGAGTGAATTCAACCAGCTCCTGAAGCGCCTCGAACAGGCCGCCAACGCCCAGCAGCGCTTCGTCGCCAATGCGGCCCACCAGCTGCGCACGCCGCTGGCCGGCATCCGCACCCAGCTCGAACTGATCCAGCGCGACCCCGACCCCGACCAGCGCAGCACCCGGACAGCCCAGTGCGTCGGTGCCATCGAGCGCCTGGGCCACCTGATCAACCAGATGCTGGTACTGCTGTCCGCCGAACCTGGCGGCCGCCAGGCCGACCTGGCTGAACACATTGACCTGCCGGAGCTGATACGGGACCGCAGCCCTGAGTGGATCCGCCTGGCCGAAAGCCAGGGGCTCGATCTGGGTTTCGAGCTGGAGAGCTGCCAAGTGACCGGCGACCGCCTGCTACTGGGCGAGATGATCAGCAATCTGGTCAGCAACGCCCTGATCTACACCCCGCCTGCCGGCGAGGTCACCCTGCGCTGCCGCAAGACCGGTGATCAGGCCATCATCGAGGTGGAGGACTCCGGCCCCGGCATCCCGCCCGAATTTCGTGAGCGGGTCTTCGAGCGCTTCTTCCGCCTGCCCACCGCCACCAGCCCGGGCGGCGGCCTCGGCCTTCCCATCGTGCGCGAGATCGCCCGGGGCTTCGGCGGGCAGGTCGTCGTGCTCACACCCGCCAGCGGGTGCGGAACCCTGCTCCAGGTCAGCCTGCCCTGCCACAATCCGGCGCCCTGACCCATTTCGGGCTCAAGTACGCCCATCTGCGTCCGTGAATAGCGAGACTCCCGCCGTGCAGGCGGTCCGCCCCTCCGTTTCCGACCCAGACCCGTGTTGCTCGACTCCTTCTTCATTCGCGATGGCGACCCAACGCTGCTCCTCTACGGCACCTACGATCCGGCCCTGGTCGCCCTATCACTGCTGATCGCGGTGCTCGGCTCGGCCATGAGCCTGCAACTCGCCGGCATGGCCCGCGCCGCAGCCCACGCTGCATACCGTCAGATGGCCCTCATCACGGGTGCCATCGCCATCGGCGTAGCCACCTGGGCAATGCACTTCATCGGCATGCTGGCCTTGTCCCTGTGCAACGAGATCCACTACGCGCCCGGCCTGACCACCTTGTCCATGGTTCCATCCATGCTGGCCTCCTGGGTTGCCCTGTCACTCCTGGCGCGTGAGGAGATCCATCCGTGGCAGCTGGTCCTCGGCGGCACCCTGGTCGGTGCCGGCATCGGCAGCATGCACTACGTGGGCATGGCCGCCATGGAGATGGACGCCCAGTTGCGCTACAACCCGGTCTGGTTCCTCGCCTCCATCCTGGTGGCCGTCATCCTCGCCGTACTGGCCCTGTGGATCCGCTTCGGGCTGGCCCGCAACCCGCGCTTCGGCGGTTTGCCCGGCGTACTCGCCGGCGGTGTGGTGATGGGCCTGGCGATCGCCGGCATGCACTACGTGGCCATGGCCGCCGCCCGCTTCATTGGCCTGCCCGACCCTGGATGCATCGGTAACGACGAGGGCAACACCCGCCTCGCCCTGGGCATCGCCGCAGTCACAGTGATCACCAGCCTGGTGGTGGTGGCCGCCAACGGTTTCATGCGCTACCGCTACCTCTACCAACGCCTGCTACAGGGCGAATCGCGACTGCGCGCCATGGTGGACACCGCTGTCGAGGGCATCATCACCATCGACGGCCGGGGCAGCATCCTGTCCTTCAATCTGGCTGCCGAACGCCTGTTCGGCTGGCAGGCCAGCGAGGTGATCGGGCGCAACGTGAGCATGCTGATGCCCGAGCCCGAGCGCTCCCGCCACGACGGCTACCTGGCCCATCACCTGCAAACCGGCGAGGCCCGCATCATCGGCACCGGCCGCGACGTGACCGCCATGCGCAAGGACGGAAGCCCGCTGCCCATGCGTCTGGCGATTGGACGCGTGCCCATCGACGGTGAGGATCTTTTCGTCGGCTTCGTCTCCGACATGAGCGAGCGCCAGCGCATGGAGAATGCCCTGCGGGAGCGGGAGCAACAGCTGCGCGGCCTGATCGACAACATGCCCGGCGTGTGCTTCCGCTCATGCCTGGACGAGCACTGGAGCATCCTCTTCATCAGCGACGCGGTCGAGCGGGTCACGGGCTGGCGCGCCGCCGACTTCGTTGCAGGACGGATCACCTTCGGCGAACTGATCCACCCGGACGACCGGATGCAGGTCTGGAACATGGTCAATGAGGCCCTCGCTGCCGACCGCCCCTACATGACCGAGTATCGCCTGCGCACCCGGAGGGAGGAAGAAATCTGGGTGTCGGAAACCGGGAGTGGAAAGCGGGACGCCCATGGTCAGCTGCAGTGGATTGACGGCGTACTGATGGACATCACCGACTCCAGACGCCGGGCAGCCGAGTTCGAAGGGCTGGCCAACGCCGTCAACCGGGCCCTGGCTGTGCTGGAGATCGACACCAACAGGCACATCATCACCGCCACCCCCCCCTTCCTCGAACTCACCGGCTACACCCTCGAAGACCTCTGCGGCCAGCCCCATGACATGCTGTGCCCACCCTCCGAACTGAGCAGCGAGGCCTACCGGCGCAATATCGACGAAGGGCTGCGCAACGGCCATTTCGTCACCAGCGACGTGCTGCGCCTGGGCAAGGATGGCCGACGCGTATGGATGCATGCCACCTACAACCCGGTCTTTGACGCGAACGGCGAGATCTGCAAGATCACCATGCTGGCCCAGGACATGACCGAACGCCGCGCCATGGAGCTGGCCCTGGTGGAAGCCAAGGAGCGGGCCGAACAGGCCGCCGCCGCCCGGGCTGCCTTTCTGGCCAACATGAGCCACGAGATCCGCACCCCCATGAATGCCATCCTCGGTTTCACCGAGCTGCTCATGGACACGCCCCTCGACGACGCCCAGCGCCGCCACCTGGGCACCGTGCGGGCCTCCGCCCGCTCCCTGCTCGGCCTGCTCAACGACATCCTGGACACGGCCAAGCTCGACAAGGGCGCCATGGAGCTGGAGCTGGCCGACTTCTCCCTGCGCGCGGTATGCGACCAGACCCTCGCCTCCCTGCGCCTGGGCGCCACCCGCAAGGGGCTGGAGCTGCGCCTCGACTACCCCGACACCCTGCCCGAACACTTCATCGGCGACGCCCTGCGCGTCCAGCAGGTCCTGCTCAACCTCCTCGGCAATGCCATCAAGTTTACCGAGCAGGGCGGGGTCACCTTGCAGGTGGGTCACGCCCAGGGGCAATTGCACCTGTGCATCTCGGACACCGGCATTGGCATCCCGGCGGACCGTCTGGACAGCATATTCGCCCCCTTCGCCCAGGCCGACGCAAGCACCTCCCGACGCTTCGGCGGCACCGGCCTCGGCACCACCATCTCACGCCAGCTGGTCGAGCTGATGGGCGGCCACATCCGCGTGGAGAGCGAACCCGGGGTGGGCAGCCGCTTCCACGTGCAGCTCCCCCTGGCCCCGGGCAAGCCCCAGGCCCCCCCTGAGCAGACCGATCAGGGCCTGCCGCCCCTCAGCATCCTGGTCGCCGACGACGTGGCCCAGAACAGCGAGCTGCTGACCCTGCTGCTGGGTCGGGAAGGTCACCGCATCGTCGTCGCCAGCGACGGCATGGAAGCAGTCAGCTGCTTCGGGCAGCAGGATTTCGACGTGATCCTGATGGACGTGCACATGCCTGGCATGGATGGCCTTACCGCCGCCCGAGCCATCCGCCAACGCGAAAGCCACGACAACCGGGCACCGACCCCCATCATTGCCCTCACCGCCAGCGTGCTCGAACAAGACCGGGTCGCCGCCCTCGCTGCCGGCATGAACGGGTTTGCCGTCAAACCCATCGAGCTCCCCCGCCTCAAGGCCGAGATCGCCCGGGTCTGCGGTATCGAGACCCTGCCGGCCAGCCCGCGAGCCAGTGCCATGGTCACCCCGGCCGACGGCGCCATCGACTGGCTCGCCGGCACCAATCGCTGGGGCAGTCAGAGCGCCCTCGAAGCCGCCATCCGCCAGTTTCTGGCAAACCGCGCCGAGCAGGCCGCAGCCCTCTCCGCGGCTAGCGCAAAGGACACGCTGCGCGCCCTCGGCCACCGCATCGCCGGCGCCGCCGCCAACCTGTCGCTGCCAGACGTGACGGCGCGGGCCCGCCAGCTCGAAACCTGGGCCAGCGGAAACGAAGGCGACGCCGAAGCCGGCAGCGCCCTGGCGGCCCGGTTGTGCCAGGCCCTCGACGCGGCCTGGGCCGCCCTGCCGGAGACCACCGCCACCAGCCATCAGCCGGCCGACATCGACATGGCCCGGCTCAGCGCCCCCCTGGAGCAGCTCGCTGCCCGCCTGGCCCACGGTGAGCTCGACGACGCAGCCCTGGCGGCCGTGGTGGCGGGGCTGCCTGCCGCCCTCACCGCCCGCCTCCAGGCTGCAGTGGATGACTTCGACTTCGACCAGGCCTGCGCCGAGCTCAACGGCCTGCGTGCGCACCTCAACACTCCCCCAGCGGATACCGCCCCATGACCCAAGACCGCCGCCAGCGCCTGCTGCTCGTGGATGACGAGCCGGCCAACCTCCAGGTTCTGCGCCACATCCTCCAGGACGACTACCGCCTGCTGTTTGCCCGGGACGGCGAGAAGGCCCTGCAGCTGGCCGCCCAGGAACGCCCACACCTGATCCTCCTCGACGTGATGATGCCCGGCATGACCGGACTGGACGTGTGCCGGCAGCTCAAGGCCGACGCAGCCCTCGCCCGCATCCCGATCATTTTCGTCACCGCCCTGGCCGATCCCCAGGACGAGGCAGTGGGCTTCGAAGCCGGCGCGGTGGACTACATCGCCAAGCCGGTGAGCGCGCCCATCGTCAAGGCCCGGGTACGCACTCACCTCTCTCTGGTGCGGGTGGACGAGCTCTACGAGACCCGCCTGCAGATCATCCAGCGCCTCGGCCGCGCCGCCGAGTACAAGGACAACGAGACCGGCCTGCATGTGGTGCGGATGAGCCACTACTCGGCCATCCTGGCCCGGGCCGCCGGCCTCGGCGACAAGGCCGCCGACGACATCCTGCACGCCGCGCCGATGCACGACGTGGGCAAGCTGGGCATCCCGGATGCGGTCCTGCGCAAGCCCGGCCCCCTCGACCCGGCCGAATGGGAGGTGATGCGCCAGCACGCGCGCATCGGCCAGGAGATCATCGGCGACCACGACTCGCCCCTGCTGCAGATGGCCGCCCGCATCGCCCTGTCCCACCACGAGAAATGGGACGGCAGCGGCTACCCCGAAGGCCTGCGCGGCGAGGACATCCCCCTTGAGGCGCGCATCGTCGCCGTCGCCGACGTGTTCGATGCCCTCACCAGCGTGCGCCCCTACAAGAACGCCTGGCCGGTGGACAAGGCCGTGAACCTGCTCCTCGAAGAGAAGGGCCGCCACTTCGACCCGGCCCTGGTGGACGCCTTCGTGGCCAGCCTGCCCGCCATCTGCGCGATCAAGGAACAGTTCTCGGAAAACCTGGCTGTCAGCCCCGCCCCGGCCTGAGTACAGCCCCCCTTCACCCACGCAACTTTCCTGTGGCAGCCTGTCTCAGGGCAGCGGACTGCTGCACCGCCTTTCATGCATTCAAGGGAGACACACGCATGGCCATGGACGTCGTTGATTACGAGATTTTCGGCAATGAAATGCAGTACGTGGAGGTGGAACTCGACCCGGGAGAAGCCGCCATCGGCGAAGCCGGAGTAATGATGTACATGCAGGACGGCATCCAGATGGACACCATCTTCGGTGACGGCTCGGCCCAGCAGGGCGGTTTCTT
The DNA here is from genome assembly GCF_028689785.1 of Zoogloea sp. Lineage (GTDB taxonomy): Bacteria > Pseudomonadota > Gammaproteobacteria > Burkholderiales > Rhodocyclaceae > Zoogloea. The sequence continues at coordinate 28,119 of NZ_JAQVCN010000042.1, read as the reverse complement.
CGGCAAGCTGATGGGCGCCGGCAAACGCCTGCTCACGGGAGAAAGCCTGTTTACCACCGTGTATCACAACGAAGGCCGCGGCAAACGCCGGGTCGCCTTCGCCGCCCCCTATCCGGGCAAGATCGTCCCGGTGGACCTATCCACCGTCGGCGGCACCCTGATCTGCCAGAAAGACTCCTTCCTGGCCGCAGCCAAGGGCGTATCCCTGGGCATCGCCTTCCAGAAGAAGATCGGCGTCGGCCTGTTTGGCGGCGAGGGTTTCATCATGCAGAAGCTCGACGGCGACGGCATGGCCTTCATCCACGCCGGCGGCACGCTGATGGAAAAGACCCTCGCCCCCGGCGAAACCCTGCGCGTGGACACCGGCTGCGTGGTTGCCTTCCAGCCCAGCGTCGACTTCGACATCCAGTACGCCGGCAAGATCAAGACTGCCCTGTTCGGCGGTGAAGGCCTGTTCTTCGCCACCCTCAGCGGCCCGGGCAAGGTGTGGCTGCAGTCCCTCCCCCTGTCGCGCATGGCCGACCGCATCGTGATGGCCTCCCGGGCGGCCGGTGGTGGCGGCAAGGAGAGCGGTTCAGTGCTGGGTGGCATCGGCCTGGGCTCCCTCCTCGGCGACGACGAGTGAGCGCCGCCCCGGCCAGCACCGCCACCTCGCCTCCCATCCCGGCCCGTTACTATCCGGCCGGCGGCGACGCCCATGGCCACGCGGCGCGGCTAAGCTGGCAGGATGGCGCCCTGCACGTCACCGTGGACGACCTTCCGGCCCTCACGGTGTCAGCAGCCCGGCTGCGCGTCGAGGCCCGGGGCTTCAACCACAGCCAGTGGGCCCTGAACTGGGCCGGCGACGGCCACGACGCCCCTCACCTGTTGATCGTCGACGACGCGGTGGCAGCCCCCTTGCGGGCGGTCATGCCCGGGCACTTCACCGGGGGCGATCGCCAGCGCAGGGGCAGCCGGCACCGATTCGGCCTCGGCGTGGGCCTGCTGGTGCTCCTGCCTCTGCTGTTCGTCGCCGCGCTGCTGCTGTCCCTCGACCCTCTCACCGACCGGGTGGTCAGCCACATCCCCCCCGAGGTCGAGCGTCACATCGGCGAGGCGGTGCTGGCGCGCACCCGCCTGGAGGGCCCGCTGATCGAAGCCGGTCCGGCCCACGAGGCCCTGCAGACCATCGGCAGACGCCTGGCAAGACCAGACGAAGCACTTCAGTTCCATCTGGCCGAGCGCCCGGAGATCAACGCCTTTGCCGCCCCTGGCGGCGTGGTGGTGGTAAACAGCGGCTTGATGGCACGGGCAGCCTCTGCCGAGGAGGTAGCCGGCGTGCTGGCCCACGAAATCGCCCACGTGGAGCTGCGCCACAGCCTGCGCCAGATCGTGCGCAGCGCTGGCCTGCGCGTCATCGTCGCAGCCCTCTTCGGCGACTTTGGCGCCCTCGGCGGCGGGGCCGCCCAGATGGGCGAACTCAAGTTTTCCCGGGACGCCGAGCGGGAGGCCGACCGCCGCGCCCTGGAACGCCTGGCGGAGGCCCGCATCGCGCCCCACGGGCTGCTCGACTTCTTTCGCACCCTGTCCAGCCTTGAGGGCGGCCAGGGCACGCTCCCCGCCCTCTTTTCGACTCACCCGGCCAACGCCGAGCGGATCGCCTGGATCGAGTCCGCGCTGGCCCGGCAGGCCCCGACCACGGTGCAGCCCCTGGGCATCAACTGGTCGTCCATCCGCCAAATAGCCGACAACGCATCGCAGGAGAAAGGCACCCGCAACCCTAAAGAATGACGCCCCGCATCCGATATTCAAATCAGGAATTATTCCGGATGCCTCCCTGTGCCCCCTCCCCACTCCAGCTCCACTGACCGTGCAGGCCTGTTCGTTCTCTGCGCCTGCATCGTTGCGGCTTTGCTGATTGCCTATCTGTCCGTCCGCCATCAGACCGGTGAGCAAAGCCGCGAACAGCAGGAACAGGGCACCCGGCTGGTCAAGGCCCTGACCGCCATCCCCATGGACGGCCTGAGCCCCTCCCCCGGTCGCCCCAACCCCCTCGCCGCCGTGCTGCGCGCCCATGGCAGTGCCAACCTGGCCTACGGGGTGGTCACCGATGCCCACGGCAGCATCCTTGCCGAAGTCACCGCCCCCGGCCTCGTCCCGGTCATCACGCCCCTGGCCGCCGACCGGCCGGCCGACTGGTTCGGCCACGGCCCCGTCGACAGCGGCGTGGCCGGCCTTGAGCTCACCGAGTTTCACGGCCCGCTGCTGCGCGACGGGCACCTCGAAGGTTTTGTCCGCATCGCCTTCCGCAGCCCTAGCATGGCTTTCAGCAACACCCAGCTACCCTTCCTGGCCGGCCTCGCCCTGCCGGTGCTGCTGCTGGTCCCCGTCTTCTTCCTGCTGCTGCGCAGCCAGCTTCGCCCGCTGCAAGCCCTCAGCAGCCGAATGGAGAACCTGGCCAGCCACACCGGCACCGACACCGCGGCCCGAGACGTGGTGAGCCGATTTGCCCGCTTTCTGGACGCCACCGAACAACGCATTCGCGAACTCGAAGCCACCCGCAGCGACTCCGAAACCTCGGTCAAGCTCCTGGGTTACAAGAAAGAGAAAGTCGAAAGCGCCCTGGAAACCCTGCCCGAGGGGGTGCTCGTTCTCGACGAAAGCGGTGTCGCGGTGTTCGCCAATGCCAAGGTCGGCCCCCTGCTCGGCGTCGAACCCGCCAGCCTGCTGCAGAAAGAACCGGCCGGCTGGGCCCTCGCCCCGGACATTCTGGGCGTGCTCGCCCCTCTGGTCAGCGGCCACAGCCCGGCCCACCACACCGCCAGCTACCCGCCGGGCGGCGACGACAACCGGCGCGTCAGCGTGTGGGCCCTGCCCTTGTTCGCCCCCCGCGATGCCACCCGCCGCCTGGGTACCCTGCTGGTCCTGCGGGAGACCACCGACCAGCTCCTCGCCGCCCGCGCCCGCGACGAGTTCATCGCCCACGTCGCCCACGAACTGAAGACACCGCTGGCCAACATCAGCCTCTACGGCGAGCTGCTGCGGGACGAGCCCGAGCTGGCCGAGGAGACCCGGGTCGACGCGATCAATACCCTCTGCGACGAAGCCGAGCGGGCCGCCACCCTGATCAACAACCTGCTCAACATTTCCCGCATCGAAGCCGGCAGCATCGTCATCGACCGCCAGTGGGCGCGCCTCGGCGACCTGCTCAATGACTGCATGGCCCACCTCGCCAACAGCGGCTGCGCCCAAGGCCTGCAGCTGCGCGTCGATGTGCCCGCCGAGCTGCCGCCGGTGGAGCTGGACAAGGACCTGCTGCGCATCGCCCTCAACAACCTGCTTACCAACGCGGCCAAATACAACAAGGCCGGCGGCGAGATCATCCTGTCCGCCGAAGAGAGCGACGAGCGTATCGTGATCGCCGTCCAGGACAGCGGCATCGGCATCCCCGCCGCTGATCTGGAACGGATCTTCGACAAGTTCTACCGCTCCGCCGATCAGGAGGCCGTGTCCCGCGGCGGCCATGGCCTGGGCTTGTACCTGGCACGCCAGATCGTCGAGATGCACCAGGGCCAAATCAACGTGGTCAGCCAACCCAACCAGGGAACCCGGGTCAGCCTGAGTTTCCGCAAACCCCATGTTCTGCTGAGAGCCGCATGAAACGTCTGCTCGTCGTTGACGACGAACCCCACGTAGCCCGGGTGCTGCGCGTCAGCCTGGCCCGGGAAGGCTGGAGCATCGAAGCCGCCCAGGACGGCGCCGAAGCCCTGCGGGCCATCGCCGCCAATCCCCCCGACGTAATGATCACCGACATCCAGATGCCCGGCATGGGCGGCGAGGCCCTGTGCCACGAACTCCATGCCCGCTACCCCACCCGCCCCTTTCCGATCCTGGTGATGACCTCGATGACCGCCCGTGACCAACGCGCCTGGGCCCAGGCCCTGGGGGGCATCGAGTTCCTCGAAAAACCGGTCAGCCCACGCCGCATCGCCGCCCTTCTCGCCCAGATGCTCAGCCCGGAGAAGAAGCATGTCTGACGCCCGAACCGCCGGCGTGGCCCGCTACGGGCGCTGGCTCCAGCACAGCGCCGGAGAGCGCTTCACGGTGGGCATCGGCAGCCCCGAGGCCGGCCTGGTGTGGCCCGGCAGCAGCGACGGCCGCCTCGCCGAGGCCCTCGCCAGCCTGTCCGCGGCTCCCCCGGCCCGCCCCCCCGGCATGCAGCGCCAGCCGACCCCGGCCGGTGACCTGTTCACCCGCAGCGTAGCCCTGCCCGAGGCTGGCGGCGACGGCTGGCTGCTGGCCATGGCGAAGGCCGGCGAAGCCCCCACCGACATCGAACTCGACGCCCTCTCCGACGCCATGGACGACGTGGCCGCCGCCCTCGACGACGCCACCCACCTCAACGCCGAGATGGACCAGCTGGCCGGCGAGCTGGCCGAGCGCTACGAAGAACTGCACCTGGTCTACGAGATCGACCGGCACCTGGCCAACCAGGACTTGGGCACCGAGGTGCTGCAGGATCTGCTGCAGAGCTGCGCCGAGCAGCTCAACGCCGATGTGGCCTGTTTCGTCCGCCCGGCGGACAACGTCACCATCGCCGCCACCAACCTCAGCAAGCCCATCCACAACCTGGACCTGGTTCTGGTGGAAATGCGCGGCGACCTGTTCCGCTTCGTTGCCTCCAGCCGCACCACCATCGTCATCAACGACCGGCCAGACCCACGGCGCGCCTACATCTTCACCGACATGCCCTACAAGGTGCTGGCCTGCCCGGTGTTCCAGGGCCTCGACATGCCGGCCATGCTGGTGCTGCTCAACCACGACGACAAGACCGACTTCTCCAACAGCGACCGGCGCCTGGGCGAGGTGATGGCCCACCAGATCGCCAACGTGATGCACATGCAGGGCATGTTCGCCGAGATGCGGCGCTTCACGGAGCAGATGGCGGCAGCCCTCATCGAAGCCGTGGAGGCCAAGGACCCGTACACCCGCGGCCACTCCGAGCGGGTGCACCTGCTGTCCATGCGCCTCGGCCAGGGCCTCCGCCTGCGCAGCGAAGAGATGGAGAACCTGCACTGGGGCTCCCTGCTCCACGACGTCGGCAAGATCGGCATTCCCGACGCGGTGCTGTGCAAGCCTGGCCGCCTGACCGCCGACGAATACACTTTCATCAAGGTACACCCCGAGCGCTCCTACGAGATCCTGCGCCACGTGGACCGCCTCAAGGGCGCCATCGACGGCGCCCGGCACCACCAGGAAAAGTTCGACGGCACCGGCTACCCCCATGGCCTGCGGGGCACCAACATCCCCCTGTTGGCGCGCGTCATCGCCGTTGCTGACACCTACGACAGCATCACCAGCTCCCGCGCCTACCGGGCCGGCAGCACCCACGAAGCGGCGGTCAAGGAGATGACGCGGGTCAGTGGCACCCAACTCGACCCGGAGCTCCTCGACGTCTTCCTGCGCATCTGCGACGACGATCCGGCGCTGCTGATGCGCCTGGGCGTGCGACGGGAGTGGGACGATCAGTAAGGACATCGTCCGCACCCGCGCGGGCACCCTCACCTACCTCGCGCCCGAAGGCGCACTGCACGACGGCGGGGCCGTGGGCAACCTCGGCACGGCCATCGAGGCCTGCATCACCAGCCACGAACTGCGGGTGGTGCTCGACCTGGGCAAGGTCACCCTGCTGTCCAGCCAGGCCCTCGCTCAGCTCCTCGCCTGCAGCGCCCGTGTGGCCGGGCTGGGCGGCTGGCTGCGCCTGAACGCGCCCAACCCGCTGATCGCCGACATCCTGCTGGCCACCGGCCTGAACCAGCGGCTCGAAGTCTTCGACAGCGGCACCAGCGACGCCGCAAGCACTCCGCCAGTCACCAGCGGCAACCCGCGCCTCGGTGACATCCTGATCGAACGCGGCCTGGCCACCACCGAGCAACTGGCCGAAGCTGCCCGCCTGCAGCGCCAGCTCGGCCTGCGCATCGGGCGCATCCTCATCGAAAAGGGCTGGGTCCCCGAACACGAACTGCTGCAGGCCCTGTCCCTGCAACTGGGCGTCCCCTACCTGGCCATGCGCCCGGGCCTCTTCGACCCCAGCATCGCCGAAGCCCTGCCCCAGGACATGGCGCGCCGCCTGGGCGTGCTGCCCATGTTCCGGGTCGGCAACGAGCTCACCCTGGCCACCACCGACCCCCAGTCGATGCCGGTGGCCGACGAGATCGAGCGGGCCAGCGGCTGCCGCTTGCGCTGGGTGCTGGCCGCGGCCGACGCCATCCAGAAGAGTCTCTTCGAGGCCTACTCGGGCTCGGCCTACGACCCCGACCTGATCGACGGCAAGGCCATGGACCTGGAGCTGGTGGAGAACGGCGGCCACGCCGGCGACGCCAACACCATCGACGAGCTGGCCGCCGGCAGCCCGGTGATCAACCTGGTCAACTCCATCATCCAGCGCGCCATCCACGACAACGCCAGCGACATCCACCTGGAGCTGTTCCGGGCCAAGGCGCGGGTGCGCTTCCGAATCGACGGGGTTCTCTACGAGGTCATGAACCCGCGGCCCGATCTCTTTCCGGCCCTGATCTCACGCCTCAAGGTGATGGCCAATCTGGACATCGCCGAACGCCGCCTGCCCCAGGACGGCCGCATCCAGGTGTCCACCCAGGGCCGCACCGTAGACCTGCGCTTCTCGTCCCTGCCCGGCATCTATGGCGAAAAGGTGGTGCTGCGGGTGCTGGACAAGGGCAGCACCGTGCTCGACCTGCACCGCCTCGGCCTGGCCGAAGGCAACCTCGGCCGCTTCCGCCGCCTGCTCGGGCGCAGCCATGGCCTGCTGCTGGTCACCGGCCCCACCGGCAGCGGCAAGACCACCACCCTCTACGGCGCCATCGACCACCTGCGCAGCATCGAGAAGAACATCGTCACCATCGAAGATCCGGTGGAGTACCAGCTCGACATCATCAATCAGAACCAGGTGAACGAGGCCGTCGGGCTGACCTTTCCGCGGATCCTGCGCCACGTCCTGCGCCAGGACCCGGACATCATCATGGTGGGCGAGATCCGCGACCGTCAGACCGCCGAGATCGCCGTACAGGCCGCCCTCACCGGCCACCTGGTGCTGTCCACCCTGCATACCAACGACGCCATCGGCGCGGTGGCGCGGCTGGTGGACATGGGCGTCGAACCCTACCTGCTGTCCTCGGCCCTGATCGGCGTGATGGCTCAGCGCCTGGTGCGGCGCATCTGCCCCGAGTGCCGCAGCACCTACATCGCCCCCCCCGAGCTGGTGGAGCGCTTTGAATGGCAGCGCCGCGGCCAGGTGATGCTGGCCCGCGGGCGCGGCTGCCGCAACTGCTACGACAGCGGCTACAAGGGCCGCGTTGCCATTCACGAACTCATCGACATCGACCGCCCGCTGCAAAGCCTGATCGTCGCCGATGCGAGCTACGAAGCCCTGCGCGAACACGTGCGCCGCGGCCCCTGGCCCGCCTGATGGGGGGTGACGCCGGGATGGACAGCACGCCCGGCGTGGGCAGCACCTTCTGGTTCACCGCTCGCCTGGGTCTCGGCGAACAGCCGGCCCCGGGCCCGGACCTCATCTGCGCCACCGCCGAGGAGAGTATCCGGCGCCTGCACGCCGGTGCCCGGGTGCTGTTGGTCGAGGACGATCTGGTGAACCAGGAAGTGGCGCTGGAGCTGTTGAGCGAATCCGGCCTGCAGGTGGACGTGGCCGCCAACGGCCGGCTGGCCGTGGAGCGCGCCGCCGGCACCCACTACGCCCTGATCCTGATGGACATGCAGATGCCGGAGATGGGCGGCCTAGAGGCCACCGCGCTGATCCGCACCCTGCCCCACCACCAGACCACACCGATCATCGCCATGACGGCCAATGCCTTCGACGAAGACCGACAGCGCTGCCTGCAGTCCGGCATGAATGATTTTGTCGCCAAGCCGGTCGAGCCTGACCTGCTGTTCGCCGCCCTGGCCCGCTGGCTGTCGACTCCGGGCTGAACGCCCGGGCTCAGCCCGGAGCGAGATCCTGCGGCGTATCCACGTCGCGCAGCACACCGGGGTCGGTGGTGTCGATCCTCCGCAGGGCCTCGGGATGCCCACCGAGGATGTCCCGGGCGCCGGCGTCGCCGGCCAGAGCCAGCAGGCCCTCACGCCAGCACGCAGCAAAACCCACCGGATGGCCGCGCTGCCCCTTGAACCAGGGCGCCGCCAGGGTGGCGCCGGCCTCCAGCGCGCCGGCCACCTGGCGCAGGGTGTGAGGTTCGATGAAGGGCATGTCGCCCAGGGCCACCAGCCAGCCGCCAGCGGCGGGGCTGGCGGCCACCCCGGCCGCCAGGCTGTGGCCCATGCCATCACGGGCATCGGCGCACAGCACCGTACCCAGCCCTTCCGCGGCCAGCAAGTTGGCCAGCACGGTCTGCTCCGGGCGCAGCACGGCAATGCAGCTCGGGCAGGCGGCCTTCAGACGACGGGCTGCCGCCAAGGCCATGGGTGTGCCGTCTGCGAGCGGGTGCAGCAGCTTGTCACTGCCGAAACGCCGCCCCTGCCCGGCCGCCAGCAGCAGGCCGATGATCGGCCCCATGCCTCAGCGCACGCCGCAGCCGGCGCTGGCCGGGCAGGCCGGCTCCGTGCGGGCGACGCTCACACCGTTCTTCACGGCGGTCATCTCGGCCAGGATGGAGATGGCGATCTCCGGCGGAGTACGGCTGCCAATGTGCAGCCCCACCGGGCCATGCAGGCGCCCGACCTCATCCTCGGAGAGGTCGAAGTATTCGAGCAGGCGCGCCTTGCGGGTGGTGTTATTGACCCGTGAGCCGAGGGCCCCCACATAGAAGGCCGGCGACTTGAGGGCCTCCAGCAGGGCCATGTCGTCGAGCTTGGGGTCGTGGGTCAGGGCCACGATGGCACTGTGGGGGTCGGGCGCCATGGCAATCACCACGTCGTCGGGCATACCGGCCACCAGGGTGGCGCCGGGCACGTCCCATTCAACGGAATATTCCTCCCGCGGGTCGCACACCGTCACCGCGTAATCCAGGGCCTGGGCCATGGACGCCAGATAGCGGGAGATCTGCCCGGCACCGATGATGAGCAGGCGCCAATGGGGGCCATGCAGGGTGGCCAGGCGCTGGCCGTCCCAATGCATGGCCTCACCCCGACAAGCATCGAAAATGCGCACCTGGCCATCGGCCAGATCGACCTCCCGGCGCACCAGCTGGCCCCCTTCCAGGCGCGCGGCCAGATCGGCCAGCAGGGCGTGGTCCGGGGCCGGTTCGACCACCAGCTCCAGGGTGCCGCCACAGGGCAGGCCAAAACGGTTGGCCTCGTCCCGGGTGACTCCATAGGTGAGCACAAAGGGCTGTCTGCCGCCGATGCGACCATCCAGCATGCGAGCGATCATGTCGTCCTCGATGCAGCCGCCCGACACCGAGCCCTGCACCCGACCATCATCACGCAGGGCCATCCAGGCCCCCGCCGGACGGGGCGCCGAGCCCCAGGTGCGGGCCACGGTGACCAGCGCCACCCGGTGCCCCTCGGCCCGCCAGCGGCGCACCGCCGCCAGTACTTGCAGATCCTGGCTATCCATCAGGCCTCCCGCCGGGCCGTCCCAAGGAAGGCCTGCGCCCCCTCGGGGGGCAGCGAACACAGTGAGCGTGGGGGCTGAAGCATCTCAGGCCTTCAGCGCATCGGTGAGGAAAGGCATGCGGGTGACCCACTTGCCGGTGGCCGCGGCAATGGCGTTGGCCACCGCCGGTGCCGTGGGGGGCACGCCGGGCTCACCGATGCCGGTCGGCTTTTCGGCGGAGGCGACGATGTGCACTTCCACCTTCGGCATCTCGTTGATGCGGATCGGGGCGTACTCGCCAAAATTGCCCTGCTCCACCACACCGTCCTTGAGGGTGATCTCGCCATGCAGGGCCGCCGACAGGGCAAAGCCCACCGAACCTTCCACCTGGGCCCGCACGTTGTCCGGGTTGATGGCCATGCCGCAATCCACGGCGGCGACGATGCGGTCTACCTTGATGCTGCCGTCCGCCGCCACCGTCACCTCGGCCACCTGGGCCACGAAGGAGTGGAAGGATTCATGCACCGCCACCCCGCGGCCGCGGCGCTCGCCGAGCTTGCCCTTGGCCAGGGGCGTGCCCCAGCCGGCCTTGTCGGCGGCCAGACGCAGCACGGCCGAATGGCGCGGGTGCTTTTCGAGGAGCTTGAGGCGCAGGGCCACCGGGTCCTGCTTCCCTGCGGCGGCCAGGCGGTCGAGGAAGGTCTCGGTGGAATAGGCAGTGTGGGTCGAGCCCACCGAGCGCCACCACAGCACCGGCACCGGGATGTCGGCCGGGGTGGTCAGCTCGACCTGCAGGTTGGGGATGGCATAGGGCAGGTTGGAGGCCCCCTCCACCGACAGACCGTCCACGCCATCCTTGATCATGAAGGCCTCGAAGGGCGAGCCCTTGGCAATGGACTGCCCCACCAGGCGGTGACGCCAGGCCTGGATGTTGCCCGCGGCATCGAGGCTAGCCTCAAGGGCGTGGTGGAACATGGGCCGATAGTAACCGGCCTTGGTATCGTCCTCACGCATCCACACCAGCTTGACCGGTGCCGTGGTGCCGCTGACCTTGACAATGGAAGCCGCCTCGCGAATGTAGTCCACCTGGGTGCTGGCGCGCCGACCAAAGCTGCCGCCGGCATACAGCATGTGGATGACGACTTTCTCGGGGGGAAGGCCGAACATCGCGGCCAGGGCGCCCTGGTCGACGGTCTGGAACTGTTCTCCATTCCACACCTCCAGACCATCCGCCGTGCGCTGGACGACGCAGTTCATCGGCTCCATGGCAGCGTGGGCCAGATAGGGGAAGTCATAGCTGGCCTTGATGGTGCGGGTGCCGGCGGCAGCCAGTGCGGCGGGAGCATCGCCCTCCTTGCGGGCGACCAGGCCGGGGTTCTGGGCCAGGGCATGATAGAGGGCCTGCATCTCGGCAGTGCCAAGCTTGAAGGCGGTGCTGTCGTCCCATTCCACGCTCAGGGCATCGCGGCCCTTCTTGGCCGTCCAGGTGTCGGTGGCCAGCACCGCAACGCCGGTGGGAACGGCCACCACATCCACCACGCCCTTGATGGCCTTGGCCTTGCGTGCGTCGAAGGACTTGAGCTTGCCGCCGAATCGCGGCGAGTGAGCCACTACTGCAACCAGCATGCCGGGCAGGTGCACGTCCTGGGTAAACTTGGCGCTGCCGTTGGTCTTGGCGAAGCTGTCCTTGCGCGGGGCGTGCTTGCCGATGAGGCGGAAGTCCTTCGGGTCCTTGAGGCTGACCTTGGCGGGCACGGCTTCGGCCGCGGCGGCTTCGGCCAGCTCGCCGAAGGTGGCCTTGCGCTTGCTGGCGGCGTGGCTGAGCACGCCATCACGGACAGTGATCTCGGCGGCGGGCACGTTCCAGCGCTTGGCTGCAGCCGACACCAGCATGGCCCGGGCAGTGGCGCCGGTCTGGCGCAGCTGTTCCCAGGAGTTGGCCATGGCGGTGCTGCCGCCGGTGCCCTGCATGGGGCCAAAGGCCAGGTTGTTGAAACGCTTGGCGTCGGCCGGGGCGCCCTCGACCTTCACCTGCACCCAGGCGGCGTCGAGCTCTTCGGCGACGATGGTGGCCAGGCCGGTGTAGGTGCCCTGGCCCATTTCCAGGTGCTTGGAGAGCACCGTCACGCTGTTGTCGGCGCCGATGCGCAGGAAGGGCGTGGGCTCGAAAGAGGTGGCGGCGGCCTGGGCGGAAGCAGCACCGGCCTTGGCGGCGAAGGCCGGCAGGGACAGGCCCAGGGTCAGGCCGGCGGCACCTTGCAGGAAGCCACGGCGGGAGAGGTTCTGGATGGGGTTGTTCATGATCGTCGGCTCCTTACGCCAGCGCCTTGGCGGCTTCGTGGATGGCCGCCCGGATGCGCACGTAGGTGGCACAGCGGCACAGGTTGCCGGTCATGGCGGCGTCGATGTCGGCGTCGGTGGGTTTCTTCTTGGTGCTGAGCAGATTCACGGCAGACATGATCTGACCCGACTGGCAGTAGCCGCATTGCACCACGTCGAGCTTGCGCCAGGCGTCCTGCACGGCCTTGCCGACGCGAGTGGTATCGACGGCCTCGATGGTGGTGATCTTCTTGCCCGCCACATCGGACACCGGGGTGATGCAGGAGCGGGTGGGCTGGCCATTCACATGCACGGTACAGGCGCCGCACAGGCCGGCCCCACAGCCGTACTTGGTACCGGTGAGCAGGAGGGTGTCGCGCAGGGCCCACAACAGGGGGGTGTCGGCGTCGACATCCGCCTTGTGGGCCTTGCCGTTTACAGTGAGCTGGATCATGGTCAATCTCCCTTGGGGGACACAGTGTTGTCTGATCGGCCAGCATGAAAGCGGTGGCCTCTACTTGCGGAAATGTAGCCCACGGCACGCCTTGCGGCATTGCAGAATCCTGTGAGATTCTTGCCTGATTGTCCGGAGTCGTGTCTCAGCCCTGCCATCGCCGCCCCGGAAGGCGATAATTCCGGACAAGCCCGCAACAGGAAGAAACCATGACCGAATCAGGACTTTCCGCCCGCAGTTCATCCTTCAGGCTTGAGGCGGCGAGCCTGGCGCTGGCCGATCTCATTGAACGATATTGCACCAGCGACGGGCCCAACCCGACTCCTATCCCGGGTCTCAGCCTGTTTCGGGCGTCCAGCACGAGCACACCGATCTGCGCCATCTATCGCTCGATCCTGGCAGTGGCCGCCCAGGGCTGCAAGCGCTTGAGCCTGGCCGACGAGACCTTCCACTACGACAGCCGGCATTATCTGATCACCTCGGTGGATCTGCCGGTGATGGGGCAGATCACCGAGGCCTCGCCGGAGCGCCCCTACCTGTGCGTGGCCTTCGACATGGACCCACGCCGCATCGCCGAGCTGGCCAGCAGCATGCCGGCGGCCGTGCTGCCGCCGGCCAGCGGCCCCCTCGGCCTGGGGGTGAGCCCGATGAGCACAGCGGTGATGGACGCGGTGCTGCGCCTGGTCGGGCTGCTCGACACACCCCAGGACATCCCGGTGCTGGCCCCCCTGTACGAGCAGGAGCTGCTTTACCGACTGCTCACCGGCATGCAGGGCGCCCGCCTGCGCAGCATCGCCGCGGCCGATGGCCAGGGGCAACGTACCGCCCGGGCCATCGACTGGATCAAGGGCAATTTCGACCAGCCGCTTTCCATCGACGCGTTGGCCGAGGCCGCCAACATGAGCAAGTCGTCCCTGCACCATCACTTCAAGGCGCTGACCGCCATGAGCCCGCTGCAGTACCAGAAACAGCTACGCCTGCAGGAGGCGCGCAAGATCATGCTGACCGAAGCCGTGGATGCCGCCACGGTAGCGCGCCGGGTGGGCTATGAGAGCCCGTCCCAGTTCAGCCGGGAATACCGGCGCCTGTTCGGCGCCCCGCCCATGCGCGACGTGACGCGAATGCGCTGATCAGAGTTTGAAGGCGCCGTCGTCGTAGGCTTCCACGTAGGCCTCCCAATCCTGCCGGAGCTGGGCGGCGCATTCCTGCGCAGCATCCAGCAAGGCCTTGCGCTGGCACTCCCCGGCATAGCCGATCAGGGTATCGGCAATGGCCGAACCATCGCGCCCGCTGCTGCGCAACTGGGCCGAAGCGACGATGGCCCCCATGCTGGCCAGCACTTTGGCGACGGCCCCCTCGCCGGAACGCGCCACATCAAGGCTCACCCTGTCTTCGCTGGGCTGCAGGGCCCGCAGCATGTAGGAGCGCTTGCGAAAGCGCACGGGCTCGAGAAAGGCCATCGGCACGGCCTGCATACGACGCTGAATGGCCACCACCCGCTCGGCCTCGGCGCGCCAGGCAGGCTGCGCCGTTACCACTCGCGGCAACACCGCCGAGGGCAGGGCCTCCTTGAGATCGAGCAGTTCGTTGCCGTCCGGTGAGCCCTTGCCGCGGACGAGGATCACGTAGCGATCCACCCCCAGGCTGCCATTGCCGGCAATCCGCCGGGCCACATCGAGCACCTCGAAGAAATCCGGATCGGCGTGCTGGCGGGCGAGCCCGGCGATCAGGGCACAGACCCGTTCCCGCCTGGACTCGGTGACGGGCAGAGCCTTGCCGTTGTCCAGGCGCAGGCGCCGATGCTTGCCCTTGAGCGTGGTGCGCCCGTCGAGAAAGGCCGGCCGCTGGCGGCCATGCAGCCCGGCCAACAGGTTGTGGACCAGGCCTTCCGCGGTGTCCCGCTCCACCCAGTTGGCGCGGCCGGAGGCAAGGGTTGCCAGGTAAGCATCCAGAAAGGCCGCCCCCAAGGCACGGGCCCCCTTCTTGCCCACGCCCAGGTCCGGTGCTGCCACCAACACGCTGCACAGGAAACGCACCAGGTCCAGGCTGGCCGGCGCCAGCAGGCCTTCGTCGAAGTCGTTCAGATCAAAATAGACCAGCCGGTTGTCGCCCTTGTAGCTGCCAAAATTCTGCAGATGCAGGTCACCGCAGGACCATACCGGCGGCGCTGCGTCGAACAGGGCATCGGCGGGGAGCCGCCGATAGAACAGATGGCAGGTGCCGCGCAGGAAGACAAAGGGGCTGGCCCGCATGTTGCGGTACTTGAGGCGCAGGCGCTCCGGATCACGGCCGGCGTTGAAGGCAAGAATTTCGTGGGCAACATCGATCATGGGACGCGCTCGTGGGTTTCCATTCCGGCCATGCTAACCCGGCCGCATGCAAAAAGCCCCGCCGGAGCGGGGCATGAAGCAAGCACCTATCCCTGGGGAGAGCGCTTAGGGGGTTTCGCTGTACTGCTGGGTGCTGCGATCGGCAGCCGCCGGCTTGGCCAGAGGCGACTTGCTGCGCACGTACTGCAGGAAGGAGTCGGCGTAGTCCAGGAAGGTGTCCTCGCGCTGAGCGGCAGGGATGGTCTTCAGGGTGTCGTACTTGTCACCCCCGTCGGCGGTGAAGTTGTTGGTGATCACCTTGTAGCTGGCGGCCAGGTCGAGGGGCTTCCAGGCACCCGTGCTGTCACGCAGCTCCAGCCGGCTGACACGGCTGCCCTTGGCCTGGTTCATGTCCACCGCGAAACGCAGGCCGCCGGTGTAGGGGTAGGCGCCGGAGCCGGTGCCGTTGAGCACCGAATCCACCCCGTCCTCCAGGGCCGATTTGACCTGGGCGCCAGTCATGACCAGGCGGTACAGGGTGTTCTTGAAGGGCAGCAGGGTGTACACCTTGCCGACAGTGATGTTCCCCGCCGGTATATCCACGCGCACGCCGCCAGCGTTCTGCAGGCTGATGTCGGCACCACCGAAGCGCTGGCCCTGCTCCAGGAAGGCCTCGGCCACCAGCTGCTGGATGTCGCCGCCGTGGGCCACCACGGTGGAGTCCAGGTTGCACACGTCGCCGAGGGACGAACGGCTGGTGTCACGCTTGCTACCGGGCACCCGGCGCAGGCACAGGTTGTCGGTAGTGGTTCCGGCCACCTGCAGGCCGAGGGCATCCTTGGCCGCCTTGAAGGGCGCCAGGGCTGCGGTGGCCGCCGCCGCGGGCGTGGTGGTCAGGAACACGCCGGAGGCATCGAGCTGGCTGCGATAGGCCGCGGCATCAGCCGCCGAGGCGGCTGCGGTGCCCACCTTGTAACTGTCGCCCACCAGCACCTGGGGCTTGCCCGAACAGGCGGTGACCTTGCCGCTGGCGTCGAACTTCACGTCGAGGGCGCCGACGGCGTAGGAATACTGCCAGGCCTGGGCGATGCAGACCTTGCTGCCGTCCTTGTCGACGACCTGAGTGGGGTAAGCTCCCGACGGGGTCAGCCCGTAGCCGGCCATGCTATCGGGCCCGAGCAGGGTGTGGGAGTCGCCACCGATGATCACGTCGACACCGGACAGTTTGGGGGCAATGGCCTTGTCGGCGGCATAGCCCAGGTGGGACAGCAGCACGATCTTGTTCACACCGCGCAACTTGAGCTCGTTGATGACTGTCTGGGCCGCAGTGGCTTCATCCAGAAAACGGGTGCTGGCGTCCGGACGCGAGGCAAACTGGGTTTTGTCCTTCACCGTGAGGCCGACCACGCCGATCTTCTCGCCGCCTTTCTCGATGATCTTGTACGCCCCCATTCGGCCCGCCAGGGCAGTCCCTGCCGCCGGCTCAATGTTGGCCGACAGCACCGGCGTCTGGCAGGCGCCAGCGTGGAGGTAGTCGATGAACTTCACCAGGCCGGCGTCGGCGCTGTCGAACTCATGGTTGCCGATGGCAAAGGCGTCGAAGCAAACGGTGTTCATCAGCACCGCGTCAGCCTGACCTTCGCTCTGGGTGAAGTACAGATCACCGGTAATGGCATCGCCGGCGTGCAGTTTGAGAACGTTGCGGCCCGGCGTGGCCAGGGCCTCCATGGCCGCGGTGACCCGGGCGAAACCGCCCAGATCCACCGTCACCGAACGTGGGGTGCCGGTGGCATCCTTCAGGGTCAGCGTGGTGGTTTCTGCGTCCAGATGAGAGTGGTGGTCGTTGATGTGCAGGATGGTCAGATCCAGGGCACGGGCGCCACCATCACTGCCACCACCACCACCACAGGCGGAGAGGGTCAGGGCGCAGGCGGAGAGGGCCAGGGACTGGGCCAGCACGGTACGGGAGCTTCGCAGAAAGGACATGGCAGTCGCCGGGAGTTTGAATGCCCGGCAGACTATTCAGCTTGCGTTAAACGCGCATGAACAGCCGATGACAGCCGTGGTAGACGCCCCTCAGACCCGCAGGCCGGCCCGGGTCATCATCAGCAGGGCCTGGGCCCGGCTGGTCACGCCGAGGGCACGCAGGATGGCCGACACGTGCACCTTGACGGTGCCTTCCGACAGGCCAAGGAACTCGGCGATGTCCCGGTTGGACTTCCCCTGGGCCACCAGCTCAAGCACCCGCCCCTGGGCCGCGGTGAGCTGGAAGCGCTCGGCAAATGCCTGGCTGGCACGCCGGTTGCGGTTGCTCCCGTCACTTCCGATGGCCGCTTCGGGCGTGAACACGCCGCCAGACAGGATGGTGCGCACAGCCTCGATGAGGGTGTTGCTGGGGCTGGCCTTGGAGACGAAGCCCGAGGCACCGGCTTTCATCGCCCGATGCACCGACTCCCTGTCGTCCAGCGCCGACACCACCAGGGCCGGCACGGCAGGAAAGCGCTTGGCCACGACCCCCAGCAAGGAAAAACCGTTGATCTCCGGCAGCATCAGGTCCACCACCACGAGGTCGCAATCGGAGTCGGCCTCAAGTAGGGCCAGCGCGTCGGTGGCATTGCTGGCCTGCTCGCACACCACGTCTTCACGCACCTGGGCCAGGGTCAGAGCCATGGCCTCACGCACCAGAACGTGGTCTTCAACAATAAGAATGCGTGTCTGCATCAGTGTCGCTTGCTCACGGGTATCTACCTGAATTGGGTAGCCCCCAGTTTAGCCTACCCAGCCCCGGGCAAAACGGAGAAAATTAGCATCCCGGGCCGCCACGGCGCAAATCATGCCCATTTCCCACCCCACGCCACACGCCATCACCCTTCGCGCCCTGGTCGCGCTGACCCTGCTGTTCCCCTCAGCCCTGCCGGCCCGGGCCCAGCTCCAGACACCGGACAACAGCCCCGACGAAGCCGCCTACCTGGCCGACCTGCCGGTAGTGCTGTCGGCCACCCGGCTGCAGCAGGCCAGCGCCGACGCCCCTGGATCGCTGATGGTCGTTGACCGCCACATGATCCGTGCATCGGGAGCCCGCAACATTCACGAGCTGTTCATGCTGGTGCCGGGCTTCCAGGTCGGCCTGCATACTGGCAACCAGCCCCTCGTCACCTATCACGGCCTGTCCGACGAAGCACCCAGGCGCATGCTCGTGCAGGTGGACGGGCGCTCGGTGTACTCGCCCTACTTCATCGCCGGCGTGGAATGGAACCAGCTGGGCGTGGATATCGACGATATCGAGCGCATCGAGATCTTTCGCGGCACCAACTCGGCCGCCTACGGCAGCAATGCGTTTCTCGGCGTTGCCAACATCATCACCCGAGCCCCGTCCGAGACTCGCGGTGGCAGCCTGCGCTACCGAGCCGGCAGCGGTGGCATCAATGACGTAAAGGTGAGCGTGGGTGAGCGCCTCGGCAACGTGGACCTGCGCATCACCGCGGCACGCAACCATGACCGCGGTCTCTCCGCCATCAATGACTGGCGCACGTCCGAGCTAGCCACCCTGCGAGCCGACTGGGCCATCAACCACGACCATGTGCTTGAGTTCCAGGCAGGCTGGAGCAACAACGACCAGGGCACAGGCAAAGACGGTAACCCCACCGACCCGGAACGCACGGCCCGCATCGCCAACACCTTCGGCCTTCTACGCTGGCGGCATGCCCCCGCCCCCGACGAGGAACTCAGTGTCACCTGGTACCACCAGGAAGAAAACGGCCGTGACCGCTTTGCCCTGAGCGTCCCCATCCCACCCCGGCAATCCGGCCTGGCAGTGACCATCGGCCTCCCTTTCGACTTCGATTACGGCTTCCGGACGGTGCGTGACGACCTGGAGATCCAGCGCATCACCCGCCCCGCCCCCACGCTGCGGGCGGTCTTCGGGGCGGGCATGCGCGAAGACAAGCTCGACGCGCCGCTGCGCTTCAATTCGGACGAAAGGGTACGCCACGGCGTCAATCGCGCCTTCGGGACTCTGGAATGGCGCGCTGCGCCCGACTGGCTGTTCAATGCCGGTTTCATGGCCGAAGACAACTCTCTGACCGGAACTTCGCTAGCACCGCGGGCATCAGCCAATTATCATATGACGGAAAACCAGACCCTGCGTCTCGCCATCAACCGTTCATACCGGAGCCCCACTGCCTTCGAGCAGAAGTCCAGCATGATTTTTTCCACCTCCGCACCGGTCGTCACCCCCCTCATGACGATCCCCGCGGGCACCCCTGTCTCCCAGACCTTCCGGCCCTCTCCCGACCTGCGGGCCGAGCGAATCACCACCTACGAGGTGGGCTACCTGGCAGAGCTGCACCCTCTCCACGCCAGCATCGACACCCGCCTGTTCCTTGAGCGCGCCCGTGACCTGATCGAGATGCGCCTCGAAAACTCCAGCGTCGGCCTGATCCCCCGCAACAACACGCGCTACTTCGCCAACAGCGGCGAGGCGGACATCCGTGGCTTCGAGGTGCTCGCCACCTGGCGTCCGGCCACCGGCACCTGGCTGTCGCTGCATCACACCGAGTTGCGGGTGGACGGCCCCGGCGACCCTGCCGCCGCCAGCGGCGCACAGCCCAGCGGCTGGGTGGCCAACTCCGCCCCGCGGCACAGTTCCGGGCTCTTCGGCGCCTGGGAGTTCCACCCCCAATGGCAGGTCAGCATCGCCCGCCGCTGGGTAGGCGGGATGAGCTGGTACGCTGATGCAGAGCATCGCATCCGCATGTTCCGCCAGCTCGACCTGCAACTGCGCCACCGCCTGCCCCCCGAACTGCTTCGCGGCGAAGTCGCCCTCACTGCCCGCAACATCGACGGAGACGACGAGACCTTCGCCCCCCGGGCCTCCTGGTGGGGCCGCCAGGTTTTTGCCACCCTCCAGCTCGAACTCTGATCCGGATGGGTCTTGTGCTGCGCCTCCTCCTCCTTCTCGTGCTGGCCGTGGGCAACAGCTGGGCCCTCGCCGGGCAGGCATGCCTGGTGATGTCGGAAGAAGGGAGCGCCTTCAGCGAGGCGGCCGAGGCCCTGGGCGCAGAACTGCGCAGTGCCGGGCACCGCCTGCAGACCCTTCCCACTCCCCTGCGCAGCGACGACAGTACCACTCTCAGCAACTGCGCCCTGATCATCACCCTGGGCGCCCGGGCCGCCCAGAGCATCACCGCCCTCGCTCCACGCAGCCTCGTCCTCCACACACTGCTGCCGCGCAGCACCTACGAGCGCCTCCCCCTGCGCGCCGAGGACGCCCGCCGGGTATCAGCCGTCTTCATCGACCAGCCGCCGCCCCGGCAGATCGAACTTCTGCGCATCGCCCTGCCCGAGTGGTCGCGGGTAGCCCTGCTCGTCGGACGTGAAAGCCTTGAGCTCGGGCAACGCCTGCAAAGCGCGGCCCGGGAGCGGCGCCTGCGCCCCACCCTGGCCCAGCTCAGCGAGGAGAGCGAGCTCTACCCCACCCTGCAGCGCGCCCTGGCCGAACCCAGCATCCTGCTCGCCACACCCGACTCCACGGTCTACAACAACCGGACCATCTCCAACATTTTGCTCACCGCCTACCACCAGCGCTCCCCCGTGGTCGGCTTCTCGCCCGCCTACGTCAAGGCCGGTGCGCTGCTGGCCCTGTACAGCACCCCGGCCCAGGTCGGCCAGCAGGCCGGCGAAGCCGCACGCCAGGGGCTCGCCTCCGGCACCCTGCCGCCGCCGGCCGCACCACGCCATTTCCGCGTCAGTACCAACCCCTACGTGGCCCGCTCCCTGGGCATCGTCCTCGACGAACCCGGCGTCCTGCGCGAACGCCTTGAACGGGCCGAGGGCACCCCATGATCACCCCCAACGACTGGGATATCCGCCCCCGCGCCGTCCTGATCGCAGCCTTGCCCACCACGGTGATGGCACTGGTGCTGATCGCCTACTTCACTTCGTCCCGGCTCTCCGATCTCGAAGACGCCCATTCCCAGCGCGGCAAAGCCCTGGCCCGCCAGTTGGCCGCCGCCAGCGAGTACGGGGTTTTTTCCGGCAACCTGGAGAGCCTGCGCAAACAGGCAAACTCCATCCTCCAGGAGCGGGACGTGGTCCGCGTGGCGGTGTTCAGCCCCCTTCAGGAAGTGCTCGCCGACAGCACCCGCGGCACCCCCACCAGCGCAGGCCTGAGTGCCCGGGAGCACAGCCGCCCCCTGCTGTTCCGCGAACAGGTCACCGGGCCCGGCATTGCCCTTGACGACACCTTCCTCGAGACCGGCAGCAGCGGTGCGGCACAGGCTCAGGTCCGCCACGGCGAAGTGCTCGTCGAGATGAGCCGCGACTCCCTGCGTGCCGAAGAGTCCCGCCTGCTGCGGAACGCCATCCTGATGGTGGCTGCGGTATTGTTTGCCAGCGTGGCCCTCGCCCTGCGCATGAGCCGCGGCATTTCGGGCCCCATCCTGCGCATCGCCTCAACGGTGGCCAGCTTCGGCCAGGGCAACCTGAGTAGCCGGGTGCCCGTCGAAGGAGGCAAGAGCCTGCGCACCCTCGCAGAGGGGGTCAACGACATGGCCGACAAGCTCAGCGCCTCCCGGGAAGACCTGGAGCGGCAGATCGCCGCCGCAACCCGGGAACTGATGCAGAAAAAGGAAGAAGCCGAGCGCGGCAACCAGGCCAAGACACGCTTCCTCGCCGCCGCCAGCCACGATCTGCGCCAGCCCATGCATGCCCTCGGCCTGTTCGTCGCCGAGTTGGGTCAAAAGCAGCACGCCCCCGACACCCGCAGGCTGGTCGAACGCATCGCCGTATCGGCCGAGACCATGGAGAACCTCCTCGACAGCCTGCTCGACATCTCGCGCCTCGACGCTGGCGTGCTCGACCGCCAGATCAAGCCCTTCCCGCTACAGCCCCTGTTCGAACGCATCGACGTGGACTACCGCCGGGAAGCCGAGCTCCACGGCCAGCGCCTGCGCCTGCGCCCCACCAGCCTGTGGGTGGAGAGCGACCCCCTGCTCCTTGAGCGTATCCTCCACAACCTCATCAGCAATGCCCTGCGCTACGCCCCTCGCGGAACGGTGATGCTGGCCTGTCGCAAACGCGGCCAAAAGGTACGCATTGAAGTCCGGGACAACGGCCCGGGCATCTCTCCTGACGCCCAAGAGGCGATATTTCAGGAGTTCGTCCAGCTCGACAACCCGGAGCGCAACCGGGCCAAGGGCCTCGGCCTCGGCCTGGCCATCGTGCGCCGCCTCACCGACCTGCTGTCCCACCGCCTGGCGCTACGCTCCACCCCCGGCCACGGCGCCCTTTTCGCCCTCGAACTGCCCCTCGCCACGGCCAGCGTGATCCCCGAGGGCGCTCCGCCACCACCACCCCACTCCCTGCACGGGCTGCATGTGCTGCTGGTCGATGACGACGAACTGGCGCTGGCCAGCACCACCGGCCTGCTGGAATCCTGGGGCTGCACCGTGACCGCCACCGACACTCCGGACACGCTCTTTTCCACCCTCGCCGGGCACACCCCACCCGACATGATCGTCTGCGACTACCGGGTCGGCAGCACCGTGGACGGGCTCGCCGTCATCCGGGGCCTGCGCCAGCATTTCGGCAGACAGGTGCCGGCCATCATCCTGAGTGGCGACACCTCGGCCACCACCACGGGCGATGCCCAGCGCGCCGGCATTCCCCTGCTCCACAAGCCCGTCCGGCCCGCCCGGCTACGCGCGCTGCTGCAACGCAAAACCCAAGCCTGATGCAGGCGGGAAGTGCATCGGGTACTATCGAAGCGTCAATAACCAGTTGAAACAAAGGGGAGAGCGATGAGCACCGAAAACAACGCACAGGATCCGATGGAGTTCATGCGCAGCATGTGGAGCAAGATGGGTTTCAGCCTGCCCGGCATGGTCACGCCGACCCTCGACGTGGATGAACTCGACAAACGCATCTCCGACATGAAAGCCGTCGAGAACTGGCTCAAGATGAACCTCAGCTCCCTGCAGATGGCCACCCAAGGCCTTGAAATGCAGCGTGCCACCATCGCCGCCATGCAGGCCATGAGCAAGGTGGCCGCCGAAGGGGGCCGCAAAGACGGCGACGACAGCGCCCAACCCAACCCCTTTGCCAGCGGCATGTGGCCGTGGAACCTGATGCAGAATGCCGCCGAACAGAGCGCTGCTGCGGCCGCAGCAGCAGCCCCGACCCCGGCAGCACCGGCCAAGGGCAAGCCGAAGGAAGCCAAGTAATCCGCCCCCGGAGCTGGGCGCCAGGTTCAGGCGCCCCAGCCCGTCAGCAAGGCCAGCCAGGCGGTCAAGCTTACCGCCGCCGCCACCGTGGTGGCCGAAATCAACCAGGCCACCCCTGGCCCGTCTCCCCCCATGCGCATGGCCAGAATGTAGGCCGATGACGCTGTGGGCAGCGCTGCAAACAACACCGCCGTGGCAAACGCCGTTCCGGTCAAGCCCAGCAGACCGCCCAGCCACCAGGCAATGGCCGGTAGCGCCAGCAGCTTGACCACACACAGGTAGACCGCCCCCAGACGCCCCCCCTCACTCCGACCGCCCCGCAAGGCGGCCCCCACTGCGAGCAGGCCAAGGGTCACCGCCGCATCGGCCAGACGTTGCAGGAAGGGCAGCACCGGCTCCGGCAAGTGCAGGCCAGAGAAGCTGAAGGCCATGCCCGCCAGCGTGGCGACAATCAGGGGGTTCCGGGCCAGCTCCTGCCAGAGCCGCCCCTGCCCGTGGTGAGCCAGAAAACCCACCGCCGCCATGTTGGCAAAGGGCACCATCGCACCGCACAGCGCCCCCATCGCAGCCACCCCCGCAGCACCGCCAAACTTGCCGGCCACCGCGATCCCGATGTAAGTGTTGAAGCGATAGGCACATTGCAGCCGCGAAGCGAAGGCCATCGCCCCCAGGCCCATCAAGGGCCGCCCCAGCAAACCCAGCACCAGGCCACTGCCCATGGTCAGCAGGCCCACCGCAAACAGGGGCGCGAAGGTGTGCAGGTGGATCTGCGCCCGGGCCAGCGCATTGAACAGCAGGGCAGGAAACAGCACGAAGTAGACCAGCTTCTCCACCCCCTGCCAGAAGCCATCTTCCAACCTTGCGTGACGGCGCAACACCACCCCGAGGGCTATCAGGGCAAAATCAGGCAGGAGAAGCAGGAAGCTCTGCACGGCGGGCACACCCATCGGGAACAGGCAGCGAGTGTGCCAGAAGCCCTCCGCCCCCGACCATGCGGGTTAGCCACAAGCCCACCCGGCAAGCCCCGGCGATCCTGCCGCGGGGGTCAAAAAAAGCGCCGGGAGAGGCCGGCGCTGTCAAAACACATCCTCCTGAAGGATTCGCTTCACTCGTACTTGCGTACGTCGTCGATCACCTTGCCGTCATTGGCCAGGCTGCCCGGAGCACAGAACAGCACCTCGCCCCGCAGCTTGGTCAGCTCGCGGATGGACACGGCGACCGCCTCCGCCAGCCCCTCTTCCGGCCCCGCATGCTCACAGTGCAGAGTCATGCGGTCGCTGTGGTCCGGGTTGTCCGCCACCAGGCGCCCCCGGCCGATCTCCGGGTGACGCTTGAGCACAGCCGCCACCTGGCCCGGGTGCACGAACATGCCCTTGACCTTGGTGGTCTGGTCGGCGCGGCCCAGCCAGCCTTTGATGCGGATATTGGTCCGGCCGCAGGGCGACGCCCCCGGCAGCACCGCTGACAGATCGCCGGTACCAAAGCGGATCAGGGGGTAATCGGGATTGAAGGTGGTCACCACCACCTCCCCCACTTCACCGGGCGCTACCGGGTCGCCGGTGCCTGGGCGGACGATTTCCAGCAGCACGTCCTCATCCAGCACCAGCCCCTCGCGGGCCGGGGTCTCGAAGGCGATCAGACCCAAATCGGCAGTAGCGTAGGCCTGATAGGCCTGGATGCCGCGAGCAGCCAGGGCTTCACGCTGGCTGGGGGGAAAGGCCTCACCGGAGACGAAGGCCTTCTTCAGACTGTCGATTTTCACCCCCAGCTCGTCGGCCTTGTCGAGGATGATGCGCAGGAAGGACGGCGTGCCGGCATAGGCGTCGGGGCGCAGATCCTGCATGGCCGCCACCTGCTGTTCGGTCTGCCCCACTCCGGCTGGAAACACCGTGCAACCCAGGGCATGGGCGGCAGTCTCCATCATCGAACCCGCCGGGGTGAAGTGATACGAGAAGGTGTTGTGCACCAGGTCGCCGCTGCGAAAGCCCGCCGCATAGAAGGCCCGGGCCAGACGCCAGTAATCCTTGCGCGCGCCCTCCGGTTCGTAGATCGGGCCGGGCGATGCGAACACCCGGGCGCAGCCCGCTCCCCACTGCACCGCCGCCAGGCCACCAAAGGGCCGGGCCGCCTTCTGCAGCTCCGCAAGATCCGACTTGCGGGTCACCGGCAGGGTGGCGAGGGCTTCGCGAGTGGTGATGGTGGCCGGATCCACATCTTTCAGCAAGGCAGAGAAGGCCGGGGCATGCGCCCTGGCATGGGCCACCTGGGCTGGCAGACGGGCCAGCAGGTCACGCTCCCGCTCGGCGGGGTCGCGGGTTTCACGGGCGTCGTAGTAGTTCATGGTTTCTCCGCGAGCGGAAAGTTGTTCTTCTGGGGGCCGAAGCGGATCCGGCCTTGTTTTTCAGCTTTACCTGGACGGCGCGCCCTTGTTCCACCTCAGGCTGGCGGGATCGCGCCTTTCGGGATGGCCTGACTCTCCCGGGGGGTCAAACTTATCCGGCCGCGGACTTTGCCCAAGGGCTTGCCAGTGATCCGGCGGGCGGAGGTCGAATGAATTCGACCCCAAGACGCCTTCCACAACTGTGATGCGGTAGAACCACGGCCCGAACCGATGCGCGTCTGAGCCTCCGCGCAGCACAAGGGCACCCTTACGACAACCAGCGCTTCCGCCGCCGGTAGTGCTTCACTTCCCGGAAACTCTTCCGCCCTTCCGACGACAGTCCCAGGTAGAACTCCTTCACATCCTCATTCGTCCGCAGATCGGCGGCCTCCCCCTCCATCACCACTCTCCCGTTCTCCAGGATGTAGCCAAAATCCGCATAGCGCAGGGCCACCATGGTGTTCTGCTCGGCCAGCAGGAAGCTCACGTTCTCCTTGCTGTTGAGGTCCTTCACGATCTCGAAGATCTCCTCGACGATCTGCGGCGCGAGGCCCATGGAGGGCTCGTCAAGCAGGATCATCTCGGGCTTGGCCATCAGGGCGCGGCCGATGGCGCACATCTGCTGCTCGCCGCCGGAGGTGTAGCCGGCCTGGGACGTCCGCCGCGTCTTGAGACGGGGAAAATAGTTGTACACCTTGTCCAAGCTGTCCTTGAGCTCGGCGCGGGACTGGCTTCGGGTGTATGCACCGGTAAGCAGGTTCTCCTCGATGGACAGGTGGCCGAAGCAGTGCCGGCCTTCCATCACCTGGATCACACCCTTCTTCACCAGCTCGGCTGGTGTCTTCTGGTCGATGCGCTCACCCTTGAACTCGACGCTACCCTTGGTCACGTCACCGCGCTCGGCGCGCAGCAGGTTGGAGATCGACTTGAGCGTGGTGCTCTTGCCGGCACCGTTGGCACCCAGCAGCGCCACGATCTTGCCCTGGGGCACCTGCAGGGAGACACCCTTGAGCACAAGGATCACGTGGTCGTAGATGACCTCGATGTTGTTGATGCTGAGGTAAGACATGGCAGCGGCCATCCCCTTTTTACGGGTGACTCACATCACCCTCGATCTTGTTCTATCGCGAAAAACCCATCTGCCGCAGCCTGAGGTGGCGATAAACCGTAGCGAGCACCCCGAGGTCGCAAGGAGGAACGGAGCTGTACTGTGGAGTACAGCAAGTACCGGACTTGCGAGATCGGGGGCGCAGTAGGTTTATCGCCGCCCCAGGTCAGCTTTCTTTGGAGCAGTCGCGGGGCTTGATGCCCTTTTCCTTGGCATAGGTGGCGGCGGACTCTTCGATCATGCCGCGCACCAGCGGGCGATCCGAGTCAACCCAGTCGGTGATGACCTTCCACTGGCTACCGTCCCACTGCTGAAACTTCACCTTGCCCGGACCTTCGTGGTCGGCACAGGTGATCTTCAGCGGCGGCATGAAGCCGGTGGCACCCAGGGCCTTCAGCCGGGCGTCATCCAGGTTGAGGTTCTCGAAGCCCCAGCGCACCTGCTCGCCGGTCAGGGCCTTGCCCTTGCCGTACTTCTCCTGGGCCTTGCGGATCGCCTCGACGGTGATGATGCCGTGCACCACGCCGCGGTTGTAATACACCGAGCCGACACGGGTCTTGTCTTCCATGTTGCCCTTGTTCTTGCCGTACACATGCTTCTTGATGTCGGCCACGACCGGGTAGTTGGCGCCCGCCACATTGAAGCCGGCGGCAATGAAGCCCTTGGCAGCGGGGCCCGCGGGGATGGTGTCTTCCTCGGCGCCGGACCACCACACACCGATCAGCTTCTCGCGGGGGAAGCCCGTCTTGGCGGCGGCCTTGATGGCGGTGGGGTTCATCACACCCCAGCCCCACAGCACCACGTAGTCAGGCTTGGCCTGGCGGATCTGCAGCCACTGGGACTGCTGCTCGTTGCCCGGGTGGGCCACGGCGATCTTGATCACTTCAAAGCCATGCTTGGCCGCCAGCTTGTCCATGATGGCGTGGGACTCTTTGCCGTAAGCGGAATCATGGTAGAGCAGGCCAATCTTCTTGCCCTTCAGCTTGTCCATGCCGCCTTCCTTCTGGCCCATGAAGTTCACGATGGCGGAAGCCTGGGACCAGTAGGTGGTGATCATCGGGAAGACCCACGGGAAGACCCGGCCGTCCGCCGCATCGGTGCGACCGTAGCCGATGGTGACCATGGGGATCTTGTCCTGAGCGACCTTGTCCAGAACCGAGTAGGTGATACCGGTGGAGACGGGCTGGAACACGGAGTTGCCGGTACTGCCCTTCTTCTTCAGGCGCTCGTAACACTCGACGCCCCGGGCATTGTTGTATTCGGTCTCGCACTCTTCCCAGATCAGTTTGACGCCATTGACGCCGCCATCGCGCTCATTGACGAGCTGCATGTAATCGATCCAGCCACCAAACAAGCCCGAACCACCCGCCGCATAGGGGCCGACGCGATAGCTGGGCAGGCCGATGAACTGCTCCTCGTTGGCGCTGGCCATGGAAGAACCCAGCAGTCCGGCGATGACGGCGCCGAGCAGAACGGTTTTCTTCAGTTTCATGTGTTTGTCTCCTCTTTTATGGTGTGGATGCAGCAACAACTCTAGACCGGACCTCCGTGAAGAAAGCGTGGCGAGCAGGCCCGAGGCTGAAACGAGGAGCGGAGCTGTACTGAAGTACAGCGAGCACCGGAATTGCAGGATCGGGACGCGCAGTAGCTTTATTCATGAAGGTCAATGGGGGAAGGGCCACAGGCGCAGCTTCTCTTTGGCGATCTGCCACAGGCGCGCCAGGCCGTGGGGCTCGACGATCAGGAAGAAGAAGATCAAGCCGCCAAAGACGATGAGCAG
>NZ_JAQVCN010000101.1 GCF_028689785.1 Zoogloea sp. | reverse complement strand
AGTTCGGCGGGTCACGTTAGCTTGCGGGGTCGAGCCGCCAAAATATTGCGCGACCTCTCCCCGCCATCCTCCACCCCGTAGTCTCTTTCATCATCAGGGGTGGCGCGAGTCGCAATGATCGTTAGGCTTGATCTCCACAAATACTGACGAACCATCGGCCAGGAACAGCTCGAAGTCCGGTGTGTAGCGGCGCAGGCGATTGCCATCCGGATATTGGATGGTTTCGGGCTGTTCCGTGTAGGCCAAGATCAGGGGCGAGGTCTCGAAGTGATAAATGGCATCCAGTTCAAGAAGTCCCTCGTGGTGGACCATCCGGCCCGTCTTGCGGCTGGGGAACTTGCCCCGGACGATGCCGCCGGTGTGACGGAGGATGGTCCGGGCGCGTTGGTGGGGCAGGCCAGCAGGCGCGAGGCCGTGCCACGTGCCTTTCCATGAAAGTGAAGTCATCGCGATTCCTTCCGGTGCCGGCGTGAGGGCGTGAGAGCCCGTACCGGCACCATCGATGTGGTTCGATATGCCCAGTTTTTGGGCAAGAGATTGCCCTTCCTCAGGTCAAGTGCCTTTGGAAAACTAGGGATAAGCGTGGAGTTGGCTTGACGTGCCTAGAAGGGATCGCGATACTTTGCTTGTCAGAGCGGCTCGCGAGAGCCCGGTGAAGGCGGGTCAGGCCGAAAGGTTTGGCCCGTTTTTACATGTTGGCGCCCTCCCCTTCATAGCGGCGGCGTTTGATGCGCCTGATTGGCTCGGTGCGGTTCTTGGCCAGGTTTTCGGGAAGCTCCAGGATTTCCCGGATCATGCGGACCTGGACGGGGTGCAGTTGGCTCACCCGCTCCCGGAGCTCGGCGAGCATCCAGAAGACATCTTGAGGCGTGTCGTGCTCAATCTGGAGCTTGCGCTGAGAGGCGACAACGGTTCGACGGACCTCTTCCTGCCCTGCCTCCGATAGATTCAGGGCAGCGATCAAGCGTTCGACAAACTCTGCCGGTGGTGGCCCCTTGATTCCAACCTCCAGTGCTGAGAAGTAGCTCGTCTCGTAACCCATCTGCTCCGCTAGGTCACGCTGCCGGATGCCGTGACGCATCCGCAAGTCATGCAGGAGGTGGGCGAAGGGGCTCATTTCTTCGTGTGAAGTTGATGGATCAACTCACAGAGTACGCAGAACGCTAGACCATTTCAACATATAACATGTTGATTAATAACAGGTTGCTTTCACGATGAAAGCAAAGAGACATGGTAAGTCGTTGGTCTGGCGGAAGAACTGCCTCTGCATGATGAAGCAAGAAGCAGTGTCCTCTGAACGAAAACAGTTCGGCCGAAGCTGCCAGGGCACTCTCAGTGCAGCAATGGTCCGTATGGACTCATTTTCGGTCATTGCGAATGTGCGTATCAAACTTGCAGGTGTTGGCTTCTAGCTGGGTGCTTTTGCTATGCGTTAAGACTAAATTATCGCGAAACTGGCTTGAAATCCGCTACATTCCTCTACTTTGCGTTTCCCAGTGGGAAGGCCATGCTTCTGCTCCATATCTCTGATATTCATTTCCGGACACCAGACTGTTTGACGCCGGACATGGATCCGGAAGGTCCATTCCGGACCCTGCTGATGCGGGATGTCCGGGAGCGTGTCCGTACGCTCGGTGACGTGGACGCGATCCTCGTCACTGGCGACATTGCGTTTAAGGGCCATCCCGACGAATACAAGGCAGCCTATGCTTGGCTGATGGATCTGGCGAAGGCATGTGGATGCTTGCCAGAGAGGATATTCGTAGTTCCAGGCAATCACGAGGTCGACCGGAACATCATCACGGCGTCGCCCGCCATTGGTAATGCCCAGAAAAGCATTGCGTGGGCAGAACCGGAGAAACGTGAGCGCGAGCTTCGCACCCAGTTCTCCGACGCCCAGACTGGTGCATCCCTTCTTGCCCCCCTGGCGGCTTATAACGACTTCGCCAAGGTCTTCGACTGCCAGGTGTATTCCCCGGACCGCTTGTTCTGGAAGCAGGACTTGGAGCTCAACAATGGTGTCGTGCTGCGGCTTTACGGACTGACATCCACTCTCCTATCCGGAATGGGCGGACAGGATGATGAACGCGGGAAGCTATATCTCAGTCCCCTGCAGGTCCTGCACCCAGCGGATGATGTCGTCAATCTGGTCATGATTCATCACCCCCCTGACTGGTTCACGGACGAACAAGAGGTAGATGACATGGTCAAAAACCGGGCGGTGATTCATTTGTTCGGGCACAAGCACCTGCAGCGCGTTGCGACGGACGACGGCTATATGCGCTTCAGTGCCGGCGCCGTCAATCCGGATCGCCAGGAGAAGGGCTGGGAACCTGGGTATAACCTGATCAGTCTCCAAGTGGTAGGTGGAGGGCCGGAAAGGGCCCTCGAGATCGAGGCGCATCTGCTGGTGCTGCAATCCTCTCCGGAGCGCTTCAACCCGCGGCGGACTAGGAGCGGCAAAGAGGTTTTCCGGCACACTATTTCGATTCCTGGAGACGCCTCGGCGGTGGCGCCAGTGAGGACGCAAGCGGCGGCTATCGCAGTGCCGGCGGCACCTACCCCTACACCCGCTGTCCATGATGATGTGGAGGCCTCCATGGGCGAAGAGCACACCAGGAACCTGATTTTCCGGTTTTGGAAGCTCACCGGCAGCCAGCGCCGGGAAATCGCCCTGGGACTGGGTCTTATCCAGGAGAAGGACTTCGCGGTTCCGGAGCCGGAACGCTATGGGCGAGCCCTGCTGCTTGCTGGCGAACGGGGACTGCTTGACCAGGTTGCCAACGAAGTTGCCAAGAGAGAGACAAGATAATGGACACTGGGGTATCCATGCCGGTACATCCGGATTTCGCACGCTGGTACAGTGCCGTAGGTCTTGGGGATGAAGAGTCCCGGCGCAAAGGGCGCGGGGAAGGCGTTCGTCTGGTCGTTGAGCGGGCGGACAATCCCATGGTTGAAGTGCTGATCCGCCTGGCATTTAAGTCCCGGCAGATGGCTTCGGAGTCGGCAGTCAAGAAGATCCGCGGCATCCTGAAAGAGGCCGACGAAACCTTCGAAATGCAAGGGAACGACCGCGAACTGCAGATTCTCGCCGGCGCCAGCCTGGCGGTGCTCATGGAGAGTGAATCTGAATCAGCCGCCTATGCCGCCTTGGCAGTGTCGACTACAGTCTTAGCCGGTGCGAGGAAGACGGACCTCCCGATGGATCTGTCGGGATTGGCGGAGGAGGCGCTTCTCCGCATTGCAGCGACGAATCGCGAACGGCCGGACCTTTCCAGCCATTTGCCGAACGACGATGATTTGGATTTCGACGCCATTCCGGAACTGGTGCGCCAAACTCAGAGCTTTGCCGGCGTAATCTCTGCCCTTGAGATGGTCTCAAAGACCGTAGGCGAGGCAGCCGAACGGCAATCCGAGGCACTGCAGGCAATGGACACCTTCATCCGGATCCAGGACGAGGAACTGCAGATGCTGTGGTGGCTCACAGGCCAGCGCAGCAAGGATTACAATTGCGCCTTTAGCGACGTACCAGCGGAGGCACAGCCTCTGGTTTTCGGTGCGGAACTGGCCAGCGCTACCCAGATTTTGCCTGGGCCGCCGTCGGTGCCGGCTATGTTTTCGCGTGCGGGGGTCAAGGATAAGAAGAAGATCGCCGTTTCCGCCGCCATCAATGCGGCGGATCAGACATGGTTGCGAAGGATTCTCGGTGACCGCAGCCCATCCCCAGTCACGATGCCACTGCACTTCGCTATCAGCCGTCAGCTGGAAACCGGGCCGGGAGACACTTGGGTCGCAGGATGGGTGTCAGCAACCAGCGTTAGCGATAGCCTGGACTTGCCGGGTCTGACCTTGGGCACACTGTTTTATCGCGAACGCCTGTTGATTCTCTTCGGGTGATCCCCATGGCTGAAGCTAATCAGGACGTTCCGGAGGCAGTAACCTGTTCCAATCCCGCTTGCCGGGTGGCACAGACAGGCAAATGCGTAGAGGGCTTGGGCCTGTCGGATTGCTCCCACTACGGACGCCGGCCCGACGACACTGCAGATGCATTGACCGAAGAGGAGGAAGCACCCCAAGTCGAGGGGATCCAGATCGCCGGCGCGGACACGCTCACCCCCGAAGAGGCTTCGCAGCTTCTGCGGGCCGGCAGTGCCCGAGTCATCGCCGTCATCGGCCCCAGCGATGCCGGGAAAACCAGCCTGATCGCCAGCCTCTACGATCTCTATCAGGGGGGGCAGGTGGCAGGAACCGAGTACGCCCGGTCCCGGACCCTGCATGCTTTCGAACGGACCTGCCACGATGCCAGGGCTGCATGTCGCCGGGGAACTCCGCATAGCAACCGGACACCTCTTGGCGAAGTGCGGTTCTATCACCTGGACTTGGGCGGTGGCCCGGCGGCGGATGGTTTGGCACTTATCATTGGCGATCGAGCTGGAGAGGATTACCGAAATGCCACTGACGATTGCTCGACGGTCGGCGGTTTCCAGGAAGTCCGACGGGCCGATTCGATTACCGTTCTAGTAGATGGTGAGCGACTCCTGAACAGTGGCAAACGACACAATGCCCGCAGCGACACACTCTTGATACTTCGTGCCCTCGTGGATGGTGGTGCCAT
The DNA here is from genome assembly GCF_028689785.1 of Zoogloea sp. Lineage (GTDB taxonomy): Bacteria > Pseudomonadota > Gammaproteobacteria > Burkholderiales > Rhodocyclaceae > Zoogloea. The sequence goes on along the minus strand of NZ_JAQVCN010000101.1, from coordinate 4,605 downwards.
TGAATCCGGCCAGCGGTTGGCCCTGGTACTCACCAAACTCGATGCCGTTCTCGCTTCTGAATCGGGGAATCGGGCCGAGGCCTTCTTTACGTCGATACTCGACAAGGTTCATGAAACCTTTGGTGATTACTTTTCGGAAATCTCAGACTTCCGGGTGGCGGCTTCACCCAAGAACGATCAGGCGAGACGGGGAAGCGGTGTCGCCGAATTGCTGTCGTTCTGGCTGCAGCCCCGGCCGCCCGTCGTGACCGTGCCCCGGGCAGTGCCAGAATTCGAACGGGCCTATGCCCGGCTGATTGTGATCGAGGGATGAGAAAGAAGAATGTCTGAGCGCTCTATCGTCATCATCGGCCTGCCGGAATCGGGGAAAACTACCTTCCTGGCCGCCCTTTGGCATCTTGTTACCGAAGAGGATGTCGATGGTATGGCATTGCGCTTCCACACGCTGGCCCGGGGTAACGCGTCTCATCTCAACCAGATCGCAGCCCGTTGGCGGGACGCCCGGATTCAGGAGCGGACCGGCATTAGCGGGAATCGCCTTGTGAGCATGAGCCTACTGGACGCGGCCGATAACCCAGTACGCGTTACCTTTCCGGACGTACCTGGCGAAGCCTATCGGCGCCTGTGGGAGGAGCGGGACTGCGAGCCGGAAATCGCCGAGATCCTCAATGCCGGCGGTGTCCTGCTATTCGTCCATTCCGACACAATCGACTTGCCTTCCTGGCTGGTGGACGAAATCGAGCAGGCCAAAAAGTTGGGCATTCCATTGCCCGTTGGCGGTGAGGTTCCATGGCACCCTCGGCTGGCGCCGACCCAGGTGCAGTTGGTGGACCTGCTCCAGACACTGCGCCAACCTCCCCTCGACATCGGGCCGCGCCGGTTGGTCATCATGCTGTCGGCCTGGGACAAGGCGGAGGGAGAGCGACTGGCGCCCCCAGCTTTCCTCGATGCCAAGCTTCCCCTGCTCGCCCAGTACCTGCGACAAAACATAGATGGCTGGACTTGGCGCGTCTGCGGACTGAGTGCCCAAGGGGGCGAGTACGATCCTGCTGAGTCGGACAAGAATTCAGTGCCGGAAGCTGAAGAACTGCGACAGATGGACCGCCCGTCTCAGCGCATCCGCTTGATCGCGGAATCCGGTGAAAGCCATGATCTGACGGAGCCCCTCGCATGGCTCATGCGGTAAGGGAGCGCCTTAAGGTCCACCAGACCCTCCATGGCTACGCAGAGGGGCACCGTCTGCTGGCAGATTCCGCGAGTCTGTCGGCAAAGGACATGCGGACATTACTCACTATGAGCGATATCTCCGGCCCCGGCGCACGCATCGACCAATCGGGTTATCTGACGGGGTATCCCCTGGCAGAGTCAGGCGTTTATGCGCTGGCGCGTACTTGGGCGGCACCGGAAATGCCCCGTCCTGGCTGCGTATGGACCCATACGCTTTTGATCGACTTTGCCGATCTGGCCACCCTGGCGTCTTTAGGCGAACTGGATGTGCTTTTCCGGCGGCCGGAGTTGCCCGGCTACGGCAACTATACCAAGCCCCTAAGTGTAGAAAATGCGCAAGTGGCGCGGGCACTGACAGGTAACGAACTAAAGTGGAGCCGGAAACTACTGTCTGCTCTCTATGGAAAACCCCGTGAGCGAGTAATTGCAGCTCGACTTGAGGACGTAGATGCTGATGCAAGCGTGCTGGCCGTCTGGAGTCAGCAGTGGCCACGCCTTCGCCGAGGTTTCCGGTTCTGTACGATGGTCGCTGCCGATCGCTCCTCCGAAGGCAATGTCTTCGATCTGCAACTTTTTCATCCCACAGACCGCGGGAGTAAGACACGCTTCCAGAAGGCTGTGGACGCCAACAGCGTCACAGGAGTGGAGCCAGTATGGATCGAGGAAGCCACATCCGATTTGGCAAATCCGGACGTCTTCGGCTTGCGTTCGTTTCTCCATGCAGCTGGCAGCGACATCGATTTTGGCCGAGCAGCATTCGGATCCCTTTGCCGCGTGCACCGGTGTCTCAAGGAGGCACCTGGTTCGGCTAATGCATTCCGCACGAGCATTGACATCCTCACGGCAGACTTTTCCCCGAACCAAGCTCGCGCGGCAAGAATGACCGTCACAAAGTTGGCAGTGCTGCATGCCGAGGCCCTGGATGAGGTGGCGATTGATTTCATTCTTCGGCACCTAGGCTTGGTGGATATGGATACAGTGAGGTCCGGAGCACTACGTCTTGGTCGGGCTATTTGGAAGAATACCCCTGATCAGCTAGTGGCCCTTCGGAAGATGGACGGTTCATCTCAAATTGTGGCGGAAAACACACTGGCAGCATTAAGTCTGCAAGAAATTATTGAAGGCCTAGAACGTGCCCCTGCGCTTGCCCCTATGCTGCTGCAGTGCCGACAGGAGCTAGCCTGCGAGGTCGGATTTTGGGCCATCCCGGGGTTAGATATCGCGAAGGTTTTTGCTGAGCTTCGAAGCGATGGGGAGAAGGCACGGCAAGTAATTGGGGCAATCATGGTTGCCGGTCGCGTTGACTTGGCGGGCTGCTGTCTCAGTCGCTGGGGCGCACGCAGCATGCTTGAAGTCTGTATTGAGCAGGTCGTATCAGGGGCGGTGCCATCGGTGACGCTTACCGCCTGGATAATGGATGCTGCTTGGGATTCGATGGCAGTAGCCGAGATACTGTCGAGCGGAAGGCCGCTTCCTTGGGAGGTCCTAGTCATGCTCGCCCGGGTGATCGAGGCTGATACAGTTCCCAATGAAATAGGGGATGATCCTTGGGTGGTGGCGATTCACAATGCGACTGGTCAAATGCCGGGTGATGCCCAGACATTCTTTTGTGCCTATCTGCTCTGCCGGGCCCTAGGCAATCGGTCACGCACCCCCGGAGAGCTTGCCCGGTTTGGGTTCGAGCCAACATACCGGGCAGTCGAATGCAATTTGCTCCCGGACGACTCTTGGCGTGCTCTCGAACCTCGCCTACCTTGGTCCATGTTCTGGTTCGAAAGGGACCGCTGTCCGCGCCTTCGAGCTGCTGTGGTCGACTTGTTTACGGATCGATATCTCGCCCCTGAAATATTCGTCGGGTTGGTGGAAGGCGATGAACTCTTCTTGCAACTCTTGGAAATGGCCGGCCAGTCCTGGAGGGGGCGGAAATACCTTGAAATGGTGTGTTCGGTGGCAAAAGATCACTCAGACCACCCATTTGGTTATCGTTTCAATAAAGTGAAGCGCTTCCTAGACAAGCGCTAGCCAGTCCAGCTGTGCGGATTGACATTCAATGATTTCGGGGTGATTCTGACGCGACCTTAAGGCCGCGAGTTCGCGTTTGAAATCTTAAAAAGCTGACTTTCAAGCCATACAGTTGCTGAAGGACTGCTTGTCTACCACCAACTGTGGCCGGACACCGAATGACTAGTCAATGGCCGGATTGGCCGAGGAAGAGTCTGTCGAACCAGCGACAGCGCCTCGGCCAAAGCGGAATGTCATGCATATGAGCGAGCATGACTGCTGACGGCCAACTACTGCCGGTGATGACGGGCAGGTTTGGTGCACTTTCGCTCTGCCAGATGGCTATTGGCCAAACGTTCGCCTCTGTGTTAAGACGCCGGTCCTCAAGCCATGCACATTTTCGTAGTCGACCAGCACGTAGCTGGGTCGCATGCATCCTTCCCGGTGCGCATGGTGATTGTCCAAGGAGGGCCGAACTACTCGAGCAGACGCATGACGCTTTGGTCAAGCGCTTCACGGAAGGCGTCGAAGCGCTCCAGACGCATGCCTTCGGCCTTCGCTTCGAAGTTGCGGATCTGGTCCATCGCCGGCGCCAAGGCCGGATTGTTCTCGACCAAAGTCTCCTTGGCCGCAATGCGGTGTAGCAGCGAGCTACACAGGTGCTGACCTTGGCGCGTCAATCCGGTGAAGAGCACAACCACGCTCACGTTGGTCTCCAGCCTTACGTAGCGGACGTGGTCATCGTATCGATGAAACCTCGGGTGAAACGTATCGGTGAATTCCCGGGCGCTCGGGTATCGGCGGCGCACTGTCGAGATGGCGCCCCACACATCATCGGTCTTGGCGCCGTTGCAATCGCTACAAGCCACTGCCAGATTCCAGAATTCGACGGAGAACTGCGGATAGTGGCGCCGCGGAAGGATATGCTCTATGGGTTTTGCGTACGCTGTGCTGGCCAGCCAGCGGCGGCAATAGCAACACCGCCCTCCCTGCAATTCCAACAGCCTGCGCCTGAAGGCGGACTTGATGGAGGCTCCCGTGATGGTCCCCAGCGCCGTAACATCGGCCACTGCGTCCAGCGTCGGCCAAACATCGACAAACGGACGAGAGCGAGCCTGGGTCCACAGCTCCCGAAGCAGCACCTGTGTGCGTGGGACATGCTTTTTGGTTCCATGTGCCACACCGAGGTACAGCTTGAGCTCTCGACGCATTTCTATCCGCGAGGGGTGTGTCCCCTTGAACCAACTCATGTGTAAGCGTTCAGCCCGCGGCGTAGTTGCTACGCCACGCGTCTTGAGATATCCGAGCGCAGCGGAGCCTTTTCGAAGTGCTGCTTCCACAGCCGAGGCGTGAGCTGTGCGACATCGGCGGCCGGGT
>NZ_JAQVCN010000041.1 GCF_028689785.1 Zoogloea sp. | reverse complement strand
GGGCGGGCCTGCACCGGGATGGGCAGGATCTCGGCCAGGCGGTAGCCCACCCAGGTGGCGTCGTCAAAACGATGGGGCAGCTGAAAGGCCTCCTCGCCCGCGTCGGCCACAATGGCCCGGAGCAGGGGCAGCACATCCTCAAGGGCTTGCGGCACGGGCTGCACCGGCGGTTCGGGCAGCAGGGTGATGTGCGCGGTGAGCAGGCGGTCGGGGCGGGTCGTCTGCTCCACGATGCGGAAGCGCTCACCACCTTGGGCGGTGATGAAGAGCAGGCCGGGCTTGTCCATGTCCCAGCCGGTGATGCGGGCTATCGTCCCTACCCCGTGGGGGACCGCAGGCGCACCCACCTCGCCGCCCTCACGGATCAGGCACACGCCGAAGGGCGCATTGGCCCGCATGCAGCGGGCCGCCATGTCCAGGTAACGCGCCTCGAACAGCTTGAGAGGCAGCACCCCGTCCGGAAACAGGACTGTGCCCAGGGGAAAGAGGGGGATCTCGACGGTGTCGACGGTGGTGCTCATGCTTCGCGCTCCTGACGGCCTGCTCCCGGGGGTACCGGGGAATGTGTCACTGCTGCGACGGGGGCGCGGGCATGAGCTCGGCCACGGCCGGCACCTCCCCCCAGCGCGCCATCAGGGCGTGGGGCACGGCGAGTTGATCAAGGATGCGGGCAATGACGAAGTCCACCAGGTCTTCGACGGTTTTCGGGTGGTGGTAGAAGCCCGGATTGGGGGGCAGGATGACCACGCCCATGCGCGCCAGGCGCAGCATGTTCTCCAGGTGCAGGGCCGAGAAAGGTGTCTCCCGGGGCACCAGGATGAGCTTGCGGCCTTCCTTGATGGCCACGTCGGCGGCCCGTTCGATGAGGTTGCCGGCCAGGCCGGCGGCGATGGAGGCCAGGGTGCCCATGGTGCATGGGCACACCACCATGGCATCCGGCGGGTTGGAACCGGAAGCCGGCGGCGCAAACCACTCCTCGCGGCCAAACACCCGCAGCTGCCCCGGCGCCGCGTTGAAGCGGGCGCCGAGCTGGGCCTCCACCTCATCGGGGCGGGCCGGCAGGGCCAGGTCCATCTCCTGCCGGGCAACGATCTGGGCCACCTGGGAATACAGCAGCCACACCCGGCAACCGGCGGCCAGCAGGCACTCCACCAGGCGCAGGCCATAGGGCATGCCCGAGGCCCCGGTGAGGGCGACGGCGACGGTCTTGTGGGCAGACGGCAAGGCGCTTGGGGTCAAGGCTGAAGAGTCCTGGTTATCGGCGGGCATCCGGAGAACAGACGCGCCGGGGCGCCCGGGGTTCCCCGCGCTGCGCTCAATGGCGGTGGATGGCGCCGATGCCTTCGTGGGCGACACCATGGGCGGCCGCGACATGGTGGCCACGGCGCAGGCTGTCGTGCACCTCATGGTCATGGGGCAACCATTGCTTCACCAGCGAACCGGCGATCATGCCAATGACACTGGCCAGCAGCCCGGCCAGCTGGGCCGGGATGAAGGGGTCGTCACCGCCGGCGATGTGCACCGTCAACCACACGCCCACGCCGCAGCAGATCGAGGTCAGCGCGCCCTGATTGGTGGCACGGCGCCAGTAAAGCCCGCACAGCAAAGGGATGAAAGCCGCCACCAGGGTCACTTGGTAGGCGTTCTCCACCATCTTGAAGATACTGGCGTCGGAAACCATGGCGTAGAGGGTGACCAGCACCGTGAAACTGAAGGTCACCACACGCATCCACAGCAGCAGCTTCTTGTCGGTGAGATTGGGCAGCGCTGGCCTGAGGATATTCTCGGTGAAGGTCACCGAGGGAGCCAGCAGGGTGGCCGAGGCGCAGCTCTTGATGGCCGACAGCAGGGCTCCGAAAAACAGGATCTGGGCCACCAGCGGGGCCTTGGACAGGACCAGCTCGGGCAGGATCATCTGGGAGTCGGTGTTGATCAGGCGCGACACCATGGCTGGGTCGATGAGGGTGGCCGAATAGGCCAGGAACATGGGCACGAAGGCAAAGGCGAAATACAGGGTGCCACCGAGCACCGAACCCCACACCGCAATCTTCTCGGATCTGGCCGACTGGACCCGCTGGAAGACGTCCTGCTGGGGGATGGACCCGAGCATCATGGTTACCGCGGCGGCAATGAAGGCGATCACCTCTTTCGGATCGGCCGCCGGGAAGAAGGCGAACTTGCCTTCGTTCATGGCGTGATTCACCACTACGCCGACACCGCCGGCCAGGCTGCTCACCTCACCGCCGATCCACAACATGCCGATGACGATGATGATCATCTGCAGAAAGTCGGTGACCGCCACCGCCCACATGCCACCGAACAGGGTGTAGACGAGAATGGTGATGGAGCCGATCCACATGCCCGCCACCTTGCTGATCTCGCCCCCCGACACCACGTTGAAGACCAGCCCCAGGGCAGTGATCTGCGCCGCGACCCAACCCAGGTAGGAGATCACGATGGCGATGGTGGTGAGCACCTCGACCCCCCGACCGTAGCGTTTCTTGTAGAAGTCGCCAATGGTCAGCAGGTTCATGCGGTAGAGGGGCGCAGCAAAGAACAGGCCTACCAGAATCAGGCACATGGACGAACCGAAGGGGTCGGCCACCACGCCGCGCAGGCCCTCGTTCAGGAAGGTGGCCGGCACCCCGAGCACCGCCTCGGCCCCGAACCAGGTAGCGAACACCGTGGCGGTGACCATGTAGAAGGGCAGATGCCGGCCGGCGACGGCGAAATCCCGCGTGTTGCGGACCCGGGTGGCGGCAATGAGGCCGATAGCCACCGAGATCAGCCAGTAGACGATGACGAACCAGAACAGCATGGGGCAAGGAAAAGCGTGGGGGACGGACCGATTATAGGGGCGCCGGGCCCGGCGGGGGCGTCCTCAGCGCACCAGTCTTGCGGCAAAAACATCTGCTGGTTCGGCCCGGCCATAGTGCCACCCCTGGAACTCGTCACAACCCAGCTCCCGCAGGGTGGCCGCCATGGCCGGAGTTTCAACCCCTTCGGCCACCAGCTCCAGTCCGAGGTTGTGGCCTAGGCCGACGATGGCGGCGACGATGGCTTTGTCCTCCGGCCCCTCGTTGATCTCGCGTACGAAGGATTGATCCACCTTCAGCTTGTCGAGGGGGAAGCGCTTGAGATAGGCGAGGCTGGAGTAGCCGGTGCCGAAATCGTCGACGGCGATGGAGAGGCCGAGGGCCTTCAATTCGGCGAGCTGGCGGGCGGCCCGCTCCACATCGCGCATCACCATGCTCTCGGTCACTTCCAGGGTCAGCCAGCCGGCCGGCACATCATGGCGACGCAGCACCGCCGCCACCGTCTCGACAAAATCCGCCCGCCGGAACTGCAGGGCCGAGATGTTGGCGGCCACCGGCACCAGGCTCCGCCCTTCAGCCCGCCAAGCAGCCAGCTGGGCACACAGCATGTCGAGCACCCGGTTGCCGATGGGCAGGATCAGGCCGCTCTCCTCGGCCAGGGGGATGAAGCGCCCCGGCGACACTTCGCCCAGCTCCGGGTGGGTCCACCGCAGCAGCGCCTCGGCGCCGACCAGGCGGCCGTCTTCGGCGGCCACCACCGGCTGGTAGTGCAGGTGGAGCTCGTTGCGTTCGAGGGCACGGCGCAGGGCGTGCTCCAGGGACAGGCGCTCGCTGGTCGGGGTGGTCACCCCATCGGCAAAGAACTCGATGGCATTGCGCCCCTCCTCCTTGGCGCGGTACATGGCCATGTCGGCCCGGTCGAGGAGAAGGTCGGCGTCCTCGCCGTCCTCGGGCCAGACCGCCACGCCGATGCTGCCGGAGAGGGTGAACTCGCAGCCGGCGAGATGAAAGGGCGCTTCCAGCACCCCCAGCAGCCGCCCGGCCGCCCGGGCCTGCACCTCGCGCCCGCCCTTCACCGGCATCACCACCACGAACTCGTCCCCGCCGTGGCGCAGCGCGCACTCGCCCTCGGCCATCACCGACTGCAGGCGCTGGGCCACCTCCACCAGCAGCTGGTCGCCGATGTGATGGCCCAGGGTGTCATTGACGTTCTTGAAACGGTCCAGATCCAGAAAGCACAAGGCGACCCCACAGGCCTCACTTCGCGCAGCGGCGATGGCCCCGCTGACCGTGTCCTCAAGGGCGGCCCGGGACGGCAGACCGGTGAGAAAGTCATGGCTGGCCAGGAAGCGGATGCGTGCTTCGTCAGCCTTGCGTTGGCTGATGTCGGAGAAGACGCCGACGTAGTGGGTCACTTCACCATCCGGCGCGCGCACCGCGCTCACCGACATGTCCGCCGGGAAGGTATCCCCGGCGCTGCGACGAATCCACACCTCGCCCTGCCACAGCCCGCCCTCCGCCGCCACATCACGGATGGCAGTGGCAAAACCACGGGGGTGGTGTTCCGGATCGAGGAGCACCAGGGGTTTGCCCCGCACGGCCTCCTCGGACAGCCCGGTGAGGGTGGTGAAGGCCCGGTTGATCATCACCACCTGCCGGTCCGGCGCCACCACCACGAAGCCCTCGGAGTTGTTCTCGAAAACCCGCGCGGCCAGGTTCAGGCTCTCATCGCGACGGTAGTTGCGCAGGGCGAAGCCGATGTCGGTGCTCATCTCGTCGAACAGACTGACCGCGGGAGCATCGAAGAACCCGTCCGCCGCACTGCGCAGCACCAGCACCCCCTCGCCGCCCTCCTCGGCGCGGATCGGGAAGACCGCACAGGAGCCGTGCGCCGACGGCGCGCCTGCAACGCAGATGCCGGCGCCGGCCATGGCCGCGCCGTCATTGAAGACCCGGGCTTCGGTCGGCACCCCACCCGGCAGCCCCCAGGCACCACCGAGCACGGCCCCGGCGCCCTCGCCCGACGCGGCCACCGCCTTGAGCTCGCCGTCCTCACGCAGGCCGATCCAGGCCAGGTCCAGGTCACCGAACTCGACGGCGATGCGCGCCGCCTGAGCCAGCAGGGTGGCCGCGTCGCGGGTATGCACGATGGCCTTGTTGGTGGCCGACAGGGCCTGGTAGAGGTGCTTCATGCGGCGGATATCGCGGGCGTTGTCGCGTGCCGGCTGCAGGTCGTAGCAGGACCCGACAAAGCCGGCAAACACGCCATCACCATCGAAGAAGGGGGCGCCGTGGTCGGCGATCCAGTGGTAGCTCCCATCAGCAGTGCGCAGGCGGTATTCGCTGGTCAGTTTGCGGCGGGTGAGGAGGGCAGCCTTCCAGGCCTTGAGACAGGCCTCCTGGTCATCCGGGTGCACCCCGTCGAGCCAGCCCCAGCCCTGCTCCTCGGCCTGGCAGCGCCCGGTGAAGTCATACCAGGCCCGGTTGAACCAGTCGCAGTCGCCGTTGATCTTCGCTCGCCAGGCCAGATGGGGGAAGGATTCCAGCATGGCCAGGTGCTGGTCACTGGCCCGGGCCAGCTGCCGGTTACGGGTCCGCAGGGTGAGCAGCAACTCGTTGAGGGCCTCGGCCAGCTCGCCAATCTCATCCCGGCGCATCACCGGCACGGGCAGATCGCCACCTGTCTCCCGACGATGGGCAAGGACGCCGCGAATCGCCCCCGCCGGGCGCAACACATAGCGCGCCACCATCAGGTAGAACAGCCCGGCCACCGCGCTGAGCACGGCCCCCAGCCACACGGACAGCTGGATCACCGTATCCCGGGTGGCCTGCCACAGGCTGCCGGCGTCGAGCTGCAACTGCAGCACGCCGTCTTCGAGACGCCCGCTTTCCCCGTCGGAACCAACCAGCAGCAAGGGCTCAAGCACGTCCAGGCGGCGCTCGGTCATGTCCAGCCGACGCCAGCCCTGGCGGGACTGCAGAACCTCACCGAGGCGGGCAACGATGGCCGGCTCCAGGGCATCGGCCGGCTTGCCATGGAGGCCGTGATCGCTGGCTGCCACGACACGCAGGGGCGAGCCGGCCAGCAGGGTCACCCGGCGCACGTCCCGAGAGGCCCCAAGGGTGGAGATGAAACGGCGCAAGTCGGCGGGCTCGCGGGCCGTCTCGGCCGCCGAATACACTGCCGCCGCCATTACGTCGGCGCGCTGATCCACGAGGGTGCGGAAACGCTCCAGGATGTTGGCATAGAGAATGCCGACCAGCAGCACCAGGCCCATCGCCCACACCCCCAGCAGCGGGCCCATCAGGCGCCAGCGCAGGGACAGGAAACGTGGTGTCCTCACACTCATGCTCCAGCGCCGCCCGGCCTCATGCGCGGATGCCGGTGGTGGCAATCAGCTCGCGGGCGATCAGAAAATCCTTGAGGGTCCGGCTCTGGCGCAACTGGGCCAGCGCCATCATGGCGCCCTGGAGCTGATCAAGGGAACGCTCCACCGGGCCACCGGGAGCGAGCAGCTGTGGCTGCTCCTTGCGACTCACGTAGTGCAGGCCGGCGAGGGTCTCGCGCAGCTCTTTGATACTCATGTTCTCGCGGTGAGCCATGATGGCGTGGGCCTCATCCGGATTGGCCTCCATGAAGGCCATGGCCCGGTAGTAGGCGCCAACGAAGGCCTGCACCTCATTACCCCGGCGGGCCACGAAGCCCCCGTCGAAGACCAGTGTATCCACGACCTGGCCCGGCACCTGGCCGCTGTGGAAGACCACCTTGCCGCCCTTTTCGAGCAAGCGATTCGATTCCGGCGGAAAGCACACCGCCGCCGCCACCAGCCCGTCGGCAAAGGCGGCCGGCATGGCGTTCTGCGGCATGGGCACCAGGGCCACGTCACGGACGGTAAGCTGCACGCTGGCCAAGGCCAGGGCCAGCAGCTGGATGTGCAGGGTGCCAGGTTCGATGGCCACCCGGCGCCCGCGCAAATCGGCCAGGCTCTTCACCGAAGCGGCTGCCACCAGAACGTCGGCACCGTCCGAGTAATCCACCACGGAGGCGATCTGCGGCCGCAACCCGGACTGATCGGCCGCCAGCAGGATCTCCACCAGAGTGGCCCCGCAGCCATCCACCTGCCCCCGCTCGAAGGCACGCCGCGAGGCACCGATGGAGGTCAGATCCACCAGCACCACCTCGATACCCGCATCGCGGAAGTAGCCCTTGTCCCGGGCCACGTAGAGGGGGTCGTAGCCGGGCCATGGGTTGGTGGCGAACTTGATCGGCTCCTGGTAACTGGCACTGCAGCCGCTGCCGAGCAGGAGGCAAGCCGAACCAAGTCCGGCACTCAGAAATCGACGGCGAGGCAAGGAGGAAGGCATGGCCCGGGCAAGTCGTGTGAATACCCAAAGTATGCCCGAGCCGAAACCGAAATCCCATTCTACGAGGAGGGACTTCACATCACCCCAGCACATCCGAACCACCCCGTTGACCCCGGTCAAGGCCGGGGGGTGCCGCCCCGCCTATAGTCCGCCCGCGTCATTTCCGCTGCCCGCCGCCCATGACTTCTCCCCGCCCCATCGAGCTGGTGTGCCCTGCCGGCAGCCTGCCCGCCCTCAAGACCGCCATCGACCACGGCGCCGACTGCGTCTATCTCGGTTTCAAGGACGCCACCAACGCCCGCAACTTCAGCGGCCTCAACTTTGACGACAAGGCCATGGCCGAGGGCATCCGCTACGCCCACGATCGGGGCCGCAAGGTGCTGCTGGCCCTCAACACCTATCCGCAGACCGACAACTGGCAGCGCTGGACCGGCGCCGTGGACCGGGCCGCCACCTTCGGCATCGACGCGGTGATCCTGGCCGACCCGGGCCTCATGGCCTACGCCCGCAAGACCCACCCGGACCTGCGTCTGCACCTGTCGGTGCAAGGCTCGGCCACCAGCTACGACGCCATCAACTTCTATTACGAGCACTTCGGCATCTCCCGCGCGGTGCTGCCCCGGGTGCTGTCCCTGGCCCAGGTGGAGCAAGTCATCGCCAACACCCCGGTGGAGATCGAAGTCTTCGGCTTTGGCGGCCTGTGCGTGATGGTGGAGGGGCGCTGCGCCCTGTCGGCCTACGCCACCGGAGAATCCCCCAACTGTGACGGAGCCTGCTCGCCCGGCAAGCATGTGCGCTGGGAGCAGACCCCCAAGGGCATGGAGACGCGCCTCAACGGCATCCTCATCGACCGCTTCGCCGACGGCGAACGGGCCGGCTACCCGACCCTGTGCAAGGGCCGCTTCGAGGTAGGCGACGAGACCTACTACGCCATCGAGGAACCCACCAGCCTCAACACCCTGGAGCTGCTGCCCGAGCTGGCCCGTATCGGCGTGCGCGCCATCAAGATCGAAGGCCGCCAGCGCAGCCCGGCCTACGTGGCCCAGGTCACCCAGGTATGGCGCGCCGCCATCGACCGGGTATTGGCCGGCGGCCAGCCCTTCCGCATCGAGCAGGCCTGGATGGCCGAGCTCAACAAGGTCTCCGAAGGCCAGAGCCACACCCTTGGCGCCTACTACCGCCCCTGGAAATAAGCACGATGAAGATCGCCCTCGGCCCCCTGCTCTACTACTGGCCCCGCCAATCCACCCTGGCCTTCTACGCCGACATGGCCGACGCCCCGGTGGATGTTGTTTACCTGGGCGAGACCGTGTGCTCCCGCCGTCATGAACTGCGCCTGCCCGACTGGCTGGAAGTGGCCGAGATCCTCACCGCGGCCGGCAAGGAGGTGGTGCTCTCCAGCCAGGTGCTGGTGGAGTCCGAGTCCGACCTGAAGACCCTGCGTCGCATCGTTGCCAACGGCAGCTTCCGGGTCGAGGCCAACGACATGGGGGCCGTGCGCCTGCTCTCCAGCGGTGACGCCCCGGCGCGCAACTGGATCGCCGGCCCTACCCTCAACATTTTCAACCCGACCACCCTCAGCCTCTTTGCCGACCTCGGCGCCACCCGCTGGGTCGCCCCGCCGGAGATGTCCCGGGATCAGATCCGCGCCCTGCGCGACGGGCTGGGCCACAACATGGAGGTGGAGATCTTTGCCCACGGCCGTCTGCCCCTGGCCTATTCGGCCCGCTGTTTCACCGCCCGCCACTACAACCTGCAGAAAGACACCTGCGAGTTCCGCTGCCTCCAGTTCGCCGACGGCATTCCCCTGAAGACCCGCGAAGGTGCTCCCTTCCTGACCCTGAACGGCATCCAGACCCAGTCCGCCCAGGTGCACACCCTGCTCGGCGACCTGCCCGCGGTGTGCGCCGAAGGTGTCGACCTGCTGCGCGTCAGCCCCCAGGGCCAGCACACACTCGAGATTCTGCAGATCTTCCGCCAGGCTCTCGACGGCCTCATCCCGCCTGCCGACGCCCTCCACGAGGCCCTCCCCCTATTGCCCGCCGAGCCCTGCAACGGCTTCTGGCACGGCCGGCCGGGTGTCGACCAGCACATCCCCGCCTGAACCTCCTGCGGAACTCCACACCATGAAGATCCCCGCCTTCACCCTGCCTGCCCCCCTGGCCCGCGTGGGCGCCCGCCTGCCCCAGCTGCCGCCAACCCTGGCCCTGGTGGCGGGCCTCAACCTGGCCCTCGACCGGGTTCTGCCCCGGGACACCCTGGAGCCCCTCGCTGGCAAGCGCCTGCTGCTCAAGGTCACCGATGCGGGCATGGCCCTGCGCTTCACCCTGACACCGCGGGGCTTCAGGCCCCTCCTCGACAGCGGCAGGCCCGACCTCACCATTTCTGCCACGACCCGCGACTACCTGGCCCTGGCCCTGCGCGAGGAAGACCCGGACACCCTGTTCTTCAGCCGGCGCCTGCTGATGGAAGGCGAAACCGACCTGGGCCTGCTGGTCAAGAACACCCTGGACGCCGTGGACTGGGACAGCGTGAGCACCCGGCTGGCGGCCCTCAAGCTGCCCTTTGCCAGGCAGCTGTTTGCCAGGGCGCACTGACCCGCAGCCCCTGCCGCAGACCATGGCCTTCCTGGCCAGATCCTTACTCGGCCTCATCCTCGGGCTAGAATGGCCCCGACGCGCCATTCTCCCAGCCCATGCCCCTTCAACGCCGCAGCTCCCCCCTTGCCGCCTATTTCGCCGCTGCCATCGGAGTGCTGATCGTCTACGCCTGCCTGCATCCCTTTTCTGGCTGGCGTGATCCGGGGCTGCCGGCCTTCGAGTTCCTCAGTGCCCCCTGGCCGCGCTACTACACCTGGGTGGACCTGACCGTAAACGTGATTGGCATCGTGCCCTTCAGCTTCGCGCTGGTCTCGGCACTGCTCGGGCGCCTGCCCCGCGCCGGGGCAGTGGCCCTGGCCGTGCTCCTGACCTTCCTGCTCAGCCTGTCGGTGGAGACGCTGCAGAACTTCCTGCCCAGCCGGGTGCCCTCCAACGTGGACGTGGGCTGCAACACCCTGGGCGGGCTGCTCGGCGCCCTGGCCGGCGGGCGCTGGGGCGGCAGCCTGTTCCACCCACGCAGCGGCCTGACCCGCTGGCGGCGCAAGCGTATCGTTGCCGGCCACCCCGGGGAGCTCGGCCTGGTGCTGATGGGCCTGTGGCTGCTCACCCTGCTCACCCCGGGGAACCTGCTTTTTGCCAGCGGTGACCTGCGCCCGCTGCTGGATCTGCCCACGCCGCTGCAGTTCAACCCGATGCGCTTCGTCAAGGTGGAAGCCGCCATCGCCGCCTGCCAACTGGTGGCCGTAGGGCTGACTGCACGCTGCATGATGCGTCAGTTCAGCCCGTGGCCCCTGGTGCTGCTCGTTCTTCTTGGTCTTGGCGCCAAGACCCTGGCGGCGGCGGCCTTCTTCTCCCCGGGTGACCCCTTCCACTGGGCCACCCCCGGCGGGCAGCTTGGGCTGGCTGCCGGCGCCGCCCTGCTCGGCGTCAGCCTGCTGCTACCCGCCCGCAGCCACACCATGCTGGCCGGGCTGGCCCTGCTGCTGGGCACTGCCCTGGTCAACCTGGCCCCCGAGAACCCCTTCCTGCCCAGCGACATCGCCCTGGTCCCTCAGGGCAATTTCCTCAATTTCCACGGTCTGACCCAGCTCACCGCCAGCCTGTGGCCCTTCATCACCTTCGCCTACCTGGGCCTGCTCGGCGCCAGCACCCCGCGGGACGGCTTTCGCAACCACTGAAAGACGCCACCGGGCAGGCGATTGATTGATAATCGCGGACACATTCAGGGCCAGATTTGACGCCCCCACCGGAGACCCCATGAGCTACTTCAAGCACCACGTATTCTTCTGCTGCAACCAGCGCCCCGAGGGTGAGAGCTGCTGCGCCGCCCAGGGCGCGGTTGAATTGCAGACCTACGCCAAGGACCGGATCGCCGCCCTCGGCCTCAAAGGCAAGGGCAAGATCCGCATCAACAAGGCCGGCTGTCTCGACCGCTGCGACGAAGGCCCGGTGCTGGTGGTGTACCCCGACAACGTCTGGTACACCCTGGTGGACAAGTCCGACGTGGATGAGATCATCTCCGAGCACCTGCAGAACGGCCGCATCGTCGAGCGCCTGAAGATCTGAACATGGCCACCGAGAACGCCCTCATCCATGGCCCCGCCGGGCAGATCGAGCTGATCATCGACACCCCCGACCACGTGCGCGGCATCGCCCTGGTGTGTCACCCCCACCCTCTGTTTCACGGCGCCAACACCAACAAGGTGGCCCATACCCTGGCCCGGGTTTTCCGTGACCTGGGCTACGCCGCCCTGCGCCCCAACTTCCGTGGCGTCGGCAAGAGCGAGGGCGTCCACGACAACGGCATCGCCGAAACCGAGGACATGCTGGCCGTGATCGCCTGGGCCCAGAGCCGCTGGGGCAGCCTGCCCCTGGCCCTGGGGGGCTTCTCCTTCGGCGCCTACGTGCAGACCCGGGTCGCCGCCCGCCTGGCCGAGGGCGTCACCCCGGCCAGCCGCATCGTGCTGGTGGGTACTGCCGCCGGCCAGGTCACCGGAGCCCGCAGCTACACCACCCTGCCCGTGCCCGACGACACCCTGGTCATCCACGGCGAGAAGGACGAGACCGTCGCCCTCGCCAACGTGCTGGAGTGGGCCGAACCCCAGGAGCTGCCCGTCATGGTGGTGCCCGGAGCCGACCACTTCTTCCACGGCAAGTTACACATCATCCGCAAGCTCATCGACCGCGCCTGGGAACCCCTGTCATGAAACTCGTCGCATCCCTCACCAGCCCCTACGCCCGCAAGATTCGCGTGGCCCTGGCCGAAAAAGGCCTGTCCTTCAGCCTGGAGGTGGACATCCCCTGGCTGGCCGAAACCTCGGTGCCCGACTACAACCCCCTGGGCAAGGTGCCCGCCCTGGTGGCCGATGACGGCGAGGTCTGGTACGACTCCCCGGTGATCGCCGAATACCTCGAAACCCTGGGCGGCGCCACGCTACTCCCCGCAGACCGGCTGGCCGCCCTGCCGGTACGCCAGACCGAGGCCCTCGCCGACGGCATCACCGACGCCGCAGTGGCCGCCTTCCTCGAAAGCCGCCGGCCCGCCGAACAGCAGGACAACGCCAGCATCGAACGCCAGATCACCAAGATCCACCGTGGCCTGGCCGCCCTCGACCGGCACCTGGTGGCACGCAAGGGCATGGCCGGCGCCAGCCTCAGCCTGGGCGACATCGCCGCCGCCTGTGCCCTGGGCTACCTGGACTTCCGCTTTGGCCACCTGGTGTGGCGCAGCACCCACCCCGAGCTCGCCGCCTGGGCCGCCGACATACTGGCCCGGCCGTCCTTCGTCGCCACCACCCCGCCCCCGGTCTGATGCCCCTCGAGATCCGCAGCCTCGTCAAACGTTTCGGCACCGGCCCCGACGCCCGGGAGGTGGTGCGCGGCCTCGATCTGAAGCTCGAACGGGGCGAGTGCTTCGCCCTCCTCGGGCCCAATGGCGCCGGCAAGACCACCACCCTGCGCTGCGCCCTGGGCCTGGCTGAAGCCAGCGCCGGCAGCATCCTGCTGTGCGGCCTGCCCGTACCGGCCCAGGCCCGCCAGGCCCGCGCCCGGGTCGGCGTGGTGCCTCAGACCGACAGCCTCGATCCGGATTTCACCTGCGCCGAAAATCTCGTCGTCTTCGCCGGATACTTCGGCATTCCCGAGCGTGACATCCGCCCCCGGGTGCCCGAGCTGCTGGCGTTTGCCGGCCTGGAGGGCAAGGACAACGCCCGTATCCAGTCCCTCTCCGGGGGCATGAAGCGACGCCTGACCCTGGCCCGGGCCTTGGTCAACAAACCCGAGCTGCTGATCCTCGACGAGCCCACCACCGGCCTCGACCCGCAGGCCCGCCACCTGATCTGGGAGCGCCTGCGCCGCCTCACCGCCGAAGGCACGACCATCCTTCTGACCACCCACTTCATGGATGAGGCCGAGCGCCTGGCCCACCGCCTGGCCATTCTCGACAACGGCCGCCTCCTCGCCCAGGGCAGCCCGCGGGAGGTCATCGCCGCCCACATCGAGCCCCAGGTGGTGGAAGTCTTCGGCGACTGGACCGGAGAAGGCGCCACCTCCGGCGCCGCGGCCTGGGCTGCACGCCATGCGGATGCCCTGAGCCGGCGCTGCGAGATCAGCGGTGAAACCGCCTTCTGCTACACCGACGACGCCGCTCCGCTGCTCGCCCACCTGGCCCACCAGCCAGGGCTACGCACCCTGCACCGGCCAGCCAACCTCGAAGACGTTTTCCTCAAGCTCACCGGCCGGGAGCTGCGGGATTGAGCCCCCGGCGGCATGCCATGGACAGCCCGGCACCGGACACCTATCCTGAAACGATGTCACCGGGCTTCTCTCCCCTTCCGGGCAGCCTCGACTGCGCAGCCATCCTGGAACAGCTGCCACTAGCCCTTGCCCTCGTCGACCCTGGCAACGGCCAGTTCATCCGCAGCAACGCAGCCTTCCGCCAGAGCTTCGGGCTCCCTACCCGTCCTTATCCGGACTGGTGGAGGCAGGTGCATGCCTCCCCGCTCCTCCCCCCGGACACCCCCTGCGTGTGCTCTCCGCCCCCCGACGGCAGCGCGCGGGACGACATCGAGTCCGACATGCTGGGCATTGATGGCCGCCCACGGCACCTGCGCACCCAGGCGCGGCGCCATGGCCACCTGCTGCTACTGTGTTTCGTGGACCTGACCGACAACGACAGCCGCCAGGATCTGCTGCGCCAGGCCCTGGCCGAAATGGAAGCGCGCTCGGTCACCGATCCGCTCACCGGGCTCCTGACCCGCCGACGCCTCGAAGAAGCCTCCCTCAGCGAGATGCACCGCTTCCGCCGCTTTGGCCACCCCATCTCGCTGATCATCGCCGACATCGACCACTTCAAACACATCAACGATACCCACGGGCACCCGGTGGGCGATCAGGTGCTCGTCGATTTCGCCCAGCGCCTGAGCAGCGAATGCCGCGACCTGGACGTGCTCGGACGCTACGGCGGCGAGGAATTCATCGTCCTGCTACCCAGCACGCCCCTGGCCGGCGCCATCACCCTGGCCGGGAAGCTGCGCCTCGCAGTCTGCCAGCAGCCTTTTGCCCAGGTCGGCACAGTCACCGCCAGCTTCGGGGTAGCGGAGTGCGTTTCGGAGGAACACTGGAACGCCTGGCTGACCCGCGCCGATCGTGCCCTTTACGCCGCCAAGCATGCCGGACGCAACCGGGTCGAGGCCGCTCCCGAAAGCGCCTTCGACGAACGCAGCATCAAGCATCGCAACCGCCTCGACCGGCTGACCTGGGAAGATGGGCACTGTGTCGGCGACCCGATCATCGACGCCCAGCACCAGAACCTCTTCGAACTCGCCAACCGCCTGCTCAACCTGGTGCGCGAGGCGGGCCCGCCGGCCGAGATCCACGCCACCATCCGGGCCCTTTCCGATGCCACGCGACGCCACTTCCGCGACGAAGAGGCCATCCTTGCCACTGTCGCCTACCCGCGCCACGAACAGCACGCCAAGGCTCACCGCGTCCTGTCGGCCAAGCTCGACGCCCTCTCCGGCCAGAGCGCCATGGGCACCCTGCCCACCGGCAAGCTGATCGAGTTCCTGGCCTACGATCTGGTGGATCACCACGCCCTCGGTGCCGACCGGGACTTCATCCCCTGGCTGCGGCGCGGCCCCCGCGACCCGGCCCCCCTCGACGACTGACCCCCGATGCCCCACGTCACTGCCCATTTCGGCCCACCCCGCCTGTCCCTGAGCTTTCTCGCCGTGTGGCGGCGCAACTTCCTGGTCTGGAAGAAGCTGGCCCTGCCCTCCATCGTCGGCAACCTGGCCGACCCGGTGATCTACATGCTGGGCCTGGGCTACGGCCTCGGCCTGCTGGTGCCCGAGGTCGAGGGCGTGTCCTACATCGCCTTCCTGGCCGGCGGCACCCTGGCCTACTCCACCATGAACGCCGCCACCTTCGAGGCCCTCTACTCCGGCTTCTCGCGCATGCACGTGCAAAAGACCTGGGAGGCCATCATGAACGCCCCGATTGCCCTCGACGACATCGTCGCCGCCGAACTGGTATGGGCGGCCTCCAAGTCCTGTCTGGCCGGGGTCGCCATCCTGGCGGTGATCGCGGCCTTCGGCTTCACTGCCTCGCCGCTGGCCCTGGCCGCCATCCCCGTGGTCTTCCTCACCGGCCTGTGCTTTGCCGCCCTCGGCCTGATCATGACCGCGCTCGCGCCGAGCTACGATTTCTTCATGTATTACTTCACCCTGTTCATCACCCCGATGACCCTGCTCTCAGGGGTATTCTTTCCCCAGGGCCAGCTCCCCGACAGTGTGCAGCTCATCGCCTCGGCCCTGCCCCTGAGTCACGCCGTCAGCCTGATCCGCCCCCTGCTGCTGGGTCAGGTGCCGGCCCAGATCGGTCTGCACCTGGGCGTCCTCGTCCTCATCACCGTGCTGGCCTTCTGGCTGGCCTTGGGCCTCACCCGCCGCCGCCTGCTCAAGTAAGCCATGACCACGCCCGAAGAAGCCCTGCTCGTCCTCACCAACCTGCCCGACGCCGACACCGCCAAGGCCGTAGCTCGTCAGCTGGTGGAACTGCGCCTTGCCGCCTGCGTGAACATCCTCGCCCCCTGCACCTCGGTGTACCGCTGGCAGGAGCAGATCGAGAGCGCCACCGAGGTCCCCCTGCTGATCAAGACCACCCTGCTGCGCTACCCGGCCCTGCAGGCCGCCCTCACCGAAGCCCACCCCTACGAACTTCCGGAGATCATCGCGATCCCACTCCACAAGGGCTTGCCCGCCTACCTGGCCTGGATCGGCGCCGAAACCGTCGAACACCTGCCCTGATCCATCGATTCTTGATCCATCCGGGGGCCGCCTCCCCGCGGCCCCCGTAAACTGCCGTCCATGATCCGATTGCCCGCCCTCTTCCTGCGCCTCGCCCTGGCCCTTGTTCTGACCTGCACCGGCCTGCTTGCCCACGCCCAGGAACCCCTGCCCGTCGAGCAGGCCTTCCGCGCCTCGGCCCGCGCCCTCGACGACAAGACCGTGGAAGTGCGCTTCCAGATCGCCGACGGTTACTACCTCTACCGCCACCGCTTCAGGTTTGAAGCCGACGGGGTCAGTTTTGGCGAAGCCGCCCTGCCCCCGGGCAAACCCAAGAAAGACGACGCCTTTGGCGAAGTGGAGATCTACCGCAAGGAGCTGGTGCTCACCCTGCCCGTGAGCGTCGGCCAGCCTCCCTTCGACCTGCAGCTCACCAGCCAGGGCTGCGCCGACATCGGCATCTGCTACCCGCCGCAGACCACCGCCCTCAAGGTCGCCCTGGCCAGTGGCGGCGGCACGGGGGGCTTCCTGGCCCGCGCCCTGGACCGGGACGAAGCGCCCGTCAGCAGCACGCAGGAGCCCGCCCGCCCCCCCATCGCCGAGCACGACGAATCGGGGCGCGTCGCCCGCCTGCTCGACGGCAGCGGCACCGCCATGATCCTGGTGAGCTTCTTCGGCTTCGGGCTGCTCCTCACCTTCACCCCCTGCGTGTTCCCGATGATCCCAATACTGTCCGGGATCATCGTCGGCCACGGCCATGCCATCTCCAAAAGCCGCGCCCTGGGCCTGTCCAGCCTCTACGTGCTGGGCATGGCCCTCACCTACGCCGCGGCAGGCGTGGCGGCCGGCCTGTCCGGCACCCTGCTGTCGGCGGCCCTGCAGAACCCCTGGGTGCTGGGCGGCTTCGCCCTCGTCTTCGTGGTACTGGCCCTGTCCATGTTCGGCTTCTACGAGCTGCAGCTGCCCACAGCCCTGCAGAGCCGCCTGTCCGACAATGCCAACCACCAGAAGGGCGGCTCCCCCGGCGGCGTCATCGCCATGGGCGCCCTGTCGGCCCTGATCGTCGGGCCCTGCGTGGCCGCCCCGCTGGCCGGCGCCCTGCTCTACATCGCCCAGACCGGAAACGCCGTACTGGGTGGCGCTGCCCTGTTCACCATGGCTCTGGGCATGGGCGCACCACTGATCCTCGTCGGCGTGCTGGCCCGCAGCGCCCTGCCCAAACCCGGCCCGTGGATGGAAGGCGTCAAACGGGCCTTCGGCGTGATGTTGCTGGGCGTCGCCATCTGGCTGCTCACCCCGGTGCTGCCGAGCATCGTGCCCATGCTGGCCTGGGCCGGCCTGCTGGTGTTTTCGGCCATCTACCTGCACGCCCTCGACCCCCTGCCCACCCATGCCGGCGGCTGGCAGCGCTTCTGGAAGGGCTTCGGCGTGCTCGCCCTAATCGCCGGCGCGGCCCTCTTCATCGGCGCCCTGGCCGGCTCCCGCGACCCGCTGCAGCCCCTGGCCATCCTCCGCGCCCAGGCCGCCAGCGCCCCCGCAGCAGCCCACCCGGCCTTCCAGCGGGTCGCCTCGGTGGAAGAGCTCGACCAGATCCTCAAAACCGCCACCCGCCCGGTGATGCTCGATTTCTATGCTGATTGGTGCATCTCCTGCAAGGAGATGGAGCGCTTCACCTTTTCCGACCCGGCGGTGGCCCGCCGGCTGGAAGGCTTCCAGCTGCTGCAGGCCGATGTCACCGCCAACAACGATGCCGACAAGGCTCTGCTCAAACGCTTCAAGCTCTTCGGCCCGCCCGGCATCATCTTCTTCGACGCCGCCGGTGCCGAACGCAAGAACCTGCGGGTAGTGGGCTTCCAGGACGCGGAAACCTTCGGCAGGGCGCTGGAGGCCGCCCTGTAGGGACGACTTGGGCGACTGAAGTCGCCCCCACAGACGGCAGGAAATTCTCAAGAAACCCGGCCCCGATCCGCTATAATCCCGACCCTTGATTCGAGGAGCGCTGCAAGACCGCCGGGTGCAATGCCCGCCGTCCCAGGCTCGATGTCAGTGCCAGACCAGCGGCACCAGAAACCGCGCTCACCCGTCCATGCTTTGTCTGCAAACCCGTGCCGGGCACGGGGAGACGTGGTGAGCCCTTGATGATCAGCCACCCGTAGTCCCTTCCCGGCCACACGTTCGAGGAAACCTCATGAACACTGTGGCTGAAAAGTTCACCGATTTTGTCATTGCCGATCTCTCCCTGGCCGACTGGGGCCGCAAGGAGATCAAGATCGCCGAAACCGAGATGCCCGGCCTGATGGCCATCCGCGACGAGTTCGCCGCGGCCCAGCCCCTCAAGGGCGCGCGCATCACCGGCTCCCTGCACATGACCATCCAGACCGCCGTGCTGATCGAGACGCTGACCGCCCTCGGCGCCGAAGTGCGCTGGGCCTCGTGCAACATCTTCAGCACCCAGGACCACGCCGCGGCCGCCATCGCCGCCCAGGCCATCCCGGTGTTCGCCGTCAAGGGCGAGTCCCTGGCCGACTACTGGGACTACACCCACCGCATCTTCGAGTGGGCCGACGGTGGCTACAGCAACATGATCCTCGACGACGGCGGCGACGCGACCCTGCTGCTGCACCTGGGTGCCCGCGCCGAGCAGGACCTGTCCGTCATCGCCAAGCCGTCTTCCGAAGAAGAAACCATCCTCTTCGCCGCCATCAAGGCCAAGCTCGCCGTTGACCCGACCTGGTACTCTGTACGCCTGGCCGCCATCAAGGGCGTGACCGAAGAGACCACCACCGGCGTGCATCGCCTGTACCAGATGCACCAGCGCGGCGAGCTGCGCTTCCCGGCCATCAACGTGAATGACTCGGTCACCAAGTCCAAGTTCGACAACCTCTACGGCTGCCGCGAATCCCTGGTGGACGGCATCAAGCGCGCCACCGACGTGATGGTCGCCGGCAAGGTTGCCGTGGTGTGCGGCTACGGCGACGTGGGCAAGGGCTCGGCCCAGGCCCTGCGCGCCCTGTCCGCCCAGGTGTGGGTCACCGAGATCGATCCGATCTGCGCCCTCCAGGCCGCCATGGAAGGCTACCGCGTGGTCACCATGGAATACGCCGCCAGCCTGGCCGACATCTTCGTCACCACCACCGGCAACTTCCACGTCATCACCCACGACCACATGGCCGCCATGAAAGACCAGGCCATCGTCTGCAACATCGGTCACTTCGACAACGAGATCGACGTTGCCTCCATCGAAAAGTATCAGTGGGAAGAGATCAAGCCCCAGGTGGACCACGTCATCTTCCCGGACGGCAAGCGCATCATCCTGCTGGCCAAGGGCCGCCTGGTTAACCTGGGCTGCGGCACGGGTCACCCGAGCTACGTGATGTCCAGCTCCTTCGCCAACCAGACCATCGCCCAGATCGAGCTCTTCACCCGCACCGCCGACTACCCGGTGGGCGTTTACACGCTGCCCAAGCACCTGGACGAGAAGGTCGCGCGGCTGCAGCTGAAGAAGCTCAACGCCCAGCTCACCGAGCTGACCGACGAGCAGGCCGCCTACATCGGCGTGGCCAAGCAAGGCCCCTACAAGGCCGAGCATTACCGCTACTGAGCCCGGCCTACCGGAGCGGGCCCAGCCCCGCTCCGCCGCCGTGACCCACGCCCGCCCGGCATGCCCTGCCGGCGGGCCTGCGAGGAACCACCGTGCCCACCCAGATCCCCATTTCCATCGAGTTCTTCCCGCCCCAGACCGCCGAGGGCGCCGACAAGCTGCGCAGCACCCGGGCCAAGCTGGCCGAGTTGAAGCCGGAGTTCTTCTCCGTCACCTTCGGCGCTGGCGGCTCCACCCAGGCGCGCACCTTCGAGACCGTCTTCGAGATCCGTCGCGAAGGCCATGAGGCCGCCCCGCACCTGTCGTGCATCGGCTCCACCCGTGACCAGATCCGCGCCATCCTGCAGCGCTACCAGGACGAAGGCATCCGCCGCATCGTCGCCCTGCGCGGCGACCTGCCCTCCGGCGTGGGCGACCCCGGCGAGCTGCGCTACGCCAACGAGCTGGTGGAGTTCATCCGCGCCGAGACCGGCAGTCACTTCCACATCGAGGTGGCCGCCTACCCGGAATATCACCCCCAGGCGCGCAGCCCCAGAGACGACCTGCTGGCCTTCAAGCGCAAGGTAGACGCCGGCGCCAACTCGGCCATCACCCAGTATTTCTACAACCTGGATGCCTACCTGCACTTCCGCGACGAATGCACGGCTCTGGGCATCGATGTGCCCATCGTGCCGGGCGTCATGCCCATCGTGTCCTTCTCGAAGCTGGCGCGCTTCTCCGACGCCTGCGGTGCCGAGATCCCGCGCTGGATGCGGCGCAAGTTCGAATCCTTCGGCGACGACAGCGACTCGATCAAGGCCTTCGGCCTCGACGTGGTCAGTGACCTGTGCGAGAAGCTCATCGCCGCGGGCGCACCGGGCCTGCACTTCTACAGCATGAACCAGGCTGGCCCCACCATCGCCCTATACGATCGCCTCGGACTCACCCGCTGACGGTGACGACCCCGGCCAGCCGGGGTCGTTTCTTTCAAGTTTCGGCATCCCATGCCGATATCCCCGGGAAATCAACCTTTCCCGGCCATGGAACTGCACACCCCTTTTCACCCCCATCCCGGCTCCCGCCTCCGGAACAGGGAAGCGGTGTTACGCAAACTCCTCGCTCGCCCGACAGATGGCTTCTTTGTCGTGGACGCGCAAGGCTGCTTCGTCGAAGTCGACGACACCCTCGGGCAGTTGCTGGGTTACGGCGTCGACGCGCTCATCGGGCGCCCCACGACCGATTTCGTTCATCCTGCCAGCCAGGCCCCCCTGCGCCACCAGATCGAGCGCATCACCACCAGCGAGCGACGCAATTACCGCCTCGACCTGCTGCACCGGGACGGCAGCGTCATTCCCGCCCTGATCAACACCATCACCACCCGCAACGCCACAGACGGCACGGTCAGCGGCGCCGCCGGCTTCATCACCGACCTGCGCGACACCTGCGACAAGCCCCCGCTGGCGGGCCACGATAACGCCGACACCCAGGCCGCCCGCCACCACTACAGCCAGCTGCAACTGGCTGCAACCGTCTTCAGCGAGAGCCGCGACGCCATCCTGATCACCGATGGCCAGCGCCGGGTCATCTCGGTCAATCGCGCCTTCACAGCCCTTACCGGCTACAGCGCCGATGAAGTCGCCGGCACCGAAGCACCCCTCATCGCCGCCAGCCATCACGCGCCTGGCTTCCTGGACGTACTCCTCGACGAGTTGGCCCGTACCGACCACTGGAACGGCGAGGCCTGGAACCGCCGCCGCAACGGGGCCATATTCCCCCAATGGCTGTCGATCTCCACCGTGCGCGATGACAACGCCGAGATCCTCCACTACGTGGCGATGTTCTCCGACCTCAGCGAACGCAAGGCTGCCGAGGAGCGTGCCGACTTTC
Source organism: Zoogloea sp. (assembly GCF_028689785.1). Classification (GTDB taxonomy): domain Bacteria; phylum Pseudomonadota; class Gammaproteobacteria; order Burkholderiales; family Rhodocyclaceae; genus Zoogloea. The sequence goes on along the minus strand of NZ_JAQVCN010000041.1, from coordinate 21,843 downwards.
TCGCCCGCCACGACCTGCTCACCCGCCTGCCCAACCGCTTCCTGCTCCGTGACCGGGCCGAGCAGGCCTTTGCCCATGCCGTACGGGCCGAAACCCGGGTCGCCCTGCTCCTCCTCGACCTGGACCACTTCAAACAGATCAACGACAGCCTCGGCCACCCGGCGGGCGATGCCCTGCTGCAGACCTTTGCCGACCGCCTGAGCAGCACCACCCGCGACACCGATACGGTCAGCCGCCAGGGTGGCGACGAATTCCTGGTGCTGCTCACCGACATCCGCGACAGCGACGACATCGCCCCCATCGTGGAAAAGATCATGCACACCCTGGCTCAACCCTGCCTCCTCGCCGGCCAGGAGATGAGCATCTCGTGCTCGGTCGGTCTGGCCGTCCACCCGGAAGACGGCACCGACTTCGACACCCTGATCCGCAACGCCGACGCGGCCATGTACAACGCCAAAGAAGCTGGCCGAAACACCTTCCGCTTCTACTCCCAGCAGATGAACGAGGACGCGGTACAGCGCCTCGACATCCAGAATCGCCTGCGCCGGGCCCTTGAGCGCAACGAATTCGTCCTCCACTACCAGCCCCTGATCGACCTGGGCGACAGCCGCATCGTCGGCGCGGAAGCCCTGATCCGCTGGAATTGCCCCGAGCTGGGCATGCAGCCCCCCGGTGTGTTCATCCCGGTGGCCGAAGACAGCGGCCTGATCGTCGAGATCGGCGAATGGGTGCTGCGCGAAGCCTGCCGCCAGGCCCGCGCCTGGCAGGATGCCGGGCACCGCGAGCTGGTACTCGCCGTCAACCTTTCTCCCCTTCAGTTTGCCCGCGGCAACCTGGTGGAGACCGTGCGCGAGGCCCTGGCCGACAGTGGCGCCAACCCGGCCCTGATTGAACTCGAAATCACCGAGAACGTGCTGGTCAAGGACACCGAGCAGGTGCTCGCCACCGTCCGCCAGCTCCACGCCCTGGGCCTGCGCCTGGCCATCGACGACTTCGGCACCGGCTACTCCAGCCTCGCCTACCTGCGCCGCTTCGCCGTCGAAAAGCTCAAGATCGACCAGTCCTTCGTGCGCGACCTGCCCACCGATCCCGACGCCGGCGCCATCGTGCGCGCAGTCATCCAGATGGCCAAGAGCCTCAAGATCGCCGTGCTGGCCGAAGGCGTCGAGACCGCCGACATTGCCCACGACCTGCGCCTGCTCGGCTGCGACTACGCCCAGGGCTACTACTTCGGCCGCCCCATGCCCGCCGACGCCTTCATCGAACGCCTGCCACCACCGCGCTGAGGCCCGTGGGTTCACCTGGAATCATCCGCCCTCACAGGCAAGGCCCTTCCAGTGGGATCGAATTCAATCGACCTCCGCAGCCCGGGCCACAGACAAGCCGCTCACTGGAAGTCCGAGGTCGAGTGAATTCGACCCCACGCCCTCCAGCCGCCCGGGTAACCCGGCGACGCCCGGGCCCTTTACCTTATAATCAGGGGCTTCCCATGACCCGCCCCTGATCTGCCCGGGCGTCTTCCCCGTTTAGCGCCATGCGTGACCCCTACGAAACCCTGGGCATTTCGCCAACAGCCGCGGCCGACGACATCAAGACGGCCTACCGCAAGGCGGCCCGCCTGTACCACCCGGACCGCAACCCCGACCCGGGCGCCGCCGACCGCTTCCGTCACATCCAGGCGGCCTACGACATCCTCTCCGACGACGCAAAGCGGCGCGATTACGACGCCCTGCGCCGGCGCAACCTGATTGACGATCCCCTGCAGGAAGCCACCTCCCTGTGGGCCTCCTACATTGAAAAGGTAATTTCTTGACCTCGTTTTACTTTGAAGACATTTTCGAGCGCTACGCCAGCGAGATCGACGACCTGCGTTCCGACTCCGAAGGCAAGGATGTGCTCAACAAGCGCGTGCGCGACAAACACAAGGAATTCTCCTTCCTGCTCGGCATGATCGACACCGCCCCCGAGATGGTTGCCCCGGCCTTTCACGGCGCTTTCGGCTTCAGCGGCGGCAATCTCCTCTACGCCGCCTCCAACAGCGAACCCGGCGACGACGGCTTCCCCTCCTGGGCCGAGCTTGAGGCCGGTCTCGACATCGCCCCGTGGGCCCGTCCCCTGATCAACATCTGTCTCGACAAGGACGGCGGCGAGAGCTTTCTCGTCACCACTGCCGTGCTCGAATGGCTGCTCGGCAGCGGCCTCAGCGCCCGCTCGGCCCCCGAGAGCAGCCGCGACGAGGAAGACGAAGACCACACCGACGACCTCGGCGAAGCCGGCGAAGAGTGGATGTCCGAACAGGGCTTCGACGCCGTTGACCGTTAAGAAAGACTGTTCATGACCCAGCTAGTCATCAAGGAAACCCGCGAACTCATCCTCGCCGGCGAGATCGCCCAGGCCGAAGCCCACCTGGTCGTCGTTGCCGAACAGGAAGGCGATCACGCCCTGGTCGAAGTCCTCGACGAGATGGCCCCCAAGGACGTCCTGGCGGTGATTCGCGAATTCGATGCCAGCAAGGAATCTGTGGTCAACCTGCTGGTCAGCCCGGAACAGTTCGTTCAGGCCATCGTGCTCGAACGCCAGTACGGCGAGCCCATCGAAAAATACGTGCCGCGCCTGCGCAACACCATGAACGCAGTCATGCACCGCAACCCGGCCTCCTGCGCCGAGGTACTGGACTGCCTTGTGGAGCACGACGATGGCGTCCGTGTGCTGGCCGACTACTTCACCGACCACTACGACGCCCTGCTGGCCCTGGCCTACCACGGCGTCTTCGAGGCCGAGATCGACCTGGAAAAGGCCTTCGCCCCAAAATCCGCCATCACCTGGGACGCCGAGCGCGTGGACGAGCTCGACCAGGGCCTGGAGATCGGCGACGCCATCGAGATGGTGCGGGTGCGCATGTCGCGCTCCGAAGTGGCCGACGCCGACTGGATGGAAACCGCCTGGGTGCTGCGCCACGAGTTCTCCGACACCTTCGAGCTGCTCATCATCGAGATCCAGGACCGCCTGCACCGCGCCGCCGAAGCCGCCAAAATGCCCCTGCCCGAATCCGGCGAGCCCGGCGTGCCGAAGCTCGACGAGGACGACGAGGAATCCGCCATCTGACCTGGAAACCACGCAGCGCCCCCGCGGCGCGGCGCCCCGCACACGATGTTCGCTGATAACGCACTCACCACCGTCGACACCCGCCCCTATTTCGAGCGGGTGCTGTGCCACGCACTCCAGGAAGGCCTGGTGGACGGCCCCCGGCTCGACGCCCTGCGGCGCGAAGGCGCCAAGGGCATCGTGCAGCTGGCCACCTATTTCGGCACCCCCAACCTGCGCCCGGAACTGGAAACCGCCCGCACCCGGCTGGTGACCCTGGTGAGCCTGGCCCTGGAGGCCGAATCCGGCGGCAAGATCGACGTAGCCGGCCGCCTGCTTCGCGACAAAACCCTGCTGGCCCTGTCCAAAGCCGGCGCCGACCGCCTGCGCAAGCTGCACACCCTGCCCACCGAGCGCCTCCTCGGCGCGCCGGAGATCTTCCGCGAGAGCGAAAAGGATTTCCTGGCCAAGTGCAGCGCTGAAACCCCCATCACCTACGCCCGCTACCTGGCCGAACAGGCCGGCCGAGAACGCAACCAGCACTACATCGACGCCACCTACTGGCTCGCCGGCAAGCTCGGCGTGGAGCGGGACGACGCCGACGAGTGGCACGTGTTCTGCGAATCGGTGATCAACAGCGCGCTGCTGGTCCTCCTCACCGAACGCAAGCCGGCCGGCTTCTTCAGCGTCGAGCGCTTCATGAAGCTCCATGAAGCCGCCCGCAAGAAACGCAGTGCCAGCTTTCCAACCCTCGACATCTGGCTCGAAGACGCGCCCCCGGCCGTGCACAGGCTGATGACGCGGGAAACCGAGCGCTTTGTCGCCGAAGTCCTGCCCATCATCCGCGACATCCCGGCCACCGAGATCTACCGTAACCAGGACCGCTTCTCCGGCCTGTTCTTCTTCGACACCAGCTCGGTCAGCGAGATCACCCACCACGACAAGGCCTGCGCCGAGGCGTGGACCCGCATCACCGGCAACCAGGGCGATCACACCGATGTGCAGTGCGGCGTACTGCTGATGATCGCCACCGGCCTCGAACCGACCCGCAGCCTGCTCAAGCGCGACGCCACCCGGATCTGGGACAACTTCCGCGAATCCGGCTTCAACGACGCGGCCGTCACCCGCTTTATCGAGAACGTCGTGCCTTTCGAATACCAGTCCGATGTGCGCCGCCTGTGGGACGACGACCTCGGCCCCGAAGCCCGCCAGCAGCTCGACAGCGACGACACCACCCTGGTGATGAACTACCTGCAGGAAACCTGCCGCGCCAGCTGGAAGAAGAAAGCCGGCTGAGGCGGCCTGCCGGACCGCCCCCCCCCCCGCAGGCCCTTGGCTGGAGGGCCCGCCAGGCTAGGGGAGCCTTGGCTGTCGGGGGGAAGCGCTTTACACGCCTTGCGTCAACGTCGCGGGGTTATTCCATTCGAGCGCGAACCGGTGAGGCCTTACTGACCGGCTTTCCGATGTTTTGCGTGACATTGGCCGGTGACTCTCCCGTGGGGTCGAATTCATTCGACCTCGGACCCGGATCAAAGGCATGCCGATGATCTGGCGGACTGCGGTCGAATGAATTCGACCCCACAGGAGTAGCGGCGCAGACTCCAGCTTGTCAGGCGACTCCGCGAACTGCGGCGCCCGGGTTCATCCCCCCTTCCTCACGGCCCCGTCCGCCGGGCCGGGCGGATCCCCCATGCGCCAATGTGGACACCGCAGCGCACCATTTTGGCGCCTAGACCGGCCAGGATGGGTGCCCGCCCACCCGGAAACCCGCTGATTCAGCGAAAACCCGACCCGGCACGATACCTGCTAACCCCTTCTTGCCCGCTGGCAGTGCCGCCGCGGGCCTAAGTGCCTCCGCCAACGACGGCGGAACCCGAGCGAGTCGCGTGCGCAAGCACCCGCCACCTCGTTGTTCCAACCCGATTTCGATCCGCGTTTCGCGGGGGCCATGATGTCTGCGCCGCTCATTCTCCGAGCCCGGCACGGACATCCCGCACGGTCCCCAGGGAGACCAGGACGTGCAGGATTAATCATGAAAATCATTGTTGTTGGTCATGGCATGGTGGGTCACAAGTTCCTCGAAGAACTTCACCTCCAGGCATCCGTCCCCACCGAAGTCACCGTGCTGTGCGAGGAGCCTCGTGCCGCCTACGACCGGGTGCATCTGTCCGAATTCTTCGCCGGCAAGAGCGCCGACGATCTCTCCCTGGTGGAGCCCGGCTTCTTCGACAAGAGCGGTTTCTCCCTGCGTCTGAAGACCCGCGCTGCGGCCATCGACCGGCGCCACAAGACGGTCACCACCGCCGATGGCGAGGTGCTGAGCTACGACAAGCTGGTGCTGGCCACCGGCTCCTCGCCCTTCGTTCCGCCGGTCAAGGGCAATGACCGCAGCGACTGCTTCGTCTATCGCACCATCGAAGACCTGGAAGCCATGACCGAATGCGGCGCCCGATCGCAAAGCGGCGTGGTGGTGGGCGGTGGCCTGCTCGGCCTGGAATGCGCCAAGGCGCTGCGCGACCTGGGCCTCGAAACCCATGTGGTCGAATTTGCCCCGCGCCTGATGACGGTGCAGGTGGACGACGACGGCGGGCGCATCCTGCGCAGCAAGATCGAAGAGCTGGGCGTGCGCGTGCACACCAGCCGCAACACGGTGGAGATCACCGACGGCGCCCGTGCCCGTCATCGCATGGTCTTCAACGACGGCAGCCATCTGGAGGCCGACATGATCGTGTTCTCCGCGGGCATCCGCCCCCGGGACGAGCTCGCCCGCCAGAACGCCCTGGCAGTCGGCCCCCGCGGCGGCATCGCGGTGGACGACCACCTGCGCACCAGCGACCCGGACATCTACGCCATCGGCGAGTGCGCCGCCTGGAAGGAGCAGCTCTTCGGCCTGGTCGCCCCCGGCTACGACATGGCCCGCGTGGTGGCCCGCCACATCACCGGCCACACCGACGCCAGCTTTGCCGGCGCCGACATGAGCACCAAGCTCAAGCTGATGGGTGTGGACGTGGCCAGCATTGGCGACGCCCAGAGCAAGACCCCCAACTGCCGCAGCTACCGCTACACCGACGAGCGCAAGCAGATCTACAAGAAGATCGTGGTCAGCGAAGACGGCAAGCGCCTGCTCGGCGCCGTGCTGGTGGGCAACGCCGACGAGTACGGCACCCTGCTGCAGATGGCCCTCAACGGCATCGCCCCACCGGAAGACCCCGAGTTCCTGATCCTCCCCTCCAGCGACGGCAAGGCCAAGCCCGGCCTGGGTGTGGATGCCCTGCCCGACGGCGCCCAGATCTGCTCGTGCAACAACGTCACCAAGGGCCAGATCTGCGCCGCCGTGGGCGAAGGTGTCACCACCGTCGGCGACATGAAGGCCTGCACCAAGGCCGGCGCCACCTGCGGCGGCTGCGTGCCCCTGGTCACCCAGGTCATGAAGGCCGAGATGGCCAAGCGCGGCATGGCGGTGAACAACCACATCTGCGAACACTTCCCCTACTCCCGTCAGGAGCTCTTCCACCTCATCAAGGTGGGCGAGATCAAGAGCTTCGACGAATTGCTGGAGAAGCACGGCAAGGGCCTCGGCTGCGACATCTGCAAGCCCGCCGCCGCCAGCATCTTCGCCTCGTGCTGGAACGAGTTCGTGCTCAAGAAAGACCTGGCCGCCCTGCAGGACAGCAACGACTACTTCCTGGGCAACATCCAGAAGGACGGCACCTACTCGGTGGTGCCGCGCATGGCCGGTGGCGAAGTCACCCCCGACGGCCTCATCGCCGTGGGCCAGGTGGCCAAGAAATACGGCCTCTACACCAAGGTCACCGGCGGTCAGCGGGTCGACCTGTTCGGTGCCCGCGTGGAGCAGCTGCCCTTCATCTGGGAAGAGCTGATCGCCGCCGGCTTCGAATCCGGCCACGCCTACGGCAAGAGCCTGCGCACCGTGAAGAGCTGCGTCGGCTCCACCTGGTGCCGCTACGGCGTGGGTGACAGCGTGGGCTTCGCGGTCGATCTGGAAAACCGCTACAAGGGCCTGCGCGCCCCCCACAAGATCAAGTTCGGCGTGTCGGGCTGCACCCGCGAGTGCGCCGAAGCCCAGGGCAAGGACGTGGGCATCATCGCCACCGAGAAGGGCTGGAACCTGTATGTATGCGGCAACGGCGGCATGAAGCCCCGTCACGCCGAGCTGCTGGCAGCCGACCTGACCCGGGAACAACTCGTCCAGTTGGTGGACCGCTTCCTGATGTTCTACGTGCGCACCGCCGACCGCCTGCAGCGCACCAGCACCTGGCGCGACAACCTGGAAGGCGGCCTCGACTACCTGAAGGACGTGGTGGTGAACGACAGCCTGGGCCTGGCTGCCGAGCTGGAAGCCCAGATGCAGCGGGTGGTGGACACCTACCAGTGCGAATGGAAGACCGCCGTCACCACGCCGGAGGTGCGCCAGCGCTTCCGTTCCTTCGTCAATAGCGAGAAGACCGACGAGCACATCGTCTTTGTGGAAGAGCGCGGCCAGATCCGCCCCGCCCGCCCTGAAGAGCGCACCGCCGACCTCGACACCCTTGCCACGCCCGCCTGAGGAGCCCGACATGAGCAATGCCCCCCTCGCCTGGACCACCGTGTGCCCGGTGGACGACATCCTGCCCAACACCGGCGTCTGCGCCCTCGTGGAGGACCGCCACGTAGCGGTGTTCCGCATCGGCGACGCCAGCTTCTACGCCATCGACAATGTGGACCCAAAGTCCGGTGCCAGCGTCCTGTCCCGGGGCCTGGTCGGCAACCTCGGTGAGCACATCGTAGTCGCCTCGCCGCTCTACAAGAACCACTTTGATCTGGCCACCGGCGCCTGTCTTGAGACCCCGGAATACTCGGTGCGAGCCCACAGCGTACGCATCGAGGGCGGCCGCGTGCAGGTCGCCCTGGGCTGATCGCCCATGTCAGGGGAGCGTGCAGGGGCGATTTCAGTCGCCCGCGGACTCCGGTGAACGGCTTGCCCGTGGATGACGTGGGGATGGACGACTGAAGTCGCCCCTACATCGCCCCAACACGCCCCTGCACAGCCCCCTCAACAACTTTGAAAAGGTAATCCCATGGCCTATCTCGCCCCCGCCGAGTTCGTCACCAAAATGGTGGACGCAGGTGAATCCAAGCTGCTCATGTCCACCCGCGACACCCTGATCCGGGCCTACATGGCCGGTGCCATCCTGGCCCTGGCCGCCGCCTTTGCGGTCAGCGTGTCGGTCAACACCGGCAACCCGCTGATCGGCGCCCTGCTCTTTCCGGTGGGCTTCTGCATGCTCTACCTGCTGGGCTTCGACCTGCTCACCGGCGTGTTCACCCTCGCTCCGCTGGCTGTGATGGACAAGCGCCCTGGCGCCACCTGGAACGGCGTGCTGCGCAACTGGGGCCTGGTGTTCACCGGCAACTTTGCCGGCGCCCTGACCGTGGCCGTGTTCATGGCTGTCATTTTCACCAATGGCTTCACCGAGGCCCCCAACGCCATCGGCCAGAAGATCGGCCACATCGGCGAAGGCCGCACGGTGGGCTACGCCGCCCACGGTGCCGGCGGCATGCTGACCCTGTTCATCCGGGCCGTGATGTGCAACTGGATGGTGTCCACCGGCGTCGTCGCCGCCATGATGTCCACCAGCGTATCGGGCAAGGTCATCGCCATGTGGATGCCCATCCTGGTGTTCTTCTACATGGGTTTCGAGCACAGCATCGTCAACATGTACCTGTTCCCGTCGGGCCTCATGCTGGGCGGCAACTTCACCTTTATGGACTACATGATCTGGAACGAGATCCCCACCGTGCTGGGCAACCTGGTGGGCGGCCTGACCTTCGTCGGCGCCACGCTCTACTCCACCCACTACAAGACGGCCCCCAAGCGTCGCGCCGCCTGATCGCCCCCGCCGCCAGGAAGCCCGGCATGTCTGCCCCCGGCTTGCGTGTCAGCCTTGGCCAGGCTTCCCTGGCGGCCGACGATCACATCAACCAGGATTTTCACGGGGCCTGCCTGCCCCGCGGACACCAGCTCGCCGGCAAGGGCATCGTCCTGGCCCTGGCCGACGGCATCAGCACCAGCCAGGTCAGCCAGCTGGCCAGCCAGACCGCCGTCCGCTCCTTTCTCGAGGACTACTACGCCACCTCCGAAGCCTGGTCGGTACGCCGCGCCGCCGAGCGCGTGCTGAGTGCCACCAACGCCTGGCTTCATGCCCAGACCATGGGCAGTGATGCCCGCTTCGAGAAGGACCGGGGCTATGTGTGCACCTTCAGCGCCCTGATCCTCAAGGGGCGTGAGCTGCACCTGCTGCATGTGGGTGACTCGCGCATCTACCGGCTCCACCCCCAGGCCCTCGAACAACTCAGCGACGACCACCGGGTCGGTCTGTCGTCCACCGAGTCCTATCTGGGCCGCGCCCTGGGCGCCGGGCCCTACGTGGAGATCGACTACCGGGGCTGGGAGGCCGAGGCCGGCGAGGTCTATCTGCTGGCCACCGACGGGGCCTACGCCCTGCTCCAGGCAGCCGACGTGCAGCAGGCCCTCGCCACCCACCCCGCCGACCTGGATGCCGCCGCCGCCGCGCTGGTGGCTCTGGCCCAGGCGCGAGGTTCCGACGACGATGCCACCCTGCAGCTCCTGCGCATCGACAGCCTGCCCGCCCGCGATGCCCCCCACCCCCAGCTCGGCCGCGAGGGGCTGGCCCTGCCGCCCACCCTGGCCCCGCGCATGAGCTTCGAGGGCTTCACCATCCTGCGCGAACTGCAGGTAAGCGCCCGCAGCCACCTGCACCTGGCCATTGACGAGCAGAGCGGGCAGCCCTGGGTCATCAAGACCCCCTCGGTGGACCTGCAGCAAGACCCGGAATACCTCGACCGCTTCGTCCTTGAAGAGTGGATCGCCCGGCGCATCGACAACCCCCATGTGGTCAAGGCCTGGCCCGGCGACCGGCCCCGCAGCCACCTCTTCGTGGCCATGGAGTTCATCGAGGGCCAGACCCTGGCCCAGTGGCGGGTGGATAACCCCCAGCCCGGCCTCGACAGCGTGCGCGGCCTCGTCGCCCAGATCGCCCAGGGCCTGCAGGCCCTGCACCGCCGCGAAATGCTCCACCAGGATCTGCGCCCGGAGAACGTGATGATCGACCCCCAGGGCACGGTCAAGCTCATCGACCTGGCCAGCGCCCACGTGGAAGGCCTGGCCGAAACCCACCGGGATGCCCTGGCCTGTGCCGTGCCCGGCAGCCTGCAATACACCGCCCCGGAAGTCCTGCTGGGCGCGGCCGGCAGCCCGCGCAGCGAGCTCTTCGCCCTGGCCACCCTCAGCTATCAGCTCCTCACCGGCCAGCTCCCCTACGGCCTCGACGCCCCCCGGGTACGCAGCCCCGACGATCTGCGCCGCCTGCGCTACGTGCCCGCCCGCCACCACCGGCCCGACCTCCCCGCCTGGGTGGACGCCGTCCTCGCCAAGGCCCTGCACCCCAGCCCAGCCAAGCGTCAGGAGGTGATCTCCGAGTTCATCCAGGATCTCAAGGCCCCGGGCAGCGAATTCACCCGGCGCAGCAACCCGCCCCTCATCGAACGCAACCCGGTGATGTTCTGGAAAGCCACCACCGCGCTCCTGGGCCTCGCGGTCATCGCCCTGCTGGCGCTGCGCATCCTGACGCACTGAAGCCCCCCAGACGTGCGCAACACATCCGGCTTTTCACGGATTTCCCGTCTGGCTATGCTGAAGGGCGTCCGCGTCCGCCCCCAAGGTCCATGCCCAACCCCTACACTCTCACCGACATCGAGCTCGACGCCCTGCTGACCGACGACGCCCCCTGGGGCGACGCCACCTCGTGGGGGCTCGGCATCAGCACGCTCCCCGGCCGCATGCACTTCCACGCCCGCCACGCCCAGGTGGTGTGCGGCAGCGAAGAGGCCGCACGCATGGGTGTGTTGCGTGGCCTGGAGATCAAGGGCGAGGTGGTGCCCAGCGGCACGGTGGTAGAGCCCGGCACCCCGCTCCTGAGCTTCACCGGCCGCGCGGCCGACCTGCACCGGGTGTGGAAGCCTGCCCAGACCCTGATGGAGTACGCCGGCGGCATCGCCAGCGCGACCGCCGAACTGCTGGCCGCCGCCCGCCGGGGCAACCCCCTGGTGCGCGTAGCCTGCACCCGCAAGCACCACCCTGGCAGCAAATCCCTCTCCGTCAAGGCCATCCTCTGCGGCGGGGCGGCCCCCCATCGTCTAAGCATCTCCGACACCCTGCTGGTGTTTGCCGAGCACCGCGCCTTTCTCGGCGATCTGCAGCCGGCCCAGCTCATCGCCCGCCTGAAACAGGCCTGGCCCGAGCGCCAGGTGGTCGTGGAAGTAGCCAGTGCCGACGAGGCGGCCCGCTGGATGCATGCCGGCGCCGACGTCATCCAGCTGGAAAAATGCGCACCGGAGATCATCAGACAAGTGGTCACCCGGGCCGGCACCGGGCGCTGCCAGATCGCCGTCGCCGGCGGAGTGACCCCGGACAATGCACAAGCCTATGCCGCAACCGGGGCGCAGATCCTGGTGAGCAGCGCCCCCTACCAGGGCGCACCACGGGATGTGGCGGTGACGATGGAGGCGATCCCCCCATGCCCACCACCCCTCACACCCGCCCTCAGCTGAGCCGCACCATGCCAGCCCGCCACAACACCCAGCTCCTGCTCTGCCTGGCCGGGCATGCCGACGCCACCACGGGGCACTTGCAGCCCTTCGAACGGCCGCCGGGCGGCGCATGGCAGCCGGTGGGTGAGCTCATCCCCGTCACCCTCGGCCGCAGCGGCCTGGCCTGGGGCCGGGGGCTGCATCCCGCCCAGCCGGGGCAACAGAAGCAGGAGGGCGACGGGCGGGCGCCCGCAGGCGTGTTTGCCATCACCGCCCTGTTCGGGGCCGCCCCGGCAGGGGACTACCGCCTGCCCTATCACGCCACCCACCCTGACCTGAAATGCGTGGACGACCCCGCCTCACGCCATTACAACCGCCTGGTCGACGCCCGCAGCACACCCCGGGACTGGACATCCTGCGAGGACATGCTGCGCCGTGATGCCCGCTACACCCTGGGCGCCGTGGTGGCCCACAACAGCCACCCGCCCCTGCCGGGTGCTGGCTCGTGCATCTTCCTGCATGTGTGGGAGAGCCCCACCACCCCCACCGCCGGCTGCACCGCCATGGGCCTTGCCCCCATGACCCGGCTCGCCCGCTGGCTCGACCCCGCCCGCCAGCCCGTACTGGCCCAGTTAGCGGAGCCGGACTACGCCGCCCTCCAGGCCGCCTGGGATCTGCCCCGGCGGTGACAGCCCCCGCCCGCGGCGGCTAGACTGCCGAGCTTTACCGCCTAGGGCCGCCGGCCCCCCGCACCGTGCTCAACCGCATCTGGGTCGCCTTCGTTCTGGTCGGATTCCTCGCCGCCCTCGTGCAAACCCTGCAGGGCGACATGAGCGTCTTCGGGCGCCTGCTCAGCGGCCTCTTCGACACCGCCAAAACCGGCTTCGACATTGCCATCGGCCTGGTCGGCATCATGAGCCTGTGGCTGGGCATCATGAAGATCGGTGAAAAGGGCGGCCTCATCCAGCTCTTCGGCCGCCTGGTGGCCCCGTTTTTCCGGCGCGTCTTCCCCGACATCCCCACCGGCCACCCCGCCAGCGGCAGCATCGTGATGAACGTCTCCGCCAACATGCTCGGCCTCGACAACGCTGCCACGCCCCTGGGCCTGAAGGCCATGCGCGAACTGCAGGAGCTCAACCCGCACAAGGACACCGCCAGCAACCCGATGATCATGTTCCTGGTGCTCAACACCGCGGGCATCACCCTCATCCCCACCTCGGTCATCGCCATCCGCCAGAGCATGGCGGTACAGCAGGGGCTCACCCACTTCAACGCGGCGGACATCTTCCTGCCCACCCTGCTGAGCACCTTCATCTCCTTCACCGCCGGGCTCATCGCCGTGGCCGCCTGGCAGCGCATCAACCTGCTGTGCGCCCCGGTTCTCGCCGTATTTGCCGGTTTTGCCGCCTTGATGGGCGCCCTCTACGCCTGGCTCGCCCCTCTGCCCCCCGAGCAGATGGCCCAGACCATCGGCCTGCTGGGCAGCGGCACCATCCTGTCCCTCATCGTCCTCTTCGTCGGCGTGGCCGCCTGGCGCGGCGTGGACGTGTATGAAGCCTTCGTCGAAGGCGCCCGCGACGGCTTTGGCGTCGCGGTGCAGATCATCCCCTACCTCATCGCCATGCTTGCCGCCATCTCCCTGTTCCGCAACAGCGGCTGCATGGACTACCTCATCGACGGCATCCGCAGCGTCGTGCTGGCCCTCGGCCTCAACGCAGACTTCGTCCCCGCCCTCCCCGTCGGCCTCATGAAGACCCTCAGCGGCAGCGGCGCCCGCGGCCTGATGGTGGACGTCATGACCACCCACGGCGTCGACTCCTTCCCCGGCCGCCTCGCCGCCATCATCCAGGGCTCCACCGAAACCACCTTCTACGTGCTCGCGGTGTACTTCGGCAGCGTCAACATCACCCGCATGCGCCACGCCGTCGCCTGCGGCCTGATCGCCGACTTGGTCGGCCTGGTCGGTGCCATCGGCGTGGGGTATCTGTTCTACCACGGTGGGTGAGCGGCTAAGGCCTCCATGGGGTCGAATTCACCCTACTTTCCTCAGTTTGAAGTCGTCTGCCACCTTGGGCGCCATGGCCTTTCCCGTGGGGTCGAATTAATTCGACTCCACGGGAAAGCTGCTGCCGCACAGGCCGTTGATCACCTGCATTTTCTGTCCCCTCTGACCTGCCGGATGGAGATTCGACCTCCTCACAGGCACCGGCGCCACACTTGTCATAGCCCGTGAGGTGTCGTTAAATCCGCTGGCATATGAAAATCATGGCACCCATGACCTCTCTTGCCTTTCGGATCAGCCTCAACAAGAGCCGCGACGAGATCGAGAGCATGCTGGGACCGTCGATGGACACGCCCTATTTTCAGAGCACCGGGCGGGATCTGATATACGCCACCGGCCCGCAACGCGATTCGGTGTTTGGCTTGGATTCCGAATGGCTGCTGATCTGGCTGGATGAACAGGGGGCTTACAAACGCCATGCGATTGTCACGGATTGAAAATATGCGCAGGCACCTCCGTGCGTTGAGATCGGGCTGCGCTTCAACAAGCCCGATTCAACGTCTCGCTCTCATCGTCTTCGCCGGACCCGTATTGATGGGCTTACAGATTGTCGTCTCGCAACTCCTTCCACCAATTGGGGCTATTTTCTTTCTCATCACCATCATGTTCCTTGAAGCGATAGAGAGCCATGGCATACCTACCCTTCAAAGCTCACCCGATGGGTGGCCAGTTCCGACCCCAGTGGGGTGGAACCATGCCGTCGCACTATGGTGGATCTTCTGGTCGGGAGGATTGGCAGTCGCCTTTCTTTGGCGCACCTGCAAAGGCTGGTGGTTCCAGAGATGAGTCCTCTGTCGCACCCAATTTCAAGCACCTCGGATGGTCCGGATGAGCATCAAACCAAGACACTCTCCACGGAGAACACTCCATGAGCATGCTGTGCAACATCTATCGAATCACGCCGGAGCAGGCCGAGCACTTGAAGCGCCTTCCTGACGCCGTCGGCGATCTGCTTGGCCTTGAGGCGCCCGCCCCGAGGCGGGGGTTTTTCTCGCGTCTTTTCGGGAAGCCCGCCGCCCCCCCTGCCGCCGTCTCCGGAAAGCTCGAACCCGTTTCCGCCGCCAACACCTTTGAACTGGAGCAGACCTGGCACATCCTGCATTTTCTGCTCTCGGGCGGTAACGCAGAGGGCCCCTGGCCCTTGGCCTTCCTGATGTCTGGCGGCGTCGAGGTGGGCCCCGATCTTGGCTATGGCGCGGCCCGGCTGTTCAACCCCGCTCACACCCGGGAGATCACCGCGTTTCTGGGCTCGGTCTCCTTGCAGATGCTGGAGGCCGCCTACATCCCCGAAGCCATCGAAGCCGCCGAGATCTACTGGCGCCCTTCGACCGATACGCAGGAGCAAAGGCAACAACTGGACGATCTCTGGCGCGTGCTCGCGGAACTGCGGGCCTTTTACGAAACCGCAAGCCAGGCGGGCAATGCGACCCTCATTTCCATCTACTGACTGCCGGCGGGCTCGACGCGATAACATCCGCGCAATCACTCAACTCCCTTCCGAGCCCATCGCCATGTACTCATCAACTTTCATCTTCGCCAAGAAGGAATACGACGAAGATTTTTATCGCCTGGACGAGGCCATCGCCCAGGCCGCCAAGGACATCCCCGGCTACCTGGGTGAGGAAACCTGGGAGAACCCGAGCACCGGGCTCATCTCCAACGTGTATTACTGGGACAGCCTGGAGGCACTGCAGGCGCTCATCCAGCACCCGACACACCTGGAGGCCAAGGGGCGCCAGGAGAACTGGCTGGCGGGATACCAGGTGGTGATCTCCCAGGTCATCAAGACCTACGGCGACGCGAAGCTTCCCCAACTGTCGTTCCTGAGGTGATGCCCGTGAAACTCGCCTACACCATCATTTACGTGCCCGACGTGCCCGCCTCCCTGGCCTTCTGCGAGGCGGCCTTTGGCATGAGGCGCAGATTTCTGCACGAGAGCGGCACTTACGGCGAGCTGGAAACCGGCGACACGACGCTGTCCTTCGCTGCCCACGCGCTCGGCGACATGAACTTCTCAGGCGGCCATGTGCATGCGGACACCTCGGCCCAGCCCCTGGGTTTCGAGATCGGCCTTGTCACCGACGACGTAGCACAGGCCCATGCCCGCGCCCTGGCCGCCGGTGCCCGGGAGATGGCGCCCCCGGTGCAGAAGCCCTGGGGGCAGACGGTGTCCTATGTGCGCTGCCCGGACGGGTTGCTGGTGGAATTGTGCACGGCCGTCGGGGGCTGAGCGGGCCATGCTGCCCGTCAAGACTGTTCTGACCTGCCTGCTCGCGGGCCTCCTCATCAGCCCACCTGCCAGCGCCGAGCCTGCCCTTTGGCATCTATGGCAGAGCAAGCTCTCCGGCCGGCTGATGTGCGCCCAGACATCGCCAGGTGAAGGCTGGATCCGACTGCGTGGCCCGTTCCGGGATGCGGGTTGCCGCAAGGCGGCGGCATAGAGATCCGCGAGCCTCCTTCTGCTTCTAGAAGCTCACTCCCAGCCGCAGGTAGTAATACGCGCCGTTGTAGCCGAAGGGCGCGTACTGGGAGTACTGGATCACCTTGCCCGCCCCCACGAGGCTGTCGTCGGTCCGGCCCCATTTGTCGGGTCGGGCGTCGAAGAGGTTGACGGCGCCCAGGGCCAGGCTCACGTCCTTGGCAAGGCGCAGGCACAGCTCGGCGTCGAGGGTCCATTTGGCCGAGAAGGCCACCCGGTCGTAGGCACTGACGCTATAGAACTTGCCGAAGCGGTTGAGATTGAGCACCAGGTCGTAAATGCCCTGGCTGTATCGTGACCACAGCTTGATGGCGTCGGCGGGTTGGCTGCCTTCGATCAGCACCCGGGTGAAGGGGTCGAGGATCAGGTCGGTCATGTTGACACCCAGCACCTCGGGCGCCTGGTTGACCTCGGTGATGCGGGTGCGGCTGCGCTGGTAGGCGGCCACCAGCTTGAGCCGGGCGCTGTTTTCCAGTTGGCGGCTGTAGTCCAGACGCAGGTCGAGGCCCCGGGTGCGGGTACCAATGGCGTTGGTGAAGTACACGGCGCCGTCGATGTTGTTCTGGGCCAGCACGGCGGCGGCCTGGGGGCTGAGGGACGACAGGCTGTAGGCCGAGATATAGCCAGTGGGCAGGATGCGGTCGTGGATGTCGGTGACGAACACGTCAGCGCTGGCGGTGAGCTGGGACGAAGGCTGGAAGACCATGCCCAGGGTCAGGTGGCGCGACTTTTCGGGCTTGAGATCGGTGGCGCCCAGGGCCCGTGCCACCGGGTGATCGACCGCGAAATTGCCCCAGAACTGTGCTGCGGCGTCGTTGCTGTTGCGGTAGGTGCCGGTGTACGAAAAATGACTCTGGGACAGGGACGGCGCCCGGAAGCCGGTGCTCACGCTGCTGCGGAAGAGCAGATCGTCGGTGGCGCGGTAGCGCAGGGCCAGCTTGCCGTTGAGGGTCGAACCAAAGTCGCTGTAATGCTCAGCACGGGTGGCTGCATCCAGGATCAGGCGCTCCGTGACGCCGTATTTCAGGTCGCCATACAGAGAGTGGGCCTGACGCTTGGCCGACACGGCGTTTTCGGGGCTGAAGCCAGGAAAACCCTGGGCTCCATAGGCAAAGTTATCAGCGGAGCCCAGCATGTATGAAGCCGCATCACCCTTGAAAATGCGGTAGTGCTCCTGGCGGAACTCGTAGCCGCCGGCCACGGTGTGGCGCCCGATCTTCTTGCTGAAATCCGCGTTGAGGATCTGCTGAGTGTTGCGGGTGGCGCCGCTGTCGAAGGACGTGGGCGTGGCCAGGCCGAGGGAGGTGTTGAGGGAGTTATTGACGTAGAAGTGGTAGTCGTTGTGCCCGTGGGTGTAGCTGATGTCCCAGCGGGCGCCGTCATCGAGCACACCGCGCACACCCGCCGTGGCGGAAAAGTCCAGAATCTTCGGTTCGATGCGCGGAAGGAAACCGTCCGGGTAGAGCGCCGCAATGTTGCGGTCGTCGCCAGCCGTGCGGTAGAAGGCGCCGGCACTGCTGCGGCGCCGGTCATACAGGCCATGCAGATACAAGGTGGCGTCGCCCCGGGGCAGCTCGGCATTAAGGGCGAAGAGGCCGTCCTGGGTGTCGGCATCGCCAAAGTGGGTGTTGATGCGGCCTCCGTCGTTGACGTCCGGCCCGGCCCGGTTGGTGGCGCCCCGATCGCGCCATTCGGCAGTGAGATTGACGAAACCATCCCCCGCCAGCGGCAGCGTGTGAAACAGGGTGCCCTGCCGGGTGATGCCGTCGCCCTCTCCCGTTCGCCCGTAAGTCACCGTGGCCTGGCTGCGCTGGCCGTAGCCCTTGAGGATGATGTTGATGATGCCGGCGATGGCGTCGGAACCATACTGGGCCGCCGCGCCGTCACGCAGCACCTCCACCCGCTCGATGGCGCGCAGGGGGATGGTGGCCAGATCCACCCCCGAACTGCCCCGCCCCACCGTGCCGTTGTTATGCAGCAGCGAACTCTGATGCAGCCGCTTGCCATTGACCAGTACCAGCACCTGATCAGGGCTGAGGCCGCGCAGGGTGAAGGGCGGCGCGTGGTCGGTGCCGTCGGTGATGCTGGGGCGCGGAGCGTTGAAGCCCGGCACCAGCATGGCCAGGGCGCGCTGCAGGTCGGGCTGGCCGGTGGACTGGAGCTGGGCCGCGGTGATGATGTCGATGGGCACCTCGGCATCCAGCGCATCCCGGGCGCCTCCACGGGAGCCGACCGCGGCCTTGGCCTGGGTTTCCACCTGCAGCAACTGGTCGAGCGGGCGGCGGTAATAGTCGTTGGTTTCCTGAACCGCCTTGTCGGCGGCCAGGGCCGTGCCAGCCCCCGCCAGGGCAACACACAGCACGACGCGATGGGGGGCACTCATGGCTTGTCCCCCCGCAGAACGGTGGCAATGGTCAGCAGGGGCGCACCGATGCGCAGGCCCGACTTGAGGGCCGCCGCGTGGTTGATCTTGATGCGCGCCTTCTGCTCGACAAAATCCAGCTGGATGATGCCGCCACTCTCGGCAAAGCCCTTGGCCTCGCTGATGGTCAGGATGCCGTTGCGCTGGGCGTGGTCGATGGCGGCAGCCCGGGCGGCCGAGCTGGCCAGGGTGATGAACAGGGCGTCCGTCTCGCCCACCTGCTCCAGCCGGGTGGCGTAGCGCAGCTCGATGGGCTTGTTGTGGATGCGCTTGTCCCGGTACAGATCATCCAGCAGGCTGCCGAAGGGGTTGTCGTCGAGCAGGGTGATCACGAAGCGGTCCCGGGGTTTGGCCGGCCACTCGATGTAGCTCGCAAAACGTCCGATGAACACCGCCTCGAGCTTGCGCTCCTCGTCGCCCGCCCATGCCCACGGCGCCTGCAGCAGCAACATCAGGCCCAACAACCCCGGAAACATCCTCACCCCGCTCTCCCCTCAGCCCACCACGTAACGGTTGCGACCGGCCTCCTTGGCGCGGTACAGGGCCTTATCGGCCGCGCGGATCATTTTTTCAATATCGTCCTGGGCAGACTGGGGCACCGCCGAATGCACCCCCAGGCTCACGGTGACATGAAACGACGCCTCCGCCGTATCGCGCACCTCCCGGGCCTCAACCCCCGCCCGGATGCGCTCCGCCATCGCCGCGGTGGCCTCCGGCGTCCCGCCATCACAGACCACCAGAAACTCCTCCCCCCCCAGCCGCGCCACCAGATCGTAATCCCGGGCATTGGCCTGGAGCACCCGGGCCACGTCCTGGATCACCCGGTCGCCCACGGGGTGGCCATAGCGGTCATTCACCGCCTTGAAGGCATCGATGTCGAGCATGATGATTCCCAGCGGCTCCCCCTTGCGCTGGGCCCGGGCCAGCATGGTCTGCAGCGTCTCCATGGCATGGCGGCGATTGGCGAGCCCGGTCAGGGCATCGGTAGTGGCCAGCAGGCTGAGGCGCTCGTCCCGCTCGCGGATGTCGGCCAGCATCGCGTGAAAACCCGCGTAAAGCGTACCGAACTCATCCCGCCGATCGGCCTTGAGATCGGCACGGTAATTCTTGGTGCGGGCAACATCCTGCATGGCCCCCACCAGCTTCATGATCGGGCGGGTAAACAAGGACTGCAGCTTGACCGACAAAAACAGCAGCAGCACCAGCGTGAGCACCGACGTGACGACCTGCAGCAGCACCAGCTCGCGAATCCTGGCCCACATCACCCCGGTGTCGGACACCACCGCCAGCACCCCGATGGGCGCCCCCTCAAAGAACACCGGGCGCAGCACCCCCATGAGATCGTTGTCGATGTGCTCCACAAAGCCATCAACCCGCCCCAACGCATCGGCACTGCCCAGAATCCTCGCCTGCACACCGGCCTGCAAGCGCGACACCAGCGCCCCGGACAGCCGGGCCGCCCGATACTCGGCCAGCGGCCGCCCCGACTCATCGTTGACCACCGCCAGCAAAACGTGTGGATCAGCCCGCAGAGAGGCCAGCATGGTGTTGGCACTACCCGCATCGCCAAAGGCCAGCGCCGCCCGCATGTTTTCACTGATCACGTCGGTAAGCTGATGCAGCACACGCAACGACGCCCGGGACTCGCTCAGGTAAGTTGAATAGATCGTGATCGCCGACGAGATCAGCAAGGCCAGCGCCGCGCTCAGGCCAAGCAGGACAATCAGCTTGTAGCGAATCGAGATCCTGTCAAACATCTGCTCTGCCAGTCATGCGCCTGCGTGGATCATCGGGGGCCGAGAGCACCCGCAGGGCTGTTCTTGTTTATTGTTGTGTTCGGGCCTAGGCCCGGCGTGTCTGCAGCGCGCAGCCTCAAGGCCGCCCGGGAGATGTTACCCCAAGCGCGGGCGTGATCCTGCCTGTTGCAGGCGGGGGTGTCTATCGTGGGGTGGGGGTTGCAGGGACAAGGGAAGGGACAGGGGCTCAGACCGCGTCAAGGGGCGACACCACCCCGCGCCCGCCCCTGTTGAGGACATGGGTATAAATCATCGTGGTGGCCACATCCGCGTGGCCCAACAGTTCCTGCACGGTGCGGATGTCGTAGCCCCCCTGCAGCAGGTGGGTCGCAAAAGAGTGGCGCAAGGTATGCGGTGTTGCCGGCTTTGCCAACCCAGCGGCCTGCACCGCCTTCTTCATCGCCCGCTGCAGCAACTTCTCGTCCATGTGATGCCGCCGCTCGGCGCCGCTGCGCGGATCGACAGAGTAGCTCCCCGCCACAAAGACGTACTGCCAACCCCATTCCGAAGCTGCATTCGGATACTTGCGCTCCAACGCATCAGGAAGATAAACCGAGGCCTTGCCCCGGCGCAGATCATCCTCATACACCACCCGGCGATGCGCCAGATGCGCGCGCAAAGGCACAATCACGCTCTGCGGCAGCATCGTGACGCGATCCTTGGCGCCCTTGCCATCCCGCACCACAATCTCGGCGCGCTCGAACTCCACATCCTTGACCCGCAGACGCACGCACTCCATCAAGCGCATACCCGTGCCGTACAGCATCTGCGCCATCAGCCCGTGCGTGCCTTCCATCCGGGCCAACACGGCATTGACCTCGCCGCGCGTAAGCACCACGGGCAGACGCGCAGGGCGTTTGGCCCGAACCACCTTGTCGAGCCAGGGCAGGTCCATTTCAAGGACTTCCCGATACAGAAACAATAGTGCCGACAGGGCCTGATTTTGCGTAGCAGCAACCTTGCCCGACACGGCCAAGTCCGTCAGAAACGCCTCCACCTCAGCCACCCCCATCTCCCGGGGATGTCGTTTGTCATGAAAAAGAATGAACCGCCTTGCCCATTGGACATACTGCACCTCCGTCCGTATGCTGTAGTGCTTGAGACGCAAGCGGTCCCGGAGCTGGTCAAGCAACTTGGGTGGCTGGGGGGCATCGCCGGATAGATATTTACTCATGATTCAATAAAATCAAATACTTGAAATATGAATCATTACGTTATACACCTTTATGACAATGAGTATACACCGCGTGCGGTGTATACTGGACGTTGAACTAAACCGCTGACGCGGTGGCCGGTGCGCAAGGCATTTGGGATTTCCATCGTGCTTGGCGAGCACCGTCTTTCGAGCAGTTTTCCCAGCAAACTTCGCCGCTTGATCGATCCTAAAACC
>NZ_JAQVCN010000100.1 GCF_028689785.1 Zoogloea sp. | reverse complement strand
CCGACACGACGGCGAGCCAGGCGCCAAAACCATCTGGCTGGGTCTCCAGGAGATCGCCGTCTTTGTAGAAGGCGCCCGCTATGCACGGCAGTTCGGGGAGGCGTGAGATGTGTGTAATGGGATGCATACACCCCCGCGGGGTCACTGCCAAAACTGCCAAATTGAGAAAAGACAGTTTTGACAGTGCGCTCCCTGGTGCATGCGGGGAAAAACCTTCCCACTCAGTGCCTCGCCCCGGCGGGAGGTGCAGACTTCGGATTCACGATGTAGAGCGTTCGCGGCTTGGTGCGTGTCGGCTCCTGCCAGGCTTCGAGGTGCCCCAGCTCCGCCAGCAGATCAAGCCCGGCCGCCACCTGCTTTTGATCGGCCAGCCCCGACCACCCCGGCCGCCAGACGTCCCGCGTCCCGAAGCCCTCCCGCGGCAGATCCCCTTTTGCAATCCGCTCCAGAATCCGCCGGGCGGTGTCTGCCTCGCCTGCCTGTGCCACGCCATAGCAGCGCCGGGCATGGCTTTCGAGATACACCGCCCAATGCAGCGCCCGGAGCGTCGAAGGGAAGCCCACCGGGCCGCCGTGCCCATCCGCCAGGTGGAAGACCAAGGCGAGGGCCGGGACCAGCTTGCGATACTTGGCAAGGTGGGATTCCAGGGCCGGGAACAGATCGCCCGACCGTAACCCCGCCTCGAAGCTGCACCGCCAGTCCGTGAAGGCTTCGAGGGCTTCCGGGTCGAAGCGCAGGAAGGGCGGGGCGTCCTCGCTTTCCTGTGTCGCCCCACGGGCCAGGGCGTCGAGGGCGTCGAGTTCATCGAACACCGTGAAGGCGGCTTGCTTGGCGGGGCCGTCCGGGATGCGGTCAATGTTCTTCCATTTGCCGCCGGCCTCGGGCCACACCAAGAGGCCGAAGCGGGCGAGCATCCCATCATCGGAAGCCCCGCCGCGCATGGCGGCCCGCAGGTATTCCCCCAGGGGGCCGGGCTGGGCACCGCCCACCACCCCCAGGCACACCGCCGGAACCCGCCGATGCCCGCGGCCGATGCGGTCGAACGTCCAGCCGTCTTTGCCGTTCCATCCGGTCATCAGGAAGGCGCGCAGCTCCGCCGCGTCTTCGCGGTCGAGGCCGGCGAGCCAGCCGGGCAGTTCATCCCGCACCACCAGCAAGCCGCGGGGGTTTTCGATCAGCTTTTCCGCCAGGGCTTCGACGGTGGCAGAGGCTACGGTGTAGCGGCGCAAGATCGGCGCTTCGTCGGCCTCGGGGGTCAGGAAGCTGGCCACGTCGACAAGGGCGTCCGGGTTCTTGCGTAGCGCCTTGGTCGCCTCACCCTTGCGGGCTTCGGCGCGGGCCTTGGCAATCTCGCTTTCTGCCCGCCACTGGCCTTGTGCGGCGGTCCATTCTTCCAGCGCCCTGGCCTCGAGGCGGACCACCGGGGCAAGGGCCGCCATCATGGCGGGGCTCTTCATCATGCCCGGGCGCCCGACGATGCAGCCCCACAGGTTGGGCAGCTCCTGCCAGTCGCTGAAGGCTTGGGGGCGGATCGCACAGCGCCGGCCGATCAGGTTGCCCAGCGCGGCCACCATGGGCACCGCAACGAAGTCGGGCGGGCACTGCATCCGCTCGGAAACGTCCTGCACCCAGGGCCGCAGGCGGTCGGGCAGCATGGCGTGATCGAAGGGGGCCACCGGGGCGAGGCCCTCGGGCAGCGGCTGCGGGTCGGGCCACGATGCCGCCGGCCAGGTGCGAGGGTCGCCGATGGCGGGGGCCAGGGCGGCGCGTTCGGCCGGGCTGGCGGGCTCGAAGGGTGGGGCCTTCATGGCTGCACCTCCTGCCCGTGGGCTGCACTGACGATGAACTCCGCCGCGGGGGCGCCCCCGGGGCGCAGCAGCACCAGCCGCAAGGGGCGCACCGCCACCAGCTCGGCAAGCAGCGCCCGCAGGCGCCCGGCATCGGGGGCCGGGGGCGTCACCACCAGCACCGACAGGGCCGCCAGGTAACGCCAATCGAGGCGGGCCGGGTCGGTGTCCGGCGGGCAGCAGATCGCCAGCCCCAGGCCGGTAACAGGGGCCACCGGCCAGCGGTCGAGATACACCACGACTTGGCGGAGCGCGGGCACCAGATCACGGGCGCGGGCGTCTGCCAGGTCGCGGGCATAGGCCGGCAGGCGCCGGCCTGGTGAGCACCGCCAGAAGACCGGGGCGGGGTCGGAGTGCGGGGCGGTCATGGTGCGTTCCCCTCGCATTGGTCAGCCATGGGGGCCGGGCTCTTGCCTGCCCGGGGCTTCTTTGCTCCCGTATTCGGGGGCGGGGGCAGCATCGATACCGGGCGGGCTTCTGCCCATTCCTGCACCTCCCTGAGCAGCCATCCAACACGCCGGCCGGACAGCTGCCGGGGCTGCGGAAACTGCCCCTTTCGGACCAGGTCTTGAGCCGTCGACACCGAAAGCGCCAACACATCCGCCAGAGTCTGAAGGTCAAGGAAGATCGGGGCGACGAAGCCTTTCTTCGAGGTGGCCATCATGAGCCCCCCTTGGAAGACTTGAGCAGAGCCGCGGCAAGCGCATCGATCGCCCTGCCACAGGCAGCCACGCGGGCCGGGCTGTCATCGGCCAGCACGCCCACCGTGAGAAAGCCGCAGTCGATCCAGGCGAACACCTCCGCCGCGGCGCTGTGCAGCTCGGGCGCGGCTTCGATCAAGGCTTCGTTGGCGTCTGCCTGGTCAAGGCCCACACCGCCCGAGAAGACTTCGCAGACGGTCACAGCATCCAGGCCGGTGCCGGCGGCAATGGTGCGATGGCCGACACGACGCCAGGGGCCAGGGGTGAAGGTGGGGGCGGTCATGATGCGGCCCTCTTCAGGTGGGCAGGCACGGGCCGCGGCATCGATGCTTTTGGCGGCGGGGCAATGCTGGTGGGCGCAGCGGGGGCGGGAGCCAGCAGGAAGGCAGAGAGGCGAACCAAGCCGGCAGTGCTACGCGGTGCCGGCGCACCAAAGGGGCGAAGCGGGCGGGCGGTCACGATTGCCCCCCTTCAGCCGCTTCGCGGCCTTCCACCTCGAACCACAGGGCCGCGGCAAGGGCTTCAGTCAGGAAGCCCAGCCCGCGGGCTTCGTCGGAGCTGAGCGGATCGGGGCCGCTCTTCGACGAATCCTTCCAGTCCGCTTGATCCAGCTGAAGGCGGCTCAGGAAGGCCGCCACACAGGCGGCATTGTGGAGCGTGTCCTTGGCAGAAAACCCAATGATGGGATTCAGCTTCACGACTTCGTCATGGGTGGCAATGGAGCGAGAGGTCATGACCGCCCCCTTTCCGCCGCTCGGTGCTCTTCGAGGGCATCCGTCAAATCCCGGATCTCCCGGGCCATCATGCTGCACGCCCACATGTAGGCCTCTTGCATGTCATCAGACATGGTGCGGAAGCCATCGCCGGTTTCGCCATAAGTCATCAACAGTAGGGCCTCAAGCTGGGCTTGACGGGCGGCGAGGTGGGAGGCGATGTCGCCAGCCTCCACACCAGGAACGAAGCCAAACACAGGGCCGGCCGCTTGGAAGGTGAGCGGGGTTTTCATGCTGCGGCCCCCCAGCTGGTGGCCGGCGAGCTGCCACCGGCACACGCCACAGACGGAAGATCGGCGAACGTGGAGAGCGGGAAGACCTGCATTTCATGGCCTTCGAGGTGGCAGCCCGGGCCAGACAGGGCGCCCGCCTTCTGCACCGCTTCGGCTTCGGTATCGCACTGCCAGGCGCGGCAGGCAAGCAGCCAGGCGCAATGACGGCCGCGGCTAGGCACCAACAGGGCGAAGAGGCCGGCATTGCGGGCAGCGGGCGGCATCTCGGGCAGCAGAATCGATTGCCCGGCAGCGAGGGCAGCCCGAAGGGCCTTGTTCGAACGCAGGAAGGCGAACGTGGTCGCCACCGCAGACAGGGAACGCCAACGCTGAATGACCACCACCGGGATAAAGCCCGCCTCAGACGGCGCAGGCCGCAGGGCGGCGTGATCGCCCATCAGCTGGCCAGCGATCACCCGGGAGACCGCGGCAGGGGCCGCGGCGCAATTCATCATGGGGCGCATGCTCAAGCCCTCCCAATTTCCGAAGCGTCACACTCGATCATGAGCATGTACCGGCCCTCAAGCTGGCAGCCCGGCCCGGTCAATTTAGCTTCCAGATCAGCCGCCTCCTGTTTCGTGTCTCGCATCCATTCGGTGAAAGAGAGATATGCGGCGAAGGTGTTGTCGGGCAGGCGCATCACCCCGCCAAAAGCGCCGGGCTCGCCAGCAATCTGAAGCGGGGCAAAGCCATCGCGGCGCATCTTCTCGACAAACGCCTTGAACATGGCGCGCGACGGGAAGCGCTGCCGGAAGCCCTGCAGCGTAGGCGCGGTGCCCACGACCAACGCGGGATAGTGGAGCACACGATAAACGGTCGGTTTCATGCTGCAGCCCTCCAAGCGAAGGCCACACGCCAGGCCAGCACGGGGCCGGTGAAGGGGCGAAGGGCGCGATAGAGAGCGAGGGACGGGAACACCTTGAGGGTGCGGCGGGGCGTGTGCAGACGTGTGCACGCCGGGGCATGGGTTGCCATGGTGTGGTGCTCCTTGGTTGCGGACTCAATCCGCCCCCGTCGCCAAACGGGGGGCGGGCCGAAGCGGGGTTGGCGAACCGGAACCAAGGGACCGGCAGCCCGTGAGGGCTCCCCACCCGGCCCGCCATTGAACAGGCGCACCACAGGTGTGACGGACGCAAAAAAAGCCGCGGAGCGGCTATTGTCCGCCTTGGTTGATCGGGTCGCCAAACCCGGCCCCCTTTGTTTCGGGGACGCTTGGAGTATCCGCCTCTTCAAGCTGCAGCGTCAAGCGTATGTACAAAAATTCTTTGCACGAAGAATTTTATACACACAAAATAGGGGTGATGAAGATCACCTTCGACCCGGCCAAGGACGCGGCCAACATCAGCAAGCATGGCGTTTCGCTGGGCATGGCGGCCGGGCTTGAATGGGACACTGCCCTGACGTGGCCAGACGAACGCAAGGACTACGGCGAACCCCGCATGGGTGGCATCGGCTATATCGGCCTACGCCTGTTCTGCGTGGTGTTTGTGGACCGCGCCGACACCCGCCGAATCATCAGCCTGCGCAAGGCCAACAGTAGAGAGGTTCAACGTTATGCCGAAACTTAAGCCGGGAACCCTCATTCCCACCCCGGAAGAAGACGCAGCCATCACCGCCGCAGCCCAGGCCGACCCGGACGCCGCGCCCCTGACCGATGCGGAGTGGGCGGAAGCCAAGCCCAAGGCCCGCCGCGGCCGGCGCTTGGCGGCCGTGACGAAGGAGCGAATCACCATCCGCCTGTCCCGTGACGTGGTCGAGAGCTTCCGGGCCAGCGGCGAGGGGTGGCAAACCCGCGTCGACAGCGCCCTGAAGGATTGGCTGAAGACGCATACGCCGGGGTAGTCGGCGAGGGCCAGGGCGCCCACCACGCGGCGCCGGCAGAGGCCAGCCGATCGCTGCAGGATCACGACCAGGCAGAGCACGAGCGGCCCCAGGATCTGGCCAGATCCAGACCCCAGGGCGAGGGGCAGCCCTACGCTTGTGCGGCGAGCTGCTGTTGAAGCACCCGGACCAGCTCTTGAGCCGATGAATCGTCGGCAACCTTGATGCTGCTGGTGCCCGAGCTGGTGGGGACCTTCACCACGTACTCGTGCCGCACGATGTTCCCGTAACCGGCCGTCTGCCCGCTTGAGGCGTTCGAACTGGCAGAGGTGCCAGAGGCTCGAGAGCTGTTCAGCTTCTCCCGGGCGGCCGCGGCGTCTGCCGTGCGCTTCGCTTCGTCCACCTGTGCCTTCATCACCTCGGCAAGCGAGCGCCCGTTGAGGTTCTGCAGTTTTCCGTAGGTGTCGACAGTCGATTCCGCGTAGGCGCGGGCCATCCCTTCGTCAACGCCAAGGCTCTTGAGCTGCTGCGCGTAGGTGTCTTGAGACATCACCGCCGCGGACAGGATGCCGCCGTTGGTGTCCGTCGCCCATCCGCTGTTTGACGCCTTTGCCTCGCTGGCGGTCTTCGCGGCGCTGGCGAACTCGTTCGCCGAATCGGTGGCGGCATCCCATGCGCTTTCAACCTTCGCCGCGGCCTTGGCTCCTGCCTCGCCTACCTTGTACATCTCCTCCTGCAGCTTGAGAACGTCGGGAAGAATGCCGCCGTTCGCAGCCTTGGCGGCTTCCGCATACTTCGCCCAGGCGGCGCGCTGGTCTTCGATCGCCCCGCCGTTGCGCTTGATGTATTCGAAGGCCTCGCCGGCCGCGTCCGCGGTTTTCTTGAGCGACTCTTGAGAGGTGATCCCCAGGCGCTTGTAAGCCTCTTCGAGCGAGTTGATACCCGGCTTCAGGTCGTCAAGCTGCTGATTGGCCTTGGCCAGGCCTTCCTTGAGACGATCGCCCGTGACAAGGCCTTGATTCCCCAAGGCCGTCCACCGATCAATGACGGCTTGAACGGCCTTTTCCGTGGTGGCGGCGCTGGCTGCCTGGTCGAGACTGGCGGCCAGCGCGATGCCAGCATCCAGCCCCTTGGCCCGCACATCATCCACACGGTCCGCCAACACGTCGAAGTTGTTGATTGCCTTCTGCGCATCGTCGTTGATGCCGCCGGCCAGGGTGCCCCAGTCCTTGCCCGTCCGGCGCAGGGCCTCGCCAAGCTGGGCTTCGAGGGCTGCAGCGAGGCGCCGGGCGCCTTGCTCGCTGTTGTCGAAGGCGGCCCGGGCGTTCACTTCGAAGGCTTGCAGGTCGACGTTCTTCAGGGCGCCTTCCCAAGCGTCTTGCACCTGGTCGGCGCTGATTTTGCCTCGCTGTGCCAGGGCATCCAGGGCGGCGCCGGCTTCGGCAATGCCCTTGACGTTGGAGAGGTCGAGATCCTTGCCGATCTTCTCCAGGGCGGCGGCCGTGGTTTCGCCCTTGTCGGTCAGCTCGCCGAAGTCACCGACCAGCTTCTTCGAGCGCTCCGAGAGGCCAAGGGCGGCATCGGCGGCGAGCTGCTTCTTTTGGGCAAGCTCGGCATCGGCCGCGGCCATGGCCTTTGTCGCCTTCTCCGCGGCCCGCATCTGCCGTTCGTTCTCTTCGATCATCTTGCCGTAGCCCATGGCCTTGGCGGCGGCTTCGCCCGTCCACTCGCCGATGTCCTTCAGGTTGGTGACCAGGAAGGCCAGGCTAAGCCCTTTCATCAGGGACAGCGCCCCGGCCAGCCGTGAGGCGGAGGCCGCTGCGGCATCGGCCGCAGTAGCGGCCGCCGCCTTGGCCTCGTTGTTTTTGATCTGGGTAGCGGTGTTGTCCTTGGTGGCGGTGGTGTTCGACGTGGTCGCCGTGGTGCCCGTCAGCATGTAGGCGGAGACCGAAGAGCGGGCCGCCGCGTTGGCATTCACCGCGGCCGTGTTCAAGGCCTTTGCCGTGGTGTTGGCGGCCGTTACCGCAGTGTCGGCCGCCGCGGCTGCAGAGGCTGCCGCAACGGCTGTCTTGAGCCCCAGGAGGTCGGCGGCAATCCCGTAGGCCTTCCACCCGAGCCAGGCCTGCCCCGCATTGATAAGCCCGGCCGCCAGGGTGTCCAGGTTGTTCGCAATGGCCTCGATGCCGGCGGCCACGCTTGCGCTTGTGCCGCTCGACTGGTCGAGCTGCCCGATCCAGAGCTGCCATTTGTTCTGCAACTCGGTGATCGCCCGGCCGATGGTAGGCGGAAGCTTCGAGAACTCGGCATCGAGCGCCCGCGCCTGCCCCTGCAGGGCATTGATGACGGTCGCGCTCGACAGCTGGCCCGCTTCCGCCATCTTGCGCAGCTCGCCCGTGGTGACGCCCAAGCCATCCGCCAGGGCCTTGGCCAGGCGCGGCGCCTGTTCCATCACGCTGTTGAATTCGTCGCCTCGCAGGACCCCGCCTTGCAGGCCTTGAATCAGTTGACTGACGGCAGCCTCTGACGCCGCGGCAGAAGCGCCCGAGAGCTGCACGGCCTGATTGACCGCCTCGGCAAGCTGCAGGGCTTCGGACTGGCTTACCTTGCCCGTCTGGAAGAGCTTGCCGAACAGCTCGCCCGTTGCCTCAAGCGAAACATTCGTCCGCAAGGCGACATCCTGAATTCCGGCAAAGGCCTCTTCGAAGGCCTGCCCCTCGCCAACGGCAAGCTTTACCTTGGCGATCAGGTTGGAATAGGCGTCCGTGGTGGCGGCGAGGCCGGCCAGCGAAGAGGCAGCCCCCTGTATGGCCATGAGCCCGAGATAAACCGACTTCAGGGTGACGATCTCATCCGAGATCGAGCGCACCCCGCGGGTTATCGCGTCGCTGGATTCGACCGACTTGCCCCGGGCGCCGTCCGATGCCCGCCCGATTTCATCGATGCCGGCGGCGGCCCGCCTGGTGGCGGCTTCGGTCTCATCGGCGCCGCGGCGCTGCACGTCGACCAGATCCTGTGTTGCCGCCTTCTGGCGGGCCTTCCCCTGTTCGACGGTCGAGGCAAGCCGCTCTTCCTCGGTGGCCCATTGGCCCGACTTCTTGCTGCCCTCCTCGATGGCGTTCGTCAGGGCATTGACCTTATCGACGCCAGAGACTTGGGCTTCGATCGCGACGGATGAAAAAGCATCAGTTGCAGCCATTTACGTGTTCCTCCACTCGTTGTTCCCATTCGTCGCCAAGCTCGGCCCGGAGCTGTTCAGCGATGCCCTGAGCAAAAACGTCCGCGGCGGTCTTGATAAAGCTCCCCATCGCCACCCGGTAAGGGTGATTCGACGCCAACATCTCAACACCAAGCGCCTCAAGATAGGCCTTGACCCGGGCGCACTGCGGGCCGCTGGGGGCGCTTTCCGGCGGGCTTTGGCGGGTGTCACCATCGTCCGCAAGATCGCCCCACGAAGCCCCCAGGCTCCGCCGAAGCGGCACAACGACAGCCCGGGCTAACTCGCTGGCGTTGGTGGCAATCATGACGCCCACTGCCATCACGAAGGGGCGCTTGGTGTCCGAGCACAGTTCAAGCCCCAGCTCGCTGATAGAGCGCTCAGCAAGCGGCATCACATACGACGCGGCGCCCTTGATGAAGCCGCCCATCGCCACCCGGTAAGGGTGACTCGACGCCAGTCGCTCAAGGCCGTGCGTCTCGAAGTGCGCCTTGAAACTTCCGCGGGGTAGCCCATGGGGGGCAATCTCGGGCGGGTTCAGGATAGCGGCGCCATCGTCGAGAAGGGAGCCTGTCAGAATTTTTGTGTTTGAGGCATAACGTAAGTCCCGAAAGGAAGAGTTATGCCAAGGAAGAAACCGAAACAGCCCCTGCCGCCCGTTGCAGCGTTGCCGGAGGGCGCGCAGGAGT
>NZ_JAQVCN010000040.1 GCF_028689785.1 Zoogloea sp. | reverse complement strand
CGTCGATCCGGCCAAGGGCACGGTCGCGGTCAATCCCGACGGCACCCTCACCTTCAACCCCGCCGCCAACTTCAACGGCCCGGTGGTCGTCACTTACACCATTTCCGACGGCAATGGCGGCACCGCCTCCAGCACCGTCACCATCAATGTCACCCCGGTCAACGACGCCCCCGTGGCCGTCAATGACACCGCCACCACCACCGAAGACAACCCGGTCAGCCGCACTGCCGCCACCGGCGTGCTCGCCAACGACAGCGACATCGACAGCACCGGCCTCACCGTCTCCGGTGTCCGCACCGGCACCAACGGCGCATTCACCGCACCGGGCGCTTCCGGCGTGACCCTCACCGGTACCTACGGCACCCTGCTGATCCATGCCGACGGCAGCTACACCTACACCCCGGGTGCCGCAGCCCAGGCCCTCAACGCTGGCGACAGTGTTCAGGACGTCTTCTCCTACCAGCTCAGCGATGGCAGCCTGACCGCCACTGCCAACCTGTCCATCACCGTCATCGGCGCCAATGACCCGGCCGTGATCACCGGCAACGCCGCAGGCACCGTCAAGGAAGACACCGCCGGCCAACTCACCACCACCGGCACCCTTACCGCCACCGATGTGGACAGCCCGGCCACCTTCACGCCGGCCAGCGCCGCCGGCACCTACGGCAGCTTCGCCATCGCCGCCAACGGCACCTGGACCTACACCCTCAACAACAGTGCGGCCAACGTCCAGGCCCTCAAGGAAGGCGACACCCGCACCGAGAACTTCACCGTCACCACCGCCGACGGCACCACCCGCAACGTGGTCGTCACCGTGCTCGGCACCAACGAGATCCCCACCGTCGCCAACGTGACGGCCACCGGTGCCGAAGACCCGTCTGCGCCCATCCCTGTCGTCCTCGCCGGTAACGATGTGGACGGCACCGTCACCAGCCTCACCCTGGCCGACCTGCCTGCCAACGGCACCCTCTACCGCGATGCCGCCATGACCCAGCCGGTCACCGCCGGCACGCCTCTCGCCACCACCGGCGGTGCCGTAACCCTGTACTTCCAGCCCGGCGCCAACTGGAACGGCGAAACCAGCTTCCACTTCACCGCAGCCGACAACAACGGCGGCATCTCCAGCCAGGCCACAGCCAGCATCAGCGTTACCCCGGTAGCCGACGCCGCCGTACTCGGCACCGGCAGTGGCACCGTCAAGGAAGACACCCCCGCCCAGAGCACCGCCTCCGGCACCCTCTCCATCGTCGATCCGGACGCTGGCGAAGCCGTCTTTCAACCCCAGACCAATGTAGCCGGCACCTATGGCAGCTTCAGTGTGAACGCCTCGGGTGCCTGGACCTACACCATCGACAACACCAAGCCCGTCGTCCAGGCTCTCAAGGAAGGTGAGACCCGCACCGAGGCCTTCACCGTGAAGAGTGCCGACGGTACCGCCACCACCGTCAGCCTGACCATCATCGGCACCAACGACGGCCCTGTCGCCAACCCGAATACGGCCACCACGCCGGAAGACCAGCCCGTCACCGTCAATGTGCTGGGCAATGACACCGATCCGGATGGCGACCCCCTCAGCGTCACCGGCGCCACCGTCGATCCGGCCAAGGGCACGGTCGCAGTCAATCCCGACGGCACCCTCACCTTCAACCCCGCCGCCAACTTCAACGGCCCGGTGGTCGTCACCTACACCATCTCCGACGGCAAGGGCGGTACCGCCACCAGCACCGTCACCATCGACGTCACTCCGGTCAATGACGCACCGGTCGCCCTGGATGACGCCAACAGCCTGAGCAAGACTGCCACCACCCCAGCCACCGGCAACGTCATCACCAACCCGGCTGGCCTCGACACCGACCTGGACGGTGACACCCTCAGCGTCAGCCGGATAGGCAGCACTGCAGTCACCGGCAGCACCGTCGTCAACGGCGCCTTCGGAACCCTGACCATCCACCCGGACGGCAGCTACAGCTACAGTCAGGACAGCACCAACAGTGCCGTCACCAGCCTGGCTCCCGGCGCCTCCCTGGTGGACCGCTTCACCTACACCGTTTCCGATGGCAAGGGAGGCACCGACACGGCCCAGCTCGTCCTTACGATCTCCGGCACCAACACCGCCCCCGTCGCCAACCCCAACACCGCCACCACACCGGAAGACCAGCCCGTCACCGTCAACGTGCTGGGCAATGACACCGATCCGGAAGGCGACACCCTCTCCGTCACCGGCGCCACCGTCGATCCGGCCAAGGGCACGGTCGCGGTCAATCCCGACGGCACCCTCACCTTCAACCCCGCCGCCAACTTCAACGGCCCGGTGGTCGTCACTTACACCATTTCCGACGGCAATGGCGGCACCGCCTCCAGCACCGTCACCATCAATGTCACCCCGGTCAACGACGCCCCCGTGGCCGTCAATGACACCGCCACCACCACCGAAGACAACCCGGTCAGCCGCACTGCCGCCACCGGCGTGCTCGCCAACGACAGCGACATCGACAGCACCGGCCTCACCGTCTCCGGTGTCCGCACCGGCACCAACGGCGCATTCACCGCACCGGGCGCTTCCGGCGTGACCCTCACCGGTACCTACGGCACCCTGCTGATCCATGCCGACGGCAGCTACACCTACACCCCGGGTGCCGCAGCCCAGGCCCTCAACGCTGGCGACAGTGTTCAGGACGTCTTCTCCTACCAGCTCAGCGATGGCAGCCTGACCGCCACTGCCAACCTGTCCATCACCGTCATCGGCGCCAATGACCCGGCCGTGATCACCGGCAACGCCGCAGGCACCGTCAAGGAAGACACCGCCGGCCAACTCACCACCACCGGCACCCTTACCGCCACCGATGTGGACAGCCCGGCCACCTTCACGCCGGCCAGCGCCGCCGGCACCTACGGCAGCTTCGCCATCGCCGCCAACGGCACCTGGACCTACACCCTCAACAACAGTGCGGCCAACGTCCAGGCCCTCAAGGAAGGCGACACCCGCACCGAGAACTTCACCGTCACCACCGCCGACGGCACCACCCGCAACGTGGTCGTCACCGTGCTCGGCACCAACGAGATCCCCACCGTCGCCAACGTGACGGCCACCGGTGCCGAAGACCCGTCTGCGCCCATCCCTGTCGTCCTCGCCGGTAACGATGTGGACGGCACCGTCACCAGCCTCACCCTGGCCGACCTGCCTGCCAACGGCACCCTCTACCGCGATGCCGCCATGACCCAGCCGGTCACCGCCGGCACGCCTCTCGCCACCACCGGCGGTGCCGTAACCCTGTACTTCCAGCCCGGCGCCAACTGGAACGGCGAAACCAGCTTCCACTTCACCGCAGCCGACAACAACGGCGGCATCTCCAGCCAAGCCACCGCCAGCATCAATGTAACCCCGGTCAACGATCCCCCCGTGGCGATTGCCGATACCGGCAGCACCAACCAGGACACGGCCCTGGTCCGCAATGCGGCCGGCGGCGTGCTCACCAATGACTCCGACATCGACGGCGGTGCCCTGGGCGTAACCGGCATCGCTGCCGGCAGCGGCTCCAGCGTACCGGTCACGGCGGGCGGCACCAGCGTCAGCGGCGCCTTCGGCACCCTGCTGATCGCCCAGGACGGCAGCTACACCTACACCCCGGGCGACAGCGCCAAGGCCCTCACCCTGGGCCAGTCGGCCAGCGACGTATTCACCTACACCGTCTCCGACGGCAACGGCGGCACAGCCACCACGACCCTGACCATTCAGGTCAACGGTCTCAATGACGCCCCGGTGATCGGCGGCGTGGCCACCGGCAATGTCACCGAAGACGGCACCCTCACCGCCGGCGGCACCCTCACCATCAGCGATCCAGACGCCGGCCAATCGTCCTTCGTGCCCCAGACCCTCACCGGCACCTACGGCACCCTGACCCTGCAGTCCAGCGGCAGCTGGAGCTACAGCCTCAACAACGCTGCCACCAACGTCCAGTCCCTCAAGCAGGGCGAGGTGGTGCAGGACAACTTCAGCGTCCATAGCGCCGACGGCACCGCCAAGACGGTGACCATCAACGTCACCGGCACCAACGACGCGCCGGTGGTCGGCACGGCCACCGTGAGCGTCTCCGAGGAAGGCCTGGCTGGCGGTATCGCCGACACCACCGGTGCCAACGACACCACCAACCAGACCACCGCCAGCGGCACTATCAGCGTGTCCGACGTGGATGGCAACGCCCTCAGCGTCACCCTCACCGCCCCCACCGCCGCGCTGAGCTCCAACGGGGTGGCCATCACCTGGACCGGCAGCGGCACCCAGACCCTGGTGGGCAGTGCTGGAGGCGTGGAGATCATCCGCGCCACCATCGCCAACGACGGCACCCAATCGGTTAAGCTCTCCGGCCCCATCGATCACCCTGACACCACCCAGGAAGACGTCCTTACTCTCAACCTGGGGGTCAACGTCAATGATGGCGTGACGACCACGACCAGCGCTCTTGTCGTGCGTGTGGAGGACGATGCGCCCAAGGCCTCCAACGTCAATCAGAGCGTGGTGATTGCGCCTCAGGACACCAACCTGCTGATCGTGCTCGACAACTCCGGCAGCATGAACACCGCCGACGGGGTGGACGGAACCACACGCCTCAAATCTGCCATCACCGCCCTCACCCAGCTCATCGACACCTACGACGCACTGGGTGAAGTGCGCATCCGGATTGTCACCTTCAACAGCTCAGCTACCTCAGTCGGCACCGCCTGGACCACGGTCGATCTTGGCAAGACCCAGCTCGGGAACGTGACCTTGGGTGGTACAACCAACTTCGACTCGGCCATCGCCGCGGCTCAGAGCGCCTACGGATCAACCGGCAAGCTGGCGTCCGGTCAGAATGTGGCCTATTTCCTGTCTGACGGTGTTCCCAACTCGGGCACGGAAATCGGCACCGCCGACGAGACCGCCTGGAAGGCCTTCCTGACTGCCAACGGCATTACCAGCTACGCCCTGGGCATGGGTGCCGGCGCATCCCAGGGGCCGCTCAACCCCATCGCCTACGACGGCCTAACCAAGACTGACCTCAACGCGTCGGTCATCACTGACTTCGCCCAGCTTTCCAACGCTCTGCATGCCACCATTCCCCAATCGGCCAGCGGCGACATCCTGTCCGGCGGCCTGCTGGGCGGCACCTCGGGCTTTGGTGGTGACGGCGGTCACATCAGCTCGATCACCATCGAGGGCGTGACCTACACCTACAACCCGACCGGTGCCACCAGCGTCACCCAGAGCGGCGGAACCGGCAACGGCACCTACAACGCCACCACCCACCTCCTCACCGTGCGCACCGACGACGGCGGCACACTGGTGGTGAACATGAGCACTGGCAGCTACAACTACACGCCGCGCGCCAGCGTCACCACCCCCATCGTGGATGGCTTCGACTTCGTGCTGGCCGACAAGGACGGCGACACCGCCTCGGCCAGCGTGACCTTCAACGTCAGCCGCCAGGCCGAGCAGGTGGTCACGCTGACCAGCACCTCCACCGTCATCGAATCCAGCCGCCTCGGCCTGACCGGAGAGTACTACGGCTACAACGAGACCACCGGCGGCGTCACCCGCACCCACGCCGACGACACCACCCTGGGCAACCTGGATCATGTCTCCGACATGACCACCATCGTTGACGGCCGCAGCGGCCAGACCGTGGTGGGCACCTACAACGCCGCCCCAGCAACAGGCTCCGACGCCACCTTCAGTGCCGACAAGATCGACTACGGCTTTGGCTACACCACCGGCAGCACCACAGCCAGCGCGGTGAACGGCAACCTGGGCAATAACCCCACCGTCGGCGCCGACATGGCCGTCAATTCCGGTGCGCTGTACAACTTCCTGCGCGGTGGCACCACCGGCTCGGACGCCTCGACACTGACCACCACCACCGGCCTGGGCAACACCACAGACTCGGGCCTACGCTTTGTCGGCATGATGAACGTTGCCGGTGGGATCTACGACATCCGGGTCACCGCCGACGACGGTTTCCGCATCAACATCGGCGGCCAGACCGTGGCCATGTTCGACAACATCCAGTCGCCCACCGCCCGAACTTATACTGGCATCAGCATGGAGAGCGGCCTGCAGCCCATCGAGATCCTGTACTGGGAACAAGGTGGCAATGCCCGCCTGCGCATCGAGGTCAAACTCAGCAGCGAGGCCGACAGTGCCTACAAGACCCTGGGCACCGACGAGTTTGCTCTCTTCACGCCCACCAGTGCCCCGGTACTC
The DNA here is from genome assembly GCF_028689785.1 of Zoogloea sp. Classification (GTDB taxonomy): domain Bacteria; phylum Pseudomonadota; class Gammaproteobacteria; order Burkholderiales; family Rhodocyclaceae; genus Zoogloea. Next base: position 37,982 of record NZ_JAQVCN010000040.1, on the reverse strand, counting down.
AACGACCTCCAGGACATCGTCGAGAGCAGCACCAACGGCTCCTGGCTGGTGCGCACCGGCGAACGTCTGGACGGCACCGACGGCAACGATCACATCACCGGCAGCGATGGCCAGGACATCATCTACGGTGGCGCCGGCAACGACACCATCATCGGTGGCAGCGGAGCCAGCCTGATCTCCGGGGGCTCCGGCAACGATACCCTCACCGGTGGCCTCGGCTCAGACACCTTCAAATGGTCCCTCGGCGATGCCGGCAGCGCCGGCGCGCCTGCCATCGATGCCATCACCGACTTCAACAAGGCGGCGGCCATCAGTGGCGGCGATGTGCTGGACCTGGGTGACCTCCTGCAGGGCGAGAGCCACACCGGCACCAACCCGGGCAACCTGGGCAGCTATCTGCACTTCGAAAAGTCCGGTGTCGACACTGTGGTGCACATCAGCAGCACCGGCGGTTACACCGGCGGCACCTTCAGCGCCGGCGCCACCGACCAGAAGATCGTGCTGCAGGGCGTGGATCTGACCAACAGCGGAGCCCTCAGCACGGATGCCCAGATCATTCAGGACCTGCTGACCAAGGGCAAGCTAAGCGCCGACTGAGCAAGGTGCAGCAATGGCATAAGAAGGGCACCGGCTTCAAGCTTCTCGTAAACACCCCACGGAGCTTGAAGCCGGATTTGACCAGGGGGGTCATGGCTTGACGGTGGCGCCTGTCGAATCAGTCGAGCCGCGTGTGACACGTATCTATAGAGCTAGAATGGCCTGAACATCCCCGCCACTTCTTTTAAATATACCGGCCAATTGTTCAAGCACGCCCAACTGGAGTCCGTCAAAGCCTGGATCGGTGACCCCGCTCATGGCGCCCTGCCCCTGCATGCCCGCGTCCAACGGGCCATTCGCCAGTTGATTCTCGACGGTGTTCTTGAGGTGGGCAGGCCTTTGCCCGCATCACGCGCCTTGGCACAGTCACTGGAGGTTTCCCGCGATACGGTTGAGTCGGCCTACAGCCAGCTACACGCTGAAGGCTTCATCGAACGACGTGTGGGCAGCGGCAGCTATGTGTCGGAGCGGGCTCTGCGTCTGCCTAGGAGAGGCGCACCCCGGCAAACAGGCGTGGATGGCCGGGCAGCACTGCGCCTCAGCCAGCGAGGCAGCGCCATATTCGATAGCGGTGGCGTGCGTGACTTTCTGGCGCCACGCCCATTTGCACCCGGCGTCCCGGAAACGCGCAGCTTTCCACTTCAGACCTGGGAGCGCTTGGAGCGGCAGGTGCTTAAGGAGTACGGCACCCTGGCGTTACTGCATAGTGCGCCCCAGGGCATGGAACCGCTGCGGCGTGCCATCGCCAACTACGTCAGTCTCGAACGGGGGGCACACGCAACGCCCGAACGCGTACTGGTGCTGACCAGCTCGCAACAAGCCCTGACCCTTTGCGCCCAAGTGCTGCTGGACGCCGGTGACCGGATCTTCATCGAAGACCCCGTTTACCATGGCGCACGCAAGGCCTTCGACGCCGCCGGGCTGGAATGTGTACCCGTGCCGATGGACACCGACGGCCTGCAGGTGGAGCACCTGCTAGAGACAAGCAAGCAGCCCGGTATGCCGCCCAGGGCCGTGTTCCTGACCCCATCGCACCAGTTCCCCACTGGCGCAACGCTTACGCTGGACCGGCGCCTGGCCATCATTGAATGGGCCAGAGAAAATCAGGGGTGGATCATCGAGGACGACTACGACAGCGAATTCCACTATGCAGGAAAGCCCACCGCCTGCGTGCAAGGGCTCGACCCCCATGAACGGACGATCTACATCGGCACCTTCACCAAGTCGCTGTTTCCCGGACTGCGCATTGGCTACATGGTATTGCCCCCCTCGCTGGTGGCGCCCATGACCGTGGCCCGCACCTTGCTTGACGGACACAGTGCCCCCATTCCGCAACTCACCCTGGCACGCTTCATCGAAGGCGGCCACTTCGGCGCCCATGTGCGCACCATGCGCGCCGTTTATGCTGAACGTCGCGACGTACTGGCGCGCCTGGTGCGCCAGCATCTGGCCGATTTCGTGGAAGCACATGTGCCCGCTGGTGGCATGCAGATGCCCTGCGTATTCATCCGCGAAATCTCCGAGCGTGACGCAGTGGAATCCGCGCGCCGGATGGGTATCGACCTGCTGGGACTGACGGCACTGCATGCATCGAGTCGACACAAGGCCGGCTTCCTGATGGGCTTTGCCGCCCATGCCCCGCACGAACTGGAAATCGCAATCAAAAAACTGGCCAAGCTACTGCACGCGCTGTGCCATTGATCCCCACATTTTGAAATGGGGCGCAGCCCGTTCAGCTGCGCTGCCGTGTCTTCGCAATCAGGCTGGGTAGCCAAGAAATTCAGCCTGCCGCCAGACGGCGCGACGCCTCGGGGCCGGTCATGCCTCCGACTCCCAGATTGCGGGCCGCCGCCCACTCCTCGGCGGTGTGGACCTGCTCTGCGTAGACCGCCACCTCCAGGCCGTGGGCCACATCCACGATGGCCTTGACCAGACGTTGATGGCCGGGGTTTTCATGCAGGCTGGCAACGAAGCTGCCGTCCAGCTTCAGATAGGCCAGCCGCAGCGCGTACAGGCGCGGCAGCGCCGCCATCTGGCGGCCGAAGTGCTCGATACCCAGGTGGGCGCCGTGCCGCGCCAGTACCTCGGCCAGGGCCTCCAGGCCGGCCAGACTCGCATCAAGCCCGCGCTCACTGACCTCCACTGCGATTCGCGAGGCGCCCGCTCCAGCCGTCGCCAGCAGGATGTCCAGCCCGTCCAGGAAACCCGCCTCAATCAGAGAACGGGGCGCCACGTTGATGGCGATCGGCTCGGATGACTCGCCCAGACGGGCGATGCCGAGGCGCAGGGCCTCCAAGTCACAGGCTGCCGCCAGACCAACCCGCACTGCCGCCGGCATGAACTGTCCTGCCGTCAGCACGGCGCCCGCCGCAGGCAGGCGCAGCATGTACTCTCGGTGGACCAGGCCGCCATCGGCGGTAAGCACCGGATAGCTGGTGAGGGTGAACTCGTGGCGCGCCAAGGCCCCCTCAAGCATCTCCCTCCACCCCTCTGCCCCGGGCACCGGGATCGGCAAAGGCGACCCACCGGGTTCGGCCACGATGCCGCCCTCGGCCTCGGCACGCATCAGCGCCGAATCCACCCGCGCCATTAGTTCGCCCGGGGTGTCGTCGCGCCTATAGGCCACCGCGGCTGCATCCAGATGCAGGCGGTGGGCGCCATCCACTTCCAGATCCAGCGCCGTGACGACACTGCACAGGCGCTCAAGCATGGCGCGCCCGTCGGCCAGCCCCATGCCGGGCACCAGCACACCGAACTCGGCGCCACCAAGGCGCCCAAGCGCCACATCATCCCCCGCTTCCAGGCCGTCCTTCAGCGCATCAGCCACGGCGCTCAGCCACTCGTCCGTCCGGGCCCGCCCGAGTTTCTGGTTGAGCACCACCAGGTCGGCAATCCGCAGCACGGCGAGACAGCCCCCCGGAACAACGTCCGGATCGGACAGCACTCGCCGCAGCTCACCATTGAAAGCAGCCCGGTTGAGCAGGCCGGTACCGCCGTCATGACTGCCCTCGTCACGCAGGCGGGCAATCCGGCCAGCCTGCTCGGAGAACAGGGCGCGGATACGTTCGGACATGTGGTTCAAGGCCCGGGCCATGCTCTGCAACTCAACGACCCGCGGCTCCTCAATGACCCGGAACTGCCCGGCGCCGATGGCCTCCGCCTGCTCGGCCATCTCATCCAGGGGGCGGCGGACCCAGCGCAGCAGCATCGACACTGCCATGGCCCAGAACAGTCCGATGGCCAGCATGAGGCTCCCCAATTGCAGGGTCCCGCGCCATAGGGAACGGTAGGCGTAGCTACGGGCCGCGACCACACTCACGTTGCCAACCTGCCGCCAGCCATCACTGACCAGTGCCTGCCCTGTCCGGGCCTCCATGGGCACCAGAGACACCAGCCAGGCGGGCACGCCCTCGGCTGTATCGTCTTGCGTGCGCTCAACCAGCACCCGCCCCGATGGATCGGTGAAACGGATCTGACGGTAATGCCCGCCGTCGAACAGCGCCGTCACCAGCAACTCCATGGTGGCCACATCCTTGCTCTGCTGGGACATGGACAAAGCCAGGGACACCGCCCCGTCGCTGGCCTGGGCTGTCAATTGCTGCTCGAAGTAGCTACGCGCGGTAAACAGGCTGACCGCAAAGGCGCCGACGAGCACCACCGCCATGGCCACCACCACGCTGACCCACAATCTTCTCAACAGGGACATATCGATTCCTTCAAGGCGTGTAGCCTTCCGAACGCATGCGCAGGAGCAGCTCCCGCCAACGGGACACCCGATCCACCGGGCTGGTGGCCTGGGCAGCTCCGCCGACAAAGACCCCTTGCATATTGAAACTGAAGACCGGCACAAGGTCGGGGCGTGCATTTGCCGGCCGGATCTCTGTGATGAGGTTGTCGAGCACCAGGGGGACCGCTTCAGGCGAACGGTAGTAGCTCAGCACCATGTGAGCCTGACTCACGCTGCTGCCAGCCCCTCCCACCTGCGCCCGTACATAGGTCATGCGCAAGCGATCTTCCGGCACCCCCAACTCACGCAGGGTAAAGTACTTCGCAAAGACAAAGTCCTCACAATCCCCTGCCCCCCGGGCCATTGTCTCCAGAGGCGTGGCCCAGTAATCCGCCTGGGACCACACCACGCTGTCCTCGGCAAAGCGGATGCGCCGGTTGAAATACTCATTGATCCGGCGCAGTTGCTCGTCTTCGTTCAAGCCACGCCACCCGCCGACCGCGCTACGCCATGCATCAACTGCCTCGCTACCCGCCGGGCCGAAGCGCTGCTGCGCAACCTGGCGCATGCGCTCCACCTCGAAGCCCCCCAGGGCCAGCCCGATGCTCAGCATGCAGACAGCCCCCATTACGCCACCCTGACGGCGGATGACCGCAAGGACGGACGGGCAAGGAAAGGGGAAACTGAATGGCATTGAGGAGGTGGAAACCATGGGCGACCCTTGCGGACCGCCCTGCAGCGGAGATGCCTTCTGGATGAGTGGATATTCGGGCCGAACCAGCTTGAATCAACGGCGGGGCGCGGAAAAAGTTAAGCTTCGGGTTCTCCACCCGTCAACTGTGAAATATTTATTCAAGGCATTCATCCAGTCGGCACATCCGCCACGAGCAAGAAATAATGCTCAAGGCAAGCTCCGAACGACGCATAGAATCTGGCCTTATTCCGGACCTGAGTCCGTGACCCCCGTGACGACGCGTATGCCGTCCCCTCACCTCCCATGACCGAGATGACAATGTTCAAAGCAACAAAGCTCTCCGCCAGCCTCGCTCTCTGTTTCGTGGCACTCTCCTCCGCCCAGGCCGGCACCCCCGGCACCCTGCCGGACGCCATCGAAAAGGCCGTTCTCCGCAACCCCGAAGTGCTCGCCCGTCTGCACAACTACCAGGCCTCCGATGCCGAGCGTGATGTGGCCCGCGGCGGCCTGTTTCCACGCATCGATCTGCAGGGTTACACCGGCCGCGAACGCCGCGAAACCCCGACCACGCCCTCCGACACCTACACCCGCCCCGGCTATCAGCTACAGCTGCGTCAGCTGATTTTTGATGGCTTCGCCACCGGCAACGATGTTAAGCGGCTGGGCTTTGCCAGGGCCGTGCGCTACTACGAACTCCTCGGTACCACCGACGAGACCGCATTCGAAGCCGCCCGGGCCTATCTTGACGTCCAGCGTTACCGCGAGCTGAGCAAGCTGGCTCAGGAGAACTGGGCTATCCACAAGGAAACCGTGGATCAGATCGAACGCCGGGTGAAGGCCGGTGTAGGCCGCCGCGTCGACCTGGAACAGGCCTTCGGTCGCCTGGCCCTGGCCCAGTCCAACTGGCTCACCGAAAGCTCCAACCTCCACGACGTCAGCCAGCGCTACCAGCGTGTGGTTGGCGAAGCGCCGGCAGACACGCTGGAAGTCGCTCCCGCACTGGGCCAGCAACTGCCCCTCGAGAAGGATGTACTGCGCCAGGCCATCACCGACAACCCGGCCTTCCGGGCGGCGGTCGCAAACATTCGTGCGTCCCGCGCCAACATTGACGTCCAGCGGGCCAACAATCTGCCCACCGTCGAACTGCGTGCCAGCACCGGCATGGATAAGAACCTGCTCGGCGTGAGCGGTGAAACCAATTCCACCGCCCTGCAGGTACTGCTCAACTGGAATCTCTACAAGGGCGGCTCCGACGAAGCCCGTATCCGCCAGTCCCACGAGCAGCTCTACAACGCTACAGATCTGCGTGACAAAGCTTGCCGCGACGTGCGCCAGCAGACTGCGATTGCATGGAACGACGTCAAGAAGCTCAAGGAGCAACTGATCTATCTGGAACAGCACCAGCTTTCCACAGAGAAGGCCCGGGATGCTTACCGGCAACAGTTCGACATCGGACAACGCAGCCTGCTCGACGTGCTCAACACCGAAAACGAACTTTTCGATGCCAAGCGCGCCACCGTACGCGCCCGCTACGACCTGACCCAGGCCGAGCTCCGCGTGCTCACGCAGACTCACCGTATCCTGCCCAGCGTGCAACTTACCCCCGTTGCCCGGACGGCACCCGAGGAAGCGGGCCGTAGCGACGCCGCCCAGGACGAGAACCTGCAGTGCAGCACCGAACTGCCCATCGTTGCCCCGCTAGACACCGTGGGCGCCATGCGCGGCCGTCCCGAGCCTGCTCCGGTGCCCCTCCCGGTTACGAACGCCATGGCGGCGGCGGCCATTCCTGCCGCCACGCAGGCCAGCGTCCCAGCGCTTGAACCGCTGGTCAAGTCCTGGGCTGCCGCCTGGTCGGCGAAGGACTTCAAGGGTTACAAGGCTTTCTATTCGAGCCGTTTCCAGCCCGAACAGGGCAAGCTCGACGCCTGGATGGCCATGCGCGAGAAGCGCCTCGCGAAACCCGGCGAGATCAGCGTAGCAGTTGAAAACGTGAAGGTGCACAGCATCTCCGCCACCGCCGCCGAGGCCAGCTTCACCCAAAACTACCGCTCTACCGACTTCAAGGACACCACACCCAAGACACTCCATTACGAGCTCGAAAACGGGCAGTGGAAGATCGTCCGAGAATCGAATCGCTGATTCCTCTCTGGCTCCTGCCCCCTTACGGAATGGGAGCAGGCAATAAAAAAGGGAGCCTGCTGGCTCCTCAGACTGCTGACAAAGCCCCAAGCCCCCGCCCGCCGGGGGCTTGTTTTTTATAATATCGGCATGCTCAAGCCTGCTGCCGCCACCGCTCAGACCGAACTGGAGAGGGTGACGTTGGACCAACTGGTTCCGCGTGATCACCTGCTTCGCCTGATCGACACTCACATCCGCTTCGACGTCATCCGCGAGAAGTGCGAAGGACTGTATTGCGCGAACAAGGGCCGCCCGGCCATCGATCCGGTGGTGCTGTTCATCGGCCAGCTGTTCGAGGCGCGCTCCGAGCGTCGGTTGGTACGCGAGATCGAGGTCAATGTGGCCTACCGCTGGTTTCTCGGGCTGCACCTGACAGACAAGGTACCCGATGCCTCCACGCTGAGCCAGAACCGGCGGCGTCGCTTTGCCTGGACGGGGATCGAGCACAAGCTCATCGGCGGGCGCGGCCTGTATGGGGGGATGGGCTACGGCCGCCCCAGCCACCGGGAGGGGTGCTTCGACAAACGCGAGTACGCCTACGATCCGAAGACCGACTGCTACCTCTACGCGCCCCGCAAGGGAACCGTTGAACGCAGCTTTGCCGACGCCAAGGAGTTGCATGGGCATCGCTACGCCCGCTTTCGCGGACTGGCCAAGGTTCAAGCCCAATGCCTGCTCTCGGCCGCCTGTCAGAACATGAAGAAGATCGCCCTGCTGCTGGCCCGTCGGGCGGCCGCCCTTTTTGGCCCGAAATTCCGGCTTTACCACGCCCTCCAAGCGCTCTACGCGGCCAACATCTCCTCTTTCTCCAGATGAGCGCCACGGGCGCAGGCCGCTACCGGGCGCTTCCTGTCGTCGGAGAGGGCTTCAGAAAGCACAAACCCCCGGAAAAACCGGGGGTTTGTCAGCAGTCTGGGGAGCCTGCTGGCTCCCTTTCTTATTGGGCCTGGACCTCAGATATGTGGCTGGATGATGCGCCGGTAGAACTCGTGGAAATGCTGCATCCCGTCCTCGTAGGGCGACTGGTACGGCCCCACCTCGTTGCGCCCTTCCTTCAGCAGAGCCAGGCGGCCTCGATCCATGCGCTCGCCGATATCGTCGTCTTCGACGGCGGTTTCCATGTACGCGGCTTGCTCGGCCTCAACCATATCTCGCTCGAACTCGAGGATTTCCTCCGGGTAGTAGAACTCAACCACGTTGGTGGTCTTGTTGACATCCGTGGGGATCAGGGTGCTTACCACCAACACATGGGGATACCACTCAACCATGATATTGGGGAAGTAGGTGAGCCAGATCGCCCCATGTTTCGGCATCTCGCCCCCATGGTAAGCCATCACGGCCTCATGCCAACGCTTGTAGGTGGGCGAACCGGGCTTCTGCAGGGAAGTAATACCGACCCGCTGCACCGAATACCACTCGCCGAACTGCCAGGTCAGGTCGTCACAGGTGACGAACTGGCCGAGCCCCGGATGGAAGGGCACCACATGGTAGTCCTCGAGGTACACCTCAATGAAGGTCTTCCAGTTGTAATTGCACTCGTGGATCTCGACCTTATCGAGCTTGTAGCCCGCAAAGTTCAGCTCACCTCCAACCTGCATCCCGGCCAGATCCGCATTGGCGGAACGAGGCCCCTTGAAAAGCAGGCCCTGCCAGCTCTCTAGCTTCTGACGTTGCAGATTGAGGCAGGGCTTCTCGGCAAAATGGGGCGCGCCGATGAGCAGACCATCCGGGTTGTACGTCCAGCGATGGATCGGGCAGACGATGTTCCGATCGGCTTGGCCGGTCCCCTGCAGCATGATGGCCTGACGATGGCGGCAGATGTTGGACATCTGATAGAAACCATCGCCCCGGTTAATCAGCAGCTTCGAGTGATCCAGCCATTCGAGAGAGCGATACTGATCGACTTCCGGCACCATCAGCTCGTGGCCGACGTAGCCAGGACCGGCATCGAAGAGGAGACGCTTCTCCAGCTCGAAAATCCTGTCATCGAAGTACCACGAGACCGGCAACTGGGAAACCGCCGGCGAAAGAAGTGCCTGAGAAGCAATGTCAGACATCCCGAACCCCCTGATTCAAAGCGAAAGCCCGAAACGTAAAACCCGAGATTATATATTATTACGCGTTTGACCTGAAGCCCGGCCATAGGCTATTTTTACGGTTTCCCCACGTTGGATCCGGCCACGCATGGTCAAGCCCTCCAAGTCTCCCAGTTTCGAATCCGCCGTCTCCGAGCTGGAATCCATCGTTCAGGAGATGGAAAACAGCCAGCTCCCCCTCGACCAGGCGCTGGCCGCCTACCAGCGCGGCACCACGCTGCTGCGTCAGTGCCAGGATGTCCTGAGCAAGGCCGAGCAGAGCATCCGCATCCTTGAAACCACCGACACGGAAGCCCCTTCTGCATGAGCACGCCGAGCTTCAGCCAGTGGATGACCCATATCCAGGAGCGCATGGAGTCCGCCCTGGACCGCGCCCTCCCCGTCCCTGCGATCACCCCCACCCGCCTCCATGAAGCGATGCGTTATGCCGTCCTGGGTGGCGGCAAGCGCGTGCGCCCACTGCTCGTTCACGCCGCCGGCGACATCAGCGGCGCCACGCCCGAGCGCCTCGACCGGGTGGGCTGCGCCCTCGAGATGATCCACGCCTACTCGCTGGTGCACGACGACATGCCATGCATGGACGATGACACCCTGCGCCGCGGCAAGCCCACCGTTCACGTTCAATTTGACGACGCCACCGCCCTCCTCGTCGGAGATGCTCTGCAGACCCTGGCCTTTCAGCATCTTGCCGAGGCCCCCGTGAGCGACGACCCCCAGCGCCAGCTAGGCATGCTCCGGCAATTGGCCATCGCCTCGGGATCCCGCGGCATGGCTGGTGGGCAGGCCATCGACCTGGCTTCGGTGGGGTTGCAGCTGAATCTGTCCGAGCTGGAGTTCATGCACATCCACAAGACCGGCGCCCTGATCCGGGCTGCAGTCGGCCTTGGCGTACAATGCGGCCGCAATCTGAACGACGATGAAATGACCTCACTGGATCACGTCGGCAAGGTCATCGGCCTGCTCTTCCAGATTGTCGATGACATCCTCGACGCCGAAGCCGACACCGCCACGCTGGGAAAGACTGCCGGCAAAGACGCCGCCAACGACAAGCCGACCTACGTCAGCCTGCTGGGCGTAACCCGCGCCCGGGCGCTGGCCGAAGAGATGTGCCAGGACGCGCTGGATCGCCTGGCGGCCTTTGGAGAGCCGGCGCGCCGCCTCTCCGAGCTGACGCGCTTCATCGTCCATCGACAGTTTTGAGCGCCGCCCGGACGAACAACCAAGAACACTCATTAACGACCCGGTAACCCGGAATGCCCCTCGGAACGCAGCCCGCCACACCCCGCAGCAGCCTGCTGGAGAGCATCGCCTCGCCCGCGGACCTGCGCCAGCTCGACCCCAGCGAACTCCCCCAGCTGGCCGACGAGCTGCGCAATTTTCTGATCAGCTCGGTGTCCCGTACGGGCGGACACCTCTCATCCAACCTGGGAACCATCGAGCTCACCGTCGCCCTGCACTACGTCTTCAACACCCCTGAAGACCGCATCGTGTGGGACGTTGGCCATCAAACATACGCCCACAAGATCCTCACTGGCCGCCGTGAGGCCATGGCCGGCCTGCGCCAGTATCAGGGCATATCGGGCTTTCCGCGGCGCAGCGAGAGCGATTACGACACCTTTGGCACAGCTCATTCCTCCACCTCCATCTCTGCCGCCCTCGGCATGGCGGAAGCGGCGCGCCTGCGCGGCGAGGATCGGCGTGCCATTGCCGTGATTGGCGACGGCGCCATGTCCGCAGGCATGGCCTTCGAAGCGCTCAACAACGCCGGTGACATCCACGACACCAACCTGCTGGTGATCCTCAACGACAACGAGATGTCCATCTCGCCACCGGTGGGGGCCCTCAACAAGCACCTGTCGCGCCTTCTGTCGGGCAAGCTTTACAACGGTGCCCGCAAGATCGGCAAGCGTTTCCTCGAGAATCTGCCCCCACCGGTCTTCGAACTGGCCCGCCGCACTGAAGAACACGTCAAAGGCATGGTCATGCCCGGCACCATGTTCGAAGAGTTCGGCTTCAACTACATCGGCCCCATCGACGGTCACGACCTCGAATCCCTGCTCCCTACGCTGCAGAACCTGCGCACGCTGAAGGGCCCCCAATTCCTGCACGTCATCACCCGCAAGGGCCAGGGTTACAAGCTGGCCGAAGCCGATCCCATCCTCTACCACGGCGTCTCGCGCTTCGACCACACCGCCGGCATCGCCACAGGCAAGGATGCCAAGAGCGGCGGCAAGCTCACCTACACCCAAGTGTTTGGTGACTGGCTGTGCGACATGGCCGCCGCCGACGAACGGCTCGTGGCCATCACCCCGGCCATGCGTGAAGGTTCCGGGATGGTCCGCTTTGCCCAGGAACACCCCGGCCGTTACTACGACGTGGGGATCGCCGAGCAGCATGCCCTGACCTTCGGTGCCGGGCTGGCCTGTGAGGGCTTCAAGCCGGTGGTCGCCATCTACTCGACCTTCCTGCAGCGCGCCTACGATCAGCTCATCCACGACGTCGCCCTTCAGAACCTCCCGGTCATGATGGCCATCGACCGGGCAGGCCTGGTGGGTGCCGACGGAGCCACCCATCACGGCGCCTTCGACATTTCCTACCTCCTGTGCGTCCCCAACCTGACGATCTTCTGTCCGGCCGACGAAAACGAGTGCCGGCAGATGCTCTATACCGCCTATCAACATGACGGCCCCACTGCGGTCCGCTATCCCCGTGGCAGTGGCCTCGGCGTCACCCCGCAAAGCACAATGCAGGCCCTGCCCATCGGCAAGGGCGAGCTCCGTCGCAAGGGTCGCCAGACTGCGCTGCTGGCTTTCGGCAGCCTGCTGGGCGCTGCCTTGCAGGTTGGGGACGAACTCGATGCAACAGTCGCCAACATGCGTTTTGCCAAACCCATCGATCGGGACCTCATCCTCCAGCTGGCCGACACGCATGATCTATTGGTCAGCCTTGAAGAAAATGCAATCATCGGCGGCGCAGGCTCGGAGATTGCCCGAGTGCTGCATGAAGCCGGAAGGCCGACCCGCCTGCTTCAGCTCGGCCTGCCAGACCGCTTCATCGACCATGGCGATCAGACCCAGCTAATGGCTGAAGTCGGTCTCAACGCACAAGCCATAAGGCAGCGAATTGAAGAGACCTATCGGTCGAATAGTTGAGTGCTTTTGTCGGGAATGATAGGATCAATCCATCCAGGGGCCGCAGATCCCCATTCCCCAACGAGATTTAACGAGAACAGTCATGACCACGTGTGAAGCCCCCACCCCGATTCCGGATGTCCAGAATTCCGCTGACTCCCGCCAGCTGGCCATCAATAAGGTCGGCATCAAGTCCATCCGCCATCCGATTAGGGTTCAGGACAAAAATGGCGGTGTTCAGCACACCATTGCCGTCTTCAACATGTACGTTGGCCTGCCCCACAATTTCAAGGGCACCCACATGTCCCGCTTCGTGGAGATCCTGAACAGCCACGAACGCGAGATTTCCGTCGAATCCTTCGAGCCCATGCTGCGCGAGATGGTCAGGAAACTCGAAGCCGAAACCGGCCATGTGGAAATGACCTTCCCATACTTCATCAACAAGGCGGCACCCGTCTCCGGCGTCCAGAGTCTGATGGATTACGAGGTCACTTTCATCGGCGAGATCCGTGAAGGCGGCGCCTACGAGTTCACCATGCGCATCGTCGTGCCGGTTACCAGCCTGTGCCCCTGCTCGAAGAAGATCTCCGCCTACGGCGCCCACAATCAGCGCTCCCATGTCACCGTCACCACCACCACCAACGATCACCTGTGGATCGAAGAGTTGGTGCAACTCGTCGAGGGTCAGGCCTCCTGCGAGCTGTTTGGCCTACTCAAGCGCCCCGACGAAAAGTTCGTGACCGAACGTGCCTACGACAATCCCAAATTCGTTGAAGACATGGTTCGCGACGTTGCCGGCTGCCTCAACCGGGAAGAGCGCATCGACGCCTACATCGTCGAATCCGAGAACTTCGAATCCATTCACAATCACTCCGCCTACGCACTCATCGAGCACGACAAGCGGCCCGCCTGAAGGCAACCCCCTCCTCCCCGCCTACAAGGAGAGGGGCAGATATCCAGGACGAAAAAAAACGGAACCGAAGTTCCGTTTTTTCGTCCTGGAAAAACTCAGGCCTTGGCAGCAGCCTTGGCAGCGAAGGACTTGTAGTCCAGCTTTTCCTTGATACGTGCGGACTTGCCGGAGCGGCTGCGCAGATAGTAGAGCTTGGCACGACGAACATCGCCGCGACGCTTCACTTCAATGCTGGCCACCAGCGGGGAGTAAGTCTGGAACGTACGCTCCACGCCTTCGCCGGAAGAGATCTTGCGAACGATGAAGCCGGAGTTGAGACCACGGTTACGCTTGGCGATGACGACGCCTTCGTACGCCTGCAGACGCTCGCGGTTACCTTCCTTGACCTTCACCTGGACAACCACGGTGTCGCCGGGGGCGAACTCGGGGATGGCCTTGCCTTGGGTCAGGCGGGCGATTTCTTCTTGTTCCAGTTGCTGAATGAGGTTCATGCGTAACTCCTGAAAAAAATGAGGCCTGTGGCCTTTCGTACAGAGCAGGTCGCCACCTGATGCACGGCTTTGTTATGAAACCGGAAAACTAGGTTTCCGGCTTCTTTTCTGACTGCCGGAATGCCTCCAGCAGTCGGAACTCTTCCTTGCTCAACACGCGTCCGGCAAGCAGGTCCGGGCGCCTCTGTTCGGTACGCCCCAGAGACTGCTGCAATCTCCAGCGCCGGATCTCGGCGTGATTGCCTGACAGCAGCACGTCCGGAACACTCATCCCGTGATATTCCACCGGGCGGGTGTAATGCGGACAATCCAGCAAACCATCCACAAACGAGTCCTCCACCGCGGAGTCCTCGTCGTTCAGCGCACCAGGCAACTGCCTGATAAGCGCATCGAGCAAGACCATCGCCGGCAATTCCCCCCCCGAAAGGACGAAATCGCCGAGAGAAATCTCTTCATCCACGCAGCGATCGATCAGGCGCTGATCAACACCTTCATATCGACCACACAGCAGGATCAGCGAGGGCTCAGCCATCAACTGGCACACCTTGCGGTGATCCAGCGGCTGGCCCTGGGGCGAGAGATAAATCACTCGCCCTGCGGCACCCACGGACTCAAGCTGCCGGGCCTTCGCGCTGGCGATGGCCTTTTCCAGCGGCCCCGGCAACATCACCATCCCCGGGCCACCGCCATAAGGGCGGTCGTCTACGGTGCGATGACGATCTTCCGTGAAATCCCTGGGATTCCAGCAGTGAATCTCATAAAGCGCCCTGTCCCTGGCACGTCCGGTAATGCCGAACTGCGACAAGGCAGAAAACATTTCGGGAAACAGGGTGAGGACATCGTAGGCCTTGCAGCCCTCGGAAGACATCACCAATCCGCGTCCCACTCCACAACGATCTTCCCGGCTGAAGTGTCTACCGTCGTCACATACGCGGCCACAAACGGAATCAGCCGCTCAGTGTCTCCATCCTGAATCTGCAGGACATCATGCGCTCCGGTAGAGAGCAGGCCAGACACCTTGCCGAAAGACAACCCTGCCGCGTTGAACACCTCCAGCCCGATCAGATCGGCCCAGTAGTATTCGTCCTTTTCGGGTTTGGGCAGCGCCGCGCGGGGAGCCGCCACAAAGTACCCGCTTACAGCCTCGGCTTCGTTGCGGTCAGGCACTTCGGCAAAGCTGGCAACGATGCCACCTTTACCGTGTTCTCTACAGGCCTTCAGCGTGTAGGGAACCCACTCTTTCCCGTCTGGATCGGTAGACAGCCACCACTGTGGCATTTGCCGCCACGACAATGGATCGTCGCCAAAGGGATGAACCTTGACCCAGCCACCAACGCCGAAAGGCGCAACAATGCGCCCCAGGACGATCATGGAAGGGTCTTGAGACAGATCAGAAGACCCTGACAACTCAGGCAGCCGCCTTGGCAGCCTGCTTCACGAGACGGGCAACGGTGTCGGACAGCTGGGCGCCGTGACCTTCCCAGTGGGAAAGACGCTCGGCATTGACCACCAGGCTGACGGCATTGCCGGAAGCAACGGGGTTGTAGTAACCGATGCGCTCGATAAAACGACCGTCACGACGATTGCGGGAATCGGCGGCAACGATGTTGTAGAAAGGACGCTTCTTGGAACCGCTGCGGGCGAGACGAATAACAACCATGACTTGTTCCTGATCCGATGGAATGGAAAAACGTCGGATACTAAATCACGAACAGAAAAACATCAAGGCGTATGCAGGATCGGGGTACCACGACAGCCTCCCGTCGCAGCCCGCAATGGGATCAACGAATGGCGAAACGCGGCACATATCACGGCGATTTAATTACAATGATGGCCTGGTCACGAGACTTTCCAGGCAATGAACGCCGCCGAATCCAATCTTTCCGATCCTACTGCGCCAGTTCTCGACTGGCTGGCTTCCAATCTATCCACCGATGCGGATCTGGAGCTGGCAACTCTCGTTCGCCATCTTGAGGAGCTCGGTCGTTCGGACGTCAGCCACAGCCAGCTTCACCGCTGCCTAGACCTGCTCCACTCGCGCAGCATGGCCATCAGCCGGCAGTTCAGGGAGCGCCTGGCAGGTGCATCCCTGCCACTCACCCTTGGACTCCATCGCTCCGCAACACGGCTCGTATCGGCACTTGGCAAGCTTGCCGCCAGCCACGAGGAAGTGCTCAGCGAGGTTCGCAATCGACTGGTCAGAACCCTCCGCCGCAACCCGGCCACCATCAGCGCAAAAGCACTTGAACTCTTGGGCGAGCAACTCACCATCGCCCACCTGGCGGGCAACAGCGCCCCCTATGAATTCTGGCTCAAGGCCCACTCCCTCTACGCCGGGAGCATCGCCGAAGCAGAAACCGGACATGGCAGCGAGACAACAGAAAGTGCCAAGGCCGCCTACAAGTACCTGCTCGCATTCTCGGCAGCCCACCCGGAAGGCCTGACGGGCAGGGAGATCTGCTGGCTGTCCGACTTTCTCACCAGCAACGCAAACAGCACCTCAATTCGCCATTCAGCGCCGGGCGAGGACGAAATGGGTTGGTTCTGGCTCGACCCCGATCAGGACACCCAGCCCATGTCGATTCATCGGCGCAACCCGCCGAATGTGGACGGGCTGGTGTACTTCTCGGGTGAAGAGCTGGCCCGGCGAGCCACTTCCCTCATCGAAATCCTCGAGGGTGAAGCCCCTCTCCCCGCCGGCTTCCACGCCGGGCTGGAACGAAGCGAAGCAGCAACGCTGTTGCGTCGCGTGAGGGAATACTGGGCCTGCCCTCCCCGCCGAGAACACTCCCGCCGACGCAGCCAATACGCTGTCAGGGTGTGCTGCGGTCTCGATACCATCTGGAAGATGCTCCGCGACCCAGGCCTCATCCACCAGGCGCGCTACTCCTCCGAGTGGATGGTGGTCAATGAGAGCCCCACAGGCTATGCGATCATGCAGGTCACCGGAAACGCCAACGAACTCAACGCCGGCATGGCGTTGGCCCTACGTCGAAGCGACGACGAGCCGTGGACACTCTGCGTGGTACGCTGGATTCGCACCGAAACGCCTGAGCAGATCGAGCTCGGCCTTCAGGTTCTGGCCAACTCCGCCAAGCCCGTGACGGTCGGCTTCCGCAATGCCAACCGAACCCGCCCCATGAGCCCGGCCCTGGTACTCCCCCCCGTCCAGGCTCTTGGCCGCCAGCAGGCCATCCTGGCGCCTGCAGGCACTTATTCGGCCCGACGCTTTATGCTGGTGTCCGACACCAACCGCCTCTACGTTGCCCAAGGGCGGCTACTCAGCCTGGACATGCAGACCGCCGCCGTTGAGCTCTTTCAGTACGAGATCGACCCCTACCCCCTCTAGGCCCGCGCCCTCCCCTCCTCCAGCAACTGCCCGAGAGACACGTCCATTGTCACATCCATAGCAGCCAGCATCTTCTGCCAGGGCATCTGCACCAAAATCTCCGGACCGCCCGACACTCTCCCCGCATCCGGCGGCAAAGCCAATCCGAAAAGACTCACCAGCTCCACCAGGCGCACGCTTTCAGCGGAGCGGGCCAGCAACCAGCCACCCGAATCCCGCCGCACCACGATCCTCGACGACGCCAACACGGCCAGCACGTCCCGAACTTCGTCATGGCCAACCCGGGCTACCTCTGCCAATGCCTCCACACTCCGGCAATCACCGCTGGACTGCGCCTCCGCCAGTTCAAATAGCATCAGCAGAGCCACATAAAGGCTTCGCCCTGGAAACATCGGCAAAGGCTTGCGACGCAGACTGCGTTCCGGAAGAACTGCAGCCACGACCGCCCCCAGCAAGATGACTATCCACGACAGATAGAGCCACAGCAGGAAGATCGGAACGACCGCAAACGCACCGTAAACCAGGGTGTAGCTTGGAAAGTGCGCCAGATAGAGACTGAACAGACGCTGCATCACAAGAAACCCGGCAGCCGCAAACAAGCCCGCCAGCCCTGCATCGACGAGCCTCACGCTGCAATGGGGAACGGCAAAATAAAGAGTGGCAAACACGCCGGCCAACACCCCCAGGGACACCAGCCGCAGTCCCACCACTTCAAGCCAAGCGGGCTCATTCATTAAATCCATGGATACACTCAGCATGGCGCCTGCCGCAAATACGCCGCCCGCCAGTAGCAACGGCCCCAGGGACAGCACCGCCCAGTAAGCCACCAAGCGCGTCGCCCAAGCCCGATGCACCTGCACACGCCAGATCTGGTTGATCACCTGATCGATGGTCCGCATCAGCAAGATCGTCGTCAGGATCAGTACGATGCCGCCGACAATAGTCAGATTGGTGGTCTTCTGGCTGAACTGGAGGGCGTAGGTGGCAATGACCTTGCCAGCTGTTTCGGGCAGGAGATTGTCGAGCAGAAAGCCCCGAAGAGCATCGGTAAAACGCTGTGACTGGGGAAACTTGCTGAACACCACTGCCACCAGCGTCACGAAAGGCACGACAGAAAGCAGGGAGGTAAAGGCGAGGCTCGCCGCCACCTGGGAACAACGCCCTTCTCGGAAACGCCGCACCACTGCACTCAACAGCAGCCGCAGGCCCCGCAAGGACGCACGGAAGCGATGCCCGGAATCGAGCTCTGAGTTCATTTACGTATAATGCCTTTCCGCTTCACAGACCTGACCCATGCAGGAAGTCCTCGTCCTTTATTACAGTCACCGAGGCTCGGTTCGCGCCCTGGCAGAGATGATTGCCCGGGGTATCGACTCCGTGCCGGGCGCATCGGCAAGGTTGCGGACCGTACCACGTGTATCCGCAGTTTGCGAAGCCACCGAGTCCGACATCCCCGAGCGCGGCGCCCCTTACGCCGAGATGCGTGACCTGGAAGAATGCATCGGCCTCGCCATTGGCAGCCCCACCCGCTTCGGCAACATGGCCGCACCGATGAAGTACTTCCTCGACAGCACCGCCGGCCCCTGGCTTTCCGGCGCTCTGGCGGGGAAACCCGCCTGCGTATTCACTTCCACCGCCAGCCAGCACGGCGGTCAGGAAAGCACTCTGCTGTCGATGATGACACCACTGCTTCATCACGGCATGTTGATCGTCGGACTCCCCTTCTCCGAACCCGACCTGACCCGCACCCGCAGCGGTGGCTCTCCCTATGGCGCCACGCACTGGGCGGGCAAGGACGAAAACACCCAACTCACCGACGAGGAAAAACGCCTCGCCAAGGCCCTGGGCAAGCGCCTGGCCGAAACTGCACTGAAGCTCGCCACGCCATGAAACCAAAAACTCTGTCTCTGATAGCCAGCATCACCCTGCTCAGCCTCATTGCCCTGTGCCTTGCCTGGGAAACCATGCTGGCCCCGCTACGCCCGGGCGGCTCCTGGATGACCCTCAAGGTCCTGCCCCTGATGGCCGCCCTCTTCGGCATCCTGCGGGGCACGCGCTATACCTACCAGTGGAGCTCGATGATGATCCTGCTTTACCTGACAGAGGGTGTAGTGCGCACCAACGACGCGGCCCCCGGCAACGCACTGGCGCTGGCGGAGGCCGTTCTGAGCGTGATCTTCTTTGTGGTGGTGGTGCTTTACTCGCGCAACACCGCCCCTTCACGACTGGCCCAGGCCTCGAAGGAGACCTGAGCCTGCGGGCTCAAACCTGCGGGTTCATCTTCTCCGAACCCGCCTGAATCTTGTTCAGGGCATTGAGATAGGCCTTGGCGGAAGCCACGATGATATCGGTGTCGGCACCCTGCCCATTCACCACCCGTCCGTCCTTCGACAGGCGTACCGTCACCTCGCCCTGCGCATCCGTACCGGTGGTAATGGCATTCACCGAATAAAGCAGTAGCTCCGTTCCACTGTTGGCCACCACCTCGATCGCCTTGAAGGCCGCATCGACAGGGCCCGAACCGCAGGACTCCGCCTTGGCCTCGCTACCGCCCACCGCAAGGGTCACCCGCGCACAGGGCGTTTCACCGGTTTCCGAGTGAAAGGACGAAGACAGCAGGCGGAAGTGCTCCTTCGGCTCCGAGCTCTCGTCGCTCATCAGCGCCTGCAGATCCTCGTCGAAGATCTCGTGCTTCTTGTCGGCGAGTTCCTTGAAACGGGCAAAAGCGTGGTTGAGCTGCTCCTCGGAGGTGATATCCACGCCCAGCTCCTGGAGGCGCGAGCGGAAGGCATTGCGCCCTGAGTGCTTGCCCATCACCAGTTTGTTGGTGGTCCAGCCCACATCTTCGGCACGCATGATTTCATAGGTTTCCCGATGCTTGAGCACGCCATCCTGGTGAATCCCCGATTCGTGGGCAAACGCATTCGCGCCGACGATCGCCTTGTTGGGCTGCACCGGAAAACCGGTGATCCCGGAGACCAGCTTGGAGGCCGGAACAATCTGGGTGGTATCGACGCGGGTATCACACTGGAAGATATCCTTGCGGGTGCGCACCGCCATGACGATCTCTTCAAGTGAAGCATTGCCGGCACGCTCGCCCAACCCGTTGACCGTACATTCCACCTGCCGGGCACCGGCACGCACGGCCGCCAGCGAGTTGGCCACCGCTAACCCGAGGTCATTATGGCAATGCACCGACCAGACCACCTTGTCGGCACCGGGCACACGATCGATGAGGGTACGGATGGTCTCGGCGAACTGCTCCGGGACGTTATAGCCGACGGTGTCCGGCACATTGATGGTGGTCGCGCCAGCCTTGATCACCGCCTCGAAAATGCGGCACAGGAAATCGATCTCGGAACGACCGGCGTCCTCGGCAGAAAACTCGATGTCGTCGGTGTACTCCTTTGCCCAACCAATCGCGCGCACCGCCTGCTCGACCACCTGGTCGGGGGTCATGCGCAGCTTTTTTTCCATGTGGATGGGGCTGGTGGCGATGAAGGTGTGGATACGACCGGACGCAGCGGGACGAATGGCCTCCCCGGCACGGCGGATATCGTTCTCGTTGGCGCGAGCGAGGGAACACACGGTGGACTCCCGAATCGCCTCGGCAACAGCCTTGACCGCCTCGAAGTCGCCGTTGGAAGCGGCCGCAAAGCCCGCCTCGATGACATTGACCTTCATCCGCTCGAGTTGCCGGGCAATACGCAGCTTTTCATCCCGCGTCATCGATGCTCCGGGGCTTTGCTCGCCGTCGCGCAGGGTCGTGTCGAAAATGATCAGCTGGTCGTTCATTATGGGCTCCCGCCGGTTCTTTGTAGTTGGATTAAGGCGCATTCCCGACGTTCAATCCGTCGGGAATGCAGGAGTTCGCGGTTTATCCGGGCTCCGGACGCACCCCGACTGCACCGGGCAGACGGCGGATGCGGGGCCTTGGACTATAAATCAGACTTTTCCGACGCTGCAACCGAAGCACTGCGCCGACGCCCCTTCAGCCAGGCCCACGCCCCCAGCACGTAGCCGGAAACGGCATAGCAGAGGAAAAGGCCGAACAGAACTCCCGGCGGATAGCTGGAGACCAGCAGGAAGCCGAGAACAAAGGCAATGATGACGATGAAGGGCACGCTGCGACGCAGATTGATCTCTTTGCCGCTATAGAACAGCACGTTACTGACCATGGAGATGCCGGCAAAGATGGTGAGCGCACAGCCATACCAGCGCACATCAGGCCCGGCAATGCCATTGTCGATCATGACCCACACCAGCCCAGCGACCAGCGCCGCCGCTGCCGGGCTGGGCAAACCCTGGAAATAGCGCTTGTCGATGACATCGATGTTGGTATTGAAACGGGCCAACCGCAAGGCGGCACCGGCACAGTATATGAACGCGGCCATCCAGCCGAGCTTGCCCATGCCCTTGAGCGCCCATTCGTACATGATCAATGCAGGTGCAGCGCCGAAGGACACCATATCGGACAGGGAATCGTATTCGGCTCCAAAGGCGCTCTGGGTACGTGTCAGGCGGGCAACCCGACCGTCCAGACCATCCAGCACCATTGCGATGAAGATGGCAACTGCCGCTTGCTCGAACAGCCCGTTCATGGCCTGCACGATGGCGTAGAAGCCGGCAAACAGGGCGGCCGTGGTAAAAAGGTTGGGAAGAATGTAGATGCCCTTGCGACGCCGTTCCGGGTTGAGCAGGGGCTTGCGCGATTGCAGATCGGCCATGGAGGGGACGATGGGTGAAGTCGAACGCGATTGTAACGCAGGACAACGCCCCAGACCCGAAAACGACACGGGGGACTTTCGTCCCCCGTGCGCGCTTCAAGTCAGGTGCGATCAGTTCTTGGACTGGTCAACCAGCTTGTTGGCCTTGATCCACGGCATCATGTCACGCAGCTGGGCACCGACGGTCTCGATCGGGTGCACGGCGTTCAGACGACGACGGGCGGTCATGGACGGGTAGTTGGTGCGGCCTTCCTGAATGAACATCTTGGCGTATTCGCCAGTCTGGATGCGCTTCAGGGCTTCGCGCATGGCGTAGCGGGACTCTTCGTTGATGACCTCCGGGCCGGTCACGTACTCACCATACTCCGCATTGTTGGAGATGGAGTAGTTCATGTTGGCGATACCGCCTTCGTACATCAGATCGACGATCAGCTTCAGCTCGTGCAGACACTCGAAGTAAGCCATTTCGGGGGCGTAACCGGCTTCGGTCAGGGTCTCGAAACCCATCTTGACCAGCTCGACCGCACCGCCACAGAGAACAGCCTGCTCACCAAACAGGTCGGTTTCGGTTTCTTCGCGGAAGTTGGTCTCGATAACGCCACCCTTGGTGCCGCCGTTGGCAGCAGCGTAGGACAGGGCGATGTCACGGGCCTTGCCGGACTTGTCCTGGTACACAGCGATCAAGGACGGCACGCCGCCACCCTTCAGGTACTCGGAGCGTACGGTGTGGCCGGGGCCCTTGGGCGCAACCATGATCACATCCAGATCGGCGCGGGGCACAACCTGGTTGTAATGCACATTGAAGCCGTGAGCGAAGGCCAGCACGCCACCCTGCTTGATGTTGGGCTCGACATCATTCTTGTAAACATCGGGGATGTTCTCGTCCGGCAGCAGGATCATGACCACGTCGGCGGCGCGAACGGCTTCAGCCACTTCGGCAACCTTCAGGCCAGCCCCTTCGGCCTTGGCCCAGGAGGCACCGCTCTTGCGCAGGCCGACCGTCACATTGACGCCGGAGTCGCGCAGGTTCTGGGCGTGGGCGTGGCCCTGGGAGCCATAACCGACGATGGTGACCTGCTTCCCCTCGATCAGGGAGAGGTCCGCATCCTTATCGTAATAAACCTTCATTTCATGCCTTTCTGACAAAAGAGGAGCAAATCACGGGACGGCTCGGACGTCGGCGTCCGGACCATGCCCCGCATCAAACTTTCAGAACCCGGTCACCACGGCCTACGCCACAGATTCCGGAGCGAACGGTTTCGAGAATCAAGCCCGCTTCGATCGCACCGACAAAGGAATCAAGCTTGGCCTGATTTCCTGTCAGCTCGATCACGTAGCTGGTATCAGTCACATCGATGATACGGCCCCGGAAGATGTCAGCCATACGCTTCACTTCCTCCCGGTCCTTGCCCGTAGCCCGCACCTTGACCAGCATCAGCTCGCGCTCGATATGGGCGGATTCGGACAGGTCGACCACCTTGACCACCTCGACCAGCTTGTTTAGGTGCTTGGTGATCTGCTCGACGACGTCGTCCGACCCCGTGGTGACGATCGTCATGCGGGACAGCGATGCATCTTCGGTCGGGGCCACCGTGAGCGATTCGATATTGTAGCCGCGCGCGGAAAACAGGCCGGAAACGCGCGATAGCGCCCCGGATTCATTCTCGATGAGAAGGGAGATGACGTGTCTCATAGGCGTTGTATTCTGGATGACCATCAGCCCGCGCAACCATGCGGCGTCGAGCATCTGTGATGATTCGGGAAGCCGCTGCAGGCCTTTTCCCACAGCAAGCATCCCGGCAGGTCAGAGGTCCTCGGCCGACAGGATCATGTCTGTCAACCCTTTGCCGCCCTGAACCATGGGATAAACGTTCTCGGTGGCATCAACCTGAAAATCGAGGAACACCAGATCGTTCTTCTGCTTGAAAGCCTCCCGCAGCGCACCCTCCACATCCCCCGGCTTGTCGACACGCAGGCCAACATGACCATAGGCCGCAGCAAGCTTCGAGAAGTCGGGCAAGGCATCCATGTAGGATTCGGAGTAACGATTGCCGTGGAACAGCTCCTGCCACTGACGCACCATGCCGAGGTAGCCATTGTTGAGCAGAATGACCTTGATGGGCAGGCGGAACTGCTTGCAGGTGGACAGTTCCTGGATGTTCATCTGGATAGAGCCTTCGCCGGTGACACAGGCGACGGGCGAGCCCGGATGCGCCAGCTGGACACCCATGGCAGCAGGCAGGCCGAAGCCCATGGTACCCAGGCCACCAGAATTCACCCAGCGACGCGGCTTGTCGAACTTGTAGTACTGGGCAGCCCACATCTGATGCTGGCCCACGTCGGATGTCACGAAAGCGTCGCCGCCGGTGACTTCCCAAAGTTTCTGGATAACGTACTGGGGCTTGATCAGCCCTTCACCCTGGGAAAACTTCAGGCAGTCGCGACGACGCCATTCATCAATCTGCTTCCACCAGCCGCCCAGGGACTCCTGATCGGGCTTTTCGGCCGTACTGTCAAGAAGCGCCAGCAACTCGCCAAGGACCTCGCCCACATCACCGACGATGGGCACATCGACCTTGACGCGCTTGGAGATGGAAGACGGATCAATATCGATATGAATGATCTTTCTCGGCTCGGACGCAAAGTGCGCAGGGCTGCCGATCACCCGGTCATCGAAGCGGGCGCCCACGGCAAGCAGGACATCGCAGTAATGCATGCCCATATTGGCTTCGTAGTTGCCATGCATGCCCAGCATGCCGAGGGACTGCCGGTCGGTTGCCGGGTAGCCTCCCAAACCCATAAGCGTGTTGGTACAGGGGAAACCGAGCTTGCGCACCAGCGCCGTCAGCTTGTCGGCGGCGTCGCCGAGAACTACGCCACCACCCGCATAGACCATGGGGCGCTTAGCCTCCAAGAGCAGTTGCAGGGCTTTCTTGATCTGACCGTGATGCCCCTTGACCGTCGGGCTATATGAGCGCATCGACACCGTTTGCGGGTAGACGAATTCGCACTTCTGGGCGGTGATGTCCTTCGGGATATCCACCAAAACCGGGCCGGGCCGGCCGGTTTTCGCCAGGTAGAAGGCTTTCTTGATCGTCTCCGCGATATCACGCACATCACGCACAAGGAAATTGTGCTTGACGCAGGGGCGGGTGATACCGACCGTATCCACTTCCTGAAAGGCATCCTGGCCGATAGCTGCGGAGGGCACCTGACCGGAGATGACCACCATCGGAATCGAGTCACAGAACGCCGTGGCGATACCCGTGACCGCGTTGGTCGCGCCCGGCCCGGAGGTCACCAGCGCAACCCCCACCTTCTCGGTGGAGCGCGCGTATCCATCTGCGGCGTGAATGGCCGCCTGCTCGTGGCGAACCAGGACGTGACGGACCTTGTCCTGCTTGAAGAGCTCGTCGTAGATGTACAGGACGGCGCCACCTGGATAGCCGAAAAGATAATCGACCTTTTCTTCCTGGAGGCACCTGATTACAATTTCTGCACCGGTAATGACCATCACTGCACCCGAGCTATATCGGCGATGTAAAACGTTGAACCATACCGCCGACCCGGCGATTGGTCAAGGCGCACCGTATCGGTGCCCCCTCTCCTGCCACAGCACCACCAACCGACGACCTCCGGGAACACCCTACCCGGATCACCGAGGATCATCCCCTGCCATCCCGTCTCGAACTATCGGATTTCCTCGCCAGCGTCGAAAAACGGGCCTTCAAGCAAGCCTTGTTCGCAGTCCGCAACGAAGAGTCTGCTCTCGACATCGTGCAGGACTCAATGATGCGCCTCGCCGAGAAGTACGGGGACAAGCCCCTCGCCGAACTTCCCATGCTGTTCCAGCGCATCCTGCAGAACGCCATCCGGGATCACTACCGCCGCCAGAAGGTTCGCAACATGTGGACCACCCTGCTGTCAGCCTTCTCTGGACCAGAAGACGACGAGCACGACCCTCTCGACACGCTTGAATCCGCAGACGGCGACCACAAAAGCGAGTCCCCGCAGACTCAGCTGGAACAACGCCAGACGCTAGGCGCCATAGAAAGGGAAATCGAAAAGCTCCCTGCCCGTCAACGCGAAGCCTTCCTGATGCGTTACTGGGAAGAAATGGACATCGCTGAAACTGCAGCGGCAATGGGATGCTCTGAGGGCAGCGTGAAGACACATTGCTCGCGTGCCACGCACACTCTTGCCGCTGCACTTGCTGCAAAAGGTATCAAACCATGAACGAACAGGACTTCCAACTCCGGCTCCGCCAGCACCTTAACGTGTCTGCGCGCAACGTTTCCACCCCGGTTGCCGACCGCCTGCTTCAGGCCCGTCAGCGCGCCCTCTCCCGACAGAAGAAGACGGTGCGAAAGCTCAGCTTGGCCGGGCTTGGCCAAACCTTCTCCGAGCACATCCTGCCCCAGGGTCGTACCACGCTGGCCATGATACTGGTCATTCTTGCCGCCCTGGGCAGCGGTTTCCTGGGTGAATGGCAGCGCGCCGCCGACCTTGAAGAAGTCGATAGCGCACTGCTCGCCGACGACCTCCCGATAGACGCTTACCTGGATCGCGGATTCGACGCATGGGTTCAAAACGACTCACCGGACTGATCTCCGCCTTCGTTGTCGCCTGCTCTGCCCAGGCACTGGCCACCCCCCCTATCACGGCACCGGCCTGGAAGGATCTGTCACCGGATCAGCAACGCACCCTTGCCCCCCTTGCGAGCGAATGGAAGGATCTTCCTGACGACAGAAGGCGCAAATGGGTGGGGATTGCTGATCGTTTCCCGGGTTACACCCCCGAGGAGCAGTCACGCCTGCAACGACGGATGGAAACATGGTTTTCCCTTACTCCTGAACAGCGAACCACGGCACGGGATCAATACCGCAACCTGCAGCGTATCGCCCCTGAAAAGCGGGAGGTCCTTCGGGAGAAGTGGAACGCCTATCAGGAACTCCCCAGCGAGGAAAAGAGCCGCTTCAAGGAAGCAGCGGCCAAACCGCCAGTCAAGCCACCCCGCACAAAGACCGCTGCCACACCGCTCAAACCATTGACGGAACAGCCACCACCGCGTGTCATCGTGCCACGCAAGCATGTCGTGGCCGCTCCGCCCCCCGCCCCGGAGCCCGCTGCACCGCTCATCCCAGCCCCTGCCCCGCCTCACACTCCTACCGAGGAAGTAGGCACGCCCGCCGGCCAGACCGTCGCCGCGGGCATCAAACCCTGACTTGAGTCTCATGCCCTCAAAAGCCAATGCAAACGGGGGGCTGTCTGCCCGCCGCCAGACAGTCGAACTCGCCGGTCTGCGCCGCCGACTCGCCAGCATGCTCTACGAGTCGCTGCTGTTGCTTGGAGTCCTAGCACTAACCTTCATGGTGCCCTTGCTCGTCCTCGGCATCGGCACTGACTACACCCCCAGAGGCGGCGTGCTCTGGATCTACATCTTCGCCGTACTCGGGATGTACTTTCTTTGGTACTGGCGCCGCGGCGGACAGACCCTGGCCATGCAGACCTGGAAATTGCGCATCGTCAACAGCGACGGCAAGCCCGTCTCCTTGCGCCAGGGCTGGATCAGATACGCTCTAGCGTGGCCTTCAGTGCTGTTTTTCGGCGCCGGAGTGATCTGGGCCCTTATCGACAAAGACCGACAGTTTTTGCACGACCGGCTGGCGGGCACGCGCATCGTGCTGCTGCCCGCGTCCACCTTGGCATGAACACCCGCTAGCGACGCTCCACCCACCACATCATGCCCATCGCCGCCAACAGGAAGGCGATGCTAGGCGTGAGCGCAGCCACCGCCGGCACCCAGCCATTGATGACACCCAGGTTGGAGAAGAGGCCGTTCAGAAGGTGGAATCCGACCCCGATCATGATCCCGGAGAACACCTTCAGGCTGACTCCACCCATGCGTGTCTGCATGTAGCCGAAGGGCAATGCCAGCCCCATCATGACGAGCGCTGCAAACGGGTAGGCCAGCTTCTTCCACAGCGCGATCTCGTAGCGGGTGGTGCGCTGCTTGTTCTCTTCCAGGTGACGGATGTAGGAATACAGCGTGGTCACCGACATCCGCTCGGGCACGACCATCAACACAGACAGCACATCCGGCGTCAACTCGGAACGCCACACCAACTCCGGCAACTTGAGGATCTCAGTGCGCTCCCCGAGAAAAACGGTCTTTCCAACCCCTTTCAAACGCCATCCAGCCCCCTCCTGATAGGCACCGGACTCCGCCTCACTGATGGACACGAGGGCTGCGCGATCATCGAACTCGTAGATGCGCACGCCTTGCAGCGAGGTATCCGGAAGGATGCTGCGGACATTTACAAACAGGTTGCCGTCCCGGACCCACAGCCCGGTCCGCAATTCCTGGGACACCATCGAGCGGGTCGCAGCCAGACGCCACTGCTGGGCGGCTCGCTCGGCCGGGGGTGCCAGATACTCGCCAAACACAAAGGTCAGCAGCACGAAAACACTACCCACGGATAGCAAGGCCAGCAGAAAACGCCGGGTCGACAAGCCCGAAGCCCGCAGCACGGTGATTTCGGAATGACGGGCGAGGGTTGTCAGCGCATACAGGCTGCCGATCAGCACAGCGATGGGCATGAGTTCATACACCCGGCCCGGCATGATCATCGCCACATAGATGGCCGCATGGTGCAGGGCGTAACCGTTCTTGCCGACCTCATCAAGCTCATTGACCAGATCGAAGAAGGCAAAAAGCCCGAGAAAGGCCAACAGCACCAAGGCTACTGCAGCGTAGATCTCGCGACTGATATAGCGGATATAGACAGGGATCATCAGCCTCTCCGCCACCGGGCAAACACGCTCAGGCGCTTGTAGAACAGGATGGCCAGCACGCCCAGCATGATCAGATGAGGCGCCAGCAGACCCACCTCGAAACGCAGTCGCCCCTGGCCAACCCACGCCTGACACACGCTGAGGGCGTTGCTGTAGATAAGGTAAACCAGCACCGCCAGAATCAGGTTATTGGTGCGGCCAGCACGGGGATTCACGAAAGAAAGGGGAATAGCCAGCAGGGCCAGCATGATAGCCAGCACAGGCGTGCTGATGCGGCCAAGCAGCTCGCCCTGATTGCGCTTGTCGGGGTTCTTGAGCAGCGCCGGCAGGGTCAGGGTCTTGGGCTGGCGCGGCCCGCCACTGACCTCCTTGGACTCCATACGGATCTGGTAACGCTCGAACTCCATGACCCGGTAACTGGGCGTACCGGGTGTCCCCTCGTAACGCCGGCCATTCTCCAGCACCACAAAACGATTACCCGAGGCATCCACCTCCATGTGCCCCTGGGCCGCCACCATCACTCCAAGGCGCCCGTTCTGCATGCTGCTGGCAAAAACGTTACGAACGCGCCCCTCGTCTCCTGACAAAGCCTCGACGAAAAACACCCGCTCGCCCCCGGAAGATTCACGAAACATGCCGGGCGCAACCCGGGATACATCATCCCGGTTGTTGAGTTGCTCCTTGTACTCGACGCTCTTTTTCTGGGCCCAGGGCGCCACAAATAGCGACATGGCGGCGATGAGCACCACCACCGGCACCGAAAACCGCAGCACCGGCCGCATCCATGCGGTCAGCGGCAGGCCACTGGAAAACCACACCACCATCTCGGAATCCCGGTAGCTACGGGACAAGGACATCAGGATCGCAATGAACACCGTGAGCGACAACACCACCGGCATCTGGGCAATGGCACCGAAGCCGATCAAGGCCAGCACCGCATCGGCGGGCACCCGTCCCCCAGCGGCCTGCCCGAGCAGCCGGATGAGAACGGTGGAAATCAGGATGGCGAACAAGGCCACAAAGACCGCCACGGCGTTCTGCGTGAATTCGCGCTGGGCGGCTCGGAGAAAAATCATGCGGAGGAAGTGATCGCGCCGGGGAAAGGCCTTTTTGACGTCTGCCGGGGTGCCGGCCATAATGTGCCGCAAAGTCCCAATTGACGCGTGTTTCCAAGGAGAAGCGGGTGGAATTTACCATAAAGGCCGGGTCGCCGGAAAAACTCAAGAACGGCTGCGTGGTGGCAGGCGTGTTTGCCGGCGGTGAGCTGAGCGCAGCCGCAAAGGCCCTCGACAAGGCCTCGGACGGCGCCATTGCGGCCATCCTCGCCCGGGGCGATCTGGACGACAAGCTCGGTGCCAGCCTCACTCTTCACGCCCTTCCCGGCCTGGCCACGCCGCGCGTGCTGCTGGTCAGCCTGGGCAAGGCCGGCGAACTCACCGACAAGACTTATCGCGACGCGGTGTCGGCGGCCGCCCGCCAGTTGGCCGCCTCCCCCGCCGACGACGCTGCCTTTTGCCTGGCCGACGTGGATCTTCCCGGCCGCGACGACGCCTGGCGCATTGCCCAGGCCACCCAGATCCTCAAGGACAACACTTACCGCTGCGACGAGCTGAAATCAAAAAAGGACGAATCAAAGAAGGGTGTCAAGAAGCTCGCCTTCATCACCCGCAGCAAGCACCCCGCTGACCTCGATGCCGCCCTGCGTGACGGCGAGGCGATCGCCGATGGCATGGCCCTGGCGAAGACCCTCGGCAACCTCCCCGGCAACGTCTGCACCCCTGGCTATCTGGCCACCACCGCCAAAAAGCTCGCCAAGGAGCACAAGATCAAGGTCGAGATCCTTGAACGTGCCGACATGGAAAAGCTCGGCATGGGCTCCCTGCTCTCCGTGGCCCAAGGTTCCCACGAACCGCCCAAGTTCATCATTCTCAACTACAAAGGCGGCAAGCCGAAGGACAAGCCGGTCGTGCTGGTGGGCAAGGGCATCACCTTCGACACCGGCGGCATCTCCCTCAAGCCCGGCGAAGGCATGGACGAGATGAAGTACGACATGTGCGGTGCTGCCAGTGTGTTGGGGACCTTCAAGGCCATTGCACGGATGGAGTTGCCCATCAACGTCGTAGGCCTGATCCCCACCACCGAGAACATGCCTGGCGGCTCGGCCGTCAAGCCTGGCGACATCGTCACCTCCATGTCCGGCCAGACCATCGAGATCCTCAACACCGATGCTGAAGGCCGCCTGATCCTGTGCGATGCCCTCACCTACGCCGAGCGCTTCGACCCGGTGGCGGTGGTGGACATCGCCACCCTCACCGGCGCTTGCATCATCGCCCTGGGCAACCTCACCTCGGGTCTGCTGGCCAACGACGACGCCCTCGCGGCCGAGTTGCTGGCCTCGGGCCAGGCGGCCGGCGACAAGGCCTGGCAGCTGCCCCTGTGGGATGAATACCAGGACATGCTCAAGAGCAACTTCGCCGACATCCCCAACATCGGCACCAAGGGCGCGGGCACCATCACCGCCGCATGCTTCCTGGCCCGTTTCACCAAAGCCTACAAGTGGGCACACCTGGACATTGCCGGCACCGCCTGGAAGTCCGGCGGCGACAAGGGCGCCACCGGCCGCCCGGTGCCGCTGCTGACCCGCTTCCTGATGAACCGGGCCGGACGCTGAAACGCCAACCGTGAGCACCGAGATCCGCTTCTACCACAATGCGCCAGACCGCCTTCGGGTGGCCTGCGTGCTCGCGGCCAAGGCCGAAGCCAACGGGCGGCGGGTCTCGGTGTTCGCGCCGGAAAGCCACGTTGCCCGGCATTTCGACCAGATGCTGTGGGGGTTTCAGCCCCTGGCCTTCGTACCCCATGTGGCGGTGGATTCACCGCTGGCCGCCGAAACCCCGGTGGTCATCGGTAGCCGGCTCGACGCCCTTCCCCACCAAGACGTACTGATCAACCTGGGT
Organism: Zoogloea sp.; assembly: GCF_028689785.1. Taxonomy (GTDB): domain Bacteria; phylum Pseudomonadota; class Gammaproteobacteria; order Burkholderiales; family Rhodocyclaceae; genus Zoogloea. Next base: position 6,327 of record NZ_JAQVCN010000040.1, on the reverse strand, counting down.
GACGAGTTGCCCGATGGCTTCAGCCGCTTCGACCTTGTCATCGAAATCGTCGGCCCCACCGACGAAGAGCGCCAGGCCGCCCGTGGCCGCTACCGGCGCTACAAGCAACAGGGCCTGCCGCTCAGCGCCCACGATCTCGCCCAACGGAGCGGCGAATGAACACCTCCCACAAGCCCGAATTCGAGATCTCTCTGGAAGACGACGAAGCCGAAGCATCGCAGCACAGACTGGCGGTGCCTGAAAGCGGCGATAGCGACGACCTGCCGGTGCTGACCGACGTGGTGGACGAGCGGATCGAGCCCTTCATCGGCGACAGCGAGCCGATCATCCTTGAGGCTGTCGAGCCCGAGCCCGAGCCCGAACTTCAGCCCCCCGTGCTCGCGCCCGCCCCCGATCTCGCCGGGCGGATCGTCGAACTCGACATCGCCATTAAGCGCCTGATCGAGGACTGGGTCGCCACCGAACTCCCCCAACTTGTCTCCCGGGAGCTTGACGATCTGGCCGAGCGCCTCCGGGTAAAAGCAGTCACCCAACTGCAGCACAGCCTGCTACCGCTCATCTCTGCCGAGATCGCCAGCCGCCTCGACAACGATTCCGAGGCCTGAACTCACCCTTTCCCCCCCTCCTCCGCCAAGTCTTCCCGACGGGCGGGGCGGGGGCATCCGTTATAATCCGCGTTTTGCCTTCAAAGACAGACCCCATGGAACTGGCCAAGAGTTTCGAGCCGGCGGAGATTGAACGCCGCTGGTATGAGCACTGGGAATCGAGCGGCTACTTTGCCGCCGGTCTCGACCGCAGCAAGCCTGCCGATCAATCCTTCTGCATCCTGCTGCCGCCGCCCAACGTCACCGGGACCCTGCACATGGGTCACGGTTTCAACCAGACCATCATGGACGCGCTCACCCGCTACCACCGGATGCGCGGCTGGAACACCCTGTGGCAGCCTGGCACCGACCACGCCGGCATCGCCACCCAGATCGTCGTTGAACGCCAGCTGGACGCCCAGGGCGTCTCCCGTCACGACCTCGGCCGCGAGAAGTTCCTCGAGAAGGTCTGGGAATGGAAGGAGTACTCCGGCGGCACCATCACCCAGCAAATGCGCCGCATGGGCACCAGCCCCGACTGGAGCCGCGAGCGCTTCACCATGGACGCGGGTCTCAACAAGGTGGTCACCGAGACCTTCGTGCGCCTCTACAACGAAGGCCTGATCTACCGCGGCAAGCGTCTGGTCAACTGGGACCCGAAACTGCACACCGCCGTGTCCGACCTGGAAGTCGTCCAGGAAGAAGAAGACGGCTTCATGTGGCACCTGAGCTATCCGCTGGCCGATGGCAGCGGCAGCCTCACCGTGGCCACCACCCGGCCTGAGACCATGCTCGGCGACACCGCCGTGATGGTGCACCCGGAAGACGAGCGCTACGCCCACCTGATCGGCAAGACGGTTCGTCTGCCGCTGGTCGATCGCGAGATCCCCATCATTGCCGACGAGTACGTCGACCGTGAATTCGGCACCGGCGTGGTCAAGGTCACCCCGGCCCACGACTTCAACGACTACGCCGTCGGCCTGCGCCACGGCCTGCCGATGATCATCGTGCTGACCCTCGAAGGTACTGTGCCTGCCCAGGGCAGCGTGGTCACTCAGGGTCAGGTCAGCGGCTCCGTGACGCTGCCCGTCAGCCTCGCCGGCCTGGATCGCTTCGAGGCCCGCAAGCAGGTGGTGGCCCAGTTCGAGGCCCTCGGCCTGCTCGGCGAGGTCAAGCCCCACAAGCTCCAGGTGCCCCGTGGCGACCGCACCGGCGTGGTCATCGAGCCGATGCTCACCGACCAGTGGTTCGTGGCCATGTCCAAACCCGGTGAAGACGGCAAGTCCATCACCGAAAAGGCGCTCGAAGTCGTCTCCTCGGGCGAGATCGAGTTCGTGCCCGGCAACTGGGTCAACACCTACAACCAGTGGCTCAACAACATTCAGGACTGGTGCATCTCCCGCCAGCTGTGGTGGGGCCATCAGATCCCCGCCTGGTACGGCGACAACGGCGAGACCTTCGTCGCCCACAGCGAGGACGAAGCCCGCGCCCTGGCCGAAAAGGCCGGCTACACCGGCGCCCTCAGCCGCGATCCGGACGTGCTCGATACCTGGTATTCGTCCGCCCTGTGGCCCTTCTCCACCCTCGACTGGACCCCGGACTACCCGGCCCAGTCCAATGACGCGCTGGATCTCTACCTGCCGTCCACCGTGCTCGTCACCGGCTTCGACATCATCTTCTTCTGGGTGGCGCGCATGGTCATGATGACCAAGCACATCACCGGCAAGATCCCCTTCAAGCACGTCTATGTGCACGGCCTCATCCGCGACGCCGAAGGCGCCAAGATGTCCAAGTCGAAGGGCAACGTGCTCGACCCCATCGACCTGATCGACGGCATCGGCATCGACGCCCTGGTGGCCAAGCGCACCACCGGCCTGATGAACCCCAAGCAGGCGGCCAGCATCGAGAAGAAGACCCGCAAGGAATTCCCGGAAGGCATCCCCGCCTTCGGCACCGACGCCCTGCGCTTCACCTTCGCCAGCCTGGCCAGCCCCGGCCGCGACATCAAGTTCGACATGAGCCGCTGCGAGGGCTACCGCAACTTCTGCAACAAGCTGTGGAACGCCACCCGCTTCGTGCTGATGAACGTCCAGGGCCACGACCTGGGCCTTGAGCACAAGCAGGACGGCCCCAGCTGCGGCGGCAACGGCCCCCTCGACTTCTCCTTTGCCGACCGCTGGATCGTCAGCCGCCTGCAGCGCGTCGAAGCCGAGATCGCCCAGCACTTCACCGAGTACCGTTTCGACCTCGTCTCCAAGACCGTCTATGAGTTCATCTGGGACGAGTACTGCGACTGGTATCTGGAGCTCGCCAAGGTCCAGATCAACACGGGCAACGAAGCCCAGCAGCGTGGCACCCGCCGCACCCTGATCCGCGTCCTGGAGACCATCCTGCGCCTGGCCCACCCGCTGATCCCCTTCGTTACCGAAGAGCTGTGGCAGACCGTCGCCCCGCTGGCCGGCCGCAAGGACGTGGACAGCCTGTGCCTGGCCCGCTACCCCGAAGCCGACCTGGGCCGCATCGACGAGAAGAGCGAAGCCGACGTGGCCGAACTCAAGAGTCTGATCTACGCCTGCCGCAACCTGCGCGGCGAGATGAACATCTCTCCCGCCCAACGCATGCCTCTTGTGGCCAGCGGCAATGCCGAGCGCCTGAGCAAGTTCGCCCCCTACATCGCCGGCCTCGCCAAGCTGTCCGAGGTCCAGGTGGTGGAGGAGATCAGCAGCGAAGAACTGGCACCGGTCGCCATCGTTGGCGAGCAGCGCCTGATGCTCAAGGTGGAGATCGACATCGCCGCCGAGCGCGAGCGCATTGCCAAGGAGATCGCCCGCATCGAAGGCGAGATCACCAAGGCCAACGCCAAGCTCTCCAATGAGAGCTTCGTTGCCCGTGCCCCCGCCGCCGTGGTGGCCCAGGAAAAGGATCGCCTGGCCAGCTTCAGCGCCACCCTCGACAAGCTCAAGCCCCAGCTGGCCAAGCTCTCCGAACGCTGACCCCGGCGCGAGCCTGCAAAAAAAGGGGAGCCATCCGGCCCCCCACAGACTGCTGACGAACCCCCGGTTTTTCCGGGGGTTCGTGCTTTCTGAAGCCCTCTCCGACGACAGGAAACGCCCGGTAGCGGCCTGAGCCCGTGGCGCTCATCTGGAGAAAGAGGAGATGTTGGCCGCGTAGAGCGCTTGTGAGGGCGTGGTAAAGCCGGAATTTCGGGCCAAAAAGGGCTGCCGCCCGGCGGGTCAGCAGCAGGGCGATCTTCTTCATGTTCTGACAGGCGGCCGAGAGCAGGCATTGGGCTTGAACCTTGGCCAGTCCGCGAAAGCGGGCGTAGCGATGCCCATGCAACTCTTTGGCGTCGGCAAAGCTACGTTCAACGGTTCCCTTGCATGGCGCGTAGAGGTAGCAGTCGGTCTGCGGATCGTAGGCGTACTCGCGTTTGTGGAAGCACCCCTCCCGGTGGCTGGGGCGACAGCAGGCCTGAGCATGCCGATATTATAAAAAACAAGCCCCCGGCGGGCGGGGCCTTGGGGCTTTATCAGCAATCTGGGGAGCCATCCGGCTCCCTTTTTTCACACATCCATACCCGCCTACTTGCGGCGCAGGAAGAACTCGAAAGCCTTGTCTGGCAACTCGGCCTGGGACATCAGCTCGTTGCCCGTCTGCCGGGCAAAGGCGGCGAAATCCTTGGATGAGCCCGGGTCCGTCGCCAGCACGTGCAGGATCTGCCCGGGCTGCATCTCCGCCAGCGCCTTCTTGGCGCGCAGGATGGGCAGCGGGCAGTTCAGGCCGCGGGCATCCACTTCCTTGTCAAAATCCATCTTACAGCTCCGTCCTCGAAGGCAATCAGCCCCGGATTCTACCCGCAGCCATCCCGCCCCGATACTGCCGGTGCCGCGCCCGCCCCACCCTAAACCCCGGGCCTTATGTGAAATAATGACGCCCCGACACCCCCGTGACACCCCCGGTCGACACACCGCAAGGCAGTTCGTCCGGCCCCTCTCCAGCAAGGTACAGCACGATGCGCGCAAACATGCTTCAAACCGTTCTCAACGACCTCAACGGCACGTCAGCGGATATCGAGGCCTCAGCCATCATCTCGTCCGACGGCCTGATGATGGCGGCCCTGCTTCCCAACACGGTGGACGAGGACCGGGTCGGAGCGATGAGCGCGGCAATGCTCTCCCTCGGTGACCGCACCGCCAGGGAACTGTCCCGGGGCGCCCTCGACCAGGTTCTGATCAAAGGTGAAAAAGGCTACGTACTGATGGTTCAGGCTGGCGCCGACGCCGTGCTGACGGTCATGGCCAAGCCCAATGCCAAGCTTGGCCTCGTGTTTCTCGACGTACGACGGGCCGCCGATGCCATCGGCCGCATCCTCGGTTGAGCGTGATCATGGAGGACGTGCATCCTTCCCCCGGCACCACCCACGTCCTCATCCATTCCGACGGGACCACCCGCCAGGTCCACGTCACAGACATTGAAACGCCTTACCCCCACGGCAAGCTGATCGTCTCGCGAACGGACACCCGGGGCATCATCACCCAGTGCAATCCATCCTTCGTGGACATGTCGGGCTACACCCACGACGAGCTCATTGGGCAACCTCACTACATTCTTCGCCACCCGGACATGCCAGCGGCAACCTTCCAGGCGCTTTGGAGCACCGTTCGGGCCGGGCGTCAGTGGAACGGCTACGTCAAGAACCTGCGCAAAGACGGCGGACACTACTGGGTCTATGCCACGGTGGTCCCCAACATTCGAGACGGCTGCGTCGTCGGCTACACTTCCGTCCGACGTGAACCCTCCCGTGATCGGGTCATCGCCGCCGAAGCCCAGTACCGGGAAATGCGCCGGCCATGAGCTTCAACTTCACGGTCAGCCCGAGCTTTCCCAACGAGCGCATCTCCGACTGGTACATCTTCAACACCTGGCTGCAACGCCAGCTCGGGCTTCCCATCCACCTGGAGCTCCACGACAACTTCGGAGCCCAGCGACAGGCCATCGCCGCGGGCCGGGTAGACATGATCTACGCCAACCCCTTCGATGCCGCCCTGCTGGTCCGGGATAAGGGCTTCCAGGCCATCGCACGCCCCGAGGGCAACGCTGACGAGATGGTCGTCGTGGTAGCTGCTGACAGCCCGGCCCACAGCATCCCCGAACTCCCCGCGGGCATTCGCCTCGCCTGCACCGATGACCCCTGCGTCAACACCCTGGGGCGCATCCTGCTTGAACCAGCCAATCTGGAGGCCGGCAACACCCGCGAACTCCGCCGGGAGACCTACATCCAGGTGACCAAGGCCCTGCTCCGGGGCGACGCCGACGCCGGCTTCCTGCCGGTCGAGGCCTTCAACGGCCTGTCACCCCTGGTACGTCGGGATCTGCGAGTACTGGTCACCAGCCAGATCCAGGTCATCCACCACGTTTTCCTGGTCGGCCCGGCGCTGCTGCCCCATGCAGAAGCCATCGCCCGGCAGCTCCTGTCCATGCACCAGACCGAGAAGGAGCGTGCCATGCTCGCAGCCCTCGGCGCCAGCCGCTGGCAGGCCCTGGAACAGGAAGACGTGGAGTTCATGATCGACATCCTCTCCACCCTCACCTCGTGACCCCCTTCCTCAAAGACGCGGACGACCCCGGACGCATCCGACGCCCCGCCCCGCCCGCAGCCTTCGGGCTGCCCGTGCGTACCCTGGGCATCGCCACCCACTGGCACAGCCCGGCCACGGGGGCACTGCTTGCCGCCGAGGTAGCG
>NZ_JAQVCN010000039.1 GCF_028689785.1 Zoogloea sp. | reverse complement strand
ACGCTCTTCGCCAGATCAAGGCCAATGCGCGTAATCTTCATGACGGACTCCTTCTTTCTGATTGACCGGGGGGTGACACTTCCCAGTCTGGCTCATCGAAGCCGTTGAAGGAGGGAGGAGTCCATCTTATTGACCTCAGTCGTCTGAATCATCGGCATGCCGTTAATCCAAGTCCGAGGTCGAATGAATTCGACCCCACGGGAGAGCTGCGTACGGGCCGTTGATCACCTGCCCACCTGTGACGCCAGGCATCAAGCGTGGATGAACTCGCCTCCACAGGTGCCATACCCCGCGTCACGGGGCTGGCCGGGGAAGGAACTTACTCCTCGTCCATGGCGGCCGAGGTATACACCGCCTGCACGTCGTCCAGAGACTCCAGCGCGTCGAGCAGCTTCTGCATGCGCAAGGCATCATCGCCGACCAGTTCGGTCTCGTTGAGGGGCTTCATGGTGACTTCGCCGAACTCTGCAGTGAAGCCAGCCTTTTCGAGAGCTTCGCGCACCTCGCCGAACTGGTAGGGATCGGTCAGCACCTCGATGGAACCGTCGTCATTGGTGGCCACATCATCGGCGCCGGCTTCGAGGGCGGCCTCCATCAGCGCGTCCTCCGAAGTGCCCGGCGCAAACAGCAGCTGGCCGCAGTGCTTGAACTGGAAGGCCACACAGCCGTCGGTGCCCATGTTGCCGCCGTACTTGTTGAAGGCATGGCGCACATCGGCCACGGTGCGGGTCTTGTTGTCGGTCAGGCAGTCCACCATCACCGCGGCGCCGGCAATGCCGTAGCCCTCGTAGCGCGATTCTTCATAGGTCACGCCTTCCAGCTCGCCGGTGCCCTTCTTGACGGCACGATCGATGTTGTCGGCGGGCATGTTGACGGCCTTGGCCTTGTCCACCGCCAGGCGCAGGCGCGGGTTGAAGGCGGCATCGCCTCCGCCCATGCGGGCTGCCACGGTGATTTCCTTGGCCAGCCGGGAGAAGACCCGGCCGCGCTTCTCGTCCTGCCGGCCCTTGCGGTGCTGGATATTGGCCCACTTGGAATGACCCGCCATGATTCTGTGTCCTTGCTTCGCGACGTAAAGGCGCGATTTTACCCCGCCACCTGTTTTTCGCGCAGCTTCGGGACTGATCCGCGTCAATTTCATCGGGATTCCACCGGTTTTGATGCCCAGGGCAGATCCTTGCCCGATAATCCCGTCCACCGCTTTTTCGCCCCCGTCTGCCAGGAGAGATTCATGACCGCGCCGCTGCTCATCGCCAAGTCCAAGGACAAGGAAATCCATCTGCTGCCCCAGCTGGCCAACCGCCACGGCCTCATCACCGGCGCAACCGGCACCGGCAAGACCGTCACCCTGCAGAAGATGGCCGAGGCCTTCGCCAGCATCGGCGTTCCGGTGTTCATGGCCGATGTAAAGGGCGATCTGTCCGGCGTTGGCGCGGCGGGCGTCGAATCGCCCAAGCTCAAGGAGCGCCTGGCCGCCCTGGGCATCACCGAGTTCACGCCCCGGGCCAACACCGCCGTGTTCTGGGACGTCTTCGGCGAAGCCGGCCACCCGGTGCGGGCCACCATCTCCGACATGGGCCCGATGCTGCTGGCCCGGCTGCTCAACCTCAACGACACCCAGGCCGGCGTGCTCCAGCTGGTGTTCAAGATCGCCGACGACCAGGGCCTTCTGATCATCGACCTGAAGGACCTGCGCGCCACCATCCAGTACGTGGGTGACAACGCCAAGGAATTCACCACCCAGTACGGCAACATCTCCGCCGCCTCCATCGGCGCCATCCAGCGCGGCCTGCTGGGCATCGAGGCCCAGGGCGGCGACAAGTTCTTCGGCGAGCCCATGCTCGACATCGCCGACCTGATGCAGACCGACGCCGACGGCCGCGGCGTGATCAACATCCTGGCCGCCGACAAGCTCTACAACGCCCCCAAGCTGTACTCCACCTTCCTGCTGTGGATGCTCGCCGAGCTCTTCGAGCAACTGCCCGAAGTGGGCGACGTGGACAAGCCCAAGCTGGTGTTCTTCTTCGACGAGGCCCACCTGCTCTTCAACGAGGCCCCCAAGGCCCTGCTCGAGAAGATCGAGCAGGTGGTACGCCTGATCCGCTCCAAGGGCGTCGGCGTGTACTTCGTCACCCAGAACCCGCTGGATGTGCCCGATACCGTCCTCGGCCAGCTCGGCAACCGCGTCCAGCACGCCCTGCGCGCCTTCACCCCACGGGACCAGAAGGCCGTCAAGACCGCCGCCGAAACCATGCGTGCCAACCCCGAGTTCGACGCCGCCACGGTCATCACAGAGCTGGGCGTGGGCGAGGCCCTGATCTCCTTCCTCGATGAAAAGGGCCGCCCCCACATCGTCGAGCGCGCCTCCATCATTGCCCCGGCCTCACGCCTCGGCCCCCTCACCCCCAGTGAACGCAAGGCCGCCATCGAAAGCTCGGTGATCTACGGGCACTACGAGGAAGTGGTGGACCGTGAGTCCGCCTTCGAGAAACTCCAGGGCCGTGCCGGCACAGCCCCGGCAGCCGGCAGCCCGGCTCCTCGCAATGGTCAGGCGGCCCCGGCAGAAGAGAGCGGCGGCGGCCTCTTCGGCGGCCTCAGCGACATTCTTTTTGGCAGCACGGGCCCCCGCGGCGGGCGTCACCCCGGCCTGGCCGAAACCGCAGCCAAGAGCGTGGCCCGCACCGTCGGCTCCACCATCGGGCGGGAGATCGTGCGCGGCGTGCTCGGCTCCATTCTCGGCGGCGGCAGCCGGCGTCGCTGAGCCCGTGTCCGACAAGCACACGCCCAAGCCCCCTGCCCCCTTCGCCGTTCCCGGCAGCCGCCTGTCGCGCCTCGCGCGGCTGGGCGGCCTCGCCTCGGGGGTGGCGGGCGGCATGCTCGCCGAGGGCCTGCGCCAGCTCGCCCAGGGCCGCCGGCCCAGTGTCGGTGAGCTGCTGCTGACGCCGGCCAACGCCCGCCGGGTCACCGACCAGCTCGCCCAGCTGCGCGGCGCGGCCATGAAGGTGGGGCAGCTGCTGTCCATGGACGCTGGCGACCTGCTGCCCCCCGAGTTCGCCGACATCCTCGCCCGCCTGCGCGCCGACGCCCGCCCCATGCCCATGAGCCAGCTGGTCACGGTGCTGGAGGCCGGCTGGGGGCCTGGCTGGGAGAAACAGTTCAGGCGCTTTTCCTTCACGCCCATGGCCGCCGCCTCCATCGGCCAGGTGCATGCCGCCGAAACCCTGGGCGGGCAGCCCCTGGCCATCAAGGTGCAATACCCGGGCCTGCGCCAGAGCATTTCCAGCGATGTGGACAACGTTGCCACCCTGCTGCGCCTGTCGGGGCTGCTGCCATCCACCCTGGATGTGGCGCCCCTACTCGGCGAGGCCAAGCGTCAGCTCCAAGAAGAAGCCGACTACCTGCGGGAGGGGGAACAGCTCCAGCGCTTCGGCGCCCTGCTGGCCGACAGCCCGGACTACACCCTGCCCTGGGTGCACAAGGGGCTCACCACCCCCGACATTCTGGTCATGGGCTTCGTGGACGGCGTTCCCGTGGAGTCGCTGGAGTCCGCACCCCAGGCGGAGCGCGACCGGGTGATGGGCCTGCTGTTCTCCCTGCTTTTCCGGGAGATCCTGGAGTTTCATCTGGTCCAGACCGACCCCAATTTCGCCAACTACCGTTACGACACCGCCTCCCGCCGCCTGGTACTGCTGGACTTCGGCGCCACCCGGGCCTACTCCCCCGCCATGGTGGATGCCTACCGGCGCCTGCTGAGCGGCGGCGCCCTGGGCGACACCGCCGGCATGAACGCCGCCGCCAGCGAGATCGGCTATTTTCAGGCAGACATCCGGGACCACCATCGCCGCCTGGTGCTGGACATCTTCACCCAGGCCTGCGAGCCCCTGCGCCACAGTGGCCCCTACGACTTCGGCAGCTCAGACCTGGCCCTGCGCATCCGCGACGTGGGCCTCAGGCTGGGCATGGACCGGGAGTTCTGGCACACCCCGCCGGCCGATGCCCTGTTTTTGCACCGCAAGATCGGCGGCCTCTACCTGCTGGCGGCGCGGCTCAAGGCCCGGGTGGATATCCGCGCCCTGTTCCTGCACCACGCCGTCGAGGCCACTCCCCCCCTCAAGCCCCTTTGAGCACCGGGGCTTCCCAATCCTGATAGTCGTCGGTCTGGCGCATGCGCAGCGCGCGCTCCGCCGAGCGCAGGGTGTTCTCGATCAGCATGGTCACCGTCATGGGGCCGACACCGCCGGGCACCGGGGTGATCCAGCTGGCCTTCTCCTTCACCCCCTCGAAATCCACATCGCCGACGATGCGCCCGTCGGGCAAACGGTTGATGCCCACGTCGATGACGATGGCGCCCTGCTTGACCATCTGCGGCACGATCAGCCCCGGCTTGCCGGCGGCCACGATGAGGATGTCGGCCAGGATGGTGTGCTGGGCCAGGTCGCGGGTCTTGGCGTGGCAGATCGTCACTGTCGCTTCGCGCTGCAGCAGCATCAAGGCCATGGGCTTGCCGACGATGTTGCTGGCGCCCACCACCACCACGTTCTTGCCAGCCACGTCGGTGCCGGTGGTGTCGAGCAGCAGCTGCACGCCGTAGGGGGTACAGGGCGGGAAGATGGTGTTGCCCACCACCAGCCCGCCGACGTTGTAGAGGTGAAAACCGTCCACGTCCTTGTGCACGCTGATGGCCTCCAGCACCTTGCGCCCGTCGATGTGGGGCGGCAGAGGCAGCTGGATCAGGATGCCGTGCACGGCCGGGTCGGCGTTGAGGCGGGCGATGGTGGCGAGGACTTCCGACTCTAAGGTGTCGCCCGGCAGGGCGATGTGAAAGGAGCGCACGCCGCACTCCTCGCAGGCCTTCACCTTGTTGCCCACATAAACCCGGCTGGCCGGGTTGTCGCCCACCAGGATCACCGCCAGGCCGGGGGTGACGCCCTGGGCCACAAGGGCGCCGACGCGGGCCTTGAAGCCTTCGCGGAGTTGTTTCGAGAGGGCCTTGCCGTCAATGATCTGGGCTGTCATGGGTTCAGTCTCTTGCTTGAAGGAGCGGGACAGGCTGCCGCCTTTGTGGGGTCGATTTCATTCGACCTCCGTGCGTGGATGACAGGCCAGCCGGTGATCGGCGTCCGCGGGCGACTGCAGTCGCCCCTACGGGGGCCCGGGTGAATGTGGCCTTCCGCTCTCAAGCTCGTGAAGAAATCGTCGCGAGCAGGCCCGAGGTCGCGATGAGGCGCGAAGCTGTACTGGCGTACAGCGAGCACCGGAGTCGCGAGATCGGGACGCGCAGTAGAGTTATTCATGGGCTTAACGGAACACCACGGTCTTGTTGCCGTGCACCAGCACCCGGTCTTCCAGGTGGTAGCGCAGGCCGCGGGCGAGTACAGCCTTCTCGATGTCCTTGCCGTAGCGCACCAGGTCATCGGGGGCGTCCGAGTGGTCCACCCGGATCACGTCCTGTTCGATGATCGGGCCCTGGTCGAGCTCGCTGGTCACGTAGTGGCAGGTGGCGCCGATCAGCTTGACGCCCCGGGTGTAGGCCTGGTGGTAGGGCTTGGCCCCGACGAAGCTGGGCAGGAAGCTGTGGTGGATGTTGATGATCTGCCCCGGGTAGTTCTCGCACAGCTCCGGCGACAGGATCTGCATGTAGCGCGCCAGCACCATCACGTCGCCTTCGGCTTCGCGGAACAGGTCGGCGACCTTGGCGTAGGCGGCGGGCTTGTTCTCCGGCGTCACCGGTACGTGGTGGAAGGGGATGCCGTGCCACTCCACAAAGCCGCGGAAGGTTTCGTGGTTGGAGATGACGCAGGGGATCTCGATGTTCAGCTCGTCGGCCTGCCAGCGCGCCAGCAGGTCGTACAGGCAGTGCTCCTGCTTGGACACCAGGATCACCACGCGCTTCTTGCGGGCGCTGTCGCTGATGCGCCAGTCCATCTGGAACTCGGCGGCGATGGGGGCGAACTTGTCGCGCAGGGTGTCGATGCCGAAGGGCAGCGAGTCGGCCAGGATCTCCTGGCGCATGAAAAAGCGGTTGGCTTCGGCGTCGGCGTGGTGATTGGCCTCGGTGATCCAGCCCTTGTGGTGGGCCAGGAAGGCGCTGACCGCCGCCACGATGCCGACGCGATCGGGGCAGGACAGGGACAGGGTGTAACGTCGGGTGGGGGTGCTCATGCTGTTTTCCTTTTATTGTCGGGGGGGCTGGGCGCGGCATGGGCTGGTGCTTTTGTGGGGTCGAATTCATTCGACCTCCGCGCCTGACGGGCCGGCAGATCGGTGATCGAAGTCCGTGGTCGAATGAATTCGACCCCACAGGAGATGCAGCCCCGGGGGCGGGAGCTCAGCCCTTGGCGGTGCGCTTGAGTTTCTGCGGGTCGTCAAACGGCAGGGTGTGGGTGGTGGCGCCGCAGGTGAGGCTGGCGCCGCGCAGCTCCAGCTTGCGGCCGGCCACCGCGTAGGCAGGATCTAGGCGGGCGATGGCCATGGAGCGCTCGGTGAGGCGCGAGTACATGCCACAGGTGACAAAGCCCACCTTGGTTTCACCGTCGTAGAGGGGATCGCCGCCCAGAGCCGCTTCCTTGCTGGCCAGCTCCACGCCGTAGATCTTGAAGCGCTCCTTGCCCTGCAGGCGGTAGTGCTCGGCGGCGCCGCGGAACTCCTTCTTGCCGGGCGACACGGTGAAGTCCAGGCCCAGCTCCCACAGGCTGTCGCCGATGGGCTCGCCGTCCATGGGGTACATGTCGGAGTTGTCGTAGGGGTAGAACAGCAGGTAGCTCTCCACCCGCAGCCAGTCCAGGGCGGTGAAGGAGCAGGGCATGATGCCCATCGCCTTGCCTTCGGCCACGATGGTGTCCCAGATCAGCGGCGCATCGGCCGCCTTGCAGAAGATCTCGTAGCCCCGCTCGCCGGTGTAGCCGGTGCGGGACAGCATGACCGGACGCCCGAACAGGGTGGTCTGCAGGTGGTGGAAATAGGGCAGATCGCGGATGCCCGGCACATGTCTGGCCAGAAAATCCACCGCCGCCGGCCCCTGCAGGGACAGATCGTGCAGGTCGTCGTCGAACAGCACCACCACATTGCGGCCCACGGCGCCGCGGGTCAGGATCTCGTGCCCAGCGCCCGAGCCATGCACCACCATGAAACTGTTGGGCCCGTTGCGGTAGATCACGCAGTCGTCGATGAACTTGCCGGCCTCGTTGAGCATGCAGGCGTACACCGACTTGCCCGGATAGAGCTTGCTGACGTTGCGGGTGGTGGCGAAGTTGATCAGCGCCTCGGCGTGGGGGCCGATGATGTGCATCTTCTTCAGCCCCGACACATCCATCAGCCCCGCCGTGGTGCGGATGGCCGCGTGCTCGTCGGCCAGGCTGGTGGAATAGGTCCACGCGGTACCCATGCCGTTCCAGTCTTCGAGGCCGGAACCCAGGGCGCGATGGCGGTCGGCGAGGACCGAAAGTCTCCATGAACTCATTTGAAACTCCTTGCTGAAAGGGTTTGGGAATTGAGTTCATTAGGCCAGCCGGGCCGGCGGCGGGAAATACTACTCTGGTACTACTTCAGGGAGAGGGGCGCGGCAGCGCGGGCAGCCGGAAGCCCGCGACGCCCCCGTGGGGTCGAATTCATTCGACCGCGGACTTTGGTCACAGGCATGTCGATGATCTGGCGGGCTGAGGTCGAATGAATTCGACCCCACGGGTGCTTTGACTCCCCTACATGGACGCGCTGCGTTCTCCTTCGCGCAGCTCGCGCAGCCATACGGCGGCTTCGAAGCGGTTGCGCAGGTTGAGCTTCTGCAGCACGTGCTTCACATGCACCTTCACCGTGCTTTCGGCGATGCCCAGGGAGCGGGCCACGATCTTGTTGGAGGCGCCCTTGGACACCAGCTCCAGGGTCTCCTGCTCCCGCACCGTCAGGGAGGCCCAGCCGGCGTCTATGCTCTCGCGGCTGGGGGGCAGGGGCTTGGCGAGGAGGCCGCCGACTTCGGCCGACAGCACCGTCCCCCCCGCCGCCACCTGGCGCAGCTTGAGGCAGAACTCGTCCGGCTCCATGTCCTTCAGCAGGTAGCCGCTGGCCCCGGCCTTGAGGGCCTCCATCACGTCGAAGCTGGAGTCCGACACGGTGAGCATCACCAGCCGGGTGGCCGAGCCCGCCGACTGCAGGGCGCGCACCACCGATATGCCGTCGAGGCCCTTCATGTGCAGGTCCACCAGGGCAACGTCGGGGCGGTGGGTGAGCACCGCCTCGATGCCCTCGGCACCGGAGGCGGCCTCGGCCACCACCTGGATGTCGCCATACATGGACAGGAGCTGGCCGATGCCCTTGCGGAACAGGGCGTGGTCATCCACCACCACGAGGCGTATCGAGGCCCCCTCGGCGCCCGGCGGGGTGCCCGTCATTGCATCATCCATGGCGCTCATTTCCTTGTTTGAGTCATCGGGTTCAGGTGCCCGCCGCGCGGGGGCGAAAGCGCATCTCGACGCAGGTGCCCAGGTCGTCGCTGCCGGCCTGCAGGCTCAGGCTGCCCCCCAGCTGGCGAGCCCGTTCGCGCATGATGGAGACACCGTGGTGGCCTTCGCCGCCGCTGTCGGGCTGGATACCGCGGCCGTCGTCCTCCACCCGCACCCGCACCTCTCCCCCTTCGATGCAGTCGAGGCGGATCAGGGCATGGTCGGCACGGGCGTGGCGAATCACGTTGGTCAGAGCCTCACGGACGATCTGCAGCAGGTGGAACTCCTCATTCACCGACAGGGACGCGTCACCAAGCCGGTAGTCCAGCCCGATCTCGGTGCCGGCCCGGGCCGACAGCTCCTCCACCACCTCGCGCAGGGCCTGCTGCAAGCCCCCTGGCGGCATGCTGGTGCGGAAGGCGGAGAGCAGCTCGCGCAGGTGGCGGTAGGCACTGTCCAGCCCGGTCTTGATCTCCGCCGACACCTCCAGCACCCGCCCGCCGGGGGCGCAGGCGGCGCAGCTGCGGCCGATCTCCAGCTGCAGGCGGGCGATCTGCAATTTCATGTAGGAGAGGGCCTGGGCCAGGGAATCATGGAGCTCGCCGGCAATGGCATTGCGTTCGTCCATCAGGGCCAGCCGGCGGCGGCGCTGGTTGCGCTGCAGGTTGCCGAGGGACAGGGCGAACAGCGCGGCCAGGGCATCCACCAGGCGGCTGTGACGGCTCTCGAAAAGGAATTCGCCCGGTGCCTCGACGATCAGCACCCCGTAGATGTTGTCGGCGTCGCGCACCGGCACGGCCAGCTCGACGATCTCCCCCGCCGGGCCGGACACCGAGCGGCGCAGGCCGCCGCCCCGGGCCAGCACCTCCGCGTCAAACTCGTCGAGCAGACGGGCCAGCCGCGGTGCGCCCAGCTGGGCCGGCACGCCCAGCCCTTCGGCCACCAGGTCGAGAAGCGCCAGGGAACAGCAGCGGGCCTGCAGGCAGTCCGCCATGTCCTCCAGCAGAGCGGTCAGCCAGGGCGTACTGGCGCTGTTCTCGGCCAGACAGGCACAGGCCCGGTAGATGAATTCCAGGGAGCGGGCGGCAAAGCGCTCCTGCTCGCGGGCGTGGCGGGACAGGCGCTCGCCGTCGGCCAGGCGCCCGCCCAGCTGGTCGGCCACCCCGTCCAGGGCACGCACCAGGCGGTCGATCTCGTCTGCGCCCCCGGCCGGTGCCGCCACCGCACCAGCGGTGTGCGCGGCCACCCTCGCCAGGGCGAGATCGGTGCGCAGGGCCAGCACCTTCCAGGCGCCGCGCACGATCAGGGCGCAGCCCACCAGAAACAGCAGGGCCAGCACCGCCTGCATCAACACCACCCCAGCCAGGCGTGACGCAAGCTCGCCGCCCGGGGCGGCCCGGGCCGCCAGTTCCAGGCGCACGGCCAGGCCGGCGCTGAAGAACAGGCCCACCGCCAGGCTGGCCAGGCAGGCCAGCATCAAGCTCAAACGGGACAGCAGGGGATAACGATGGAGCACGGTCGGGAAGCCTGTGAGGGTTGCGCCGCCCTTCGGCGCACATCACCAAAAAGCAACTTTCGCGCCCCACATGAAACTCATGCCAATGGCGTCAGCCCCCGCCTCCCACGCGCCCATCGCCCCCGCCGTGAAGGGGCTGACCGGCCTCCCCCTGCGGGAGAAAGCCAGGTATCGCCTACTTCAGGGTGGCGAGGTAGGCCAGCAGGTCGGCCCGCTCGGTGCCGCTGGCCAGCCCGTCATACTTCATCTTGCCCCCCGGCACGGCCTTGCGGGGGTTGCTCACGTAGGCATCGATACGCTCCGGCGTCCAGGTAATGCCGCTGGCTTTCAGTGGATCGGAGTAGGTGGCGTCGGCGACTGCCCCGGCCTTGCGGCCGACGATGGCGAACAGGGTCGGCCCCTTCTTGTTCTTGCCCTCCCGTACGCTGTGGCATTCAGCGCACTCGGTGGCAAAGACGTCTCTGCCACGCTCCAGGTCCGCGGCCTGGGCGCGATGACCGCCGCCGGACAGCATGTAAAGCAGCAGCAGGCCGAAAGGTAGGGAACGGAGTTTCATTTCACCCTCCTCAGAACGAAGTCCAGGCAAAGATGAACAAGGTGTTGTTGTCCTTCGCGTCCCGTCCTTCGCCGTCATAGTTGCTCTTGGCACCGTTGTACTTGGTGTACATCGTGTATTGGGCTCCCAGCCTCAGGTTCGCCCACGGGGCGCCCCAGGAGCTTTCCTTGCCCCAGGGCGTCCAGTCGGCCTGGAAGATGTAGCCAGAGGTGTTGGGTGAGCCGTTGGCGTAGCCCTCGCTGTACAGACTGGCATCACGACTGCCACGGGTGGTGAAGCGGCCCACGGTGGCGCCCCAGGTCTGCAGGAAGTGGTAGGACGCGCCCACACGCATTTCGTTGAGGCGGCCCTTCTGGTTGTCGGCTTCGCCGTTGGCGAACATCTGGTTGCGGGTCTGGCGCTCGCGGATGTAGCTGCCGTTGGCGGTAAACACATGCTCCCGTGTGCCGAGGAACTGGTAGGACGCATCGAACCCCAGATCGTTGTAGCGGTTGCTGCCGGGCACGCTGCGGTCGGGCTGCAGGCTGGTGTTGAGGCCGAACACGCCCACGTTGAAGGCCTGCTTCTTGAAGTCCTGGAACAGGGCCAGGCGCCAGTAGGCGGTGCCGCTGCCCAGGCGGCCGATGTCATCGGCCTTGCCCAGACCGAGGCGACTCTGCATGGTCACCGGCAGAGAGCGATAGGTGCCGACTTCGGCATAGACCAGGTCGTTCCAGAAGGTGTAAGCGGAGAGCCCGGTCACCCTTTGTTCCAGGGCGCCGTTGATGATCGTCGCCGCGTCGCCCATGCCGAAGCCGAAGGCCGAGGAGGTATACGGGAAGCCCCACACGGTCATCGAGTTGAAGGGGTCCTGAACCCCCGGGTTGTTGTGGAAGGACAGACCGAAGGTGGTCTCCTTGCCGGCGATCTCGGTGGTGTGCACGGCACGGATGTCAGCCTGGTCCAGGGCGGTGGTCCGGCCGACGCCGTCGTAGGTGGCCTGGATGAAGGCGCCGATCTTGTCGCTGAGCTTGCCAGCCAGGAACAGGGAGGCCTCGTCCATGGCCAGGTTGCGATTGACGCTGCCGTGCTCGGGTTTTTCGGGCAGGTTCTTGGCGGTCTGGTTGAAGGAGGCGACGATCATGGCCGAGATGGGCACCTTGCCCCCCTTGCCGTCGGAGTCGGTGTAACCACCGATCTTGAACTTCACGCCGTAGGGGGTGAGCTGCGGGCCGTAGGCGCCCACGTGGCAGGCCGCACATTCCTGGCCCGTCTGCCGGGCAAAGCTGGGGACGGCGTGGGCGCTGGGCAGGCCAGCCAGCAGGCCGACAAGGCCCAGGGCCAGGGTGCGCAACTGACGCAGGGAGGCGCCAAGGGAAAGGGCGCAGGCCGCACCCCGGCGTGGCGGTTCGAAAGAGCGCATGGAGGTCTCCTGAAAGAAGGTCGTGGCGGAAAGGTGAAAAACGTCAGGGACGCCGGCGCAGCGCGGGCAGCATGCTGCGCAGGACCCCGTCCTTGAGGATGAAGTGGTGGTGGAGGGCAGCAGCAGCGTGCAGCCCGATCAGGCCAAGCAGCAGGTAGGCACCGGTTTCGTGGAGCTCCGAGGCGAGATCGCCCAGGTCTTCATCCATATCCACCAGATTCGGGAGGGTGAACAGGCCGAAGAAGCCTGCCGGCTTGCCGTGGCTGCTGGCAAGCAGCCATCCGCATACGGGAACGGCGATGAGCAGAAGGTAGAGGAGCCCGTGGGTTGCCGCGGCGCCCAGGCGCGCGAGAGCCGGGAGCTCGGCAACGGCGGGCAGCGGATGAAGAAACACACGCAGGACGAGGCGTGCCAGGCCAAGGCCGAGCAGGAGCAGCCCGAAGCTCTTGTGGAGATTGAGGAGGAGAGTCCGCAGGGCCTTCTCGTCCACCGCCTCGCGCCCGAAGACCAGCGTTACCGCCACCACCAGCGCGAGCACAGTGATCCAGTGAAATACGACCAGGAGGGCCGGGCGGCGGCTGGCTGGTTCGGGGAGGGGCGAAGCGGAAGAGGTCATGGCAGTACCGGGTCGAGACGGACGATGGCCCCGACGGTAGCGTGTGCTGCCCTTCAATTCCCTGACGATCACCCGTCAGGGCAGGCCATCAATCCTGACTGGCCGGAAACTCCAGGTGGAACAGGGCGCCATGGCCGGAGGCCCCCTCCGACAGGGTCAGGGTGGCGCCATGCCGGTCGGCCACCTCGCGAACGATGGCCAACCCCAGCCCCGACCCGGGCGTCGTGGTGTCGCCACCGCGCCGGAAGCGCTCGAAGATGCTGGCCCGCGCCGCTTCCGGAATACCGGGGCCGTCATCCTCCACCTCGATGCAGGCGCCCCCTGCGGGACTCGGGCCACAGCGCAGCGTGATGCGCCCGCCCCGGGGAAGGTAGCGGATGGCGTTCTCCACCAGGTTGGCCAGCATTTCCCGCAGCATCCAGGCCGAGCCCTGCACGGTCGCCTCCCCCGGTTCGAGGCCCAGGTCGATGTCCTTGGCCACCGCCGCGTCCAGAAAATCGTCCACCACCGCAGCTGCCAGCCCATGCAGCTGAACCGGACGGCGCTCTCCGGCCAGGACGGCATCCGACGACGAGCGGGCCAGGGCCAGCATCTGCTGAGTCAGGTGGGCGAGCCGGCCGAGGGGCTCCTGGAGGCGGCTGACCCGACTCCGGGCGTCGGGCGGGAGCTCGCCCAGCGTAAGCTCAAGCTGGGTCTGCAGGCCCGCAAGAGGGGTGCGCAGCTGGTGTGCCGCGTTGGACAGGAAGGCTTGCTGCGCATGCCCGGCCTCATCAAGGTCGGACATCAGCCGGTTGATGGAGCGCACCAGCGCCCGGGTCTCGCCAGGTGCTTCGGATTCCACCAGCGGGCGGAAATCGAGGCCACTGCGGCCGGCGATCTGATCGCTCAGATCATCAAGGGGGCGCAGCGCCACGCGAACCCCGAAATAGACCAGCAGCAGGGCCGCGGCGATGATCAGCACATTGGGGCCGATCGTCGCGAAGAGTATCTGCCCCGCCGCGGTGCGGCGCTTGTTGAGGGTTTCGGTGACCAGGACGTAGGCATCCATGCCCTTGCCCACGTAATGGTAGGCGGCGGTGCGCACCGGCTGGCCTTCGAGCACCGCATCCTCCAGCTGGACCCGATTGCTCGGCACCGGGCGCGGCAGGGCGAGCAAGGGCGTGTCACCGGCGATGACCTTGCCCTGGGTGGAGACCACCAGATAGCGAACCTGATCATAGGGGTCGGCGCGCAGGATCTCATCCGCCGCCGGAGGCAGGTCCACCTCCATGTCCACGTCGTCATCGTCCCGCTCAAGCCGGGTAGCCAGGGCAATGGCCGTACTGCTCAAGGCGTTGTCATAGGCCTGACTGGCGATATGGATGGCGGAGCGGTACTCGGCAAACACGCTCAGGGCCAACAAGATCAGCAAGGGCCAGGAGATGAAGGCCAGCAGCCTGGCCCGCAGGGGGCGAACCTCACGCCGCCGGCGCAGCATCATCGACCTCCAGCTCAATGCGATAGCCAATCCCCCGCACGGTGCGGATGCTCAGGCCACTACCCAGCAGCTTGCCGCGCAGGCGGGAGACATAGATCTCGACCGCATTCGGGGTGATCTCCTTGTCCCACTGGCTGAGGCTGTCGGCCAGCTTGGCCTTGGCGACCACCCGGGGCATGCCCAGCACCAGCTGCTCCAGGATGCTCCATTCGCGCCCGGTGAGCTCCAGGGGCCTTCCGTTCAGACGGGCCTCGTGACGCTGGGCATCCAGTTCGAGGGCCCCCACGGACAGGGCCAGACTGGCTGCCGCCCGGCTGCGCCGGATCAGGGCCCGGATGCGCGCCATCAACTCCTGCAGCAGGAAGGGCTTGGTCAGGTAGTCGTCCCCCCCGATGTCCAGCCCGACGACCCGGTCGTCGAGGGCGTCCCGGGCCGTCAGGATGAGGACCGGCGTGAGAGCACCCCGCTGCCGGAGCTGCCGGATCAGGTCCAACCCGCTCATGCCCGGCAGCCCGATGTCGATGATCGCCAGATCGTAGGCGGTGTGCCCCAGCACCGCGAGTGCCGGCTCGGCCGCGCCCAGAGCATCGACACGGAAGCCTTCGCGGCCGAGTGCCTCCAGCAGCCCCGCGGACAGCACATCGTCGTCCTCGACCAGCAGCAATCTCATTGACGTTTCTCCTTACGCCTCCTCACCCTTCCAGAAACGCTCCATGGCGATGTAAGCGTAGGACGCCGACCAGCCGATGAGGAGCAGCCCGTTGAGGGCCTCGGCACCGGCCAGCAGGCGGACGGCCCCGGTGGGCACCACGTCGCCATAGCCAAGGGAGGTATAGGTCTCAGCCGAAAAATACAGGCTGGTGGCCATGGAGAAGCTCTCCGCCTCCTGGAGAGAACCCAGGCCCAGCTGATGGATGAGGGTATACAGCGCCACCGCGTACAGGAGGATCTCCACCACATGCGCCAGGAAGGCGGTGATGATGACCAGAATGAGCTTGGCCCGAGGCTGGATGCGGACCAGGGGCAGCACGATGCTCAAGCCCCGCAGCACTTCGTAGTGGATCAGGGTGGTGGCGACCAGCAGGCCAAGGCAGACAACAATCACGAGCAGCATCGCTGCGCTCCGACAAAGGAATCGGGCGCCATTCTGGGCCCGATTCGCGCGGCGTGAAAGCCCGCCCGCGCCCTGCCGGTGCCACCCGCGCACCAGCGCTGTGCGCCGCTGCCCGCCCCCACTGCGGAATCCCCCCTCGCCCCGCAATCCGGGGCAGCCGGGGCGGTGGAGTGAATCCTGCTTTCCAGGCTATTGCCGAGACCTTCCGCCCCCTCCGATGACCCTCTACCTGTTTGCCACCCTGCTGGCATCCGCCCTCCTCGCCATTGCTCTCGGCGACGCAGGCCAGCCCTCGCCAGCGGTGTGGGCCCTGCCCCTGCTGCCAGCCCTGGCCTGGGCCACCCTGCGCTTCGGCCGCGAAGGCCGCATCGCCCCCCTACCCCATGGCCACACCGACGTAACCGGCCAGCCTCTCACCCACTTCGCCCTGCACAGCGGCCAGCCGGCCCTGCTCGCCGAGGGGGGGCGCATCGCCAATGCCAACCAGGCCCTGCTGCGTACCCTCGGGCTGGAGGGGCGCGGTGACGAGCTGATCGGCATGCCCCTGGACAACATCGTGCATCCCAAGCATCACAGCCGCCTCACCGCCCTGCTGGCCGCCGAAACCGCCTCCGGCGACGCGGGCGTGATCACCCTGCTGCGGGCCGACGGGGTGCCCTGGCTGGCCCGCCTGAGCCTGTTCCGTGGCGACCGCTCCCCCGTCGCCCTGCTCCAGTTCGGCGCCCCCGCCGAGCGGCCAGACGCCAGCCCTGACCGCCAGTGGGGCAACCGCCTGGCCCATTTCGCCGGCGAGATCCTGTTCGCCCTCGACAGCCAGCTGCTGGTCACCTGGCTCAACCCCCAGTGGGAGAAGGCCAGCGGCCGCCCGGTGGCGGACAGCCTGTTCCTGCCCTTCCTGCCCCTTTTCCACCTGGAAGACCGGGCCGCCCTGACCAAAGGCCTGCGCCAGCTGCAGGCCGGCGAGCGCGACGCCCTGACCCTTGAAGTGCGCACCCTGGCCGGCCGCGCCCTCGGCCCCCGCTGGGTGGAACTGCGCGCCTGGTCCCTCGACCTGCCCGCAGGCGGCGAGGCCGGCATCGTCGGCATGCTGCTGGACATCGACCAGCGCCGTCGCCGCGAGGAGGCCCTGCGCGCCCAGCGGCGCAGCCTGCACACCATGCTCGACAACCTGCCGGGCATGATCTACCGGGGCCAGAACGACAAACACTGGACCATGGAATTCGTCAGCGAGGGCTGCTTCGAGCTCACCGGCTACACCCCGCTGGAGCTGGTGGACAACCAGTCGGCCCGCTTCGCCGACCTGATCCATCCGGAAGACCGGGACTTCGTGTGGAACTACGTGCAGATGCGCCTGACCCGGCGTGAGCGCTACGAGCTCAGCTACCGCATCATCGACCGGGACGGCCAGGTCCGCTGGGTGTGGGAGCAGGGCCGCGGCATTCATTCGAGCCGGGGCGAGTTCCTCGGTCTGGAGGGCTTCATCACCGACGTGAGCAGCAGCCGCGGCGCCCAGGAGGAGGCCCGGCGGCGCCTGTTCTTCGACAACGCGGCCGGCCTGCTGGGCTTCAGCCTGTTCCTCGACCGGCTGCAACACCTTTTCCAGCACGCTCCCATCGCCGACTATCCCTTCGCCCTCTTCCATCTGGCCGTGGACGCCCTCGACAGCATCCAGGCCGAGCATGGCCCGGCCATGGCCGAGAGGGTACTGGTGGAGAGTGGCAAACGCCTGCGCGTGATCCACAGCGACTGCAACGGCGCGGCCCGCCACGGGGATGGCTTTGCCGTGCTGATTGCCGACTTCCGCCCCGAAACCCTGGCCTGGGCCGGCCCCTGCGACGCGCCCCACGCATCCCAGACGGGCCTGCTCCACCTGAGCACGGCCCTCGCCAGCCTGATCGAACGCCCCCTGCGCATCGACGGGCAGACCATCAACGTGCACGCCCGCATCGGCATCGCACCGCCACCATCCACCTGCGCCGACGCGGCAGCCATGCTGGCCGAGGCACTCAAGGCCCCGTCTTCACCCGGATAGCGTCCTTCTCCTTGCCATAACGCGCGGGTGTTGCGGGCGGCGCCCCAACGTCCTGCGCAGTCCGGGCAGCGGCGCTCAGGAAATATTTTCAAACACCTGCATCCAGATCGCTGCGCCGTGGGTAGTAGAGATAGCAGCGTCCTATGCGCTGCCCACTAAAAACCCCCAATCCACGGAGCACAGACCATGAAAACCACCCTCGCCACCCTCGTTTCCGCCCTCGCCCTCGGCGCCTGCACCACCACGCCCATGGGCAGCAGCTACAGCCAGGACACCCTGCCCGAAGGCATCCGCGTACCAGCCGGCCATGTCGTGGCCTGGGAGACCGTCGGCAGCGGCGACATCACCTATGAATGCCGCGACAAGGCCGGCGCCGGTGGCCAGACCGAATGGGCCTTCGTCGGCCCCAAGGCGGTGCTCAAGGACCGCGCCGGCCAGGTGGTGGGCAGCTACTACGGCCCTCCCGCCACCTGGGAAGCCAGCGACGGCTCGCGCCTCACCGGCACCCAGCTGGCCGTGGCCCCCGCGGGGGCGGGCAACCTGCCCTATCAGTTGGTGAAAACCAACCCGGCCATAGGCCAGGGCGCCCTCAACGGCGTCACCCACATCCAGCGCGTTGCCCTGAAGGGCGGTGTAGCCCCGACCACGGAATGCAGCACCGCCACCCGCGGCAAGCGCGAGACGGTGACCTACCAGGCCGACTACATTTTCTGGAAAGCGCGCTGAGCGACAGAGGGCACGCATGCTGCGAGCTGTCGGGTAAGATCGGCCCAGGCCCATATCCCCGCCCATCCGTGCCCTCCCCTTCTGCCGATTTCGACTACGAAGCCACCCTGGCCGCCTGCGCCGGAGGTCGGCACAGCGCCCTGCACGCCCTTTACGAGCAGGAAGGCCCGCGCCTGCTCGGGGTGGTGCAACGTATCGTGCGCGACCGGGCTCTGGCCGAGGACATCGTGCACGACGCCTGCGTGAATATCTGGACGCGGGCCTCCACTTTCGACCCGGCACGGGGCTCGGCCCGCGGATGGATCTACAGCGTGGCCCGCAACCTGGCCCTCAACGCCGTGCGCGACGGGCAGCGCGAAGTGGTGGTGGATGAGGACACCGCCACCACCCTGGATGCCCGCGCCTCCCTGGAGGCCTGGCATGACATGGCCGACGCCTTTGCCTGGCAGGCCAGCGCCGGGCGCATTGCCCACTG
This sequence comes from Zoogloea sp., assembly GCF_028689785.1. Lineage (GTDB taxonomy): Bacteria > Pseudomonadota > Gammaproteobacteria > Burkholderiales > Rhodocyclaceae > Zoogloea. The sequence goes on along the minus strand of NZ_JAQVCN010000039.1, from coordinate 25,936 downwards.
CCTGGAACAACTGGAACCGGTGCGCCGCAACTGCGTGCTCCACGCTTACGTGGACGGCTTTTCCCATGGCGAGATCGCCCGACGCCTGGACGCGCCCCTGGGCACGGTCAAAGCCTGGATCAAGCGCAGCCTGGCCGCCCTGCGGGAGTGCATGACATGAGCACCCGGAACAGCGCCGGCCTTTCCGCCGACGACCACGAGCTGGCCGGTGAATACGTGCTGGGCACCCTCGACGCCGCCCGGCGCCGGGCCGTGCAGGCGCGTCTCGCCGATGAACCGGCCCTGCAGGCCGCCGTGCTGGCCTGGGAAGACCGCCTGCTGCCCCTGAGCGATCTGGCCGAACCGGCCACGCCCTCGGCCCACTTGTGGCGGCGCATCGAACGCAGCCTGAACGCCCTGGCCCCACGGCCAGCGCCAGCCGCTGCGCCCTGGTGGCGCAACTGGCACAGCCTGTCCCTATGGCGCGGCCTGGCCGCAGGCGGCTTTGCCACCGCCGCCGTGCTGGCCGGCATGCTGGTGATGCGCGAGATGGCGCCGCCCCCGACGACCCGCTTCATGGTGGTGCTGGTGGCCCCCGACGACAAAGCGCCGGGCTGGGTGGTGCAGGCCGGCAGCGCCAGCCGCATCGAGTTGATCCCCCTGGGCAGCGTCGAAGTCCCCGCCGACAAGGCCCTGCAGTTCTGGACCAAGGCCGACGGCTGGAGCGGGCCGGTGTCCCTGGGCCTGGTCACCCCCGGTCAGCGCCTCGAAGTACCCGCCGGCAAGCTGCCTGCCCTGCAGCCCAACCAGCTCTTCGAGCTGACCCTCGAACCCCGCACCGGCTCCCCCACCGGCAAGCCCACCGGGCCCATCCGCTACATCGGCCGGGCGGTAAAGGTGATGTAGGCCCCACAGGCCCAGATTTGTGGGGGGCGACGGACGTCGCCCCTGCCGGAGAGGCCGTATCGCCGCTCAGTCGCCCACGCGCACCACGATCTTGCCGAAGTGGCTGCCGCTCTTCATGTACTCAAGAGCGGCCGGGGCGTCGGCGAAGGCAAACTCCCGGTCGATCACCGGGCGAATGGCGTGGGTCTGGATGGCCGCCAGCATGTCCGCAAACATCGCCCGGCTGCCCACGAAGATGCCCTGGATGCTCGACGCCTTGGGGATCAGCATGACCGGGTTGGCAGCCCCGGCCAGGCCGGTGAGCACGCCGATGTAGGCAATCCGGCCGCCGGTGGCGACGCTCATCAGTGAACGCTCCAGGGTGCCCGGGCCGCCCACTTCCAGCACCACGTCCACACCCTGCCCGCCGGTCAGGCGCAGCACTTCCTCCTGCCATTCCTGATGATGCCGGTAGTTGATGCCATGGTCGGCCCCCAGGGCCTTGGCCCGTTCCAGTTTGGCGTCGTCGCTGGAAGTGATGATGACCTTTGCCCCGGCCGCCTTGGCAAACTGCAGGGCGAAGATGGAGACGCCGCCGGTACCCAGCAGCAGCACGGTCTGGCCGGGCTTGAGGCCGCCGGCTTCGAACAGGGAATTCCACGCGGTGACCGCAGCGCAGGGCAGCGTGGCCGCCTCGGCGTAGCTCAGGCCGTCGGGCAGCTTGATCAGGCCACTCTCGTCCGACACGAAGCGCTCGGTGAAGGCCCCGGCCGACTCGGCCCCGCGGGCATCGGACAGCGCCCGGGCGTCGGGCTTGCCGCTGCGCCAGTGGGGGAAGAAGAGCGTCGCCACCCGGTCACCCACGGCCAGGCCCTGCACCTTGCTGCCCACCGCCACGACTTCGCCGGCACCGTCGGAGCAGGGCACGAGGCCGCCAGGGATGGGCGCGAAGTAGGTGTTGCGGGTCACCAGAATGTCGCGGAAGTTGAGGGACACCGCCTTGATGGCCACCGCCACCTCGGTATCACCGAGGGGTGCCGGCTCGAAACTGGCCAGTTGCAGGGGAGCATCGACCTTGTCGGGGAAAACTTCGTAGCGTCTCATGTGGAGCTCTCTTGTTGTCTGGATAGGAAACGGATTCTGGCACGGCAGGCCCGCGCCGAATACGTGTCTCAGGACGGGACACCCCCTGCGTTGCGCACCCTTTCGGCCACCCCCGCCAGGCGCGTTACCAGCTCCGGGATGTGCGCCGCTACGGTCAGGCCGTAGCCGAGCACCAGGCCGTTGCCCGGTACGGTGCCGGTGTAGTACGCGCTCAGTGGGCGTGGGGCGATGCCCTGCTCCAGGGCCCCTTCGGCCAGGGCCGCGTCGGGCACGGACGACGGCAGACCCAGCACCAGGTGCAGGCCGGCCTGCCCACCGAGGATCGGGCAGGCCTCCCCGAAGCGGGCGTGCAAAGCCGCGCGCAGCACCGCCTGACGCTCGCGGTACACCGGGGCCATGCGCCGCAGGTGACGGGTCAGCTGCCCGCTCTCCAGCAGCCGCGCGAGGGCCCGTTGCTCGACGGCCTGGCCGCCCCGGTAGAGTTTGCGGATGCCCTCACCCAGCCCGGCGGCGGCCCAGCGCGGCACCACCATGTAGGCGATGCGCAGCCCTGGATAGAGCAGCTTGCTGAAAGTGCCGACATAGACCACCGGGGCCTCCGGGCGCAGGCCCTGGATGGCAGGCAGCGGACGGGCACCGGGCTGGGCGTGGTTGAAGTCGCTGTCGTAGTCGTCCTCGATCAGCCAGCCGCCGCTGGCCTCCACCCCGGCCAGCAGGGCCAGACGCCGCTCCAGGCTCAGCACGCTGCCCAGGGGGTACTGGTGGGAGGGCGTGACATACACCAGGCGGGGCGGGGCCGACTGCCACAGCGCCGGTGCCGGGGCCATGCCGTCCTGGTCCACGGCCACGGCCACCGGCATCAGCCCGGCCGCCAGCATGACATTGCGGGCCCCCGGGTAGCAGGGGTTCTCCAGCCACACCGTATCACCGCTGTCGGCCAGCAGCCGGGCGCAGGCATCCAGGGCCACCTGCCCGCCGGCCACGATGAAGACCTGCTCCGGCGTGCACGCCACCCCGCGGCGGGCCGACAGAAAGGCCGCCACCGCCCGGCGCAGCTCCGGCTCGCCCCCCGGCTCGGCATAGGCCAGCTGACGGGCCGTCACCTCGGCCCAAGCCTGGTGCAGCAAGCGTGCCCAGACGGCCCAGGGAAAGGCGTTCAGATCCGGCGCCCCGGGGGCAAAGGGCAGCAGGGCTTCGCTGCGCTTGATGTCCGGCAGTTGGCGCGCCCGGCGCGACAGCATGTGGGCGCCGGCCGGCGGGTGCAGGGCCCCCGCCGCTGCCAGGGGCAGGGCCGCCACCCGGGTACCACCCCGATCTGCCTCGACAAAGCCCTCGGCCAGCAGGAGCTGGTAGGCGAACAGCACGCAGTTGCGCGCCATGTGCAGATCGGCCGCCAGCTGGCGGCTGCCCGGCAGGCGCGTTGCCGACGCCAGGCGCCCGTCAAGGATGGCCGCCTTGAGCAGCCGGTACAGGCGCAGCTGACGCGCCTCGCTGGTGGCAGCCGGATCATCAAGGGCGGAGAGAACGAGGGAGAGGGGCATCTGGCTCCATGAGCAAAGGGTCTGCTGGCCCCATGGATGGTGCCACGCCCCCGCTATGCTGGCACCACTTATTCAGGAGCCCCCATGAACTCATCCGCCCCCAGCCCCCGCACCCAGGTCCACCGCAAACCCCAGCGCGCCCACTACGACGCCGGCACCGTGCACGCCATCATCGACCAGGCCCTGGTGTGCCAGATCGCCTTCAACCAGGGCGGCAGCGTGCACTGCCTGCCCACCGCCTGCTGGCGCGGCGGCGAGCACCTCTACATCCATGGCGCCAACAACTCGCGCCTCACCCAGACCCTGCTCACCGACGACTGCGCCGTGTCCATCACCCACCTGGACGGCCTGGTGCTGGCCCGTTCGGCCTTCCACCACTCCATGAACTACCGCTCGGTGGTGATCTACGGGCGCTTTACCGAGGTGACGGACACCGACGCCAAGGCCGCCGCCTTCCGCAGCTTCGTCGACCACGTCAGCCCCGGTCGCGCCGCCCGCGTGCGCCTCCCCTCCCCCGCCGAGATCGCCGGCACCCGCCTGCTGCGCATCTCCCTGGACGAAGCTGTGGCCAAGATCCGCAACTGGGGCGTGGAGGACTCGGCCGAAGACATGGACATCCCCGTTTGGGCCGGCGTGATGCCCCTGACACTGAACGCCGGGCCGCTGCAGCCAGAGGCGGGATGCGAAGGGCAGGAGGCGCCGCAGAAGCCGGGCTTCATCGGGGCCTGAGCACAGCGCCCACCCGAGCTTTCAGGCGCTGGCCCTGGGGCTAGGGACGGCGGGTGGCATCCACGCTGCGCAACCTGTGCCAGGTGGTGAGTGAAGCCATGCCGGGCGCTAGCCACAGGGACAGCCACAGCCCCGCCAGCACAGCCAGGGCCAGCGCGTTCGGCCCCGAGCGGGTGATGGCATAGATGATCGCCAACGCAATGGCCGTGATGGCGACGCCCAGCACCGCATAGACGATCGCCAACTGGCGCAGGAACACGCGCACAAAGGGCCACAGCGGCACCCCGACCAGGCGCAAGCCCCCCTTGCGGAAGGCAACAAAACAGATGAACGCACACAGGGCCAGAGACGCCGCGGCGATCTGCAGCCAGAACGCCGTCGTCCACTCCGCCCGACCCCGCACGAAGAGCGCCAGGATGACGGAACTGGTGAGCGCACTGGCGGCAAACACGACGCGCAGGGTTTGGGTGGGGGTGTTCATGCGAGGAATCCCGAGTGGCAGGCGGTGTAGTTATAACCGGCAACGCGGGGGCCGTCCTTGATGAGGGTGAAGTCACCCTGGCCGGATCACCCGATGCATGCCTGTGATCGACGCGCGATGGGCGACTGAAGTCGCCCCTACAGGAGAGGCGGTATTGACCGTCAGACGACGCGTCAAACGGAGGAGATTCGATTCATTCGACCTCGACACGCCACACCATCGACATGCCGGTGATCACAAGTCCGCGGTCGAATGAACTCGACCCCACAGGGAGACAGGCAGCGCGGGGCCTGGGCATGGCGTCCTTCCCCGTACGGAGCCTCCCTCCCACCAGGGGAGCTCGTCAGGCCCGCACCCGCGCCTTGGTCGGGTCGTAGTGAGGGAAGGCACACACCGTGGCATCCAGCCGCTTGCGGTGCCCGTCCAGTTGCCCCACCTGCAGCGCGGTCTCCGGGGCCGAGTAGGCCACGTCCACCCGGGCCAGGGCGATCTGGGTGTTGAGCACCGGGGAGCGGACGCTGCTGGTGATTTCCCCGACCTTGGCGCGGCCCAGGTAGATGCCGTCGCCGTGGCTGGCGGCTTCGTTGCCGGCGATGGCGAGGCCGACCAGCTTGCGGCGGGGGTGGGCCTTGCGCTCTTCCAGGGCGGCCTTGCCGATGAAGTCTTCGGGTTTGGAGAGGGCCACGGTGAAGCCGATGCCGGCTTCGAAGGGGTCGGTCTGGTCGCAGAACTCGTGGCCGGCAAAGGCCAGGCCGGCTTCGATGCGCAGCATGTCGAGGGCGTCGAAACCCAGGGGGACGATGCCCAGGGGGGCGCCAGTTTCCATCACCGCGGTCCACACCGCGGCGCCGTCGCGGGGGTGGCACCACAGCTCGAAGCCCAGCTCGCCGGTGTAACCGGTGCGCGACACCACCACCGGGATGCCGGTGGGGCCGCCCAGGCGGGCGGCGGTGAAGCGGAACCAGCCGAGCTCGGCGATGCCGGGCTGAACGGGGGCGGTCCATAGCATGCGGCCGAGCAGTTCGCGGCTCTTCGGGCCTTGCACGGCCAGGTTGTGCAGGGCGTCGGTGGTATCGCGGATGTGCACGTCGTAGCCGGCGGCGGCGGCCTGCTCCTTCAGCCACAGGCCGGTGGTGTCTTCGCCGCAGACGAAGCGGAAGACGTCGCGGCTCATGCGGAACACCGTGCCATCGTCCATCATGCCGCCGTGGGCGTGGCACACGGCGGTGTAGACGATCTGGCCGACGGCAAGCTTGCGCAGGTCGCGGGTCTGCACCTTCTGCAACAGGGCCTCGGCGTCGGGGCCGGATACGTCGAACTTGCGCAGGGCCGACAGGTCCATGACCGCCACTTTCTCGCGGCAAGCCCAGTATTCGGCCAGGGTGCCGTGGCCGACAAAGCTCCGGGGCAACCAGAAGCCCTTGTAGTCGATGAAGTCCCGGGTGAGGGTTTCGGTGACCGGGGCGAAGGCCGTCGGGCGGGTCAGGCGGGCGGGGGAGTCGGGCGTCATGCGGTGGGCCATCGCGCGGGGGAAGGAGTGGTCGGCGGCATAGATGCGCGCCTCGATGTCGGTGGGCTGCCAGGCGTTGGCGGGGTCGATGTCGTCGGCGCAGGACGACACCGCCACCACCAGATCCTTCAAGGCGCGCAGCAGCACGTAGTCGCCGGGCTTCGACCAGGGTTCGGCAAAACCCAGGCTGCCGCAGGGCTGGATGAAGGTGTTGTAGAAGAAGTTGATGGCCGGCCAGCCCACCCGCGGGCGGATGCCGAAGCCCTCCAGCGCCGCGTTGAAGTTGTCGCTGCAGTTGGCGTGGCCGGGAAAGCCCAGATCGTCGTAATACTTGCTGGTGCAGGCCAGGGCGAAGGCGTCGTGGCGGCCGACGGTGTCCTGCACGGTTTCGAGCAGGGGCTGCATGCGGGCGTCGAAGTACTTGGCGTGCAGGCCTGGCCGGGGGTAGGCGGCGCCGGCGAGGCTGCGGGTCACGGTGGGGTCGAGGCCCCATTCGTCGCCAACCTCCAGGGCCGCGGCGTCGAAGGCCAGCAGGTCGGAACACTGCCGCCCCTCCACGTCGATGACCTGGATGAACTGCCCGGCCTTCACCACGAAGGCCCGGGCCGTGGCGGCTGCCACGCGGATCACCGCCAGCGGCTCGGGGAAGACCTGGGCGCAGGTTTGCGGCGCCTCGGCGGCGAGCAGGAAGGGGTCGCCCTCCGGCTCGACGGCATCGGGTGCAGCAGCGAGGGGGCCGGGCAGGATGGCGTTCACGCGCGGGTCTCCTTTTCCATAAGCTGACGGTAGCCGCCGGCGCAGAATACCAGCGGCTCGCCGTCCTGAAAGCGCATCTGGCGCACCTCGGCCACGAAGATGATGTGATCACCGCCCGGGTACTGGGCGAAGGGCATGCATTCGAAAGTAGCCAGGGCGCTGTCGAACACCGGCGCCCCGTGCTCGCCGGTGGCGTAATCCAGGTCGGCCCACTTGTCTCCACCGCCCCAGGCGAAGCGGTTGGAGAGCTCGGACTGACCGGCGTCGAGCACATGAATGGCCAGCGGCCCGCCGGCGGCGAAGGTGTCACAGCAGGCGCTGCTGCGCGCCAGGCTGAAGAGCACCAGCGGCGGGTCGATGGACACGGAGTTGAAGGAGCTCACGGTGGCCCCCACCGGCCGCCCCAGTTCGTCCCAGGTGGTGACGATGGTGACGCCGGTGGGAAACAGGCCGAGGGCCCGGCGGAACAGGCGTCCTTCAAACGGCGCCCGGTGGGCGGGCGCCGCGGCAGACACCGGGGCAGGCTGGCGGAGGGCGGCTTGCATGGCGGGCTCCCGTGCTCAGGCCTGGGCTTCGGCGAGGAGCTTGGTGGCGAAGGCGGCCTTCTCTTCCTTGCTCATCTTCTTCAGCTCATTGTTGAGGACGCGCTGATTGACCGCCTGGTTCCAGTAGTCGAGCACTTCGAAGCCGAGCAGCGCGGCCTTGCCGACGAACTGGCGCAGCACTTCGTTGGTGGGGCCCATCACCCAGCCGGCCTTGCCGTCGCGGAGCAGGCGCTCGATGCCCAGGGCGGGCTTGTAGCCGGTGCCGCCGCAGGCGTGGAGCATCTTGTCCACCACGTGGGTGACGTTCTTGGAGGAGAAGAACTTGACCTGCCACAGCCAGTTGAGGATGCCGGTACGCGGCAGGTGGGCGATCTCCCGATGGGCAGACCAGTCGCAGTTGTTGGTCAGGTCGTCGAGGGCCTTGGCGGCCAGATACACGTAGCTGCGGCTGGCGTTGGTGTCGATCAGGCACTCGCCCACGTAGTCCTGGATGGTGGGGTAGTCGGCCACGCGCATGCCCACGTCGTTGTGCACCTTGCGGGTGGTGTGGTTCTTGGTGATGTCCATGGCGGCCAGGCAGATGCCGTTCCAGCAGGCCGAGGAGCACACCAGGAAGAAGGGGTCCACCACCTCGTCGTTGGACTTGGCGCCGTCGCCCACCGGGCCGACCAGGGCGTCCGGGGCGATCTCCACGCCATCCACCGAAATCGGGCCTGACTGGTTGCCGCGCATGCCGAGGCCGTCCCAGTTGGCGGGGTCGGCCTTGATCTGGTCCTTGGTGACCAGGAAGCAGGACAGGTCGGAGTAGTCGCCGCCGAAGTCCGGCGAGGTGGTCTGGATGATGTACCAGTCGGCAAAGCCGCCGGAGGTGGTCCAGGAAGCCTTCTTGAAGACCTTCCAGCCGCCGTCGGTGCGCTCGGCGCGGGACGACATGGGGTACCAGAAGTGGGAGCCGGTCTCCGGGTCGGAGTAGGACAGGGTGCCGATCAGCACGTCCTTGTCCACGCGGCGCAGGATGTCCTTGAGGCGCTCGTTGTCGTGGTGGCGCAAGAGGGCCGCGGCACAGGCGCCCAGGTGCATGGTGTAGCACATGGCGGTGGAGGGGCAGCCGTAGCGGGCGATGGTCTCCACCACCATGGCGGCGCACAGGTGGCTCTCACCGCGGCCGCCCAGATCCTTCGGCACGGTCAGGCTCATCAGGCCCATGGCGGCCAGGGCTTCGAAGTTCTTGCGGGGGTACACATAGCCCTTGTCGCTCTCGATGGCGTTGGGGCGCAGGGTGGTTTCGCACAGGGCGATCAGGTCGGCCTGCAGGGCCTTCTGCTCGGCGCTGAGCAGCCACTGGGGGCTCCATTCGGAGCCGATACCGACGGGGGTCATTTGGGTGATGGCGTTCATGGTGATGTCCTTTACGTGAGTGTTTGAGAAGACAGGTTCGTTAAATTCAGATCGGGTGAAGCGGGTTCGGGCCGTACCCCGTGGGGTCGAATTCATTCGACCTCCCCTCGCCAGATGACTGGCAGGCCGGTGATCGAAGTCCGCGGTCGAGTGAATTCGACCCCACAGGAGACTCAGCCCAGCGTGCTGACCCCGGCCTCGGTGCCCACCGGCAGTTCGCGGCCGTCGTCGTGGCGGGCCAGCCATTCCAGGGCGGCGGGCAGGTAGCGGGTGAGGCCCTTGTATTCGACGAGCTGGGGCGGCAGGGTGGACAGCACCCGGTGCAGGCGGGCGCCCCACTTGGGCACCCGGGCCAGGTCGTCGAGGGAGGCGAGATAGCAGCGGATCGGGAACAGGATTGCGTTGCTGCGGGGCAGGCGCCACAGGGTTTGCAGCTCCACCCGCAGGTGCACTTTGCGGCCGGCGTTGTCGGGGGTCACGCTGGCCCGGTCAGTGCCCCATTCGGGGAAGCTCTCGGGCGAGGTGTCGAGGCGCGGGTTGATGGTCATGGTCCAGTTGAGGCGGCGCACCGGCTGGCCCAGGCGCAGCATCAGCAGGTATTTGAGGGCGCGCTCGAAGACGCCGGTCTGGTGGGCCAGGGGCACCGGGCCGTGCCACTCCATGAAGCTCATGCCCACGTCGAACTCCAGGGACCAGTCGGCCTGGGAGGTGACCATGCCGGCATCCATGTAGAGGTTGTCGTCGCGCTGGTCGCAGATGGCGAAGTCACCCTGGGCCTGGCGGGTGATGTATTCGAAGGGCTCGCAGGGCAGCGTGGCGGCGTCGCCGAAGATGAAGCTCTGCTCGATGCCCAGGGGCCGGTTGGTCCAGGTCCAGCGGCTGCCGAAGTCATCGCCCTCCTTGACCAGAGAGAAATGCTCCGGGTAGTCGGCCGACAGATTCTCCATCAGCAGCTCCAGGGTGTCCCACTGGGCCAGCATCATGTGGGGCAGCACCTGGCAGCGGCCGGGGTCGCGCTCCAGGGTGATGGCCCGGTCGCGGCATTCGGCGATGTAGTGCTCATCCACGTCGAAGGGGCGCAGGAAGACGTCGCTCGGGCCGCTGCGCACATGGGGCTCGATGTTGACGCTGTACATGTACTTGTCTTCCGGGAAGGGGAAGGGAAAGCGCAGGATGGCGGCGTCGCTGTTGCGGTAGCTGTAGTCGCCGCGGAAGGTTTCTTCGGGCTTGAAAGCGATGCTCATGTCGGTCTCCTGTAGGGGCGACTTCAGTCGCCCGCGGGGGTGGGTTGGGCGACGGAAGTCGCCCCTACAGCGGTTTCACAAATCCAGGACCAACCGCCCTGCCCTGGCCCGCGAGACGCAGGGCATGATCAGGCGGCCGGCGGCACGTTCTTCGGCGGACAGAAAGTGGTCGCGGTGCTCGGCCTCCCCTTCCAGCAGAGGGGTGACGCATACGCCGCAGGCACCGCCCCGGCACAGGCAGGGGGCGGCCACGCCGGCACGCTCGATGGCGTCGAGCAGGCTTTCGTCCTCGGCCACGTCCACTTCGATGCCCGAGCGGGCCAGGAAGGCACGGAAGGGGTCGCCACCAGACAGGGCCGAGCCGAAGTGCTCGCAATGCACATGGCTGGCGGGCCAGCCGGCCGCGGCGGCGGCTGCCATCACTTCGTCGTTCATGGCCGCCGGGCCACACACGTAGAGGTGGGTGCCCGCCGGCTGGCTGGCCAGCAGGGCCGGGATGTCCAGGCGGTGCCCGTCGGCGTCCCAGTGGAAGGCAACGGCCGGGCTGTTGCCCAGCCAGGGGCCGAAGACATCCTTCTCGCCTTCCCGGCAACACACGTGCAGGGCATGGCCGGCGCCGGTGAAGCCGAACTCGGCCAGGTAGGACAGGAAGGGCGTTATGCCGATGCCGCCGGCAATCATCAGGTGGTGGCGGGCGATGCGCACCGGCGCAAAGAGGTTGCCCGGCCAGCCGGCCACCAGGCGGTCGCCAACCTTGATCTGTTCGTGGATGAAGGCCGAACCACCGCGGGAAGTGGGCACCCGGCGCACGATGATCTCCCAGGCATCCCGGGCTCCGGGCCGGCTGACCAGGGAGTAGGCGTTGCGCCAGGTGCGCGCCGCGCCTTCCAGCACAAACTGGACGTGGGCACCGGCCGCCGCCGGGGGCAGCTTGCCGCCGTCGGCCGCCACCAGGCGCAGGTGACGCAGGCCGGGGGCGATGTCGGTCACCGCCGCCACCTGCAACAGGAGGGTGTCGCCGATCATGCGAAGACCTCCTCGATGGCCGGAACCTCGCCAGGCGCTTCGGTATCCACCATCACACCCATGAAGGCGCCCAGGCGGCGGGAGAAGTGGTCGCGCACCAGCAGGTGGCGGCCACAGCCGGCACAGGGCACCACGTTGGTGGTGACCGGCTCGGTGAAGCCGTGGCAGTGGGTGCACCACACCCGGCGCTGCAGGCTGCCCGCATGACACAGCCGGATCTGGTCGGGGCCGAAGCCGACGATGGCCGCGGCGGTGGCCACCGACCACAGAAAGGGCTCGGTGCCCTGCACATACAGCCGGTCGCCGATGCCGTAGCCCCGGGTGGCACAGGCCAGGGCGTCCACCACGTCGGCCACCGCGGGCAGGTGCCAGGGCTTGCCGAGGCCGGGCACGGCCTGCGCCTCGCCCACCAGCCAGGTGTGCAGCTTTGCCGCCACCGGGGCGAAGGCATCGGCCAGGCTGGCCAGCCCGCCGGGCTGCAGGGTGGCCGTCTCGATCACCAGCAGGTGGCCGGCGGCGGAGAGGTCGGGCTCCAGGGCCCGGTAGACCGGGCGGCTCTTGATGTCGGAGTGCAGCATCGCGAGCCTCCTCAGAGCACGGCCATGGCGTGGGCGATGGCGATCAGCGCCGCACCGCCGGCCAGGGTCAGGTAAGGCAGGATGCCGGCGCGGGTGCCAACGCCCGCTTCGCTGCCCAGGTGCATGTCTTCCTGCATCGCGGCGGGGAATTCACCCTTGTCGACGATGTAGTGACGGTAGAAGAACACCGGCAGGATCATCGCCGCCGCCAGCAGGCCGGTGGCCAGGGTGCCCGCGCCCCAGATGTCGGCGCCCATGCCCATCAGCGCCAGATTGACGAAGGCCAGCACGGTGCCGATGGCGATCAGCCAGGTGGGCGCCTTGAAGGGGCGCGGCCAGCTCGGGCGGTCGATCCGGTGGATCCAGGCGGCGTTGAGGTTGAGGAAGTTGAAGAGGATGTAGCAGACGTTGGAAATGGCCAGCACGAAGACGTAGTCGGACATCAGCAGCAGGATCAGGTTGAAGCCCAGGTCGGTCCACATGGCCGGGATCGGCGCACCGTTGGCATTCACATGGGACAGATACTTGGGCAGCCAGCCATCCACCGAGGCCTGGTACAGGGTGCGCGAGGAACCCGCCATGGAGGTCATGATGGACAGCACCAGGGCCAGCACCAGCATGGCCATCAGCACATGCTCAATCAGCGGGCCACCACCCAGCATGTGGGCCATGGCCTGGGCCACACCCATGCCGCTGTAGATGTCCGGCGACAGGATGCCGTCATAAACCGCCGGAGTGACCACATTGCCGGCGGCATCCAGCACCGCGGGCGTGACCAGCTGGCCAAGGCCCAAGCTGCCCTGGAAGGCGAGGGGCACCACCGTGAACACGAAGATGCACAGCAGGCCCGAATACAGGATGGCCTTGAAGGTGTCGGTGCGCGGGTTGCGGAACTCGCGGGTGTAGCACACCGCCGTTTCGAAGCCGTAGGTGGACCAGGCCGCCATGAACAGGCCGCCGGCGATCAGGGTCAGCCCGGCCATGTCCCAGGCGCCGTCGATCACCGCACCGCCGGCGTCCTTGGCCAGGGGGTAGAGGGGCGTCAGGTTGGCGGAGGGCACATCCCCCGAGAGCAGCGGCCACAGGCCGATCAGCATCAGCGGCGCCAGCGCGGCAACCCCCAGCACCATCTGCATGCGCGCCGCCTGCAGGATGCCCCGGTGCTGGATGGCAAAGGCCGCCAGCAGCACCGCCGCCCCCAGCACGAAGGTCGCGTTGATGCGCAGGGACAGCCCTGCCTTGATGCCGGAGAGGTCCAGCAGGGTGATCTGCCAGGTGTTGATGGCTGCATCCGGCGCAAACAGGATGGACAGGATGTAGCCCGCCGCCAGCCCCGAGCCGATGGCCAGCACCGGCGACCAGGCCAGCCAGTTGCACCACACCGACAGGGGCGCCAGCATCTTGCTGTAGCGCACCCAGGCCACCGCCCCATACACCGACGCACCGCCCGATTTGTGCGGAAAGAGGCCAGCGATCTCAGCGTAGGAAAAGGACTGCAGGAAGCCGAAGGCGATGGAAATGATCCACACCGCCCAGGAGGGCTTGCCCACCGTGGCGGCGATGGAGCCGATGGAAAAAAGGACCAGGGCCGGAACCCCGCTGGCCACCCAGAAGGCGCCCGCCCAGCCGATCTTGCGATGGAGCGTCGCGCTGGCGCCGCCGCTCCCGATGCCGCTTGCCACGGCATCCACTGTCGTCGTGTTCATCTGCGTTCTCCTCAAGGTCGAATAAAAACCACACCGCCAATAGCGATATGGCTGCACTGTCCGCCGCCGGGCCGTGGCGAACAATTCGACTTTGGGAGTAGGTCGCAGGGGGAATTGAGGGAGCTCGCGGGTGCGCGTGAAATGGCCTCACCCCAACACCCAGAGGCACCTCCAATGAAAACCGCACTTCGGACAGTGAGAACCGGCCTGCTGATCGGCCTGCCCGCCCTCGTCGCCCCCGCCTTCGCGGAAGAAGCCCCGGCCGCCGCGCCGGAGCTCACCACCAACATCGGCCTGGTTTCGGAATACGTGTTCCGCGGCATCCGCCAGACCTGGGGCAACCCGGCCATCCAGGGCGGCGTGGACTACGCCCACGCCTCCGGCTTCTATGCCGGCGCCTGGATGTCCAACACCAGCGCCAACCTCTACGCCAACGCCAATGTGGAGATCGACCTCTACGGCGGCTACCGGGGCGCGGTGGGTGACTTCAGCTACGACGTGGGCCTGCTGCAGTTCATCTTCCCGAAGGCCAACTACGACAAGATCACCCCCGCCGGCAGCTACGCCAGCAAGACCTACGACACCACCGAGCTCTATCTGTCGGGGACCTGGCAGTGGCTGAACGTCAAGTACTCCCGCGCCCTCACCGACGTGGGCTACTTTGGCTTCACCAGCAACAACGCCGGCTTCGGCGCCTTCCCCAACAAGCCGAACGCGGGCGTCACCGGCAAGGACACCACCGGCTCCTGGTACATCGAGGCGAACATCGCCTACGAATTCCTCCCCACCTGGACCGCCACCCTCCACGCCGGCCGCCAGACCATCGCCAACTCCAAGGGCCTGGACTACAGCGACTACAAGGTGGGCGTGACCAAGACCCTGCCCGGCGCCTGGACCCTCGGCCTGGCCTACACCACCACCGTCGGCGCCGACTACTGGAAGAACTACCCCAGCGTGGCCGGCAATGGCACCACCAAGGACATGAACGCCGGGACGTGGATCGCCTCGGTGAATCGGGTGTTCTGATTCAAGCTTTCTCCCAGCAAGGTTGGCACCTGCGGCGGCCCCCGGAAACGGGGGCCGATTTTTGTGGACGCGGCCCGTAATCAAGCGCCTCGCTGCAGGCACCCCAGGCTCTTCCAGTCGGGGCGACTTGAGCCATCCGCGGACTTCGATCAAGGGCATGCCGGTGATCGACGTGTGGTGGGCGACTGAAGTCGCCCACCACACGTCGCGCCCACAGATCTCCGCTGCGGCTGTCCCGGGACGGCAGCAGCGGGCCGGAAGGCGCATTTACATCTTCAGGTTGAGGGACAGATAGGCCGACCGCCCCGGCCCCGGCGAATACATGGGCTGCTCGCTGCCCGCCGGCCAGAAGAAGTTGTCGTACCAGACGTACTCATACTTGCGGTCGGTCAGGTTCTTCAACTGCAGATCCAGGCTGGCGGCCTTCGTCAGGGCGTAGCGCACGGAAGTATCGAAGAGCACGAAGCCGCCGTGTTTGCCCTTGGCGTTCAGGTCGTCGATGTAATAGCTCCCCTGGGCGCGCCCCTGGAGGCTGAACCGCCACTTTTCGGTGGCCTGGTATTCGGCGCCGACGTTGGAGATGTAGCGCGGCGTCGAGAAGACCTCCTTCCCGGCGAGGGACACACCGCCGGCGGTGAAGGCGCGCTGCACCGTGGCCTCCTGCAGGGAGTGGGAGAGCCACAGCCGGAGCGACTCGCTGACCCGGCCGCTAACCTGGAAGTCCACCCCTTTCCGCCGCGTCTGCCCAAGGCCGACGGTGGTGCCGGTGCTCGGCATGTTGGCCACTTCGTCGGTGGCGTCCTGCTGCCACACGGCCACCCGGACTTCCGTGTCGGCAAGGGGCTTGAGCTTGACCCCGATCTCCTTGCCGGTGTTGATGGACGGCCTGAACTCGGCCTGGCCTGCGGTGAGGTAGGCCGGCGCCCGCGAACCGGTGAGGATCTGGAAGCTTCGGCCCCAGTTGGCATAGATGCTGGCCGCGGGCGTCATGCCATACACCACACTGAACTTGGGCTGGCTGATCCAGCCGTAGTCCTGCAGCGGTGCCGTGACCCCGGTGGAGTGGAGTTCGGTGCGACCGGAGAACTTGTCGGCGCGAAAGCCGGGGATGATCTTCAGGGAGTCGATGGGTTTGATGACGGCCTGCACATAGGCCCCCAGGTTGCGCAGGGTGTAGCTGTCATCGTTCGAGGTGGAGGCCGGCGTGGAAAAGTCGGTGGGGCTGGCGTACGCGTAGCGATAGCGCCGGTAGCGGTTATCCTGGTGCTCCACGTTGACGCCACCATCGATCACCAGGGCGTCGCTGGCACGCCAGGTCAGGGTGCTCATCAGGCCGGTCTGGTCCTCATCCCACATGCGGCGCTGGCGGGGGGCGGAACCCGCCGGATTGCTGGTGAAGGTCACCTTGCGGTCATCCGCGTAGGTGTTGAAGTAGAGCTTGGTGCTGAGGGCGGTGGCGGGGTTGATCTGCCAGTCGAGGTGGGCGCTGATGTGCTTCATGTCCCGGTCGTCGCCATCCCGGGCGTTCTTCGCCGGAGACTGGCTGCGGCTGGCGGCCATCTCGCGGGCGGTCAGAAAGCCCGCCTCCTCCGCCTGATGGCTGTAGGCCCGCACGATCACGCCGGCGGTGAGGTCGGCGCCAGCCGGGGTGTAGAACCACTTGGCGCTCGCCGAGTACTTCTCCGATTCGGAGTGGTCCCGGTGGCCATCGGAATCCTGCTTGGCGAAAAAGTAGCTCTGGGACCAGCCGTCAGACTCCCGCCCCAGCGCCACCTGCAGCTCCCGGGTATTGAAGCTGCCAACGCTGAGGCGGCCGTCGGTGTAGTTGCCGCCCTGGCGGGTCACGAGATTGATGTTGCCGCCGATGTTGTGCAGGCCATAACGCGGGTCGTTGGTCCCCCGCACGACTTCGATGTACTCGATGTCGAGGGGGAAGATCATGTCGATGAAGCGCTGGTTGCCGCTATTGACGTTGCTGGGGATGCCGTCGATAAGCACCTTGATGCCGTTGATGTAACCCTCGCCATTGAAGGCCCGGAAGGTCGCCTTGCCCGACTCGGCGCCCATGCGGGTTTCAGTGAGCTGGATGCCGGGCATCTGCCCGATCAGCTCCCAACTGTTCATGACGTTTTTGTCCTGCACCTTGTCGCCGCCGAGGATATCGACGGAACTCAGGATGCTCTGGGTCGGCAGAGGGCCGCTGGCCTGGCTGCGGACGGCGACCTCGCCGAGCACGATGGCCGAGTCGCTGTCGGGTGCGGCAGCATGGCCTGGGGAATACAGGGACGACAGGGCGGATGACACCGCCAGTGACAGCAGTTTCGTTTTCATGAGCGCAAACTTTCTCCTGGGCAAAGGCTGCCCGATGATCGACACCCTCTCCCCCCGGCATGCCGATAGGCGGCAGGGCGATGAGGAAAGGGCGGGTACTGGAAGGACGGATCAGGAGAAAGACGCGGGTGGGGCGCGGGGGGCCGGTATCAGCCAGGGGGTCCGCCCGGCGGGTGCACGCAAGGCCAGGGGGAAGATGAATGCCCCGTACCCCGCCACCGCCTTGAAACCGGGGATGTCGGCCGTTGGCAGCAGGGGCTGGGCCAGGTGCAGGCACAGGGGGCAGTGGTCGGCGTGGGTGCGCGGCGCGGTCGGGCAGGGATCGTCCGCGCCCCATGGCAAGGGGGAGCCCCCAGCCGGGACGCAGTCGGCCACCGGACCATCACCGCCCCCATGGAGGTGCAGGTAGGCGTGGGACACCGGCAGCAGCGTGGCCGCCAGCATGGCCAGCACGATGAGGCAGGCGAGCGGGAATCTCCGCACACCGGAGATCGACCTTCCGAGGCCCTTCAGGGGGGCGGAAAGGCGCTGCTTCATCTCAGAAATAACTCGCCCAGCCCGCGCCACTGCGCTGCTTCACGCCCGCAAACCAGCGGCACGGCAGGTAGAGGACCACCAGCGCAGCCCCGGCCACCACCCAGATCGGCCACACCTCGACAAAGCCATAGCGATCGCCCTGGGTGCGCCCCAGCACCGCCATGAAAATCAGGTAGAGCAGGTGCAGCCCAAAGATGTGCAGCAGGTAGAAGAACAGCGGAACGCGGCCGAAGCAGGCCAGCACATTCCACGCCCGGCTGCGTTCGAGCAGGCTCAGGGCCAGCATGCCGACGCCCAGCGTGAGCAGCAGGAAAAGCAGCGAGGGCGGGTACTTCGTGACGTTCAGGAAGGACATCGCCGTCGCGAGACCCGTCCCCCCCTCCACCCAGGCACGGTCGCCATAGACGTTGAGAAAGCGCAGCAGGAAGAACCCGGCCAGGGCCCCTGCACCCATCAGCGCCAGGTAGCGCTGGCGCTGCTCGGGCAGCACCTCCGACCGGTACAGCGAACCCGCCGCATGGCCAAGGAGGATCACGCCGATCCAGGGCAGCACCGGGTAGGACGTGCGGACACGCAGACCCTCGCCCAGGGCGATCATGCTCCGGTCGTGGAGGATCGCCCAGGGCACATGGGCCGCGCTGCCCACCGCAAAATGGACGCTGTCGAGCAGGTTGTGCCCGCCGATGATCAGCAGCCCCAGGGCCACCTGCCCCCGCACCGGGAGCCACAACAGGGCCGCCAGGGCCAGCATGGAGAGCCCGATGGCCCAGATCACCTGCAGGTAGAGGATCGTCGGCGGAAAGGTGAAGCTCCACGCGAAACTGACCAGCGTCAGTTCAAGGGCAATCATCAGCAGGCCGCGCTTTGCCAGGTAGGCCGCCGTGCCCTGCCGCGTCGCCCCTTCGCGGCTGCCATGAAACCAGGCCCCGAGCCCGGTCAGGAAGACAAACACCGGGGCACAGAAATGGCTTGCCAGCCGGGTGAAGAACAGCTCCGGCGACGTCTCGCCGACCACCATCGGGTCGGCCACCTGCCTGTGCAGGAAGAAGAACTCACGAACATGATCCACCAGCATCAGGGCCATCACGAGCCCGCGCAGGGTATCAATGGCGCTGATGCGATGGGACCGAGTAACACTATGCATGCAAGCCCAGACTGAAGATTCCCGCGCAGCGCCAACGCAGCGCTGTCTCGCGGCGCGGAAAGTGACCCGAAAACCGGGGGGCAGGCATTCTAACCCATGCCAAATGCCGAGCCGCAGGACAAGCATGCCGCCCGCCAAGCACTGGCGCCCATAGCAGGTTGAAGGGCAAAGACGCTTTTCTGTTTAATGGATATGTAAAGCAGAAAAACACATAAGCAGGCCGCCCGGCGCATCTTGGCGGCAAGATAAAGCGCTTCCGCGGCGCCTGCGCCCCGCTGCGGAACCCTTCGAGCCCTCCGCCATGTCCGTCCGCCCGCCCTTCTGCCGCCCCCGCCTCTCGGCCATCCGCCTTCGCCCGGGCCCAGCCGGTCTCCACCCCTCACGCCCCAGCGCGGCGGCCCTGGCCCACTGCGTCGAGCCGCACCGCCACGCCCTCTTCGTCCGGCGCCCCGCGCGCCCGGCCGACGCCCGTCCAGGCTTCGATCCTTGGGCACCGCACCCCCTCGCACCGCGACTGCGGAAGGCTGCCGGCAAGACCCGCATCGGACGCCTGCTCCGCCACGGCACCCGGTGGATCACCCGACTGCACCCGACCGCCGAGCACATGAACCTGGTGATCGCATCCCTGATCCGGATTCTTGCCCTCTTGATCGCACTCGGGCTCCATGGGGTGATCGCGCTGACCGCCCTGGGATAAGGACGGCGCGGCCCCGGGGGCGTCTCAATCGCCAAGGCGATTGACCTGAATCGCGGCATCCACAATCATCGGGTTCCCCTCCCCGAATCCTGCCCAGGAGCCCCCGATGACTCTCCCCGCCCATCAGCTCAGCATGACCGTGCTGATGACCCCCGACATGGCCAACTTTTCCGGCAACGTGCATGGCGGCGCCATTCTCAAGCTCCTCGACCAGGTGGCCTATGCCTGTGGCGCGCGCTATGCCGGCTGCTACGTGGTCACCCTCTCCGTCGACCAGGTGATGTTCCGCCAGCCCATCCACGTGGGCGAGCTGGTGACCTTCATGGCCTCGGTGAATTACACCGGCAACTCCTCCATGGAGATCGGCGTCAAGGTGATTGCCGAAGACATCCGTACCCAGGTGGTCCGCCACGCCAACAGCTGCTTCTTCACCATGGTGGCGGTGGACGAGGACCGCAAGCCGGTCAGCGTACCGCCCCTGCGCCCCTTCACCCCCGACGAAAAGCGCCGCCATCAGGCAGCGCTGGCCCGCAAGGAGCTGCGGCGGGAGCTGGAGCAACGCTACGAGGCCCTGCGCGAAGGCCCTGCCAGCGACGGCGCCTGAGTCCGCCGCCCCCCCTGCCGATGCAAGGATCCGCTGTCCGCAAAGGCCATCCGTGGCACCATGCCGTCGTCACTCCAACAGCCTATCCAGGAAGCTCCCCATGACCACGATCACCCGCCCCATCCGCCTTGCCCACCTGACCCTAGCCACCCTGGCTGCGCTGCCCCTCGCCGCCGCAGCCAATAACACCGTGCAGCCCGGCGGCTGGGAGATGAAGGCCGTCATCACCGCCCGCGAGAACCCGGGCACGCCGCCCAAGACCCTCACCGAATCCACGACCAAAGTCTGTCTGACCAAAGCCTTTCTGGCCAAAGACCCCTACCTCACCCCTGGCATCGATCAGGACAAGATGGAGAAGAAGGGAGCCAAGTGCAGCATCTCCGACCCCAAGCGCGCGGAAAATGCCGCATCGTGGAAGATGAACTGCGTGATGGCCGACGGCAATTCGGTGGACATGCAGATCAACAACACCGTGGCACCGCGCAAAATGAAGTCCGAGATCCGGCAGATGGTGCACAAGGGCGGCCAGGATCTCGAGATGCAGATCATCATGAACTCCACCTACATCGGTGAGTGCACCAAGGACATGATGACCCTGTAGGCGAGGGACAACTCCCCGCTACGGCAAGGTGGAAGGCGCCTCACCCCGCGGGGTCGAATTCATCCTGCCTCCCTCCGTTCAACGCGTCGCCTGACCGTCGATCGTGCCTCTTCCGCAGGGGCGACGGAAATCGACGCTTCCAGGCCTGCCGGGGAGATCCAGGGTGGCAACAGCCGGGGGAGTACGGGCAATGATCTGGCCGCCCCGCAGCACCAGCAGGCGGGGGGCGCGCAGGCGCAGGGCTTCGATGAGGTCGCCGGCCTGGAGCACCACCAGATCGGCGCGGCAGCCGGGGGCGATGCCGTAGCCCTGTAGCCCGAGGATGCGCGCCGGGGTCTCGGTGACGGCCGCGAAGCAGGCACGCATGCCGTCCTGGCCGGTCATCTGGGCCACGTGCAGGCCCATGGCGGCCACCTCCAGCATGTCGCCGCTGCCCAGGGAATACCACGGGTCCATCACGCAGTCGTGGCCGAAGGCCACCGGCACGCCGGCCGCCAGCAGCTCGGGCACCCGGGTCATGCCACGGCGCTTGGGGTAGGTATCGTGGCGGCCCTGCAGGGTGATGTTGATGAGGGGGTTGGCGATGGCAGCCACGCCGGCCTCGGCGATCAGGGGCAGCAGCTTGGAGACGTAGTAGTTGTCCATGGAATGCATGGAGGTGAGGTGAGAACCCGCCACCCTCCCCTGCAGCCCCAGGCGCCGGGTATGGAAGGCCAGGGTCTCGATGTGCCGCGACAGCGGGTCGTCGGACTCGTCGCAGTGCATGTCCACCGGCAGGCCGAGTTCGGCCGCCAGCTCGCACAGGATGCGCACCGACTCGGCACCGTCGGCCATGGTGCGCTCGAAGTGCGGAATGCCGCCCACCACATCCACACCCATGGCGAGGGCGCGTTTGAGATTGTCCAGCGCCCCGGGCGCCCGCAGCACACCGTCCTGGGGAAAGGCCACCAGCTGCAGGTCGATATAGGGGCGCACCTTCTCCTTCACGTGCAGCAGGGCCTCCACCGCCAGCAGGCGCGGGTCGCACACGTCCACGTGGCTGCGGATGGCCAGCAGGCCTTTGGCCACGGCCCAGTCGCAATAGGCCAGGGCGCGCTCCACCAGGGCCTCCTGGGTGAGCAGGGGTTTCAGCTCGCCCCACAGGGCGATGCCCTCCAGCAGGGTACCGCTCTGATTGACCCGCGGCAGCCCGTAGGACAGCGTGGCGTCCATATGGAAATGGGCATCCACGAAGGGCGGAGTGACCAGTTGCCCGGCCACGTCGATGACTTCGCCGGCTGTGGCCGCCAGCCCCGCCTCCACGGCCACGATGCGGCCGTCGCGGATACCGATGTCGATGCCGGCGCGGCCATCGGGCAGGGTGCACTGGCGCAGGATCAGGTCGAACACGGCGTCATTCCTCGCTGTGTGATTGGATCAAAGCCCGCAGCCGCGCAGCACCAGGGCCTGCACGTGGGCCGTGGCACGCCGGTAATCATCGGGCCCCAGCGCCGTGCGGCCGAGCACGGCACACACCTGGGTCTCGAAATCGGCGTAGGTCTGGGTCAGCGCCCACAGGCTGATGAAGAGATGCACCGGGTCCACCGGGGCCATGCGCCCTTCGGCAATCCAGCCCTCGATCACCTGGGCCTTGTCGGCCACCAGGGCGCGCAGCTCGCCGCGCAGATAGTCGCCGATCTCGGGGGCGCCGTGGAGGAGCTCGTTGGCAAACACCCGGGAGGCATCGGGGCGCTCGGCGCTGAGGCGCATCTTGGCCGCAATGTAATGGCCCAGGGCCTCGCGGGGGTCGGCGTCGGGGGTGATGCTGTCGGTCTCGGCCAGCCACAGGCGCAGGATGTGGCCGAGCACGGCGCGGTAGACCTCGGCCTTGGTGCCGAAGTAGTAATGCAGGTTGGACTTGGGCAGGCCGGCGCGCAGGGCGATCTCGGCCATGGTGGCGCCCTGGAAGCCGGCCCGGGCGAACACCTGCTCGGCGGCCTGGAGGATGGCGCCCTCCTGCTGCTGGCGGATGCGCCCGCCCCGCCCGTCCTCCCGCGGCACAGGCGCCGCTGCCGTCATTTGGTGCCGAAGATGCGGTCTCCCGCATCGCCCAGGCCGGGCACGATGTAGCCGTGCTCGTTGAGGTGGCTGTCCACCGCACCGGTGGTGATGGGCACATCCGGATGGGCCGCCTGGAGGGCGGCGATGCCCTCGGGCGCCGCCAGCAGGCACACGAACTTGAGGCTGGAGACGCCCGCCTCCTTGAGCCGCGACAGGGCCGCGCCGGCCGAGTTGCCGGTGGCCAGCATGGGGTCAACAACGATCACCAGGCGGTCTTCCACATCCTCGGGCAGCTTGAAGTAGTACTCGATGGCCTCCAGGGTTTCCGGGTCGCGGTACAGGCCGATGTGCCCCACCCGGGCGCCGGGCAGCAGATCGATCATGCCGTCGAGCATGCCGTTGCCGGCCCGCAGGATGGACACCAGACACAGCTTCTTGCCGCTGATCACCGGCACCTCGCAATCCGCCACCGGGGTGGTGACCTTGATCATCTCGGTGGGCAGGTCGCGGGTCACCTCGTAGGCCAGCATGGCGGCGATCTCCCGCACCAGACGGCGGAAGTTGTCGGTGGTGGTGTCGGCACTGCGGGCCATGGACAGTTTGTGCTGCAGCAGGGGGTGGTCGATGACAGTGAGGGGGGCGGTCATGGTGTCCTCCGGCACGTAGGGTTTCTAAAAGACAGTACCGTCGCTGACGATGTGGAGCGGAGGCCCACCCCCGGGGCGGCGCTGGGCGGCGATACGCCGGCCAGCCGACCAGGTGCCCCCTTCCAGCACCCGGGCCAGGGGAAAGGCCTCGGCACTCACTCCCAGCTCATCGCGCACGGCATCGGCGAGGCGGTCGAGGCCGATCACCGTGAGCGCCCGCCATTCGACGATGGAAGGGGCATCCACCGTCCACGGGTGGGTCCAGAAACGTTGGTCCCGAGGCTGGATCAGCTTGAAGTCCAGCAGCAGGCCGCCGTTGCGGTATTCCGGCAGGCCGGTCAGCTCGTCCAGGCCGGTAATGCTCAGGCCGGCGGCCTCCAGGGGTTCGAGCAGGGAATAGGTGAGCCACTGGGTGAGCTTGTGGAAGGGCAGCAGGCCGTCTTCCGGCCCTGGGTGGCCCCAACAGTCGCCCAGGGACACCCCTTTCAGGGTCAGGCGGCCGGGCCAGACGGGGCCCAGGGCGCGCAGCAGGGTTTCGAGGATGAAGGACGCCGCCACCCGCCCGCCCATGGCGTGAGCACGCAGATAGTCCACCAGCCCGCCGGCCCGGCCTGGCGTGCCGAACACTGCCGGCGTGGCGGCCATCACCGCGCCGAGGCGCTGCAGCAGGGCCAGGCGACCGTCCAGCCCGACCAGCGGGTTGGACGGGCCGACCTGGAAGGCATCGGCCAGGGTCTGCGGTGCCAGATTGATCAGGGCGCTGGCGTCGCAGCGCAGGGGCCGGGCTGCATCGGCCGACAGGGCACCCCCGGCAAACAGCGCCAGGCTGGCCACGCCGAGGCCCTCCGAGCGGCTCAGGCGCTGGCCGCTGTCTGCGTCCCGGTAGTGCCAGTCGGGGCCGGCGCCGGCATCCAGCAGCACGCTGGGGATCACCAGGTCCACCGCCACCCGGGCCGCCTCGATGGGGTCACCGGCCAGGCCGGCGCGGGCCAGCAGGGCGCCCCAGCGGTCTACCCCGCCGGCCTCGAAATGGCGCCAGCGGGCATGGTAGGGCACGTTCAGATCCGGGTAGTTGAGGCGGATGGTGTGAGCCACGTACTCGGCACACAAGGGCAGGCACTCGGCGTGCCAGGTGAAAAACGGCGAGCGCCCGGACTCCACCTGGGCCATCACGATGCTGCAGCGGCTGCGCACCGCCCGCGCCGTGAGCAGGCCGGCTGCCGGGTGCCCGGCAGGCACCGGGGTGTGCCAGCCGGGGGCGGGGCGCTCGGTCAAAACATTCATGCGTGAAGCTCCCTGCCCTTGGCAAGGGCCAGTTCGGCGGCGCTGGGGGGCGCCACCGGGGTAAAGTAGCCGGCCGCCGTCTTGGCGTCCATCTCGACACGGGCATCGGCCGGAATCAGTTCATCGGGGATCGCCACCTGCTCGACCACGGCAATGCCCGCCGCCGTCAGGGCGCCATGCTTCATGTTGCTCATGGAGGCCCAGCGGTCGATGCGGGTGATGCCGAGCCAGTGGAACACATCGGGCATCAGCTCCTGGAAGCGCATGTCCTGAACACCGGCCACGCATTCGGTACGCTCGAAATAGGTTTCGGCCCGGTCGCCGCCATACTGGCGTTTGCGCGCGTTATATACCAGGAACTTGGTCACCTCGCCCAGCGCACGCCCTTCCTTGCGGTTGTAGATTACCAGCCCCACGCCGCCCTGCTGGGCCATCTCGACGCAAACCTCGATGCCATGGGCCAGGTAGGGCCGGCAGGTACAGATGTCCGAACCGAACACGTCCGAGCCATTGCACTCGTCGTGCACCCGGCAGGCGATGCGGGTATCGGGGTGGCCTAGCAGGCTCACATCGCCGAAAAAATACAGGGTCATGCCACCGATGGGCGGCAGAAAGACCTTCAGGTCCGGGCGGGTCACCAGCTCGGGGAACATGCCTCCGGTCTGCTCGAAGAGGGCCCGGCGCAGGGCCGGCTCGGCAATGCCGAAACGCGCCGCCACCCCGGGCAGGTACCACACCGGGTCGATGGCCGCCTTGGTCACCCGCACGTCGCCGTTGGCCTCCAGGATGTCGCCATCCGGCACCACGCGCCCGGCCTCGATGGCGTCGCGCAGCTCGGGCATGTTGATGTGGGCGGTGGTGATGGCGATGGTCGGGCGGATGTCCATGCCCGCAGCGATCTCCGCCGCAAACTCGTGGGCCACCCGGTGCCCCCACGGGTCCAGGGACACGATGCGCCCCGGATCGCCCCACTGGGGATGGGGGCCGATGGCCGCCGCCGGCACGGTGTTGGTCAGGTCGGGGCGGTGATCGCGCTGCAGGTTGCCGGCCGCCACGGCCAGTGCCCGGTACACCGCATAAGAGCCCGAGTGGGTGCCGATCACGTTGCGCATGGCCGGCTCGGCAAGCCCGGCCACCAGCGGCCCCCGCACCCGGGCACTGGCCGCCCCCCAATCAACCGCCGGGGCCTGCCGGCTGCCGGTACCCCGGGGATGGGAAGTCAGAACGATGTGGGACGCCATGGCTCGCTCCTGAAAAACCTGACCATATGGTCAATTTTTTACAAGCGAGTTCCATGCCACAGAGAACCCCCTGTAAAACCGCGGAAATCACGGCCGGCGCATGCACTGCCGTGACACACCATGCGCCGGAATGGTGCGGAACGATGAGGCAAGGCGCAGCCTGGGAGGGCTGCCTCCCGTGGGGTCGAATTCATTCGTATATGGACTCCTCCCGTTTTGCCAGCGCGAATGTTGGATAACAAGGGGGGATCGATTGCTCACGTATATCCGGCCTCGTTGTTGGGCGTAGTGGCCCGGGCCAT
>NZ_JAQVCN010000038.1 GCF_028689785.1 Zoogloea sp. | reverse complement strand
CCCATCCCGAACAGGACCGTGAAACGAGACCGCGCCAATGATAGTGCACACTCGTGCGTGAAAGTAGGTCATCGTCAGACTTACCCCATCAAACCCCCTGCACATCAACGGTGACAGGGGGTTTGTGTCTTTAAAAGACATACATCACCGCCGCCGTAAGCTCACAGCCATCACTTCAGCACCAATTCCATACAGTTTTTTTGTAGTAGCCTTGGCCATTTTTTGGATGCCTGTTTCAAGTATGGCGCGAGAAGTCTCACGTGCGCAGTTTCATAGTTCCAGGCTAATACGTGTCCTTGAGGGACTGGCTGTGGCAGATATTGCTGACTCGAGACAATCCTTCGGTGAACGGTTGGCTCAATGGCTGGATTTCAAGGATGCAATCTCGCTGTACTCGGTGCTGCATGGTGACTTGTCAGATGGCGCCAGTCGAAGCCCCGCGGTAGGGGCGCGCTCGCCACAAGAAGAACTGCGCCGTGTTCGGGATTCGCTCATCGAGGCAATTCGCACTGACACCCAACTGGATCTACACGAGGCGGCTGATGGGGCAAATTTGTCCTCCGATGTCGAGGGCGAGTTCTTGCCGTATCACCGAGCGTATCTCACCCATCAGCGAAGCATGCAGTCTGCACTCGGCGGCTTACGGGCACAGGTGCGGGCGGCTTTGGCTGAACGCTCTGCTTCCGGAAGACGTTTGGCGGCACTGGACAGCGTGCTTGAGCAATCTCTTGCCGCACGGGAGCGGAGCCTGCTGGCGCTTCTGCCTGTGCTTCTCCGGAAGCACTTCGAGCATTTGCTCCTGACTCGGGGATCTGTGATCGCGGAGGATTCAATACAGGAAGCGCCATTTGGAGGCTGGCTTCCTGGGTTCTGCCGGGATGTTCAGGCGGTACTGATAGCAGAACTGGATTTACGTCTGCAACCGGTATTCGGGCTGATGGATGCGCTTGGTAAAGGGGTTACAGAGCAGCAATGAACAACAGAATGTGTTTGGTCGCCTTTTTGGTCGGCCTGATGGCCGTTGCCTGGGTGGGTGTGGGCTACTTTGGGGGCAGCCACCTGGCCCTGCTCATGACCCTGTTGATCGGCGTGGTCTACATCGTGGGCGCCTTGGAGTTGAGGCGTTTTCACCAGGCTACGGCTTCCCTTAGGCAGGCGCTGACCTCTGTTCCGGAAGATCTACCGATCCTGGACAGCTGGCTTGCCACTGTTCATCCTTCCCTGCACAACGCGGTGCGTTTGCGTATAGAGGGGGAGCGAGTCGGTCTGCCGGGGCCGTCGGTAACCCCGTATCTGGTTGGCCTTCTAGTCTTGCTGGGGATGCTGGGGACCTTTCTCGGCATGGTTGTGACGCTCAATGGTGCGGTCTTGGCTCTGGAGAGCACAACTGACCTGCAGACTATCCGCGCGTCGCTGGCTGCGCCAGTCAAGGGGCTTGGGGTGGCCTTCGGGACGTCGGTGGCTGGGGTGGCGGGATCCGCCATGCTTGGCCTCATGTCCACGCTCTGTCGTCGCGAACGTTTGCAGGCTTCCCAATTGCTGGATACCCGAATTGCCACGGCATTCAGGCGGTTTTCCCTGATTCATCAGCGCCAGGAGACTTTCAAGGCCCTGCAGATGCAGGCCAACGCCCTGCCCATCGTGGTGGATAAGCTGGAGGCGATGATGGCTCAGATGGAGCGTCACAGCCAGAACCTGGGTGAGCGCTTGCTTGCCAGTCAGGAGAACTATCAGCAGGAAGCACGAGTTCGCTACGGCGAGCTCGCTGCGTCGGTGGATGCTTCGCTCAGACGTAGTCTGAGTGAAAGCGCGCGCATTGCTGGCGACACCATCCGACCGGTTGTGGAGGTCACCATGTCCGGGATTGCTCAGGAGACGGCCACACTGTATGAAAAGCTGGCCAGCACCGTTGGCGCTCAACTCGATGGCGTTTCGCAGCGCTTCGACGGCGCCGTCAACACGGTTTCCGATACATGGACGCGGGCCTTGGCAAGGCATGAGCAGGTCAGCAGCACCCTGAGCCAGGATCTGCGGGCGTCGCTTGCAGCCCACGGCGAAGCCTTTGCGCAGCACTCAGAGGCTTTGCTGGCAACGGTGGATCGCACCCATGCGGCCTTGCAGACGGATACGGCCACCACCCTGACCACCTTGGTGGGCGAGACCAGGGGGCTGCACGAAGGCCTGATGCAGAAGGTGCAGAACCAGCTTGAAGGGTTGGCTGGGCGTCTCGACCAGACTGCGGCTCGGGTCGGTGAGCAGTGGGCTGTGGCACAGCGCCACCACGAGCAGAGCAGCACGAGCATGGCGCGGGAAGCCCAGGCCGCGCTGGCAGCGACTGTCCAGAACTTCGAACAGGCGTCGACCCGTCTTCTGACCTCGCTGGATGCTTCCCACTCCGCGCAGCGGGAGACCATGGCGCAGCAGGAGCAGCATCGGCTGGATTCCCTCAGTTTCACCATGCACTCGATGGCAAGCGCCTTGCAGCGGGCATGGCTCGAAGCCGGTGAACAGGCTCAGGCCCGTCAGGAACAGCTGTTCAGGACGCTGGAGGAGAGTGCGCGCCAGATTGGTGCTGGTAGCGCTGCGCAGGCCACGCGCACCATTGACGAGGTGGCGCACCTGATGGAAACGGCTGCGGAGGCACCCAAGCTTGCTGCGGAGGTGATCGGCCAACTGCGCCAGGAGCTTTCTGCGAGCATGGCTCGTGACAACACTTTGCTTGAGGAGCGTAGCCGCATCATGACAACGCTCGGTGCATTACTGGAGGCGATCAATCACGCCTCCACCGAGCAGAGGAGTGCCATTGATGCGTTGGTGGCTGCTTCCGCCGAGTTGCTTGATCGCGCCAGCACGCGTTTTGAGGAGAGGATTGGTGTTGAGTCGGAGCGCATGACCGGGGTCGCGGCCCAGATCGCCTGCGGTGCGGTCGAGGTCTCGAGCCTGAGCGAAGCATTCGGGTGCGCAGTGCAGTTGTTCAGTGAGTCAAACGACAAGCTGATGGAGATGCTGCAGCGCATTGAAGGGGCGCTGTCGGCCTCGATGGCAAGGAGCGATGATCAGCTCGCCTATTACGTGGCCCAGGCGCGGGAGGTCATCGATCTGAGCGTCCTGTCGCAGAAAAAGGTTGTCGAGGATCTGCAGGGCATGGCTGGCAAGTCTGCGGCGGTGACCGGCGGGGCGTGAACATGGACGAGATCGATGGTGGCATCGAGCATGCTGCCCCTGTCTGGGCGGTATTCGGCGATCTGATGTCAGGCCTGCTGGGGGCTTTTGTACTGATCTTGGTTGGCGTGTTAGGGGTACACCTTGAACTGGCCACCAGCCTTGAAGCCGAAATGCAGAAGCGCAAGCTTGAGGAGCAACGGCGGGTTGCCTTAGAGCAGGCCCTGGCGGGGCCACTGGCCTCGGGGAGGGTGACCCTGAACAACGGACGCATCGGCATCAGCGGCAGTGTGCTGTTTGCGCTCAACTCGGACCAGCTGCAGCCGGAAGGGCAGGCGCTCCTCAAGACGCTGGCGGCACCTTTGGCGGCTTACCTTGGTTCGCGTGACGAGATGCTGATGGTCAGTGGGTTTACCGACGACAGACCGGTGCGCGACAGTAATCGCCAGTTTGACGATAACTGGGAGCTGTCGGCCCAGCGAGCCCTGACCGTCACCCGGGCGTTGATCGAGGAGGGCATTCCGTCGTCGTCCATCTTCGCGGCAGCTTTCGGCCCCGAACAGCCGGTGGCGTCGAATGACGATGCGCAGGGGCGTTCCCGCAACCGGCGGGTGGAAATGGCGCCCGTGCCCAAGTCGTCCAAGGGAGGTGCAGGCACGTCCTCTGGAGCGGCGGAGTCGCCCCGTGGGTGATTCCCGCGGCATGCTCAAGGCTTTGCAGCTGCAGGGCGGGGCCCGCTTCGATCCTGTCCGTTTCCGCTTCATCGAGGCTCTGGCCGGGCGTGCCGCTTCGAGTCAGGGTGATGTCCGCCGTTTGCTGGAGGAGAGGCTGGCGGCGGCACTCCAGGACTACTGCACACGCCTGGAAGAGGGCCGTCGTGCGGTGGACCAGATCCTCCCCTTTGCCCTGGCGCGCCACCCCGATACCGCTGACACGTTGGCCCGGCTCCGCCAGGAGGGGGATTTTCGCGGCCTGCGGCAACTGCTGGCAGGGCTTGAGGGGGGCCAGCAGCGCCGTATCCTGCAGCCGCTTGTAGACCACATACGTGCCCTGGCTCAGGACGTGTCGTGGGGGGCAGTGCCCGGAGTTGGGGGCGACACCGACTCGGCCTGCGGGGAGCTGAAGTCGGTCGCCCTCTTTCGCGATAGCTGGCTCAACCTCAGCGTTGGCCAGCAGCTCAGCGAGGCGCTGGCACAGGTGCCCGACAACGCTGGTCCGCTCAACTCCCACCTGCTTGCGCTGCAATCCCTCGAACTGATGCGTGATGCCTCGCCTGAGTACCTGCAGCATTTCATTTCCTACGTGGATGGGCTGCTATGGCTGGAGCTGGCCGAGAACGGGAGCAAGCCAGCTGCAAAGTCGGCACCCGCCCGAGGCGAGCGAGACAAAAAGCGCAAGCCTGGCCGCAGCAGCAGCGGGTCGTTGGCTGGAGGTGGTGGAGCGCGCTAAACCTGGATTTTAGCCCAGCCAGCGCAGCAGCATCGCATAGAGCCGATCAGGCACTACCGGTTTGGGAAGGAAGTCGTTCATGCCGGCCATCATGCAGTTGACGCGATCCTCGCTGAAGACATTGGCCGTCATGGCCAGAATCGGTACGCTCTGACAACCAGGCTGCTGGCGAATGCTGCGCGCGGCGGTGAGTCCATCCATCTTCGGCATCTGCATGTCCATCAGGATCAGGTCATAGACCTTGGTGGCGGTCATCTGCACGGCTTGTTTGCCGTCGTCAGCGGTGTCGACCTCAAGCCCCATGTTTGACAGGAGCTCCTCGGCCACCATCTGGCAGACGGGTTCATCTTCCACCAGCAGAATGGTCTTACCAGGGCTGATGGCCATCAGCCGAGCTTCGATCTGGGCCAGGTCTGGTCCTTCCGCAGGGCTCCCGGGCGGTGCACAGCGCTTCAGTCGGGCGGTCAGCCAGAAGGTGCTGCCCCGGCCTGGCGTACTGCTGACACCAACCTCTCCGCCCATCAGCTCGGCAAGGCGCTGGGTGATCGCCAATCCCAGGCCCGTCCCGCCAAATTTCCGGGTTGTGGAACCATCGGCCTGTTCAAAGGGGTGGAAGATCTTGCGGGCTGCATCGGGCGGAACACCTATCCCCGTGTCTTCCACCTCGAAGCGCACCAGCACGGTGGCCCCCTCGTCTGCTGCCAAGCGTGCCCTTAGGCTAACGCAACCCTGTGGGGTGAATTTGATGGCATTGCCCACGTAGTTGAGCAGCGCCTGCCGTAGCCGGGTACCGTCGCCGATGACCCCGGGCAGGTCGGTGGCCGCGTCCGCCCGCAGTTGAATGCCCTTGCTGACGGCTCTGTCGTTCATGATCGACACAATGTTGTCGAGCAGGGTCGGCAGGTGCAGAGGTTCGGCGCAGAGGGTGAGTTTGCCGGCCTCGATCTTCGAAAGATCCAGAATCGAATCGATGATCTCCAGAAGGTGATTGCTGGCCGCGCTGATCTTGTCCAGGCGGTCGCTCTGCGTCGGCGTCGCTCCAGCTTTCTGCATCAGGTAGGCCATGCCCGTGATTGCGTTCAGCGGTGTGCGGATCTCATGACTCATGTTGGCCAGGAAGGTGCTCTTGGCAATACTGGCGGCTTCCGCGGCATTGCGCGCTGTTTCGAGCTCCGCGGTTCGCTTGCGGACGAGCTCCTCCAGGTGCGCCCGGTGCATGTCGAGCTCGTGCTCCAGCGTCTTGGTGGCTGTCACATCGGTGACAAAGCCATACCACACTGTGCTGCCTTCTTCGCCCTGCTCCGGCACCGCGTCCACGTGCAGCCACTTGAGTGGCCCGTTCTCCAGCTGGATACGGTAGTCCACGAGCCAGCGCTCCATGGATCGGGCCGACTGATGGAGGGAGCGGAAAAAGCGTTCGCGGTCCTCTTCGACGAGCAGCTTGCGGATGCTTGAGGCGTTGCTCTCCACTGTCTCCGAGCTGACCCCGTACAGGCTCTGTACCGCCTCACTGGCAAAAGGAAACGCACCCGCGCCATCGGGAAGCTGGCGGTACTTGAACACCATGCCGGGCACATGGGTCAGGATCTTGCGGACCTGCTCGGTGGCCGCGACCCGGGTAAGCAGGGACTCCTGTTCCGTGATGGCCTTGAGCAGCCCGTTGAAGGCGTTGGCCAGTTGGCCGATCTCATCATCCCGCTCGACCGGCAATGCCTCCCGGGGCCGTTTGCCCTGGCGCATCTCGTCCAGCAGAATCGCAGACTTCTCGAGGGGGCGCAGCTGCCGGCGTACCCACCACCCGGCCACCACGCCCGTAATCAGGGTCAGTACCACGGCGGAGACGAGTACTCGTACCTGAATCTCCCGGGCGACCAGAAAGGCCTCCTGGGTTGGCAGCACGGACTGCATCAACCAGCCGGTCTGGCCGATGGTGACCGACGAAGAGAGTTCTTCCACGCCCCGGGAGCTCACCGCGGTGCCTGAACCCTCGTGGCCGTCTATGTAGCGGTCGTAGATGGGATTGATGTCCTCCGCTGGTCCCTGGGACATGACCCGCCGACGGTCCGAGGACGCGATGTAGGTACGCGTCCGGCGATCCGTGACCATGAAATCCCCAGTGCGTCCATATTTCGCGGTACTGATCTGATCCAGGAAGTTGGGTTTGTGCAGATTGGTGACCCCGAGTACGGCCCCCTGAAAGCGGCCTTCTCCATCGAGCATGGGCACTGCAAAGGTGATCACCGGTGCACCGGTAGGACGTTCGATAGCGGGAGACGTGATGATCGGCGCGGTGGCCGTCCGCAGGGCTTTGAAGAAAGCTAGATCACCATAGGCCGTACCTACCCGGTCCAGGTGCTTGGGGACGCTCGCACGGGCAAGCCCATTCGCATCCACGACGATCACCCCCCAGTTGAACAGGGCCTCGAGCCCTGCCTGGGCTTCGAGCACCGGCTGGGTGTGGATCGGGTCCGGCAAGCTACCCAGCCGCCCGGCAAGCTGGCGCAGGATGTCGTTGCGCTCGCCGATGGAGCGGTCGATCTCCGATGCGATGATGGCTACCGTCGAGAACTGCTGCGCGGAGACCGCGGCTTCCATGTCCGAACGGACGTAGCGGCCGATTCCCAGGGCGACGATCCAGATCGAGACAACGGAAGCACACACGGCACCCACCACCAACCGTGTTCTCAAGGACTGCCATGAAGGGCTGCTCACCGCCGGGTCTCCTCCCGCCTGTGTTGTATTTTCCTCCTGCGGCAATCGCAGGGGTGCAGGGCATTACGGACGGGATAGAGAAAGGTTGAGCCGTCGGGCTCCCGCATGGGCGTCCGGTGTCAGGCTCTCGGGCCGGGATCAACAGGCAGTTGGTGACAAGGGCATGCGATATGGCCCTGCCCAGGCGGCTCACCATGGCACTCACTGATCCCGAGGCTGGTGGCTGGCGTCGTGCTTGGCGTGCAACGCTGGGCCGTGACGGGAAGCGCAGATTTCCGTACGGACCCCATGCCAAAGAAAAAGGCCACCGGAAAGTGGCCTGAGTCTTTGGTTTTGTGGCGCGCCCGAAACCTTCGGAGGGTACGCCGCCTGTGTGCATGTAGTATGTACAGGAGTTTGGATATTGGGCCTTAAACCTGCATATGCGGGGCTTGTCTGATAGGCTGTGTCGGGTCGCCTGCAAACAGCCCCCTCCGCCATGCCCCTCTCAAGGCCGCTACATCCCGATCAAGCCGAGTCACCTGCCCTGGCTGCGCCGCGCTTCCTTCCGACCCCTGCTCACCTGCCCGACGAGTGGAAGCGTCTGTGCGCATGGGCCCAGGAAGTGGAGCTGCTTGCTCCTCTGTTGCTCCTCTTCGATGCAACGGGGGCCATCGTGCGGCCGGGCGCGATCGGATCGATCCTGCACTTCCTCGTGCGCCCGAACGTACTTGATGAGCTCGAGCTTTGGGCCCCGGAGAGTGCTGCCGCTGATGTTGTTTACCAGATCGCCGCCAAGCTCAAGACGCTTGGTCAAGAAGTCCTGAAGTTATATCGACCACTTCCGGACGCGCAAGCGGCCCGCACACGCTTCGCCGGCGATCTCGAGTACCTCTACCTGTTGTTGCCGGCCGAAAACTGACCATCTATCGGGGTGAATTCCGGTTGAAATTTGACCAGGGTGTTTAACCTCCCTGCCTCTTTTTGAGGCAGAGGAAGCGAGGTGATCACCATGGAAATGCTGGGCAAGGTCAGACGGATGCACTACCGGGACGGACTGTCCCATTCGGAGATTTCGCGGCGCACGGGCTTGTCGCGCAACACGGTCAAGAAGTGGTTGAAGGCCCCGGATGGGGCCTCGCCGGCCTACCGGCGGGAATCCACGCCGGGCAAGCTGGGGCCGTACCAGGCCACCTTGATCCAGGCCCTTGAAGCGGACGCGCGAC
Organism: Zoogloea sp.; assembly: GCF_028689785.1. Lineage (GTDB taxonomy): Bacteria > Pseudomonadota > Gammaproteobacteria > Burkholderiales > Rhodocyclaceae > Zoogloea. Next base: position 35,830 of record NZ_JAQVCN010000038.1, on the reverse strand, counting down.
GGCCCAAGCGGGACCGTCGTAGCGCCAAGGCGCTGCTGGCTGAGCTCAAGGGCCTGGGCTACACGGGTGGTTATACCGTACTCACCGACTTCATCCGGGACTGGCGTCTCGGGGCGGGGGCGAATGCCCCGAGCCGCGCTTTCGTGCCGCTCAAGTTCGCGTTGGGCGAAGCCTTCCAGTTCGACTGGAGCGAGGAAGGTCTGGTGATCGGGGGCGTCTGGCGAAAGCTGCTGGTTGCCCACCTGAAGCTCTGCGCAAGCCGTGCCTTTGTGCTGGTCGCCTACCCCAGCCAGGGCCACGAGATGTTGTTCGACGCCCACACGCGGAGCTTTGCGGCACTGGGCGGCATTGCGCGGCGCGGGATCTACGACAACATGAAGACCGCCGTCGACAAGGTCAGGAAGGGCAAGGGCCGGGTGGTCAATGCCCGCTTTGCGGCGATGTGCTCGCACTACCTGTTCGACGCCGATTTCTGCAATGTCGCGTCGGGTTGGGAAAAGGGCGTCGTCGAGAAGAACGTGCAGGACAGCCGGCGGCGCATCTGGCAAGAAGCGGGCCGCTTGCGCTTTGGCAGTTTCGTCGAACTGAACACCTGGCTGCTGGCCCGCTGCCAGGCGCTATGGCAGGAAATCCGTCATCCCGAGTACGCGCTCTCGGTCGCCGAGATGCTCGAGCACGAACAGCCGCAGCTGATGCCGATGGTGACGGCGTTCGACGGCTACGTGGAAGAGCCGGGGCGCGTCTCCAGCACCTGCCTGGTGAGCGTGGCCCGCAACCACTACTCGGTGCCCTGCGAGCTGGCCGGCAGGCTGATCAGCAAACGGCTGTACCCCGAGCGGATCGAGATCGTCTTTGACGACGCGGTGGTGGCGAGCCATCCGCGCCGCTTCGAGCGCGGCCAGACCTGCTATGACTGGCGCCACTACCTCTCCGTGGTGGAGCGCAAACCCGGGGCGCTGAGGAACGGCGCACCCTTTGCCGGGATGCCCGAGCCCCTGATTCGCCTGCAACGCCTGCTCCTCAAGCGCGACGGGGGCGACCGGGCGATGAGCCAGATGCTTGCGGTGGTGCCCACCGCGGGGCTGGAGGCCGTTCTCGTGGCGGTCGAACTGGTGCTCGAGTCCGGGGTGGTGAGCGTCGAGCATGTCCTCAACGTGATCGGCCGGCTCAAGCAGGAAGCGCTGCCGGAGGCGGTGCAGACGCACCTGGCGGTGAAGGCGGCGCCGATCGCCGACACGGGCCGCTACGACCGCTTGCGCAGCGCGGAGATCGACCATGCGTGAGATCGCCGCGGAACTCAAGGCACTGCGTCTGTACGGCATGGCTGGGGCCTGGAGCGAGCTGACGGAGGCGGGCGGACAGGCCAGGGTGGAAGGTGCGTTGTGGCTGATCGAGCATCTGCTCGACGCCGAAGGCACAGACCGGGTCATGCGCTCGATCCGCTACCAGATGACGGCAGCGCGCTTCCCCATCCACCGGGACCTGGCCGGCTTCGACTTCGACCACTCCTGCGTGGACCGGCGCCTGATCAACGAGTTGGCCACCCTGAGCTTTACCGAGAAGGCCCATAACGTGGTGCTCATTGGTGGGCCGGGCACCGGCAAGACGCATCTGGCCACGGCCCTGGGGGTCTCCGGCATCACCCGGCACGAACGGCGGGTGCGCTTCTTCTCGACGGTGGATCTGGTCAATGCGCTGGAGCAGGAGAAGGCCGCCGGCAAGTCCGGGCGGATCGCCCAGTCGCTGCGGAATGTGGATCTGGTGATCCTCGACGAGCTCGGCTACCTCCCCTTCAGTCAGGCCGGCGGGGCCCTGCTGTTCCACCTGCTTTCGAAACTTTATGAGCAAACCAGTGTGCTGATCACCACCAACCTGACCTTCGGGGAATGGGCCAGCGTGTTTGGGGACGCGAAGATGACCACGGCGCTACTGGACCGGCTCACGCACCACTGCCACATCATCGAGACCGGCAACGACTCCTGGCGCTTTCAGCACAGCAGCGCGGTGGCGAGATCAAAGATCAAGACCCGGGAGAAGGCACGCCAGGCACCGGGCGCGGTCGAGGAGGCAGAGCCCTGCTGACGGCGTCCCGGTGTGCCCTCCGCTCCGGGCTCCGCCCTGCGCGGAGGGCACACCGGCAACACGTACCTCGCCACCGTACAGAAGGAGGTATCCAGGAAGAGAAAAACCGCTAGACTTATCCACAGCCGCACGAATGACGCGCGGCTATCGCCCCTGGTCAAAATTCAACCGGTACACCTGGTCAGTTTTAAACCGGTACGGACAAAGGAGAGCACAAGAAGAGTTATTTCTCCGCAGCAACTGGTGCACTATCGAGAGAACTGGATTCTCGATGCTTGGTGCCACAGTAAGAACGCACTCCGCTCGTTTGCGCTCGATGCCATTCAGTCCATTCGAGTACTCGACGAACTTGCCATTGAGGTTAGCCCCAAGGAGATGCAAGAGCACTTTCGCAGCGGCTACGGGATCTTCGCTGGAGCAGCCGCGCACCGAGCACGCTTGAAATTCACTTCCGATCGCGCCCAATGGGTTGGCAAGGAAACGTGGCACCATGACCAGACGAGCTCCTACTTAGACGATGGCAGCTATATGCTAGAGGTGCCCTACTCAAATGATCAGGAGTTGATCATGGACCTCCTGCGTCACAGCCCGGAAGTAGAAGTGCTTGGTCCACCCGAATTGCGACGCAAATTACACGTCTTGCTGTGTGCTGCAGCAACCAGAAATTCGCTACCCGAAGGTTACTAGGTCACTAATTGAGCTACTGCCGGCGTAATAATGCCCTCCATGTTTCGGATAGGTTCGGACAAGGAGGAATCAATGAGGGTCAATCTCGCCCATCTTCGTGAGCATGCTCGTCGTGGCGGTTGGATTAATTTTGCTGTCTTCGAGGCTAGGTCCTCATCCGGCACACGCGATGACAATGCCCGGCTTCTCGCCGAACTGACTGCTAAAGCCAGGGGGGCCAATCTACAAGTCGATCAGTCGGCCTTGGCCTTTATGTCCGGTGGCCGAGTCCAGTTCTTTGGTAGTCCGCCGCTGGTGGAGTACCTATCTGAAAGTGGGCTTCCTGCTTGGACCCACACCATCGAGGCGTAATGCAAAGGATGGATGCAGAACAAGCGCGCTTTCAGGTACTGGCGCTTTCCGGAGGGGGCTATCGCGGGCTCTACACGGCTAAGATCTTGGCTGATTTGGAAGAGGATATCGGTGGCCCCATCGCCCAACGGTTCGACTTGATCGCCGGCACGTCCATTGGCGGAATCTTGGCCTTGGCGGTTGCCATGGAGATTCCCGCCGAGCAGATGGTCAAACTCTTTGAGCAACATGGGCAGGAGATCTTCCGACGTCGCTTCTCATTGTGGGGGATCCTGCGCGCTCCATACTCCCCGGAGCCCTTGAAGCGACTGCTGAGCGCAGCGGAGCTTTTCGGTGAGAAGACGCTGGGCGCCTGCAAGCACCCGGTCATTGTGCCCGCGATCAACTATTCGGCGGGACAGCCGCAACTGTTTAAGACGCCCCATCACGCGTCGTTCAAGCGCGACCATCAGTTCCGCTTGGTGGATGTTGCCCTAGCGACGAGTGCGGCCCCCGCATATTTTCCCAGGCATACTTTCAACAACAACCAGTACGTGGATGGCGGCCTTTACGCAAATGCACCCGGGCTGCTGGCTCTTCACGAGGCCCAGACCTTTCTCGGTCAACCGCCCGAGGCCGTGCACCTGATGTCCATTGGCACTATGTCCTCAAAGTTTACTGCGGACCCTCGCCGCAACCGCAGTGGAGGAACCTACGATTGGGGGGGGGTTCATCCCGCCAATATGCCAAAGCGGCTGTTTGGGCTGTCGATCTCGGTCCAGGAGTCGCTCTGTGACTTCATGCTCCAGCATCGTTTGGGAGCTCGCTACGTGCCATTGGATGATGTACTGACCGACGAGCGGGCCGGGGCCGTTGCGCTGGATAAGACCAATGAGCCCGCGCGCGAGGTATTGATCGGCGCCGCCTCGGAGAAATCAAAGATTTGCCTGAGCCGCGAGGACTGTCAGGCGTTTCTGCACCACCACTGCGCTCCACCTAAGTTCTACTATGGCCCTAACGCCGCCCGAGAAGCCCAATGCTAAAGTTTCCCAAACTATTCTTCCAAAGTGGGGGCGATGCGGATGCGTTCGAGAGTCGCATTCGCCCCGATATGGAACAGCGCCGCTATCTGCGGTCGTGTGTCAAAAAGATCGAGACCCACCTTAAGCCGCGAATCAGCCTGGCTACCAAAACCGTCCTCGGTATGGACCGCAGCGTGACACCGCGTTTTCGGACGCAAGGCTCATGGTCCTACGACACATGTGTCGTGCCGGCTATGATGCCGCCGCAGGAAATGGACTGGGACTATGGGGTCTACCTGCCGGTCACCGTGTGGGAGGAGAACGGGCCGCCCCATGATATGGCGAAGGCCTACTTCGTCCTAGTCGAGCAACTCCTGGAGGAACTCTGCGACAAGGAGGAGTGGGAACTTCTTCCTGGCAAGGCCACTTGCATCCGCATCCAGGTGGCCTCTTGGGCGCACATTGATGTTCCATTGTATGCGGCACCTGTGGAGGAGTTCGAGAAAATCACCGAATCGGTTGCCTTGGCTGCCTTGGCCAAAGCACATGCCGCGTACGACTCCGTTAGCATGGAGAGCATCGATTTCGCAGAGGCCATTGAGATCCGACAACAGTGGGAAGACTTGGACAGCGTGGTCATGGCGACGCGCAAGGGTGAATGGAAGCCTTCGGACCCCGAGGTCGTGGCTAACTGGTTCACGGACCGCTTCGAGGAGCACGGCCCGCAACTGCGCCGGGTCTGTCGCTGCTTGAAGGCTTGGCGTGACTACCAGTGGCAGCAGGGGGGGCCCAGTTCGGTATCGATCATGATTGCAGTGGCGCAGGGGTTCGAGCCACGCGCTGGCCGCGACGATCGTGCGCTTGAGGATGCAGCCCGGCGCCTGAGTCGTGCCTTCCTGGGTGAAATCCGGGAGCCGGGCATTGATGATGGCTTGGAAGATTTCAACCGACTCCAGGAAGCCGATCGCGAGGCTGCCGCCCAGCGCTTCGGTCAGTTGGCTGCTCAGTTGTTCCAAGCGCGCGAGTCGGCGCTGCACGAGAAGGAGGTAGTGGTTGCCCGCTTGCGTCAGCAGTTCGGTGAGCGTCTGCCGATGGACAGTACACGTGTGGAGTTCGACTGCGATCCGGACGCCATTCGCAGCACGCCCGCATCGCGCGTGGTGGCGCCGGTGATCCCTTCCACTAAGGCCGGCTGAAGGCGCGATCACGTGACGGCGTTGGGCGAATCGCTGAGGCTGCTGCGAAGTCGTGGATTTCACCCAGTGGCGGCGCGGGCGCCTCGTCGCGTTTTCGTAGGCTCTCTGCCGTGTGCCAAAGGGCCAGTGCCCGTCAAGCTGACCATCGAGGACTGGAATTTCCTGGAGTACCCTCGGATCTCGCTGGTTGAGCGCCCGGCCTTTCTCCCCGCGCTCATGCCCCACGTCGATGTTCAAGGCCACCTGTGCTACTTCGCACCGGGCGCGGTGACCTTGGATCGCTACGATCCTGCCACTGCGGTGGCCCAATGTCTGGATCAAGCTACCGTCATGCTGGATCGGATCGTTGCCAATCCGGATTACCGCATTGACGACATCCAGAGCGAATTCCCGGCTCATTGGGAGTACGGGCAGTTGTCCTTGCCGTGGACCGTTTTTCTGGGCGATATCCAACCGCAGGCAACGACCGCCAAGTATTTCATCATGAGGAAGGGGGAGCGCAAGCATGCCCTCGTGTCCTGCGACCCGGACGAAGCGCATCGGTTGGCTCGGTCGCTGGGGGCCGCTGTGACGGCATCACGATATCGATGCTGGTTGTTCCAGACCGCTGTTCCCCCACGCGTGCCAGTGCAGATGCCCCGGACAGTGAAGGAGCTCTTCGTCTGGGTCCGAAGCTGGGACTGCACCCTGTACGCCGGGATCCAGAAAGCGCTCGGCGAGAAGGATTACCTGCAGCAAACCTATGCCGCCTTTGCGGTCAAAACGCCGGTAGGGTGGATCGGCTTTGGTTTCGACTTGGATCAGATCAGACGGCTGGGGTACGCCAACAGCCCCAAGCGCTACCGGAATTACCTGCACAACGCCGGTGGCGTTCAGCATCTGTTCCGCATGGCGCTGCGCGAGGCGGGCAGTCGCTTCGTGCACAGCAGGAACCTAAGCTACCAAGACCTCTACAACAAGCGGGTGACCGTGGTGGGGTGCGGTGCAATCGGCTCGTTTGTTGCAGCCGCGCTGGTGCGATTGGGTGGAGGCACTGGCAAGCTCGGACGACTCAAACTTATCGATCCCGATGACCTTGGCCCGGAGAACCTGGGACGTCATGTTTTGGGCTACCCCGCACTGATGCAGACCAAGGCAGGAGCTTTGAGGGACGAACTGCTTCGCCAGTTTCCCCACTCGGCCATCGAAGCCCATGCCTGCAGCGTGTTTGATCATGCGCAACTGTTCGCGGCTGAACTGATCGTCGATGCGACGGGCGAGGAGTCGGTGAGCGAGTACCTCAATGGACTACGGCTACAGCGTGGGACCCTTACACCCCTGCTGCATGTGTGGATTCGTGGCAATGGGGAGTCTGTGCAAGCCTTATGGGCAGATGCGGAAGGCGGGGCCTGCTACCGCTGTCTCCTTGTTCCCGATGCAAGCTACCATCGCAAGGAACGGTTTCCTTTGCTTAAGACGGATCCTCTGCAGCGCACGGACGGGTGCCGTGCGTACACGCCATATGCGGTGTCCGCCCCGATGCAGGCGGCGGCTCTTGCGGCCGATATGGTTTGCGGCTGGCTTCAGGGGGATCCATCCCCGCGTTTTCGCACACGCAGCCAGGAAAACGCGGATGTCTACAGGGTGAAGAACCAGAACCTGACCCGGATGGATGGATGTCCAGCATGCGCTCGGCCCTAGTTTCGCATGGCCTGTGTCTCTGCGCTGGGCAGATCCTCGTTGAGGCCGAGCCCTTGGCGTTGATGGACAGGCACTGGCAGGACAGCACCAGTAAGCCTGAATCCGGTGGGATCCTGCTGGGGTACCGGCGCGGTGCCCATTTGCACGTGACCATGGCTACAGCACCGCAGGCCAGTGATCGCGGTTGGCGCTATCTATTCAAGCGTTCCGCCCGCCATCACCAGGAGATCGCGCTTCACCAGTGGAACGAGAGCGGCAGGAAGATAGACTATCTGGGCGAATGGCATACTCATCCGGAGCTCCATCCCAGCCCATCCGCGACCGATCTCAGCGAGTGGCGCAAGATCTGCAGCCAGCGGCAAGCGCCCATGGTGTTCTTGATCATGGGGTGGAGCGGTGAATTATGGCTGGGTCTGTCAGGAAGACTAGAGATCGAACGATGTGTGCTAATAGATCACCCAGTGGAGTGTGGCGGGTAGCAGCAGGCCATCGTCTGGAGTGCCAGTGAATATGCACCGCGTGGTGGTTGCGATCGGCATTCCAAGCCACGACGCGCTCTTGTAGCGTTGGGGGGCGGGGCGGCCTGGTCAAGAGAAATGCATGAGGGAGCAGCGAATTCGAGTTCAATCCCGGCACTGATAAGGTTAACGCGTTCCGCCGGCGAGGCTCGATAGGAGCCTTTACGAGTAACACACTCGGTATCGTAGGACCCTCATGGTCGTGGACGCCACGTTACGCATTCCGGATCGGCCATCGCTCGTTAAGCACTCCGGAGTACGGCCAGGATGAAGGAGCGTCGACCGCTCTCACAGCCTCGGACTAAGCGTCGTCTCCTGGACGTTCTGAGATATCTTCTCGATGGAGAGCTCTGGATGATAGTCCTCCCTGCCCTTGGCAGGTCGCAGTGCGGCGCTGCGGTCGCCATCGCTGATAACGACGAATCTTTTGCCCGACCGGTATTAGAAATTTGGCTGGATCGCTGCCGTCCGAGATCAGCCCATCGCTCGTGACCCGCGCAAGTATCTCGGACCAAACCAGCAACGCTGCACGCTGGACGACTTCAGCGGGGACGGACCGTCGCAAGGACCCCGAGCATCGAGCGTTTGGCTTGGCGCTTCTCCACCTGTTCTCCGATCTTCTCCTTGCCAAAGCCAATAACGCCGCTACCAACGGCAGTAGCCGCTGCTGCAGCCGGAATCGCAACACTAAGCAGCGGTGAAAGGCTTGGAAGCAACGCGGCTACAGCCGCTATGGCGAGGCCTGACCCGCCGCCGAGGTACGCCGCCACCTTCTTGGGTGCGTACTTCCGCTCAATGTCGTTCATGGCCCTCTGCTGCCGCTGGACCAACGAAGCGAGGCCAAAGCTCACTTCGCGCACCATGTCGTTGGTATCGATGGCCTCGCCGCCAGCGAGCTGCGCCGTGTACTTGTTCAGCTCCTCGCGGAGCCAGCGATGTTCGTTGTTGGCGATCAGCTCGGTGAGCGTCTGTACAGGGATCGTCGCCAGCCAGGACAGGCTGTCATCTTGGACGGCTCGCAGGGTCAGAAATGCTTGCTCGGACAGGACGCTCTTGCGCCGCAGGTCTTCGGCGTTCGCCTGCGCGCACTTCTCAAAGTAGTGCCAGTGCGCGCGCTGCGACAGCAGAGGCTGCGCACCAAGTTCAGTAGCGTTTTCGAGCAGGTGATAGTGCGGGCGTATCCGCTCGCAAACGCCGTTTAATAGCAGAACGCCTTTCGGCAGCGCCTTCATTTTGGCGAGCATTTCTTCGGACCGCACGCCTTCGAGCGCCGCGATGTACGCCTTCGCTGCCTCCGCCACGCCAAACCGTTGGTCAGGTTGCGCGCCTGGCGGGATGAAGAGCCCGCTTGCCAGAAGCGCCTGCGCAAACGGCTCACCATGCTTGTTCGCGTACTCGAACAATTCGCCCACCGACGCAACAGTGCCCTCGCAGAGGGGGGCTACCATCCTGATGGCCAGTCGCTCGATGCCATGCTTGGTGTGGGCGTCGTGCTCTTCGAGGTCTTCTTCGAAGCTCGGGAATACAAACACCGGCGGAACGGGCAGCCCGGCGTCAACCAACGGGCGCAACTGGAGGATGTAGAAGAGCGAGTTTGCGAGCTGGAGAGGCTTAGCGTTCAGGCGCAGGTCGGCCGAAAGAAAAGGGTACACAGGATCGGGGAGCAGTTGCGTGTCGGCGTAGAGACCCGTAATGCGGACAGCATTGAGTGCCGACGGACCGAAGGCGCGTTGCCCACCGGTTACTAGGCGCATGCCGCCAAGCGACTTCGCGTGCTGGAAGAGCTTGACTGCGTTAGAGCTGTAGAAAGCCGCCAGCTCATCCGATGCTGCGTTCACCGCCTCGGACATCGCGTCGGACTCGTGCTTGAGGCGCCAGAGCATCCGCTCCTTGATCTCTTGCTCGTTCGCAACCAGTGCGACCGCCCTGCCAGTCAGGGCGGCAAAGAGCTGCGCAAACAGCCGGAAGAGTTCGGGCTGAGCCTCAGCCATGGGCAAGGATGACGGGAGGGGCTGTTCCGGCTCGCGCTGCACCATGAAGTCGAGTGCCATGCCTGATGTGTGGCCAAAGGAAAGTGCCCTTTCGGACATGTGGCTCGTGTCGACAAGGCCGACCATGGTCAGCGGCGCGGCCATGAACTCCTCGGCTAATTCGCGGAATTGCGGAGCCACATTCAGCTTGCCTTCACGCAAGGCACGCCAGACAGCCAGTAGCCGCTCGGCCGTGCGGGCGTCGATCTCTTTCTTGTCAGTCATCGTTGTCTCCGCATCCAGATCTAGTCTGTCATCATTTGTGGGAGGCTACAGCAGCCCGACTATCAGCCGGATCGGAGGGCATCGCCGCCCTGCCGGGCTCGTACCCGCTCCAGCCACCTGCAAGGTTGGGCCGCACAGATCCAGGCCTTCCACCCTACGCCCTTGGCGGTCCTGACGGGCAAAGCACGGCACCAGCGCCGATTCGATCTCGGCTCACGGCATGCGGGTTGCCAGTACCGCCAGCGGGTGGTGCAGATCAATCATTGCGTCCAGCCGGGCGCGGAAAAAGTCCAGGGTCGTCATCGCAAACCTGTACTCCCAATCTTCCAGAAAGTGAATGTGATTGCACTGGAAACTGGAAAATTCGGCAAGGCTTCAGAGAGCCCCAGCCCGCGTGGGGGAAGGGTGGACTGATTGTTCAGGGCGGACTAAATAACACATCCTACAGTCTCGCCATGACTGCAGGAATGTACGGATTGCGCGCAATCTCTTTTCTGTCCTAGTATCTCAGCGACTTCGATCCGCGGGGACGGTGTTCGAATGTTCAGACCCCATACTATGAAGCGATCCGCTCGAAGCCTTCTCTTGAAAAAGCACGCTTCGCTCGTCAAGGCGAAGAAGCGGCTCGTCGTGTCCGTTGAGTCTGTGCGGTTGACACCGGTGGTTCAGGAGCGCGCGGAGCAGCTTGCCGCGGCCGCTCGTCGTGCTAAGGAAGCACATTTTCTGGACAAGTATCGGGTCACGTTGCCTAGCTGATACTTGCTGACGACGGATATGGTTACCTCTCCATCACGGAGGTTGATGCGGCAGTTCTAGCTACATTTTCGCGTGGAAAGCCGCGTCTAGACGTTTTTCTGACCGCACAGGAACTCGCCTTGCACGAAGCCAAACTGGGCTTCGCCAGCATGGTCGTTCATCAGCAGTTCGAGAGTCCGGCCGACCCTCAGCCCGGTACCCGGAAAACCCGTTCGAGGTGGCGCTTTACGTTGTTTGAGAGCTGCAGTTTCAATAGGTAGGGCTGCTCGAGGCTTTCCAGTTCGCGCAGAATCACGTCTGAACCAAACCCTCTGTCCCCGCGCACCATCTTCGGGCGTTGTTCCGCTGGCAGACCGTTCAGGATCTTCAGCATCCCAGGCAGACTATGGCTGCCCGTGTGGTCGTTGTCCCCGCCTTGACTTCCACGCCCAGCACCAGGCGCAGGTATGCCATTTGGTTGGTGTAGTAGATGTGTGACGGCTGGCCGGGCTTTGTGGGTAAGCGCCCGGCGATCCCACCTTCCCCCAGCCGCTTAGCTCGCTAAGCATAGTGTCCACTACGGCCGGCGAGGCGACGGTCGTTCAGGCGACAGTTCCTTGGCCTTTGCTGCCGTTGGTACTGCATGCTCGATAGGGCAGCAAGCGGCCGCCAACCAGCCGGTCAATGGTGGGAGCTTTCCCGAGGACTCATTGCTGGGAGCATCTGGCTTGTCGTTCCATTTCTGAGCCGTGCTTTAGCTCTCGCTAAGATAGTTTGACTAGTTTCAGATTTCAGGCTTCCGAATACTCATAATCGAAATTCAGGCGTTGCCGCAACTTCATTGCAGAATGCAATTTGGATTGATAAGCTGTGTGGTAAATTTCTGACGAGACCAAGACTCTATGCTCGATTTTTCCAAGTTTACTGCGGCCGCACCTGTTTCTGATGCCTTTGATCTGTTGGCTATTTTTGACAAGCTGGATCGGAAGAGCAGTCATACAGAGCCACGTCCTTCTCAACGGGAGGCAATGGAGCAACTAACAGCAAGGCATCAGGAGCGAGATCTTGTATTGAAAATAAGCACTGGTGCTGGTAAGACGACGGTCGGCCTCCTATATTTGTATGCACACATGAGGATGGCAAAAGGTCCAGTGGTATTTCTCTGCCCAACCGTTCAACTTGTTCAGCAAACATTAGCCGAGGCGAGCCAGCTTGGGATTAGAGCATCCCATTACGCAGCGAGAGAGCCTCATCCGGATCCAGAATGTATGCGAGGGGAAGGGATACTTGTCTGTACTTACGATAAATTATTTAACGCCAAGACCACGTTTGATCGTTCGGATGTGCGTTTGCTTCCTGTGGCCGTGGTTCTTGACGATGCGCACGCCGGTGTTGAGTTAGTGCGCAAGAGTTTTACGTTAAGTCTTACTGGAGCTCCGCTTGAAAAACTCAAGGCAATCATTGGAGCCTCATGCTCACAGTACCACCGGACGCGATGGTTGGACATTGAGGCCGGTGATCCCCATGCAACATTAGAAGTGCCCTTCTGGATTTGGTCTGAGTATTCTGAACAAATTCTTCAAAAGCTGCATGAATATTCCGATAGCGATCTCTTTAAGTTTGTGTGGCCATATCTTCAACGTGGATTAGCGCGTTGCCGGTGTGTGATTTCTGGCACTCAAGCGGAAATAGCTCCTGATGTGCTGCCCGTCGAATTGGTGCGCGGGTTCGACAAAGCTGCACATAGATTGTTCATGTCCGCCACTATTGCCGATGATTCCGTCCTGGTTCGGGAACTAAACATAGCCCCAGAGTCCGCGCTAAATCCCATTAGTCCTCCGTCTGATCGTGGACTGGGCGAGCGCATGGTAATTGCTCCATCTTTGGTTGATCCTGCACTAGAGCGGAAGTTCGTTATGGACTTGTGCTCCGATATAGCAAAGACCCATAACGTAGTAGTACTTGCTCCGAGTGAGCAACTTGCTAGAGATTGGGAAGACGTTGGCGCCTGTGTATTTATCGGCGACTCCTTCTCCGAGGGGGTGCGATTACTAAAACAACCGAGTTGTGCGATGCGTTTTGCCGTATTCGTCCAGCGTTATGACGGAGTCGATCTTCCGGACGATGTATGTCGAGTATTGGTAATTGATGGATTACCTACAGGCGAGGGGGTGATTGATCGACATGATGCCTCGCAGTCAATTGTGCCCGGAGGCGTCCGTAATAAGCTGATCTATCGAATCGAGCAAGGTATGGGGCGCGCAGTTCGTTCGCACGCGGACTATGCTGTCGTACTCTTGGCGGGTCAAGAATTGGCAAGTTTCGTCGGAAGACAGCAGATTCTTGAGGCGATGACGCACGATAGCCGAAATCAGATAAATTTGTCTTTCGAGCTTGCCAAAATTCTTCGAATGGCAAGTACGGGTGATCCAGCTAAGGCTGTACATGAAGCGGTGTCCCAGTGCCTTAATCGGGTTCAGTCTTGGAAAGATTTTTACAATCAAAAGGTACGGTCGATTCCGAAGGATGAAATTCAGCCGAATAATGTGCGCATATCGATTTCAAGCATTGAACGCCGGGCGCATGATCTATGCATTTCAAACCGTTTTCCGGAAGCCAAAGAGATTATGAGCTCCATTGTTGGGGATGCCCCAAGCGCAGAGGAGCAGGGAGTTTTATTGCAGAGGCTGGCTTCAATTGTCCAGCTATACGACCCTACTGAAGCCTTGAAGCTTCAGCAGGGAGCGTACGAAAAGAATAGGACCCTGTTAATTCCTCCAGCTGCGATCAAGAAACCGTTGCAGATGGGGAGTAAAACAGTCGCGATGCATGTCTGCGAATGGTTCCGAGCTTTCCATAATGGAAATGCTGCGGTTGCTGCCATCAGAACAATTCGCGCTGAAGGAGCTTACGTAAACAAAGCACACCGTATTGAAGAGGCTTGGAGGCTGTTAGGGGAGGCGCTAGGTGCCATTTCTACAAGACCGGATGATGAGTTCCGTGTTGGTCCCGATAATCTTTGGCTGTGGGGAGAGTGGTCTTTCGTGATTGAGGCAAAGAACGAAAGAGGAACTGTATTGCCGAAAGAAGATGCGGGGCAGCAACATCAATCGATGGCGTGGTTCCATGACAACTATCCAACAAGGAACGAAAAGGTAATACCTGTGGTAGTTGCCAAGGCTGAAGTGCTCACAGCCACAGACGCAATATTTTTGGAAGGGAGTTTGAAGATTAGCCAAGATGGATTCGACAAGCTGTGTGCAAATCTTGAAGGGTTTTGTCTCAGGCTTACTGAACAGGGCCCCGTCTTTGTCGTGCCAGACAATGTTCACAGGCTTATGCGGGAATATGGCTTGTTACCCGAGCAATTTGCAGGAAAGTACGCCTCTCTCCTGAAATGAGCCAATATCTTCCCTTGGTACTACTGAACTAGGGCGGTTATGTCTTCGCCCTGCGTCCCCGGGGTTGGAACCCGGGGGTGGTCTCTATCTTCAGCCGCCTCCCTCTTGAAGCACACTCCAAAAAGCAAATGTACTTGGCGAGGGAGTCAGGGAGTTGCAGCTTTTAGTATCTCACACTATTTTTCGAGAACCAAATATTGACCTCAGTAATTGCTTGGTTAGCCGTTGATTCGCGTCAACCGACAGGACTTTACTTTGCGAGTGATAGTAGGCGCAGCTTTGCGAACGGCGAGTTTCATGATGACTGTGTCAAGCTTTATGCGCCAGAAGGGAGCGAGGACATTTTTGCCTTCTCCGGGGATGTCGAATTTGCTCAAGGCTTCCTATCAAGCACATGCTCGGCAATTGAGGCTGATCAAGTGCCATATGGTTTGAAAACATCCCCCCATGGCCGTGCAGAATGGATCGAGAAAAATTTGCGTTCAAAGTTATTGGCAACGCACGGCAGGCTTCAGCACACCACGACAATTCTTTACGGTACACGCTATGGATGGGGCCCCCAAGCGGTGTTCTACTTAACGAGCTATCGCATCAATGCTAGTAGCGCGGAGGTATCAGTCTGTGAGTTGTCGACTGAAGTGAATAGATCTTCAGTGATTGAATTGTCTGGGTCTGGAGTGCCACACGTGAGGCGGGCAGTGTATGCGACAACTGCTGTTGCCGGTGATTTTAGCCGGGCCTTCTTTGCGGGGTTTTGTGATTCCGTACTGAGCGGCAATGACGTGCACTCTGGTGGTGCAATCCAGGTTGTAAGTATCGGCTGCAAATCGACTTCGCGACATATTGGTGTGGTTCTACCCCAAGGAGCCTACTACCGAGGACAAAAGTGCGAAAGTCGTGATGCACCAATAGGATTTAGAACGGATTGGCGAAATATCAAGTTTGAACGAGTCTTGTCTAATGGTGAGCTCATCAGAGGAGCGCAGCGCCATGGATGGCGCCCATTGAACAAAGAAACGAACGATTCGTTTCAGGATGGGTAGAAATCGGCGCTTACGGCGGCAAGGTCCTAGCGCTCGGACGGATTCTAAGCCACGAACCCATAAGCGGGGCGCTCATCACCGCAGAACATAGGAATGTCTGCTTTCCAACGTGATTAGAATCCGCTTTGGGTCGGTTTCAGCCGGACAGCTGTCGAAAAAGCTGCCATTGAGCCTTGACGTAGCTCGAGCGACAGCTGACTGACTCATAGCTGCCACCCCTTCCGCTCGCCGTGAACGTCGGCAAAGGCCGAGGTCCAGCCGTTGATTCGACGGACTCCTCCTCGGCTGAAGCCGCCGGCCAGCTTTCTCAGAATGGACGACGGCTTCATGACCCAAAGCGGACATAATCGGACTCGAACTTGGCGCAGGTAAGCAGACTCTCTACTAGACCTTCCATTGGGAAGAGCCGCTAAGTCTCATGCTCGCCGGCGCCATATCGGTATTTACGCAGCTCTATGCCTTCGTCCGCCCGCTGACGCTCTTGAATGATGAGCTGATTTAGCCCTTTAACTAGCCAAGCGGCAAACGTGCGCACACGAGGGTCTTCGTCGGCAGACCAGGTCAGCATGTCTTGGCGCTTCCGCTCGAACGCCTCTGCCATTCCGTACTCACCCATGACCACGCCGGTGGTCTCCAGTGCAGCAGCCAATTCATTCCAAGCAGGGGAGTTCTCGGGTACCACTTTGACGATTGACTTTGCCGTTTCCAGAATAGGAGCTCCACCTCCGAAGGAACGTAGCACGCTCAGAGAGAAGTCGATATCCGTTGGGTCAGCGCCCGCGATGAGTTCCTGCAACAAGCCCGGAAGAGGATCGGCAAAATTCGGGAATGCCGCCTTTAGCAACCGGGCGCCGCCGCGGTAAGGAAACATTGACCGATCGTCGTCATCGAACCCATCACGCAGCGCCCGGACCAAGGCCTGTGGCTCCTTGGCCAGTACCTTGTTGAGTTGATGAAGGTGATCCGGGACTGCCTCGAACGCGTCTTCCTCGAACACATTAGTTTCGCGGCGGCGTTTGTGCTCGGTCGCTTCTTGCTTCAGCCGACTCACGAGAAAGTCGAGCACCGACAAGCTGTCATACGCGCAGACCGCCGCGAGCACTTCCTCGGCCTGATAGTCCAGTTTGCTCAGCGATGCCAGGCTGCGCAGCACCTCGGACCGCTCGTCCGCGTCCATGTTGGCAATCAGCGTCTTGAAGTCGCGGTTGAACCAGACCGCCCGCGCCCAATCAGCGTTACCGCGCTTGGCCAATTCGTGAAGGCCATGCATGAAGATACCTTTGGCCGCGACGACGCCTTCGCCATGCAGGCGGGCGGCGGTACCCATCGCGTGAACAATCACGTCGTCGTTGTCGAGTTCTGAACCCTTGTGGATCACGGCGGACAGCGTTCCCAATCGCCGCTCACCACCCTTGATGAGCGATTTTGCGACCGCAATCAGATGCGTACCAGCGGCGATCCAGCCGTCGGCGATTGTCACAACGTCATCGCTCTGGGGCCCGACCCATAGTCCCGCCATCAGCGCGATCTGGAAGGGCCCCATCGTCTCTTCATGGGCCGTCAGCAGTTCAAGAGCTAGCTGCGGCCTGCGCTGGCCCAGCAACTCCAGGAATTCGTAGTAGACAGGAAACGTGGCAAGGTCGTCCGAACGCGTCTTGCTGAACTTCAGAATGCGCGTACGCCATTGCGTTTCGTTGTCGTCGTTGATTTCGGCGACGTACTGGTGAGCAAACTCGCGACGTTTCTCGTCGGTGTACTCCCAGGCAGCCTCGGACTGCCGTAGGTCCTCCCAACGGCCGAAGATTCCCTCGAAGCCAATCAACTGCTTGTAAATCTGGTACTCCGCGTGTTGGTCTAATGAGTCGCGAATCCTCAGTGCAGCAGCCGCTATATTCGGCGTTGCGGCATGGTAGTACTTCCAATAGGTTTGGTGTTCAATGAACTGCACCAGCGGAAGCGTCTCTGCGGTCACGAGTCCTTCCACAAACGCCAGTACTTCTAGCGCATCCCGCTCGAACATTGCGGCCGTAGCCTCATCGAGAGCCGGCCGTTCGTGGCGCATCGCCTCGCCGAGGGTGCTCAGGACGTTCTTCCGGTATCCGACGGACTCACTGAGCGGGTACATGCGCTTGAGAAGCGCAATTGCAGCTGCGCGCAGTGGGGCCACGCCCCAATCGCTAGTGACGGAGCCACGGCTGATGGTTACCGCTTTGTATGTCCACGTGTGGCCCTCCATCGAAGCGGCCAACGCACGGCGCAACCCGCTAAAGACGAGGTCTGCATTTGCCACCAGGGCGTCGTCGTCCAACCGCGCAAGGCGCGCCACGATATCAATCTGCGGCTGCGCACCTAAGCCGTGCTCGCCGTAGAAGACGTTCAGATCGAATTCCACCAGCGACTCGAACGCCCGCCGGGCTTTGCCAGCGACCTCGGTGTCCGAGGATTTGGACAGTGCTAGCAGGAAGTCAACCAATGCAACTGTGTGCAAGTAGCGCACAGGGGTGGTCGCTTCGATAGCCTCACGAATTAGGTGTCCTGGTGACCTGAAGCGAATCCGGGACTCCTGAATCGGCTCGCCATCCATGGTGAGCGTACGATGGCGCACCGATTCGACAAAACGCGTCAACAACGGGAGCACGGCCGCATGGAACTTTGGCGTTAGCACTGCAATCGTCTTCAGAGCGTTAACTAACTCGTCATAGTCCGTGCCGGTGAGTAACGTCTGCTCAACGTGCGCCATTTCCTCCCCTAGTCGTTGTTCGACTGACTCGGAGTTGGCTGTCACAAGCTTGGCGAGCGCCGCGAGACGCAGTTCGATGTTTTGCATCAAAGACCCTTCAGCAAAGCGAGTTGGACGGCCTCGCTGTCAGCAGCCTGTGCAGCTTGAGCTGGATTCGTTGGAATTAGGTGGTGGCCCGTATCCTTGAATACGCCGGACAGCACCAATGTGCGGGCCTCGTGTTCTGCGATGGCCCGGTTAATACCGACGCGTTCCAGTGTGTCGAATAGCTTGTCCTTAGCCGGCGAGCGGAGAACCTCGTTCACGCCCAGCACGATGAGGTCAACGTTCTGAAAGGCCTGGCTGCGCAGCTGATGTAATGGCACGGGCTCCGCCGGCACGGGTGGATTAATCGGCAGTGCAGTGTTTGCACCTTCCACAGTACCAATAAGCGGCTCCACGTTCTCGAAGACCTCAAAACCCTGATCCCTCAGAGCCCGCCTGAGCTTACCATCGGCCACCAGCGCGCAAAGCCTTCCTGGCTTGCCCTTGAGGTCAAGGGCGGCTTCAAGAATCCAGGAATCCGGGATGTCCTGGCGTCTAGTCTCGCGGGGCTGGTCGGAGTTGAACGGCGGCGCGCAGTCGAAGTAGCGCTTCCACGCGTTCGTCGTGTGAGCGTCGGAGATTGCCAGCACCTCGATCTTGTTTTTAACAACGATCCTGTCGAAAACCTCCTTAGAGTTGCGCGCCAACTCCTCCTTGGTCCAGATGTCCAACGAGGGCTTGGGCAGGCTCTGGGACAGCATCGCCAGCAGCCCTTCGCTCACCTTCTTGAGCGTCGCGTGAATACGCTCCACGTGCTCTACCAGCTTGGCAAGCAAGTAGGTGCGCTCTTCCTCCAGAACAATGTGCGGGATGTAGATCTTAAGGAGTCCCTTGCGAGAGCGGAGCAGCAGCCGCTCGAAATCCGGATGCTGGAAGTGCATCTGGCGCAGCATGCTGGTGTCGATGACGACGTGAAAGAAGTCCATTAGTCAAGTGCAAGAAGTTGGCGAATCAGCCAGGAGATACATGCGATGATCGGGCGTATATCCGTAACACAGGAACTCCCACGGGCAGATACTAAGGTTGTTCTGACGTGGTCCACGTCGGCCTTCCGCTCCTAGCCGGCTGGCAGCCATTCTAGTCCGTTGGCGTCAATGCCCGCAAAGGCCGACGAGGCGACTGTCGCCTGGTGGCAGGCAGTTCGTCGGCCGGAGCTGCCGCTGAACCCTCGCCGCTTCGGCGGCGGGTCCCAATCCGTTACCGGCCATCGACCCCGAGACTGCGGCGTACGACTCCGTAACCGCTTGCTTCGCACTAAACTAGCGCGTTTTAACGTCGCAGGAGTGGATGTGCCCGACCAGACTCTTTGCCACGGCGGAGATCATTCCCCACAGTTGCCTCCTCCGCCTGGCTTACGCGTCATCCCAGTTGAATCCTGGGACCAGCTTGTCACCTACTTCCGTCAGATGGCAGTCAAGAACCGAGGCTTCATCTTTAGGGGGCAAGCTGATGCCGCCTGGGACCCGGTGCCTTCCTTGTATCGGAAACTGATTGGACCGCACTCCCAATGGTCGGAAAGGGGCGCTCTTCCGACACTGCTAGGGAGCTTTCGCCGAAATATCGTTGGGCTGCGAGGTGCAAACCCCCCCGCGCTCTCTGACGATCAACTGTGGGCGCTGGCCCGTCACCATGGGATGTACACGCCGCTGCTCGATTTCACGAGCTCGCCCTATGTTGCAGCCTACTTCGCATTTTCGGATCGCTCAGTCAAAGATGAGTCGCAACGAGCAATATGGGCTCTCAATCTATCGTACCTACCCGATAAGGAGGCCAATCCGAGCGTGATCGTCGACGAGCTCGATCCAATACTCGTTAGCGGGTCATCAGATGGCAATATGCGGCTCAAGGCCCAGGCCGGACTGCTCCTTAAGCTGCACCCTGAACGGCCCTTGCGCGAATGGGCAGATCAGCAAGGTGCGCGGTACCCCAATCAGAACATCATGTTGAAGTTCGAACTGAATAACTACGACCGATGTGCAGTCTTGTCAGAGCTTCGAGCTATGAACATTACGGCGCTTACGCTGTTTCCCGACTTCGACGGTGCAGCTCGCCAGTGCAATGAAGCCATGGATGAGTTCTTAATTAGAAAATCGGAGTAGATTTCACGGCTTTGGCCTTAGGCACGTTCAGCAGAAGGCCGGTCTGCCGACAACGGACTCTCTCGGCGCCTGTGACCGCCACGTCGTCGGCCGAAGCTGCCAGCCATCCTGCGTCGAGTGAGGAATGACTCTAGGTCGCTGTTCGACGGGCTAGAAGTCAGTCTGGCGCCAGCGAGTCGCCACCCTAGGCGGCGGCCCGCTTCGCCATACGTGCCCCCAGCGGGAGCACGCGATTTACGTGTCCCTTACGTGGTCGGATTCGACACGGCAAGTGCCTCAAGAGCGCCGCCATTCTGCAGATGCTCGACGACCCAGTTGGGCTTTCTGCCATGTCCGGTCCAGCCTTGATCGGGATTGGCAGGATTGCGGAACTTGATGACTGAAGGCTTCTTGTCCTTCACCGCCTTCTTCTTCGCAGGCTTGCCAGCTTTCTTTTCTTTGGGCGCCGTGACTGAGGCTGGAGCTTCGTTCTTTCCCAGGACTTCCGACAGGCTGTAGCCCGCTTCCTGAGCGAGCTTTTCCATGCTCTTGAGCAACTGGGAGCGGGAAGTACGTTCGCGCTTCTGCAGTTCAGTCTCGATCTTGCGTTGAAGTTTCTTGAGCTCGGTAAGACTCAGTTCGGCGAGGTCTTTGGACATGGATAGGGCTTTCTGTTTGCGAATGGACGGTGACAGTTTGTCAGCCAGCAAGGAGTGATTCAGAGATGGGGCGTCTCTTTTGAGAGCAGCGTCTGAATTGATTGTGATTCATCGCACACATTATGAGTGATTTTTTGGGCTGTAGAAAGCAGCGTGAATCGCGAAGATGACGGGTGGCTGAGGTTAAGTGTCGTTTCACTTTTTTCAGTGAGGCAGATTCCGATTGATGGCTTTGACCGCCCTGATCAATAAACGGTTTCGCCCAGCTGATTCAGAATTGCCTCCCGCGGCTCCCGATACACTGCTGACCCTGGAAATCATGGCTAAGAAGAACGCAGGCTCAAGCATGATCCTTGTGGGCGCGATGGTTGTTGTTGGCATCGTCGCTTCGGTACCCAAGGAGGTTTGGGGCACACTCTTTGTTGCAGGTGCCGTGGTTTTTTTGATCAGGGTGGTTGTAAAGATGATGAGTTCGGGGAGTCGAGCCAAGCCGGTTTCCCGCGTCGTGAGTGCGCCACCTCTGGGAGGAGCGCCTGCTTCTCAAGATACTAGCTGCCCTGCTCCTGCATTCAAGGTGGAAAGTGCCGCGATGCAAAAGGACGAGTTCGCGTCATTCGTACTGAGTGTTGAGCCTCAGACGGCAGAGCACCGGATTCCGATCCCGGAGGGCCCCATCGGCAGTCAGTGGAAGTGGGTTCCCGCCGGCGAGATGGTCACTGTCGCGGGTTTCGAGATATCAGGTGGTTTGCTCTACGTCGGCTCGGGGCTTCGAGATCGCTATGGGCAGATCGACCCAGCGCTGATAAATCCGAAACTGAGTGTCGCGTCTACGCCGGTGGTGACCTCGTTGCGACTTATGGGCTATTGGTCGAGCTACTCGGATGTCACACCAGATGCGCGGCGTGCTCACCTGCAGTGGCTCGCGGATGGTCGTCGTGATCCGAACGCAGACATCGGCTATGTGTTTCTCTTCTTCTATGGCCTGGAACGTAGGGCCTTGGTTGATGTAACTACTGACCCCGCTGCCAAGGCCGACATTCCGGCCATCAAGGTCGAGGTCCAGCGCCTGCTGGATATCTACGCTGGCAGCAATTCGTTCCGGCAGTATGCGACGCACTTCCTGGCGTACCTGGATGCTGGAACGCTGGCGGTGAAGGCCTACCTGGATG
The DNA here is from genome assembly GCF_028689785.1 of Zoogloea sp. GTDB lineage: Bacteria > Pseudomonadota > Gammaproteobacteria > Burkholderiales > Rhodocyclaceae > Zoogloea. Next base: position 14,151 of record NZ_JAQVCN010000038.1, on the reverse strand, counting down.
CGCCGCCCGCCATTCCTGAGCGCTGCTATGAGCTCCCTTTGGGATTGAAGGTCGGTCTCGGTCAGCTTGCTGCGGACCAGCAGCCCGTGCCGGCCAACTGGGCGCTGGCCTGGGCACTTGCGGACCCCAACATCTCGCGTCGCACCGCAGTGACGCGATGTGGCGCGGAGTTCGCCCAGCTTTTCCAGCGAGAGTACGCTGCAGAGCACGGAGAGGGTTTTCTCCTCCGGAATAACAAGACAAAGTTGCAGTGTTCATACCAGCCGGCTTCCAGGGGGTTTCACGGGCAGTCGTTCCAGCAGAGCCTGGGAGGTCTGCCAGACGTCTCTGCTGTGAAGGTGCCCGTCCAGAAGCTTCAAGCCCTTGTCGACAGCTGTACTACAGCCCTGGAGCCCTACAGCCGCTTTGTTGGCCGCAATCCAGACAAAGCACATGCTTTGGAGGCGCTACTGCAGTTGCCTGTTGATCTATGGCCCGCAGCCGTGAAGGCCGAGCTGGATGATCTGAAAACGCGGGTGGGCGACGGGATGGTCGTCATGTCGTTCGGGGAGCTTTCCGGGCGACTCAAGAGCGCGGGGCCACTGTCGCGTGACAAGGTGATCGGCTTGGCGCGGGCCTTGCAGGAAATCCAGCTTGGCATGGAGCCGGATGTGCTGGCAGGTGCCCGTACCCCCAAGGCGGAGGACAGGATCGCACTGTTTGCTGCATCCGCTGACGAAGGAAGCCAGCGGGAGGGAGCGGTGTATCAGGCGGCAGCCGTGACGCTCGACCTGGCATGTATGGTGGCGCTCGCCGATGGCGACGCATCTGCTCAAGAGCTTGTGACCCTGACGCGTTACATCGACTCGTGGAGCCATCTCAGTGTCGCGCATCGCAAGCGTCTCAAGGCGCACCTGAGGTTCGGTATCGAGCAGCCCGCCACCCTAGCAGGCGTAAAGAAGAAATTCGAGCATCTGGCCGATGATGCCCGTCGTTCGATAGCGCGCTTCCTTGCTCACCTCACCCAGGCGGATGGCGTCGTCAGTCCCTCGGAAGTGAAGTTCCTCGAGCGGGCGTACCGAGCGCTGGGGCTCGATACCAAGCTCGTCTATACCGATCTTCATGCAAACGATGCGCCGGTGCCCTCGACCGCTGAGGTGGCCTCTGTGAGCCCGAAGCCGCAGGGCTTCAGCCTCGACCCGGCGCGGATCGCCCAGCTCCAGAAGGAAACCGCAGAGGTTGCTGCCCTTCTTGCGAACGTCTTTGTGGAAGAGGGCGAGCAGGAGCGCACGGAGGTCGCTGCAGTGCTGCCGGAGGAAGCGACCGAGCAGGTGCAGACCGGGCTGTTGGGGTTGGATGCGAACTACTCCGCCTTCGTACGCTTGCTGGTGACCCGTAGTACCTGGCTCCGGGATGAGCTGATGGATGCTGCCTCGGATATGGAGTTGATGCTCGATGGGGCACTCGAGCACATCAATGAGGCTGCGCTGGATACCTGCGATGCACCGCTCACCGAGGGTGATGACCCGATCGAGATCAATCAAGAAGTTCTGGAGGCGCTCCCTGTATGAGCACGATTCGCGCAAAGGACCGTGATGCGGTTATTCAATCTCTGCGTGCGGGGGTTGTCCCGCGTGTTGGCCAGCATCTGATTCAGGTCGGACGAGTCAAAGAGCTTGAGGCGCTGATGAAGGATGCCGACCGTGTCGCTGATGCGGGCTCGGGGTTTCGGGTCGTCATCGGTGAGTACGGCTCCGGCAAAACCTTCTTCCTCAACCTGGTACGCGCCATCGCGCTGGAGAAGAAGCTCGTCACCATGCACGCAGACCTGAACCCGGACCGGCGCCTTCACGCGACGGGCGGTCAGGCGCGTTCGCTTTACGCCGAGTTGGCCAAAAATCTGGCGACTCGCACGAAGCCTGAGGGCGGGGCCCTGCCAGGCGTCGTTGAGAAGTTCATTTCACAAGCGAAGGCCGAGGCCAAAGCGAGCGGCAAGCCAGCAGAAGCCGTCGTTCGAGAGAAACTCGACCATCTGGCTGAGATGGTGAATGGCTATGACTTTGCGGAGGTCATCGCTGCTTACTGCCGAGGCTTCGAAGAAGGCAACGAGCAGCTCAAGGCGGATGCCGTGCGTTGGTTGCGAGGCGAGTTCACGACGCGGACCGATGCACGTGCAGCACTGGGCGTGCGAACCATCATCGATGACGCCTCCATCTATGATCAGCTGAAGCTCCTGGCGCGTTTTGTCCGTCTTGCGGGCTACAGTGGGCTGATGGTCTGCCTGGATGAGTTGGTGAACCTCTACAAGCTCTCCAACACGCAGGCACGTAATGCCAACTACGAGCAGATCCTGCGCATCCTCAACGATTCCCTGCAGGGTTCAGCAGAGGGGTTGGGGATTGTGCTGGGCGGAACGCCGGAGTTTCTCCTGGACACGCGTCGAGGTCTCTACAGCTACGCGGCCTTGCAATCCCGGTTGGCGGAGAACACCTTTGCCAAGGCTGGCATGGTGGATTACTCCGGTCCGGTGCTGCGCCTGGCGAGCCTTACGCCCGAAGATTTCTATGTGCTGCTCTGCAAGCTCAGGCATGTCTATGCCTCGGGGGATGAGGCCAGGTATCTGTTGCCTGACCAGGCCATCCCCGCGTTCATGTCGCACTGCGCGGGAAGGCTGGGAGAGGCCTACTTTCGCACGCCGCGGACGACGATCACGGCGTTCATCAACTTGCTGGCGGTACTCGAGCAGAACAGTTCTGCCGACTGGAGAGAGCTCGTTAATTACGTTGAAGTGGAACAGGACAGTGGTGGTGCGACGGATGTGGCCCTAGAGGATGACGACGAACTCACCAGCTTCAAGCTCTGACGGGGGCTCGCAAGGATTTGCTCTGCTGGATGCGCGTATCCAGCGTTGGATCTGGAGAGAGGGCTGGACCGCACTCCGTGATGCCCAGGAGAAGGCAATACCCGCGCTGATCGACGCGGACCGGGACGTCATCATTGCGGCCGCGACCGCTGCGGGCAAGACCGAGGCGGCGTTCTTCCCCATCCTTACGCATATGCTGCGTCACGAGCCAGACATCGGTTCGGTGCTCTACATCAGTCCCTTGAAGGCGCTCATCAATGACCAGTGGGGGCGGCTCACGGGGCTATGCGACTCACTCGATATTCAGGTCGTTGCGTGGCACGGTGATGTAGCAGCGAGCCGCAAACACAAGTTCATCAAGGATGGCCGGGGTGTGCTCCTGATCACCCCCGAGTCGCTTGAAGCCTTGTTCGTGCGTCGTGGGACGGCGATGCCCGGGCTGATGTCGAAGCTGCGCTATGTCGTCGTGGACGAATTACACGCCTTCATCGGCTCCGAGCGGGGTAAGCAGCTCCAGTCGCTGATGTGCCGCCTCGAGCGGTCGGTCGGCCGGCGGCTACCGCGGGTGGGCCTGTCGGCGACACTCGGGGATATGGGCCTGGCTGCCCAGTTCCTCCGCTCAGACAATCCCAACCTCGTCGATCTGATCGAGGCGGGCAGTGGCGGGCAAGAGCTCAAGATCCTCATCAAGGGCTATGTTGAGAAACCCGCTCGAGCCGAGGGGCAGCCTGAGATCGACGATCCCGAGGTGGAAGACCTTGCTCCCGGGAGTACCCTGGAGGTGGCCGAGCACCTCTACAAGGTGCTGCGGGGCTCAAACAGTCTGGTATTCCCAAACAGCCGCAGGCAGGTCGAGCTTTACTCGGATCTGCTTCGCCGGCGTTGTGAGCAGGAAGGTGTGCCGAACGAATTCTGGGCACACCATGGCAGCTTGTCGAAGGACTTCCGCGAGGATGCCGAGAGCGCTCTGAAGGACGGCTCCAGGCCAGCAACCGCCATCTGCACCACCACCTTGGAGCTCGGCATCGACATCGGTGCCGTGAAGTGCATTTGCCAGATCGGTCCGCCTCCTTCCATCGCAAGCTTGCGGCAGCGGTTGGGGCGCTCCGGGCGTCGAAAGGGTGAACCAGCGATTCTGCGAGGCTACTGCATTGAGCCGGAGCTCGGTCCAAAGTCGGGGTTGTCGGATTCGATCAGGGAAGGGCTTGTCCAAACGATCGCGATGGTGCGCCTGCTCCTCCGCGGGTGGTTTGAGCCACCCAGAGTCGGTGGACTGCACTGTTCGACCCTCATCCAGCAGATTCTCTCAGTGATTGCCGAGCGTGGCGGGGCTACGGCCGGTGAGCTTTGGGCCCTCCTTGTGAAAGGGGGGCCGTTTGATGATCTGGACCGCAGCGATTTCGTATCCCTGCTTCGGAACATGGGCGACAAGCAACTCCTCACTCAGGATAGCTCCGGTTTGCTGCTACACGGTGAGCTGGGTGAGAAGCTGGTGAATCACTACGAGTTCTACGCCGCCTTTACGTCCGACGACGAGTTTCGTCTCCTCTGTGACGGCAAGACCCTGGGCTCACTCCCGGTTTCGCATCCACTGTTGCCCGATCAGCGCGTGATTTTCGCTGGACGTCGCTGGCGGGTGCTGGACGTTGATGCCGAGAACAAGGTGATTGTCGTGACGCCTGACAGAGGAGGTGCGCCTCCGGCCTTCGATGGCGGCGGTGCCATGGTGCATGACGTGGTCCGCCAGGAGATGCGTGCGGTGTTGGCCGAGAGCACGCCGGTACCATTTCTCGACCAAAGCGCTGCAGCCCTGCTGGCAGAGGCCCGGGACTACTATCGTCGAGCGAATCTGCACACATCCCAGATGTTCCAGTGGGGGCACGAAGCGGTGCTTGTTACGTGGCGGGGGGATGCGGTGAATGATGGTTTGGTCATGCTCCTGGCGACGATGGGGCTACGTGCCAACAATGAAGGCGTTGCCTTGACTGTGCCGGGGGTGTCCACGGACAGACTGCTTGATGCCGTGGCAAAGATAGGCGAGATGACCGACCTTGATCCCGTCCGTATTCTGGCCGAAGCGAAGAACATTCTGCGTGAAAAGTGGGACTGGGCGATGCCCGAGGAGCTATTGAGGAAGTCGTTTGCGTCACTGAATTTGGATCTCGATGAGGCCAGACGATTTGCTGCGGCGCTTAGTCATCCCCGCCGAGTTTGTTCCGAAAGGTTTGGTTCAGAATGAGATATGGCTGACGATGGCTTGTGTAATTGTCAGGACGACAATTGATGCGCTAGCTACGTTGGGAACGCACAGCCCGCGGCTGGGGCGATCTTAGGAGGAATTGTGGCTAAGGCAGGTATATCTGACCGGCAGAAGCTGGAAGGCTGTCTGGCAGGCGCAAGAATGGTTCTGGAGGGGAAAGAATGCCTCGGACCTGAAAGTTATATCGGCATTTCTCAAGCGACAGATTGGACCAGGATGGACGGTTGTGACGGCGGCGCAATGGCTGACAGGGAAGGGCGCCTGAGAGCCCATTGAGCAGATGGGGCCGGAGTCAGTGGCCGGTGGGTGTATGCCCGTCGTAGGGATTGCCCGGAAAGGCCCGAGCGCCGACGATGAGGTTGACTTTCTCCGTCGTGGCGATGCTCACTTTCACCCCGAATTCGTAGGCCTGGTGGGCCTTGCCCTTGCCGATGCACTCGACTTCCGGCGCGTGCAGGGCGTAGAGCTTGTGTTTGTCCTTGGGCCGTTGGGTGTGGATGCGCCGGAACTGTTTGGCGTGGGCGTAGCCACCCTCTCGGCGCTTGAGGCTGGGGCCTTCCTTCTCGAAGGTCTGGCGCAGCACCACGCCAGCCCGCTTGGCTATCAACGCCCTGGTATCCGCGCTTGGCTCGAGGAGTGGGAGGACAGCGCCCTGAATTGATCAAGATCAACTCACCCCGCATCTTCAACATGCACCGCTCAAGCTGAGCATGCCATATGCCGATGAAAATAGTTCGACCCACTAGCAAAAAGAGAAAAGCATGGGAGCATTTCCAGGCAGATTCGGGACTAGCATTGCCAGTAAGCTCAATGCAGCACTGTCATTGATCATTTTCGTCGTCTTTCTGATCGCCGGCCTATCCCTCACCCTCTGGCTGGGTGATCGGCTGGAGCAGCGTGGTATTCGCGAACTCCAGACCACCAACCAGCAGATCACGGACATGATGGAGGCCTTCTCGAACGCACTCGAGGACTCGGCAAGCCTGCTCGGCGCCACCTTCGCAGCCAACCTACCTAAAAAGATGAGTAGCGATCCGGCGCGCCCCATGCAGTCCGGTGAGCGACCAATCCCCACGCTGAAAGGGGGCGACGTTGTCTTCAATAACAACTTCGCTATGGTCGATGAGTTTTCTCGCCTAACTGGCGGTGTGGCGACTTTGTTCGCCCGAGACGGCGACAACTTCTATCGCATCGCCACCTCCCTGAAGAACAAGGCCGGCGAGCGGGTCATGGGCACTATGCTGGACCAGAAGCACCCGGCTTACCCGCTGGTTCTGGCCGGCAAGCCTTTTGTCGGGAAGGCGACCTTGTTCGGTAAGGATTACATGACCCGCTATGTTCCGATCCGGGACGATGGCGGGCGGGTGATCGGAATCGCTTTCGTGGGGCTGGATCTCACCGACAGCATCAGGGCACTTAAGGACAAGATTAGGGCCGTGCGGGTCGGAGATACCGGCTATCCCTTCGTGCTGGATGCAAAGGTCGAGCCTGGTATGGCCGTGATCCACCCGTCCGCCGAAGGAAAGAACCTGCTGGATGTGAAGGACAAGAATGGTGTTGCAGTGATCCGCGGCTTGATCGAACAGGGGCGGGGCATCAGCCAGTATTGGTGGCAGAACGCTGGCGACAAGGAGGCGAGAGAGAAGCTTGTCGCCATGCAGCCTTTCGAGAAATGGGGTTGGCTTGTGGCAACCAGCGCCTATGCCGACGAATTTGTCCACGAGGTGCGGATGATCCAGATTCAGATCGTAGTGGCTGCGCTCCTCGCTACGGCGATTCTCGTGAGCGCCATGATCGTAATGAGCCGGCGCTGGATCACCCGCCCGCTCCAGCGCGCCGTTTCTGTTACCCAGCGGGTTTCCGAAGGGGATCTGACCCAGCACATCGAAACCGATTCTACCGATGAGGTGGGAGAACTTCTGAGCGCCCTTGACAACATGAGCGCCCACCTGCGCAGCATGATTGGAGAGATCGACGCGGGCATCCGCGGTCTTGCAGACAATGCCCGAAAGCTGTCAGTTGCTTCGGATGCGGTCGCCTCCAGTTCCGGAACCCAAAGCCAGTCCGCGGTCGTGATGGCGAGCGCGGTGGAGCAGATGACCGGCAGCATCCAGCAGGTCGCCGAGCACGCCGAATCGTGCCGAGGGCTTGCGGAAACCTCGGGTGATGTATCCGAATCAGGCATCGAGGTGATTAACCAGGCGATATCGAGTATGTCCATGATCGCAGATACCGTACGACAGTCGGCCGAAGCGGTGCTGCATCTGGGAGACGAGTCCAAGGCGATCTCCCGCATCGTCAACGTGATCCGCGAAATCGCCGACCAGACCAACCTGCTGGCGCTCAATGCCGCCATTGAAGCCGCACGGGCCGGCGAAGCAGGGCGTGGATTTGCCGTGGTGGCCGACGAAGTGCGCAAACTCGCGGAGCGCACCTCGCTGTCCACTCAGGAGATCACCCGGATGGTGGACGACATCCAGAACGGTGCCGAGACGGCTGTGGTAAGCATGAAGAAAGGAGAGGGCCAGGTCGAGGAAGGCGTTGCGCTCGCCGGTGAGGCCGGCGGCCGGATCTCTGACATCAAGACCGGCGCGAGCCAAGTCAGTAGTGCGGTGATCGGCATCTCCGACGCCCTACGCGAGCAGAGTGCAGCCACCCGTGAGATTGCCCGCAATGTCGAAACCATCGCCGAGCAGGCCGTGCATAACCACACTCAGGCCAGCGCAACTGCAGACACGGCTCGTGAGATGGAAGTGCTTTCGATACAGATCCGAGCCAGTATCTCTCGCTTCCGAACTTGAGCCGGACAATGGCGAGTTGCAAAGCTTTGGGGAGCGTGGACGGGATCTTGAAAACTTGGGCTGGGACGGTAGCGGCTTGGGCCTCGAGCGCTTACCGGCGATTCACGATGCGAGCGGTAAATTCCGGGCAAAGCGGGGCAACAACAATCAGGCTGGAGCGTTTGTCGAGCTGATTAACGCTGATGGTTTGACCTCTACCGTTTACTCCCTTGAAAGACGTTTCCACCAGCGGTGGGAACGTGATTGCACCTTTTCTGCGCAGCGCTCAATCGCGCGCTTCACGCTTTCGTGGCGAGAATCGACCAGCTCCGCGATTTCGAGGCTCCTCATTGTCTTGGCGGCGGCACATTCGGAACGCCGTGCATTGCTGACCGACCTGCATGGAGAATTTGAGCTCCCCAAATTTGGGGACCCCTAGCCAGGAAAATGACTCGGATCTGAGCCAACTTCGCAAAGATCAGGACACTAACTAGGTGAAGCCTGCCCTTACGTCACCGCCCTGCGAAACCGCCCACCAGCCTCGACAGCCCATCCATGTACTTCGATGTCACCACCCACGCGAGGGCCGATTCGGTCAGCAGCCCCTTCGGGATGATGCGGATGGGCGACGGCGTGACCTTGATGACCGACATCACCTACAACGCCGTGGTGGAAAGCTCCTTTCAGTTGCTCAAGCGCGAACGGATCAAGCGCCAGATCTACCTGAGAGTACGCTGTAGAGCATGGAGAAGGGGTGCGACGCATGCACGAACCGGTCCCCGTGGTCGGATGTTGGCTGCAGCGTGTGGTCCAGGGCGACTTCAACTACCACGCCGTACCGGGCAGTGCTGACCGCCTGGATGCGTTCCGCAAGGACGTGTCTCGGACGTGGCTGCATGCGCTTCTTCTCCAGGATCTTCGCGGCAATCTCGCTCTGGCAGCCCATCGCGTCGATGGTGACCAGGTAGCCCTTGATCAGGAGCGCATCGAGCAGCTCCGGGATGGCCGTGATCTCATTGCTCTTGTCGTTCACCTTCTGTTGTCCCAGCACGAGGCCGCAGTCGGTGGCAAAGGCACTGACCAGATGGATCGGCGAGGTGGCGCCATCGCCCGAACCGCGCACCGTCTTGCCATCGACCGCCAGGGTGCCACTGGCCACGGCCGGCACGAGCCCGCCCACCCAGCGCCGGAAGGCCTCTTCGAAGGCGCGCGGATCAAGGATGCGGAACACCCGGTTGAAGGTGTCGTGAGACGGAACGCCGCCTTCGAGCTTCAGGAAACGCTTGAGCCAGGCCGTCTTGTGCTCGGCCCAGAACGCCATCTCTTCGAAACTGTTCATGTCGCAGAGCACCGCGCAGACGGCGATCGCCAGGATATCCTGCAGGTCATGGCGACACGCATAGCCCGCCCGGCGCGGGTCGTTGATCTCGGCAAGGCAGCTCATCAGGGGCATCGGCGCGGGCGTTTCCATGATCGTCGTCCAAAAGACGAGAGTAGACGCGATTTGCGCGCCGTCCACAAGGTGCGGCTGCAAGCGTATGAACGTGAACGACTTTCAGGTGGCGTGAATGCATTTGGAGTAAGCGGCGCGGCTGATGACAATTAAGTGCGTAGGCCCTGACCCCTGGTGGTACAGCGGCGCCAGTTTGCAATGAACTGAGTCATAGCGCTCCGACGCCTCTGTGCTTAGGATGCTCCCATGTCATCCTATAAAACACCTATGGGGCCCATTTTTGAGCTCTCAACTACCACTATGTGGCGAGCCACCACCAAGACCGGAGAGGCACAGGTCTTTCACCTCAAGCTCATCGCACTGGACTGGGCGGGGCCCGGGGGCATCGTCGAGAAGGTCGAGGATCTCCGCGGCAACGCGAACTCTCCCAAGTAGCTGAGGGGCTGGGTCAGTACCCTGATGAATTCAGGTGAAACCTCGGTGCCAGACTGCTCGGCCAGGAAACCCTGGATCTCGCGAATCGTCACCCCGCGCGCGTACATGGCGACGATCTTGTCATCGAAGCCGGTAAAGCGCCGCTCGTACTTCGGGATGAGCAGCGGCTCGAAACTGCCAGCCCGGTTGCGCGGCACCTCGATCCGCAAAGGCCCGTCTTCGTTCTCTGCCGGTGGCACCGTTGCGGTGATTACTGCTTCGGTGTGCTGGACGTCAGCCGCACAGTGAAATGGAACGTGGAACCTAGCTTCCTCATCACCAGCAACCGCACCGTATCTGAATGGGGCGTGGTCTTTGGCGACGCGATTGCCGCCACCGCCATCCTCGACCGCATGCTGCACCACAGCCACGTCATCACCATCCGTGGGGATAGCTACCGCCTCAAAGACAAGCGTCGCGCCGGGGCGGTGTTCCACCAGCCCGCGGCCCCATCAACCAGTCATCAACCCGTGTAGGGGGTCAGTTCCTGATATCGCCAGGGGGTCAATTCCTGGTGTCGCTTGACAGTTTGGCAGCCGATCCCGTGGTGAGGTCGGTGCCAGTTGTAGAAGTGATTCCAGAGCGGCAATGCGGCGCGCCGCTGCTCCGAGTTTGCGTAGGCATGCCCGTAGGCCCATTCGCGCAAGGCGGACTGGATGAATCGCTCAGCCTTGCCGTTGGTCTGGGGCCGGCAGCGCCCGCGGCCAGATAGCGGCTGAGCCGCTTGCGGGCGGTCACGGCGCGCCGCCCCCGCCTGCGATGCAGACAGACCCTGTTCGGTGATGGCTTGAACCATTTCCAGGCGACGAAGGGACGTCAATCGGGCATTCTTGTGAGTGTTCATCCGGGGCAGGCTCTCGAGGTGACTGGGGGTTTGGCGATTTCCAGTCTCTCAGAATCTCTCCGGGTGACCACCTGAAAGAACCTATTGAACCTTCACACGCCTGAATGAGCGTGAGCCCTACGCCTACTTGAAGGATGTCCTCACCCGCCTGCCGACTCAGCCGCGGAGTCGGATCGGGGAGTTGTTGCCGCACTGGTGGAGGCCGGATTCAGCCTGAGGCTCGGTCAAGAGGGGATTGCCGGGGGCTTACGAACAGATCACTATCCGCGTGCTGTACTCAATAGCATCAGCCACCCTTTGACTTAGACTCAGGCTGATCCGTCATTCTCTGAAAAGCAGTGCGCATGATTGCTCCGACCCCATCAGATGAGAAGCAGCGACTAGAGGTTTTGAGAAGCCTCAACCTGCTGGATTCGCTTCCCGAGCCCAAATTCGATCGGGTGACAAAGCTCTTGGCACGATCCCTGCGCGTTCCAATCGCGTTGGTTTCGCTCGTCGACGAAGACCGCCAGTGGTTCAAGTCGAAGGTCGGTCTTGATGTGAATGAAACACCCCGCGACGTGGCGTTTTGCGCTCATACGATCCTGCGAGGAGAGCCCCTGGTTGTCTCCGATGCGCGCTTGGATCAACGCTTTTCAGATAATCCTTTGGTGAGGGGGGCGCCGAATATCTGCTTTTACGCGGGGGTGCCGATCAGGACATCCGCAGGCCATCGACTCGGCACCCTGTGTGCGATAGATAGCAAGCCGCACAACTTGACGCCGGATGAACTGGACACCTTGCGTGATCTTGCGGAGATGGTCAGCAATGAAATCCAGCTGCGGGAACACTTGATGGCGACGACTAGCCGTCTCGAGCGCTCTCGGGAGGCCGCGCAGGCCAATGAGGCCCGCTACCGGTCGATGTTTGAACTCGCCTCTGTGGGGATCGCTCTGGTTGCACCGAATGGTGCCTGGATCAGCGTGAACGACGCGTTGTGCAGCATTGTTGGCTATGAGGCCGACGAATTGATGAAGCGGACCATTCAGGACATCACCTATCCGGGTGATCTTAGTGCGGACTTGTCACTGCTTCAGCAACTGATCGACGACAAGATTGATCACTACCACATGGAGAAGCGCTACCTGCGTAAGGATGGGCAGGTGGTCTGGATTGCTCTGGGCGTCACCAAGAAAACGGATGCGTTAGGCCGGTTGGAGTACTTCATCTCCATCATCAAGGATATCAATTCCCGGAAGATCGCTGAGGAGAGCCTAGCTGCCTTGCAACGTGAGCTTGAACAAAAAGTCGAGGATCGAACGGCTCAGTTGCTGGAGGCAAATCGTCGCTTAGTCGAGGCCATTGACCAACAGATCAACTCGGAACGCCAACTCCGCAAGCGTGAGGCGGAGCTCCGGACCATCCTGGAGAACACCTACGATGCATACATCGCTCTGGATCAAGCTGGCTTGGTCACCGCATGGAACCAGGAGGCTGAGAACATTTTTGGGTGGTCTGCCTTAGAGGCAATGGGCCAGCCACTGGAAGAGCTTATCGTGCCTGCTGGCATGGCTGAGATGCACCGTTCTGGTCTGAGTCGATACCGAGCAAGCGGGGCAACGACCATGCTCGATCAGCGCCTGGAGATCCCTGCTCGTCGCAAGGACGGTTCGACGCTCACGGTAGAGGTACGCATCAAAGCCCTCGATATCGATGGACAGGCCGTATTCAGTGCCTTCCTGCACGACATCACAGAGAGGAAGGAGGCAGAAATCCGCCGGGAGCATGAAGTACGTCAGGATGCGCTAACGGGCTTGCTCAACCGGCGGGCGCTGGCCGAGGTACTGCCGAGGGCGATGGCCAGGGCTGATCGCAGCGGGAAATACTTGGGCCTCCTGTTCCTCGACCTCGACGGATTCAAAGCGGTGAACGATCGTTTTGGGCACGAGGCGGGAGATCAGGTGCTATGCAGGGTGGCCGCCGCAATCAAGAACTGCATCCGCGAAACGGATTGTGCGGTCCGCTTTGCCGGGGATGAGTTTGCCGTGGTCTTGGAGGGACTGATGAGCGGCTACCCCGATGCTTTGCGAGTCGCCGAGAAGATTCTGGACGCTATTTCTGGCCCGCAGCACTTCCATGGCCAGAGCGTGGAGCTTGGTGCGAGTATTGGGGTGGTCGTCCACGCATCAGGAGAGGAGCGGTTACCTGCTGCGTTGCTCAGAGAGGCAGATCACTGGATGTATCGAGCGAAACATGCCGGGAAGGGGGGGGTACTGTCTCCTTACCTTGTTTAAGTGATTAGGACGAACTTCAGCGAAATGGTGAGCCGTCCCGCATTTGGTGCTGGCCCGATACTCTGAGAGAATTGAGCATGACCTAATTGAACAAACTTTTCCCCGAGGTCCGCTAGAGTTGGCGGATCAGGACCTCTTTCTTCCTGAATTCTAGAATCTGCCCTGAACACTGCTGATTGGCTCAGGCATCGAAATACTCGATTTGCTGCCCGATGCGCAGTTGGGACTGGATGGCCAGGATCCATTTCGGATCGGCCAGCACGCGGTCGATGGCGACGCGTAGCCGATAGAGCGTAAGCCCCCGGCAAACTCATCTTCCCCCAGCCGCTTAGCTCGCTAACCCAAGCGCGCGCCGCTGCCACCTGAACTGCCGCGCACCGAGATTCGCCATGAGCCGGACTCCACCATCTGCGCCTGCGGCTGCCCGATGCAGCGTATCGGCGAGGACGTCAGCGAGAAGCTCGGCTACACGCCGGGGATCTTCACTGTCGAGAGCCATGTGCGCGGCAAGTGGGCCTGCCGCCCCTGCCAGACGATCCGCCAGGCGCCGGTTCCGCCACAGGTGATCGACAAGGGCCTGCCCACCGCCGGGCTCCTCGCCCAGGTGCTGGTCGCCAAATACGCCGATCACCTGCCGCTCTATCGCCAGGAAGGCATCTTTGCCCGGGCGGAAATGGCGCTCGCGCGCTCGACGCTGGCCGAATGGGTCGGCCTCTGCGGGGTTCTCACCATTGATGCAATGGGCACTCAGACAGCCATCGCAGACGAGATCCGTGAGCGGGGCGCCGACTACGTGTTGTGCGTGAAGGACAACCACCCGAAGCTGCTCGACTCGATCCTGCTGGCCCAGGCAGGCGTTGGCGGAGTGCTGCAGGCTGCCTCGAACTGGGAGAGCCACAACACGGGACACGGCCGGGAAGAATGGCGCCGCTGCTGGGCTTTCGACGCGGGCGACAGGCTTTACAAGGGCGATCAGTGGCGCGAGCTGCAGAGCTTCGCCCTCGTCGAGCACACACGCCGTACCCGAGCCAGGGCCACGAGATGCTGTTTGATGCGCACACGCGGAGCTTTGCGGCACTGGGCGGCATTCCGCGGCGGGGGATTTACGACAACATGAAGACCGCCGTCGACAGGGTCAAGAAGGGCAAGGGCCGAGTGGTCAATGCCCGCTTTGCCGCGATGTGCTCGCACTACCTGTTCGACGCCGATTTCTGCAATGTCGCCA
>NZ_JAQVCN010000037.1 GCF_028689785.1 Zoogloea sp. | reverse complement strand
CGCCAACACATCATTTCGATCCCAACGAGCCCCACAGCCGTTGGCCGCTACCGAGCGTTTCTCGTCGTCTGAGAGGGCTTCAAAAACACGAACCCCCGGAAAAACCAGGGGTTCGTCAGCAGTCTGAGGGCGCTAATAGCGCCCCCTGCGGAAAGCACCGTGATCCTCCTTACCCCCAACCAGCCGTCTGCATTGCGCCCCTTCGTCGAGCGCTACCTGGCCAGCCTGCCGGCACACGAAGCGATGGCCCCCGCCATACGGCCGCTCCAGTACCGCCATCAACCTACCGAGCTGCGCCTGCGAGGGGTCACAAGCCAGCGCACCGAAGTGATTCTGTCGATCGACGGCCCAACCGACAGTGCCTCTCCGGAAACGGAACTGTCCCTGCAGGCACTCATGCGGGAACTGAGCACCCGGCTGCGCACCGAACTGCGGGAAGCCCTCGGCGGCACCTACAGCGTGAGTGCGAGTGCCCATGTCGATGCGGTGGACAGGCACGTCCGGGGCAGCATCCGCTTCAGCTGCGCGCCGGAGCGGGAGGACGAGCTCGTCCACCATGCCCTGCAGACCTTCCAGGACTTGCTCTCCCAAGGCATCGACGCCACCGCCATCGAACGCTTCCGGCGTCAGCGCGAAGCGGAGGAAGCCGCGCATCAGGCCTCCGACGACTCATATATGACAACCCTGCTGCGCAGCTACCGGCAGGACGGCGACCTGCTCCACACGCGCCGCACTGCGGCAGCCCTGGCGCAACTGGATGCCGCGTCAGTCACCGAACGCATCCGCGCCCTTGCACCCCGGTTGCGGATCCACCGCGCCGCCATGCTGCCCGCCCAACCCTGAACGCACCATGAAACGGCATCTCCTTACCCTCGCCCTGCTACCCCTGGCCGCCTGCACCCTGCCGGTCGGCCCTACCCGATATAGCTTTCAGGATGCACGCGGAGAACCCAGCGATGCGGCCTCAGCCGCCTGCGTCATCGACGCCGGCAGCGGCCTGAGCTGGGAGCGCAAGACCGCCTCCGGCCTCCGCGCCGCCGACCACCACTACCTGCCCACGCCTCCCGCGGCCCCCCTCAATCCGCCCGCCTGTGGCGGCCACACCCCGGGGTGCAGCAGCGCCGACTACGTCGCCGCAGTAAATCACAGCAACCTGTGCGGCTACGCCGACTGGCGCGTGCCCAGCGAGCGCGAACTAGAAACTCTGCGCATTTCCACGATGCCAGCCACCATCCCGAGCATCGACGCCAAGGCCTTTCCGGACCAGCGGACCGGCTTCTACTGGACTCGCAGCCTCCGCCGGGTAGACGGCGTCCTTGCCGTAGCCTTCGACGCAGAGCACCACATTCAGCCGGGCATCAGCCTGGCCCGGGGTGATCACGCCCACCTCCGGCTAGTCCGCGGCCCCCGCCTGGACGACCCGCCCCCGCCCCACATTCCACGTCGCCGACGCTTCATTCCGCTCGTCCATAAAGGCAGCGCGGCCGGCCCCGGGGAGATCACGGCATGCGTCGACGATACCCAGAGCGCCGCGCCTCTGAGCACGGAGAGCCTCTGGCACCTGAACGGCCCCCAGCCGCTGGAAGAGGTAGGCACTGTCGAACAGCAACTCCGTCAAACCGGAGCCTGCGGTGTCCATGGCTGGCGCATCCCCACGCCGGATGAAGCCCGTGACCTGTTCCGCGGCGCATCACCGGGCAGCACCGCGGAGTTGCAGACAGCCCTGCCCGGGCTACGCCCGGATCGACCGGTGTGGGTACGGCACGCAGATGGCCGCCTGACTCCAGCCTGTGCCCAGGCTTGTGCCGAGGCCGCAGGACCACCCGACCTCCTGCTGTACGCCCCCGTAGCACGCCCCACCTTGGCGCGGCCCAAGCCCGCCCCCGAGCGGGATCTGCCGGCGACCGAGCTGGCCCGCCTGCGTGCAGCCTACGCCCGCTACCTGCCGGGAGCCGCCCGGCAGCCTCATTGGCCCGCACCCACTCTGGACGCCAGCATGGAAGACGGCTTCGTCGATCTCGGGCTTCTGCCGCCGGTCCCCTTTCCTCCCGACAACCCCTATTCCGCCGCCAAGGTAGCCCTGGGCCAACGCCTGTTCTTCGATACTGTCCTCTCCCGCAACCAGAAAATCGCCTGCAGCCACTGCCACCAGCCCACCACAGGCTGGACCGACAGGCGCAGCGTCTCCCCAGGTCACGTCGGCCAACTCGGCACACGCAACTCCATGAGCATTCTGAACACAGCCTACGTGAAAGACCTGTTCTGGGATGGCCGCGCAGCGAGCCTGGAAGAGCAGGTCGGCGGCCCCATCGCCAATCCGCTGGAAATGCACACAACCCCCGCCGAGGTTGTCGCCCGCCTCGCCACCCGGGATGACTACACGCCCCTGTTTCAGGCGGCCTTCGGCAGCCACGAAGTAACCCTGACACGCATCGCCCAGGCCATTGCCACTTTTGAACGGACCCTCATCAGCCGTGAAAGCGACTTCGATCGCTTCCTCAAGGGGCACCATCAGGCCCTCTCCGACAACGCCCTGTGGGGCCTGCATCTGTTCCGCACAAAGGCACGCTGCATCAACTGCCACAACACACCGCTGTTTTCCGACAACCGCTTTCATAGCAACGGTCTGCACTTTTATGGCCGCGAACTGGAAGACCTGGGCCGGTTCGAGGTCACCGGCCGCCCCGAGGACAAGGGCCGCTTCCGCACCCCCGGCCTGCGCGACGTCATGCACACCGGCAACTACATGCACAACGGACGCTTTCCCCTCACCGAAGGCCAGGGCGTCATCGCCATGTACGACGCAGGAATGGTCCAATTCGGCCCCACCGGGCCAGCCAAGTACCAGCCCGATCTCCCCGTCACCTCCCCGGCGGTCCGCCCCCTCGGCCTCAACGCCCGTGAAAGAAAAGCCCTTTTCGCGTTCCTCAAAGCAATCTCCGCAGAACCCCGCCAAGAACCCGCAAGTGAAGAGGAACTGGGCCTCCGGGCTGGGCTGCAATGAGCGCCTTACCACTCGGGCAAGAAGCCAGCATGCATCCAAATACAGACGATGCAAGCCATCAGTGGTGTTAGCGGGGCCGGGTCGAGCGTGACGAAGGCTCAAAACAAAAAAAGCCACCCTAAGGTGGCTATTTTTTCTTTTTGAGCCAAAGGATCAGCATTGATCAAATGGCGGAGTGGACGGGACTCGAACCCGCGACCCCCGGCGTGACAGGCCGGTATTCTAACCAACTGAACTACCACTCCAACTAATCATCCACCTGAACCAAGGTGGTGGGTGCTGACGGGGTCGAACCGCCGACATTCGCCTTGTAAGGGCGACGCTCTACCAACTGAGCTAAGCACCCGATTGATTTGCTTAGAAGCAAATTCAACAGCCAACTAGTTTAGCGCATCTTTCAACGCTTTGCCAGGCCTGAATTTAGGAATTTTTGCCGACTGGATTTTTATCGTCGCTCCGGTCCGAGGGTTTCGCCCCGTACGAGCAGCCCGCTTGCCAACATGGAAAGTACCAAACCCCACCAGAGTTACGGTACCGCCCTTCTTCAAGGTCTGTTTGACAGCTGCCACAGCAGCATCAAGCGCTCGACCAGCCGCAGCCTTGGAAATATCGGCATCTGCAGCAATGTGATCAATCAACTCGGATTTATTCATACTCGCCCCCTCGTTATATAAATTAACAAACAGGAAACTCCGACATCAACTGCCAAAAACCGAACGCTGCTCGAGACAGATCAATACTTGTGCTGACCTTTATATAACGCGCTAAAAATCGTGATGTCAAGAAAACGAGTCAAGCAGAACAAGGAAATACCACACAGCAAAAAGCCCGCAAAAGCGGGCTTTTCGAATGCTGCACTACAACAGGAAAGCGACTGGTCCCCCCGACAGGAATCGAACCTGTATCTAGCGCTTAGGAGGCGCTTGTTCTATCCATTGAACTACGGAGAGCGAGGCCCGGCATTCTAGCCGGCCGGAACCAGGAACGCCATGCCTAAAGGCAGGAGAAGCCTGCGATGCTCCGCCAGACTCTCCTGTCTAAGCGCACCATCAGTGCTTTACGACCTCTCCATTGGCCAGGGGCTCGGCCGGAGCAACGCTTGCTTCACCGGCAGGCGCATCCGGCAGGGCTTCCGGAGTTCTTTCGAGCGCATGCTCAAGAACCTGATCAATCCATTTAACGGGAATGATCTCCAGCCCATTCTTGACGTTGTCAGGAATCTCGGTGAGATCCTTAACATTCTCCTGAGGAATCAGTGCAGTACGAATTCCACCACGCACGGCGGCAAGCAGCTTCTCCTTCAGACCACCAATCGGCAGGACTTCACCACGCAGGGTGATTTCACCGGTCATCGCCACATCACAACGCACTGGAATACCGGTCAGCACAGAGACCAGACCCGTGCAGATCGCGATACCGGCCGACGGCCCATCCTTGGGAATGGCACCTTCCGGCAAGTGGATATGGATATCCGACTTCTGGTAGAAATCCTCCTGAATACCCAGGGAGCGTGAGCGACGGCGCACCACGGAGAGTGCAGCCTGAATAGACTCTTGCATGACTTCACCGAGCTTCCCGGTAGTCATGATCTTGCCCTTGCCCGGCAGCGCAACAGCCTCGACAGTCAGCAGCTCACCACCGACCTCCGTCCACGCCAGCCCCGTCACCTGCCCGATCTGGTTTTCCTTCTCAGCCACACCAAAGCTGTACTTGTGCACACCCAGGTATTTGTCGATGTTCTTGGAGTTGACCACGACCTTGGCCTTGCGCTTGCCGAGCACCAGCGCCTTGACGACCTTGCGGCACACCTTGGAGACCTCGCGTTCCAGGCCACGCACGCCGGCCTCGCGGGTGTAGAAACGCACGATGTCGCGGATGGCGTCCTCGGTTACCGACAGCTCCTCACGCTTGATCCCGTTGTTCTTCATCTGCTTCGGGACAAGGTAGCGCTGGGCGATGTTAACCTTTTCGTCTTCCGTGTAGCCGGACAGGCGGATGAGTTCCATACGGTCCAGCAGCGGCGCAGGGATGTTGAGGGTGTTGGCCGTCGCCACGAACATCACGTCGGACAGGTCGTATTCGACTTCAATGTAGTGATCCACGAAGGTGGAGTTCTGCTCGGGGTCCAGCACCTCGAGCAGAGCTGAAGACGGATCGCCACGGAAGTCTTGGCCCATTTTGTCCACTTCGTCGAGCAGGAAGAGTGGGTTGCGAACTGCAACCTTGGACATGTTCTGGAGGATCTTGCCCGGCATTGAACCGATGTAAGTGCGACGGTGGCCACGGATTTCGGCTTCATCACGCACACCGCCCAAGCTCATGCGCACGAACTTGCGATTCGTGGCGCGAGCCACCGACTGACCAAGGGAGGTCTTGCCAACCCCCGGAGGACCAACCAGGCACAGGATCGGCGCCTTGAGCTTGTCCACGCGCTGTTGCACGGCAAGATACTCAAGGATGCGTTCCTTGACCTTCTCGAGGCCGTAGTGCTCGGTGTCGAGCACTTTTTCGGCTTCGGCGAGATCCTTGCTGATGCGGGACTTCTTCTTCCAAGGCAGGCCGACCAGGGTCTCGATGTAATTGCGGACCACGGTAGCTTCGGCCGACATGGGCGACATCAGGCGCAGCTTCTTGAGCTCGGCCTGGGCCTTGGCCATGGCTTCCTTGGTCATCCCGGCGGACTTGATCTTCTTGTCCATCTCCTCGAGATCGGCGCCATCTTCACCTTCGCCGAGTTCCTTCTGGATAGCCTTGACCTGTTCGTTCAGGTAGTACTCGCGCTGACTCTTCTCCATCTGGCGCTTGACGCGGCCACGAATGCGCTTTTCGACCTGGAGGATGTCCAGTTCGGTCTCGAGCTGGTTGAGCAGGCGTTCGAGGCGCTCACCGGCATCCAGCATTTCAAGGATTTCCTGCTTCTGCTCAAGTTTCAGCGGGAGGTGAGCAGCGATGGTGTCCGCCAGCCGGCCAGGCTCCTCAATGCCCGACAGGGAACTGAGGATCTCGGGCGGGATCTTCTTGTTGAGCTTAACGTACTGGTCAAACTGGCTGATGATGGCCCGGCGCATGGCCTCAACTTCGTTGTTCGGCGATTCGGCTGCCGGCATGGGGCTGGCCTTGGCGACAAACAGGGTGCGCAGATCTTCAACCGACACAACACGGGCACGCTGGACGCCCTCGACGAGCACCTTCACGGTGCCATCGGGCAGCTTGAGCATCTGGAGAATGTTGGCGATACAACCCAGGTCGTAGAGATCTTCGGCAGAAGGCTCGTCCTTGGCTGCGGACTTCTGGGCCACCAGCAGGATGCTCTTGCCGGCTTCCATCGCATTCTCGAGCGCCTTGATGGACTTGGGGCGACCCACGAACAGCGGGATCACCATGTGCGGGAACACCACCACGTCGCGCAGTGGCAGCAGCGGCAGTTCGATCTGTTCTTCGGGGAGGTCAAGCGTGCTCGACATGATTTTTCCTTAAAAGGCACTAAGGCCCCATATGGGGCCCTAGTGACATCAATTCAAGCAGTCCTGCGAAAAACTTCTGCTTGATGTCAGTTGGAGCCGGAGACCTTGGGTTGATCAGCGTAGATCAGGATCGGCTTGGTGCCGCCATCGATCATGCCTTCGTCGATCACCACTTTGGAAACGTTTTCCATGGAGGGCAGTTCGTACATCGTATCCAGCAGCGTGCCTTCGAGAATCGAACGCAGGCCACGGGCACCCGTCTTGCGCTTGAGGGCCTTGCGGGCAATCGCCTGCAGGGCCGCCGGACGCACTTCGAGTTCGACGCCTTCCATTGAAAACAGTTTCTGGTATTGCTTGATGAGCGCGTTCTTGGGTTCGATGAGGATCTGGATGAGCGCTTCCTCGTCGAGCTCCTGCAGGGTCGCGACCACCGGCAGACGACCGATCAGCTCGGGGATCAGACCGAACTTGATCAGATCGCCGGGTTCGACTTCAAGCAGCGCTTCCGAAACATTCTTGTTCTCGCGGCTCTTCACCTCGGCACCGAAACCAATACCGAATTTCTCGGTACGGTTGCGGATCACCTTGTCGAGACCGTCGAACGCACCACCGCACACGAACAGGATGTTGGTGGTGTCCACCTGCACGAAATCCTGGTTCGGATGCTTGCGGCCACCCTGCGGCGGCACGGAGGCGACGGTGCCTTCGATCAGCTTGAGCAGGGCCTGCTGCACGCCCTCACCCGACACATCACGGGTGATGGACGGGTTGTCCGACTTGCGGGAGATCTTGTCGATCTCGTCAATGTATACGATGCCCTGCTGCGCCTTGTCGACTTCGTAGTCGCACTTCTGGAGCAGCTTCTGGATGATGTTCTCGACGTCTTCACCCACGTAGCCGGCTTCGGTAAGCGTGGTCGCATCGGCCATCACGAAGGGCACGTTGAGAAGCCGGGCAAGCGTCTGGGCAAGCAGCGTCTTGCCGGAACCGGTAGGACCGACCAGCAGGATGTTGCTCTTGGACAGTTCGACTTCGTCGTGCGTCTTGGAGAGATGACGCAGCCGCTTGTAATGGTTGTACACCGCCACCGAAAGAATCCGCTTGGCCGACGCCTGACCGATGACGTACTGGTCGAGAATCGCGCTGATTTCCTTGGGCGATGGAAGCTCACCCTTGACACCCTTGGCGCCGCCGGTATCTGCACTGATCTCATCACGAATGATGTCGTTGCAAAGCTCGATGCACTCATCGCAGATGAACACGGATGGCCCCGCGATCAGCTTGCGGACCTCGTGTTGGCTCTTGCCGCAGAACGAGCAATACAGCAGCTTCTCTCCGCTCGTTTTCTTGTCCGCCATTACTGCCCTTTCTCTCTGAAACTGATGCTGGGGATGATCAAACCACGTCGTTGCGACTGGTCAGGACCTTGTCCACCAGACCATAGCGCACGGCTTCTTCCGCAGACATGAAATTGTCCCGATCGGTGTCTTTTTCAATGGCCTCAATCGACTGCCCGGTGTGCCTGGCCAGCATGTCGTTGAGCTTGGCACGCAGGGACAGGATCTCGCGGGCGTGAATCTCGATATCCGAAGCCTGACCCTGGAACCCGCCCAGCGGTTGGTGAATCATGATCCGGGAATTGGGCAGGGAGAAGCGCTTGCCCTTCTCCCCGGCAGCCAGCAGGAAGGCGCCCATGCTGGCTGCCTGCCCAATGCACAGGGTGCTCACGTTCGGCTTGATGAACTGCATGGTGTCGTAGATCGCCATGCCGGCCGTGACAGACCCACCCGGAGAATTGATGTAGAAGTAGATGTCCTTGTCCGGATTCTCCGACTCAAGGAACAGCAACTGGGCGACGATCAGGTTGGCGGTCACGTCATTGACCGGCCCCACCAGGAACACCACCCGCTCCTTGAGCAGGCGCGAATAGATGTCGTAGGAGCGCTCACCGCGACCGCTCTGTTCGACAACCATCGGAATCAGGCCGAGGCCGACCGGATCCCAGTCACTACGAGAATTCGGGGGTGTCAGGGGATTCATTTGCCGTCGCTTTCTGCGGAATTAAGCCGCATTGCCCATCAAGTCATCAAAAGAAGCAGTGACATCGGTCGTCTTGGTATTGCCGACAACCCACGCCACCACATTATCCTCGATCACCAGCGCTTCGGCCTGGGCCAGACGCTGGGGCTGAGAGTAGTACCAGCTCACGACCTCGCTCGGATCTTCGTAGCTGGCTGCAAAGTCTTCGATGATCGCGCGGATCTGCTCGGGCTTGGCGTGCAGTTCCTTGCTCTTCACCAGTTCGGACATGATCAGACCCAGCTTGACGCGACGCACGGCTTGCTCTGCAAACCAGGCGGGTTCAATCGGCAGGTCCTTGGTCTTCATGCCACGGGCCTCAAAATCCTTCTTCGCGTTTTCGGCAAGCTGGGCGGACTCCTGCTCGACCAGCGCCTTCGGCACTTCGATCGGGTGAGTCTCGATCAGCACGTTCATGACGCGCTCCTTGACCTTGGCCTGGATACGACGCTTCACTTCACGCTCCAGATTGGCCTTGACCTCTTCACGCATCTTGGCGACGTCACCGTCGACGATACCCAGGGACTTGGCAAACTCGGCATCGACTTCCGGGAGCTTGGGCTCTTCAACCTTCTTGAGAGCCACTTCAAACTGGACGGTCTGCCCGGCCAGATTAGCGGCGTGGTAATCCGCGGGGAAAGTCATGTCAAAGGTCTTGCTTTCGCCAACGCCAAGGCCGAGAACAGCGGTCTCGAAATCCTTGAGCATCTGACCGCCGCCGATGACGAAAGCGAAATCGGTAGCCTTGCCCCCCTCAAACTCCTCGCCGTCCTTGCGACCGGTGAAGTCCACCTCGACACGGTCACCATCCTGAGCGATACGTTCGACGGGCACAAAAGTGGTGCGCTGCTTACGCAGCACGTCGAGGGTCTTGTCCACTTCGGCGTCGGTCACGACCAGCTGGGGGCGTTCCACTTCCTGGGCGCTCACGTCAGCGATCACGATTTCCGGGTAAACCTCGAACACAGCGGTGAATTCCAGCGCTTCAGTGCCGGCGGCTTCTTTCGGCTCGATATTGGGATAGCCGGCCACGCGCAGACTCTGCGCACGAATCTGCTCGCCCAGAGCCTTTTCAACCGCAGCACCAATGGCTTCGGAACGGGCTTGCGGGCCGTAGGACTGGGCGACCATGCGGAACGGGACCTTGCCCGGACGGAAACCCGGCATCTTGACGGTGCGGGCCATCTTTTTCAGACGGGCTTCCACATCCTTGTCGATCTCGGCCAGCGGCACGGACATGTCGATACGGCGCTCCAGCGCGCTCACGGTAACCTGATTGCTCATGAAAATTCCCTGATCGGTCTTAACAAAAACGCCTTACGAACAGGACGAGAGACACTTAGCAAAACGTGTGCCTTTCGGGTGTTTCCGTTCGTGAGGTCGTCGGAAAAACCTTTAGTCTAACACAGCCCTCGGATCCGCTCGCAGCCCCCACGCCAGTGCTTTGCTTCAGGCCCCAAGGTGTGAAAAACTGCTTGTGCAGCGGTGGAACTCCCCTCGCCTTTTGGATATCAGATGGAGTGAAATAGGCTTGCCCACGGCATGGACTTGATCCTGTCGCGCCGCACGGGCCTAAAGCATCTGTGTTACGAGCCGTTTGCATGCAGACAAGCGATGGCGAGCCCGGCGCCTGGCCCGGGCATGTGCCCCAGGAGACATGAGATGAGTATCTTCACCAGCTTCCAGGCCCGTTTCGAGTCTGCCCGGGAAGAGGAAATGTCGGTCCAGGAATACCTGGAACTCTGCAAGGCTGACCCCATGGCCTACGCGACATCCGCCGAGCGCATGCTGCAGGCCATCGGCGAACCGGAACTCGTCGACACCCGGCTTGATCCGCGCCTGTCGCGCATCTTTTCCAACAAGATGATCAAGATCTACCCTGCCTTCCGGGATTTTTACGGAATGGAGGAGTCGATAGAGAACATCGTGTCGTATTTCCGACACGCCGCACAGGGACTGGAGGAAAAGAAACAAATTCTCTACCTGTTGGGGCCGGTTGGCGGGGGCAAGAGCTCCCTGGCGGAAAAGTTGAAGTCGCTGGTCGAGAAAATCCCCTTCTATGCGATCAAGGGCTCCCCGGTCCATGAGTCGCCACTAGGGCTTTTCAGCCCGGAAGAAGATGGCGCCATCCTCGAAGACGACTACGGCATCCCCCGGCGCTACCTCAATACCATCATGAGCCCCTGGGCGGTCAAGCGCCTGCATGAGTTCAACGGCGACGTCACCAAGTTCCGCGTCGTGAAGCTACGCCCCTCCGTGCTGCGTCAAATAGCGGTAGCGAAGACCGAGCCGGGCGACGAGAACAACCAGGACATCTCCTCCCTGGTCGGCAAGATCGACATCCGGATGCTCGAACAGTTTTCCCAGGACGACCCGGACGCCTACTCCTATTCGGGCGGCCTGTGCCTGGCCAACCGCGGCCTGCTTGAATTCGTCGAGATGTTCAAGGCACCCATCAAGGTCCTGCACCCGCTGCTCACCGCGACCCAGGAAGGCAACTACAAGGGCACCGAAGGTTTCGGGGCGATTCCCTTCGACGGCATCGTGATGGCCCACTCCAATGAGTCAGAGTGGGTCGCCTTTCGCAACAACCGCAACAACGAGGCCTTCCTCGACCGGATCTACACCGTCAAGGTGCCCTACTGCCTGCGGGTGTCCGACGAGATCCGCATCTACGACAAGCTCCTTGCCCACAGCTCCTTGTCCCAGGCGCCCTGCGCCCCCGACACCCTGCGCATGATGGCCCAGTTTGCCGTGTTGTCCCGGGTGAAGGAGCCAGAGAACTCCAGCATTTTCTCCAAGATGCGTGTCTACGATGGCGAAAACCTGAAGGATACCGACCCCAAGGCCAAGAGCTACCAGGAGTACCGCGATTACGCCGGCGTCGATGAAGGCATGACCGGCCTATCCACCCGCTTTGCCTTCAAGGTGCTGTCCAAGGTCTTCAACTTCGACCACCGGGAAGTCGCCGCCAACCCGGTACACCTGATGTACGTCCTTGAGCAGCAGATCGCGCAGGAGCAGTACCCACCGGAGCACGAGGCCAAGTATCTGGCCTTCATCAAGGAGTTTCTGGCCCCCCGCTATGCCGAGTTCATCGGCAAGGAAATCCAGACCGCCTATCTGGAGAGCTACAGCGAGTACGGGCAGAACATCTTTGACCGCTACGTCACCTACGCCGACTTCTGGATTCAGGATCAGGAATACCGGGATCAGAACACCGGCGAGATCCTCGACCGCAACGCCCTGAACGACGAGCTCGAAAAGATCGAAAAACCAGCCGGCATCAGCAATCCCAAGGACTTCCGGAATGAAGTGGTCAATTTCGTGCTGCGTGCCAGGGCCAAGAACACCGGCAAGAACCCGAGCTGGACGAGCTACGAGAAGCTGCGCGCGGTAATCGAGAAGAAGATGTTCTCCAATACCGAAGACCTGCTGCCGGTCATCAGCTTCAATGCCAAGGCCAGCGGCGACGATCAGAAGAAGCACCAGAACTTCGTCAATCGCATGATCGAAAAGGGCTACACCGAGAAGCAGGTCCGCCTGCTGTGCGAATGGTACCTGCGCGTCCGCAAGTCTTCGTGACGCCCCGCTGACCAGCCCGCCACTCCGGCGGGCTGCATACGCCGACACTTCGGGAGGCTCGAATGGTACGTATCATCGACCGCCGGTTCGACAGCAAGAACAAGAGTGCTGTGAACCGGCAGCGATTCATGCGCCGCTTCAAGGGCCAGATCCGCGAGGCCGTGGCCGACGCCATCGCCGGACGCTCCATCAAGGATCTGGATAACGGCGAAAGTGTGTCCATTCCCTCCAAAGATCTGTCCGAGCCTCAGTTCCATCATGGCCGGGGCGGTATCTGGGAGACAGTCTTCACCGGCAACGACCAGTTCTCGTCTGGCGATCAGATCAACCGCCCGCAAGGCGGAAGTGGCAGCGGATCAGGCAAGGGCAAGGCCAGCAAGGACGGTGAAGGTGAAGACGATTTCGTCTTCAACCTTTCTCGCGAAGAATTCCTCGACGTCTTCTTCGACGATCTCGCCCTCCCTAATCTTGTCAAGACCCAGCTCGCCCGTATCCAGGAATACAAGAGTCAGCGCGCCGGCTTCACCAACGACGGCACGCCGGCCAACATCAACGTGGTGCGCTCGCTGCGCGGCGCACTGGGGCGTCGCCTTGCCCTCGCCTCGCCTTATCAGGGGCGTCTGCGAGAGTTGCAGAAGCAGATTGAGGACCTACTCAAGTGCCTCCCCGAGGACGATCCCGAGATCGTCCGGCTGAAGGACGAGATCGGCATCCTGCGGGCCAAGATCGAAGCCATACCGTTCATCGACAGCTTCGACCTGCGCTACAACAACCGGATCAAGATCCCCAAGCCGACCACTCAAGCGGTGATGTTCTGCATCATGGACGTATCCGGCTCCATGGACGAAGAAAAGAAGGCCACCGCCAAGCGCTTCTTCATGCTGCTCTACCTCTTCCTGACCCGCACCTACGAACACATCGAGGTGGTCTTCATCCGTCATCACACCGTCGCCAAGGAAGTGAACGAGGAAGACTTCTTCCACTCCCGGGAGTCCGGTGGCACAGTGGTATCCAGCGCAATCGAACTGATGAAGGACATCCTGCACCAGCGCTACCTCAATGGCGCCTGGAATGTCTATGGTGCCCAAGCCTCCGACGGGGACAACTGGGAGAACGACTCGCCCCACTGCCGCGAACTGCTCTCCGAGTCCATCCTGCCCTTTGTTCAGTACTTCGCCTACATTGAGATCACCCCCGGCGAACCCCAGAACCTCTGGCGCGAATATGAAAAGCTGGTGGGCGCCCACGCCAACTTCGCCATGCAACATATCGAAGGCCTGCCGGACATCTACCCGGTATTCCGCGAACTCTTCAAAAAGAAACTCGCATGAGCGCCAAAAGACAGAAGCGCAAGCAGCCCCTTCCGGCTCCCGGCGAATGGACCTTCGAGCTCATTGAGGCCTATCACGCCGAGATCGACCGGGTAGCGCGCGAATACGGGCTGGACACCTACCCCAACCAGATTGAGCTAATCACCTCCGAACAGATGATGGACGCCTACTCGTCCGTCGGCATGCCGGTGAACTACCACCACTGGTCCTTCGGCAAGAGCTTCCTGCAGACCGAAAAGGGCTACCGACGCGGGCAGATGGGGCTGGCTTACGAGATCGTCATCAACTCCAATCCCTGCATCGCCTACCTCATGGAAGAAAACACCATGACGATGCAGGCTCTGGTGATTGCCCACGCTGCCTACGGGCACAATAGCTTCTTCAAGGGCAACTACCTCTTCCGCCAATGGACCAACGCCGACGCCATCGTTGACTACCTGCTCTTTGCCCGCAATTACCTGAGCGAATGCGAAGAACGCTACGGTGAGGAAGAGGTTGAGCTCCTGCTCGACTCCTGTCATGCCTTGATGAACGTCGGGGTCGACCGCTACAAACGTCCGGCCAAGCTCTCCCTGACCAAGGAGCTCACCCGGCAACGCGAGCGGGCCGAGTACCTGCAGAGCCAGGTCAACGACCTGTGGCGCACCCTGCCCGCCCAGCAAATCAAGGCTCAAACCGTCGAGGCGCGCCGCTTTCCACCCGAACCCCAGGAGAACCTGCTCTACTTCATCGAGAAGAACGCACCGCTCCTCGAACCCTGGCAGCGGGAGGTCGTGCGCATCGTGCGCAAGGTTGGCCAGTACTTCTTTCCCCAACGGCAGACCCAGGTGATGAACGAAGGCTGGGCCACCTACTGGCACTACACCCTCATCAACACCCTGTACGACGAAGGGCTGCTCACCGACAGCTTCATGATGGAGTTTCTGCACTCCCATACCAATGTCGTTTACCAGCCCGGCTACAACGAACCCTGGTACCGGGGCCTCAATCCCTACGCCCTGGGTTTCGCCATGTGGCAGGACATCCGGCGCATCTGCGCGCATCCCACCGACGAAGACCGCTACTGGTTCCCGGACATCGCCGGCAGTGACTGGCGCGAAACTTTCGATTTCGCCATGCGCAACTTCAAGGACGAGAGCTTCATCGCCCAGTTCCTGTCGCCGAAGATCATGCGCGATTTCCGCCTTTTCGCCATTCTGGATGACGACCACGACGCCAAACTCAAGGTATCGGCCATTCACGACGAAGCCGGCTATCGCAAGGTCCGGGAGATCCTCTCCGACAACTACAACCTTGGCAGCCGCGAGCCCAACCTGCAGGTCTGGAACGTCGACCTTAGGGGCGACCGCTCCCTCACCCTGCGCCACCAGGCCTACCTCCGCCGCCCCCTCAACGGCGACGCCGACGAGGTCATCAAGCATGTGGCACGACTGTGGGGATTTGCGGTGAAGATGGAAGTAGCCCACGAGGATGGACGTATTGAAGTCCTCCACGAGTGCCACCAGGACAGGCGCAAGACCGACAAGAACTGACCCGGGTCTTTCAGCTGGAGAACGGAAACCATGGGCTTCAGGGGCTGCACGCGCCTCGGCCCCCACGACCTGAACCTTTACCTCTCGCGGGTCAGCATGGCGATTCTCAGTCGCTTCTAGGGCTGCACTGCTGGGCACCAACCAGATCCAGAGCAGCCCCAGCCCCCCTTGAACCCCACGTTTTACCCGTCCACATCCCCGTTTCAGCCATCAACCGGCCCGCGCCGATTAGAATGCCGAAATGTCTCAACCTGATTTTCACCAGATTCTGGGGGTCACCCCATGTGCCACTGCGGCCGAAATCAAGCGCGCCTTCAAACGGATGGCCATGCGCTGGCACCCGGACCGCAACGCCGACCCCCAGGCACATGAACAATTCCGCCTGGCCCGAGAAGCCTTCGAGCATCTCACCGGCATCCGCGAAACCGAAGCCCCTAAGGCTAGCGAAGCAAGCTCCCCGCCCCGGCGCCCGAAGGGTGAAGACCGACGACTCCACATTGATGTGGACCTTGCAGAAGCCGCTTTCGGCGGCACCATCACGGTCAGTCTCGAAGGACGCGTGAACTGCACGAGTTGCGAAGGCAGCGGACGACGCAGCTATGGCCGAACGACCATGTGCGGCACCTGCCATGGCAGCGGGCGCGTCCGAAGCAGCGCGGGCCTCAAACCCTGCCCGTCATGCAGCGGAAAAGGTTATTTCACCGATAACCACTGCCCCGATTGCGAAGGCCGCGGCTGGAACGCCGCCGACCGGCAGCTCGTCGTCAGCATTCCAGCAGCCATGTTGCCCGGAGAGGAGCTCCGGATTGCCGGCCAGGGCGGCCCCGCCCCCGAGAACGGGGAGTCCGGCGACCTCTACCTCACCCTGCATGCCCGGGTGCACCCTCTCTTCCGCCTCGAAGGCCCTGACATCCATCTCGATCTGCCAGTTAGCATCTTCCGGGTGCTTGCTGGTGGTGTCATCGATGTCCCCAGCCTGAACGGCGTGCACGAAGCACTGCTACCGGAAGCCTCTACCACAACGGAGATCCGGCTCCCCGGCGCCGGCTTCCCGGCCCGTGGTCGCCGTCACGCTGGCGATCTCATCGCCCACCTGCAGGTGCAATACCCTCGCTATCTGAGCAACGAGCAGAGAGCCCTGCTCGAAATGGCCGACCAGGTTCTCCAGCAACAGCTCGACGATCAAAGTCCCACCTTGGCACGCTGGCGCGACACCCTCAACCAGAATCGCTGACCTTCTGGATCAGCCGACATCCGCGCCTGCCCATTCACCCCATCAGTACCCCATTCATGCCTCTCAAGACTCCCGAACTCCTCGCTCCTGCCGGCTCACTGGCCATGCTCGATACCGCCTTCGCCTTTGGCGCCACAGCCATCTACGCAGGTCAGCCGCGCTATTCCCTGCGCGTCCGCAACAATGATTTCGGCGATCTCCCCGTACTGGCCGACGGCATCAATCGGGCCCGGGCCCTGGGCAAGCACTTCTACGTGGTGGCCAACATCTACCCCCACGGCGCCAAGATCAAGACCTTCATCAAGGACATCGCCCCGGTCATCGCCCTCAAGCCCGACGCCCTGATCATGTCCGACCCGGGCCTCATACTGATGGTCCGCGAGAACTTCCCGGAGATGCCCATCCACCTCTCCGTACAGGCCAACACCGTCAACGCCGCGGCGGTACGCTTCTGGAAATCGGCCGGCATCTCCCGCGTGATCCTGTCCCGGGAGCTGTCCCTCGACGAGATCGCCAGCATCCGCCAGGACTGCCCCGACACCGAACTGGAGGTCTTCATCCACGGGGCCCTGTGCATCGCCTACTCGGGTCGCTGTCTGCTGTCCGGTTACTTCAACCACCGCGACCCCAACCAAGGCAGCTGCACCAACTCCTGCCGCTGGGACTTCAAGACCCACGAAGCCAAGACCTGCGGCGCCGGTGACGTACACCTCATCGAGGAACCCCACAAACGCGCCGGCGAGTACATGCCCATCGAAGAAGATGAGCACGGCACCTACATCCTCAACTCCAAGGATCTGCGCGCCATCGAGCACGTCCAGCGGCTGGTGGAAATCGGCATCGACTCCCTGAAGATCGAAGGACGTACCAAGAGCCCCTACTACGTGGCCCGCACCTGCCAGGCCTATCGTCAGGCCATCGACGATGCCGTCGCCGGGCGCAGCCTTGATCCAGCCCTGCTGGGGCAACTTGAGGGCCTCGCCAACCGGGGCTACACCGACGGCTTCCTCCAACGTCACACACCCCACGAAACCCAAAACTACCTGCGTGGCCACTCCGAGTCGGGACGCAGCATTTACGTGGGGGACGTGGTGGCCTACGATGCGGAGCGGGGTATGGTCGAGATCGCATCGAAGAATGCCTTCGCCGTGGGCGATCACCTGGAGCTGGTGCACCCCTCCGGCAACCGCGAAGTCCGAATCGAGCAGATCCGGAACGCGCAAGGCGAAGCCGTCGAACGCATCCCCGGCAGCGACCATCGGGCCTGGCTGCCCCTACCGGCAGAAAGCGTCGGTGCTTTCGTCGCCAGATTTCTTTAAAGCAAACAGAAGTCGCGGAAGAAACCTTGCATAAGGGGCTGAAATGCTTCAGAATGCTCCGCTTTCGGGTGGCCAAATTCACCACCCACGTACCCAAAGGATAAAGCGATGAAAGCCGATACCCATCCGAATTACACCGAAGTGCAGGTGACCTGCTCTTGTGGCGCCACCTTCACCACCCGCTCCACCATGGGCAAGCCCCAATACCACGTGGAAGTGTGCTCCCTCTGCCATCCGTTCTACACCGGCAAGCAGAAGATCGTTGACACCGCCGGCCGTGTCGAACGCTTCCGTCAAAAGTACGGTACCGTTCAGCGTCTGGGCTGATTTCCGCTCAGTAGCCGGGATCGACCGAAAAAGGCAGCCACGGCTGCCTTTTTTGTTGCCTGCAGGAAACCCGCCGCCATGCCTCTCGCCCCCTCACGTTTCTCGCTGCCCGCCCCCCTGACAGGCTGGCCGCTCGCCGTCCTTCTGGGTATTTACCTGCTGGTAGGCACCACTGGGCATCTCCCCTGGCGTGGCGACGATCTGACCCACCTTGGCCCGATTCACGCCATTCTCCAGGGTGGCAGCTGGCTCGTTCCCGAAATTGCCGGCGAAACCTATCGCGGCGCAGCCCCTCTTTATTACTGGGTGGGCGCCCTACTGGCCCGACTGCTCGGCTGGCTGCTGCCGGTTCATGATGCCGCCCGGCTCGCCACAAGCCTGTTCTGTGCGGCCAGCCTCTACTGGACCGGTCTGGCAGCACGGCGCCTTTATGGCGAAGCCTCCTTCGCACCAGCCATCCTGCTTGGCATGGGCTCTCTTGGGCTGGTGGTGCATGCCCACGAAACCCAACCACTGCTGGCCCAACTCGCTGGAATGGCACTGTGCTTTGCCGGCCTAGGCGAACTCGCCGAGAAGCCCGGTCGCGGCGCCATCCAGGCCGGATTGGGGGCCGCACTGGCCTTCCTTGCCGGCGGCCTTTCAGGGCTTGCCCTGACACTGCCGGTCATCATCCTGACCCCCTTGCTGTGCGCCCGTTGCCGCAATCGGGCAGTGCTGGGCAGCGTTGCACTGGGTCTGGGCATTGCCCTCGCGATCGGTGCTCTTTGGCTAGGCGCTGTGGCGAACCAGTATCCCGGGGAAATCCCCCTCTGGTGGCAAGAGGAACTTGCCAGCACCCTACCCCACACCAGCCACGTTTCCGAACTAGGCAAACTGCTGCAACTGTTCGGCTGGTTTGCGTGGCCACTCTGGCCTATCGCCGGCTGGGCGGTGTGGCGTAACCGTCATAACATCACCAGCCCACAGCTGGCACTCCCCCTGATGGGCAGCATCCTGGCCATATTTCTGGTCGCCACCACCGGTGGTCTGCGGACTGCCGGACTGCTGCCCGTTCTCCCCCCCTTGTGTCTGCTGGCGGCACTGGGGGTCACAAGCCTGCGTCGCGGCGCGGCCAATGCCTTTGACTGGTTCGGGGTGATGGTCTTCATCTTCTTTGGCATTCTGGTCTGGCTGGGCTGGAGCGCCCTCCATTTCAGCTGGCCCCCGGGGCTCGCCCGCCAGGTTGCCCGCATGGCACCCGACTTCCAGCACGGCACGTGGCTCGTCGGCGCAGTCGTCGGTACGGCCCTGAGCCTGCTACTCCTCCTCCTGCCCCTGGGCACCCAGCGCAACATGCAACGGGGAACCACCAATTGGGCACTGGGCATGACCCTGCTGTGGTGTCTCGCCGTCATGCTGTGGCAGCCCTGGTTCGCCCACACCAAGAACTACCAGCCCCTCGCCACCGAGCTGCGCCAGGCCCTCGGCCCGCAAGCCGGCTGTATCACGCGCCGCAACCTGGGCGATACCCAACGAGCCGCACTCGACTACTTTGCCGGGATCCGGACTTTGCGCTTTGACGCGAAAGAAGAATGCACGCTGCTACTCACCTACAGCACCAGCGGCACATCCCAAAGCGTGCCCCGGGAATGGAACCTCATCTGGGAGCGCCACCTTGGAGGCGGGCGGAAAGCGGAAACCTTCAGGCTCTACAGACGCGACGAATGAAGTCCTTGATCAATTCCGATCCGGCTTGATCCCTCGATCAGTCATATCTGGATATTGAATAGCAGCCCAGCAGCCTGCCCGCAGGGCAAGGAGCAACACATGATCCAAGCGAACAACACATTCGCCTGAGATAGCTGATGCCCGGATGGAGACTTACTTTTGCTGGGGAGTCTGGACGAAGATTTCGTCCGATTTGGTCAGACCGAGTTCGAAGCGCGCCCGCTCTTCGATGGCCTCATAACCGGTCTTCAGATCACGGACCTCGGCCTCCAGTCCGGTGTTGCGTTGCTCAAGCTTTCGATTGCCCTCTTTCTGGGCCGTCAGCTGCTTTTCCACTTCCCAGACACGCAACCACCCGCCCTTGCCAATCCACAAGGGATACTGCAAGGCGAGAGCCAAAAAGACGAGAACGAGAACGGGCCAGCGCATGACGTCATTGCGGCCACCCCGGAAGGATGGCCGCTGCTTCCTTCAATCAGCGGTTACGCAGGTTGTAGAAAGCGGACACGCCCGGGTAGAAGGCGGTATCGCCAAGATCTTCCTCGATGCGCAGCAACTGGTTGTACTTGGAGATGCGATCGGAACGGGACAGGGAGCCGGTCTTGATCTGCATGGCGTTCAGACCCACTGCAATATCGGCAATGGTGGAGTCTTCGGTTTCACCGGAGCGATGGGAAATCACTGCGGTGTAGCCGGCGCGCTTGGCCATCTCGACAGCGGCAAAGGTCTCGGTCAGGGTCCCGATCTGATTGATCTTGATGAGGATCGAATTGGCGATGCCCTTCTCGATGCCTTCCTTGAGGATGCGGGTGTTGGTCACGAAGAGATCGTCACCCACGATCTGCACGGTCTTGCCGAGACGATCGGTGAGCGTCTTCCAGCCAGCCCAGTCGCCTTCGGCCATGCCATCCTCGATGGAGACAATGGGGAACTTCTCGACCAGGGTGGCGAGATAGTCGGTGAAGCCTTCGGAGGTCAGGGACAGCCCCTCACCAACCAGCTCGTACTTGCCGTCCTTGTAGAACTCGGAGGCAGCACAATCCAGGGCCAGCACCACGTCACGACCCGGCTCGTAGCCGGCAGCCACGGTGGCTTCCAAAATCAGGTTGAGGGCTTCCTCGGTGCCAGAGACGTTGGGGGCAAAGCCACCTTCGTCACCCACAGTGGTGGGGTAGCCCTTCTTGTCGGTGAGCTTTTTCAGGTGATGGAAGATCTCGGCGCCACAGCGCAGGGCTTCGCGGAAGCTCTTCGCGCCAATGGGCATGATCATGCATTCCTGGATGTCCAGGCTGTTGTTGGCGTGGGCGCCACCGTTGATGACGTTCATCATCGGAACAGGCAGGGCCATGCCGCCGGAGCCGCCGAAGTAGCGATACAGGGGCAACCCGGCTTCTTCAGCGGCAGCCTTGGCCACAGCCATGGACACGGCCAGCATGGCGTTGGCGCCCAGGCGGGACTTGTTGTCAGTGCCGTCCAGGTCGATCAGGGTCTTGTCGATGAACGCCTGCTCTTCGGCATCCAGGCCGATCAGCGCCTCGGAGATCTCGGTGTTGACGTTCTCGACCGCCTGCAGCACGCCCTTGCCCAGGTAACGACCGGCATCGCCGTCGCGCAGCTCAATGGCCTCGCGGGAGCCGGTGGAGGCACCCGACGGCACAGCGGCACGACCCATGATGCCGGACTCAAGCAGGACATCGGCCTCAACGGTGGGATTGCCGCGGGAGTCGAGGACCTCGCGGGCAATGACATCAACAATGGCGCTCATGAACTTCCTTTCTTATCACTGAATTTACAGCGGCGACCTTCCGGCCGCCTCTAACTTCGAAACCGGAAAATCGCCCGCAGGCTCAGGCCTTCAGCTCTTCGAGGCCCTCAGCCTTGACCAGCGAATCGATCGCCTTGAGGGTCGCAAGCAGGGACTTGAGCCTGGGCAACGGCCACGCGTTGGGGCCATCGGAGAAGGCCTTGGCGGGATCAGGGTGGGTCTCCATGAACAGGCCGGCAACACCGACAGCCACGGCCGCCCGGGCCAGCACGGGAACGAACTCCCGCTGACCACCGGAAACCGTCCCCTGCCCGCCCGGCAGCTGGACTGAGTGTGTGGCGTCGAACACCACTGGACAGCCCGTCTCACGCATGATCGCCAGGGAGCGCATGTCGGAGACGAGATTGTTGTAACCGAAAGATGCACCTCGTTCGCACACCATGATGGTGTCGCCGCCGCCATTGGCCTCGCGGGCCTTGTCGACGACGTTCTTCATGTCGCCCGGGGCCAGGAACTGGCCCTTCTTGATGTTCACCGGCTTGCCGGAGGCGGCAACAGCGTGGATGAAATCAGTCTGACGGCACAGGAAGGCCGGGGTCTGCAGCACATCAACAACCGCTGCCACATGGGGCACTTCGGCTTCGGAGTGCACGTCGGTAAGGACGGGCACTCCGACCTTCTCGCGGACTTCGCCGAGGATCTCCAGCCCCTTCTCCATGCCCATGCCGCGATAGGACTTGCCGGAACTGCGGTTGGCCTTGTCGTAGCTGGACTTGTAGATGAAGGGAATGCCCAGCTCGCCACAGATGTCCTTGAGCGCCTTGGCGGTCTCGAAGGCCATCTCGCGGGACTCGATCACACAAGGCCCGGCGATCAGGAAGAAAGGCTTGTCGATGCCGACGTCGAAGCCGCAGAGTTTCATGGAATTTCCTTTCAGCCGGCCTGCTGGTGGGCCAGGGCGGCCTTGACGAAGGCGGTGAACAGCGGATGACCGTTGCGAGGGTTGGAGGTGAATTCCGGATGGAACTGACAGCCCACAAACCACGGGTGCACATCGGTGGGCAGCTCAATCATCTCGCACAAGTCGGTGCCAGGTGCCCGGCCCGCAACCTTCAGCCCCTGGGCTTCAAGCTGGCTCAGCAGGGTGTTGTTGACCTCGTAGCGGTGACGATGGCGCTCGGTGATCTCGGCCTTGCCATAAACCTGACGGGCCAGGGAGCCCTCGGCAAGATTACAGACCTGACCACCCAGGCGCATGGTGCCACCCAGATCGGAATCCTCACCACGCTTTTCGACCTTGCCCGAGGCGTCATGCCATTCGGTGATGAGGCCGATGACGGGATGCGCGGTGTGCTTGTCGAACTCGGTGCTGTGGGCTCCGGCCATGCCGGCCACGTCACGGGCAAACTCGACCACGGCCAGCTGCATGCCCAGGCAGATGCCCAGGTAGGGCACCTTGTTTTCGCGGGCGTAGCGGATCGCGGCGATCTTGCCCTCGGTGCCGCGACGGCCAAAGCCACCCGGCACGAGGATCGCGTCCATGGACTTCAGCACCTCGCAACCGTTCTTCTCGATGTCCTCGGAATCCAGGTAGTGGATGTTCACCTTGCTGCGGGTGTGCATCCCGGCGTGGTTGAGTGCCTCGATGAGCGACTTGTAGGACTCGGTGAGGTCCACGTACTTGCCGACAAAGGCGATGTTCAGGTTGTTCTGCGGATTGTTCAGGGCGTCGAGCAGGCGCTCCCAGATGGACAGGTCAGCCGCGCGGGCCAGGATGCCCAGCTTGTGGCAGACGATCTCGTCGAGCATCTGGTCGTGGAGCATGCCCGGGATGCGGTAGATGGAATCGGCGTCGAGACACTCGATCACGGCTTCCGGCATCACATTGCAGAACAGGGCAATCTTGCGGCGCTCGTCCGCAGGCACCGAGCGGTCGGCACGGCACAGCAGGATGTCGGGCTGGATGCCGATCTCGCGCAGCTCCTTGACCGAGTGCTGGGTGGGCTTGGTCTTCAGCTCGCCGGCAGTCGGGATGTAGGGCAGCAGCGTGAGGTGGATGAAACAGGTGCCTTGGCGGCCTTCCTCGATGCCCATCTGGCGAATCGCTTCCAGGAACGGCAGGGATTCGATGTCACCTACCGTACCGCCCACTTCGACGATGGCCACGTCGGCACCTTCGGCACCGCGTTTGACGTAGGTTTTGATCTCGTCGGTGATGTGAGGGATGACCTGGACGGTTTTGCCCAGGTATTCGCCGCGACGCTCTTTCTTGATCACCGCCTCGTAGATCTGGCCGGTGGTGAAGTTGTTGCGCTTGCCCATCTTGGCGCTGGTGAAGCGCTCGTAGTGGCCGAGGTCGAGGTCGGTCTCGGCACCATCTTCAGTCACGAACACCTCTCCATGCTGGAAGGGGCTCATCGTGCCGGGGTCGACGTTGATGTAGGGGTCGAGCTTGAGGTGGGTAACCTTGATGCCGCGGGATTCGAGAATCGCCCCGAGGGAGGCGGCGGCGATGCCCTTGCCCAGAGAGGACACGACACCACCGGTAACAAAGACGTATTTGGTCATGACACGGGGGACTTCTGGAAAGGGGAATGATACCCGATCCAGCCCCCTCACTTCAACGGGCCGACCACCGTAGGCCGCACATTGCCCCCCCGCAATCATCCCGAACAAGCTGCCCCACCCCGGTCGCCCCCCCCTTGCGTGGCCGCGACCGTGCGTTGGTCAGTTGTCGCGGATGAAATCCCGATTGACCTCCCGGAACAATGCCGTGGCACTGCGTTTGAGCCACTCGAAAGCGACCATCTCCCGGGTCACCACCTCCACCCCATGGGCCCGCATACGGGCCAGGGCGGCCTGCTTGTCACCGGCTTTTCGCGACCCGACGGCGTCCTCGACGAGGAAGACCTCCTTGCCCTGCCAACGCAGCTCCAGCACCGTCTGCATGACGCAGACATGAGCCTCAGTGCCCGTCACCACAACTTGCCGGCGTGCATCCACCTCGGTACCTGCAAGACACCCGTCGGCCACACAGGAGAAATGGGTCTTTTCGACGAAACGCGCTCCCTCAAGCGCATCACGCAGCGCCGCCGCCGTAGGGCCCAGCCCAGCCGGATACTGCTCTGAGACTACCACCGGCACCTGCAGCCGGCGCGCCACACCCGCCAGCCAGATGCAGTTTTGCAGCACCGTAGCACCATCCTGAATCGCCGGCAGCAGACGCTCCTGCACGTCAACGATCAACAGGCTGGACTTGCTCGCATCCATCAACATGGCACGCTCCTCAGGACTGCAGCTCGGGACGAGCCCGAAACTCGTCAAGCGCGGCAGGATTGGCCAACGCCTCGACATTCTTGACTGGCTCGCCGTGCACCACGGCCCGCACCGCCAGCTCGACGA
The DNA here is from genome assembly GCF_028689785.1 of Zoogloea sp. Taxonomy (GTDB): domain Bacteria; phylum Pseudomonadota; class Gammaproteobacteria; order Burkholderiales; family Rhodocyclaceae; genus Zoogloea. The sequence goes on along the minus strand of NZ_JAQVCN010000037.1, from coordinate 20,059 downwards.
TCTTGCCGCTCTTGGTGCGCGGAATATCCGTCACCTGCACCACCCTGGCGGGCACATGCCGCGGCGTGGTGTTCTCGCGGATGGTGCCCCGGATGCGGTCTGCCAGCCCATCATCCAGCTTCAACCCCTCACGCAGTTTCACAAAGAGCACGACCCGCACGTCACTGGCATCTCCCGGCGGCCACTGCTGGCCGATCACCAGGGATTCAACCACTTCCTGCAGCTTCTCCACCTGGCGGTAGATCTCCGCCGTGCCAATGCGCACGCCGCCCGGATTGAGGGTCGCGTCGGAGCGCCCGTAGATGATCAGGCCGTCGTGGGGGGTGATCTCCGAGTAGTCGCCGTGACACCAGACGTTCTCGAAACGCTCGAAGTAGGCCGCTCGGTAGCGTGCCCCATCCGGATCGTTCCAGAAGCCGACAGGCATCACCGGGAAGGGCCGTGTGCACACCAGCTCACCCTTCTCGGCCCGCACCGGCACGCCAATCTCGTCGAACACATCCACCGCCATCCCGAGCCCGCGGCACTGGATCTCGCCGGGCCATACGGGCAGGGTCGGGTTACCCAGCACGAAACACGAGATGATGTCGGTTCCACCAGAGATGGACGACAGGCACAGGTCGGCCTTGACCTCCCGATACACGTACTCAAAGCCCTCCGGCACCAGCGGGCTGCCGGTCGAGAACATCGCCCGCAGGGCGGCGAGGCGGTGGCTCTCCCGGGGACGTAGCCCGGCCTTGGCAATGCCATCAATGAACTTGGCCGATGTGCCAAAGTGGGTCATACCCTCGGCGTCGGCGTAGTCGAAGAGAATCGATCCACCACCCAGCATCGGCGCACCGTCATAGAGCAGCAGCGTAGCGCCGGAGGCGAGGCCGGACACCAACCAGTTCCACATCATCCAGCCACAGGTAGTGAAGTAGAACAGCCGATCGCCCGGTTTGATATCACCATGGAGGCGATGCTCCTTGATGTGCTGCAGCAGCGCCCCGCCCGCACAGTGGACAATGCACTTGGGCACCCCGGTGGTCCCCGACGAAAACATGATGAACAGCGGATGATCGAACGGCAGGCGCTCAAACGGAATCTCGGTTTCAGCCAGAAAGGGCTTGACGAAGTCTGCCAGCATGCGCGAGTGAGGCACGTGGGAGATGTCGTGGTGGGCATGGACATAGGGCACCACCACCACCCGGCGCAGGGAGGGCAAGCCCTCAGTGATCGCCGCCAGACGATCCATGCAGTCCACCAACTTGCCGTTGTAGTAGTAACCGTCAGCCGCCACCAGCACCTTCGGCTCAATCTGACCAAAGCGATCGAGCACCCCTTGAACACCGAAGTCGGGCGAGGCCGACGAGAAGATGGCGCCGATGCTCGACGCGGCGAGCATCACGACGATGGTCTCTGGCAGGTTGGGCATCCACGCGGCCACACGGTCCCCCGCCACCACGCCCATCTCCTGAAAGGCCGCCACCATGTGGGCCACCTGCCGATAAAGGTCGCCATGGGAAAGCCGGTTCTTGACCCGATCCTCGCCCCAGAACACCAGCGCGTCGCTATCATCCCGGCTGCGCAGCAGGTTCTCGGCATAGTTCAGCTTCGCCTCGGGAAACCAGCGGGAACCCGGCATGCGGCCGGGCTGCTCAAGCACGCTGCCGCCCATCACGCCACGCACCTCACCGTAGTCCCAGATCGAAGCCCAGAACTCCGTCGGCTCATCCACCGACCAAGCGTGAAGAGCCGGATAATCGGGCAGGCTACGCCCCCAACGCTGTTCTGCCTCTCGGGCAAAACCCGTGATATTTGCAACGGCCACGCGCGCGGCGTCGGGCACCCACAGGGGGTGGTCTGCAACTGCATAACTCATGAAACGGTCTCCTCGATCTCTCTTCTTGTTGTGCCGGATCTCCCGTCCGGCCTTGACTGACAAACACCCCGGCTAGCTTACCGTGTTGCGCAGCGCCTCGGGCATGGGCACCGACTTGCCGGTGCGCGGATCCATCCAGACGATTTTGGCGGCCCCTTCAGCGTAGAGCCGCTCATCACCTTCCACGAACAGTTCGTACCAGGTCATCAGGCTGCTGCGCCCAGGTTCGCCCGCGTACAGCTTGACCACCACCGTAGCCGGGTAATTAACGGGGATCAGGAAGGTGCAACTGGCGTTGATGATGACAGCACCATTCTCGGCTGCCGGGCTGACCAGAAAACCAGCCGCCTCGATCCACTCTACCCGAGCCTGCTCGAAGTAGCGGAAATAGACGGTGTTATTGACGTGGCCGTAGAAATCCATGTCGCCCCAGCGGACAACATGTCTGGATGTATGCAGGAGCCGGCGCGACGACGGGCTTGCTGCGGAAATCTCACTCACTGTTTCTCCTTTCGGGGTTTCTTGTAGGTATGATCCCGCGCCGACACGCGATACTGCGACATAACACGACAAAGCGCACCGGAACGGCAGCTCAATGTAACATACGCCTGCGTATGTTTTGCAGCACCCGGAGCACCCATTCGGCCGGCATTTGCCGCATCAGGGTCACAGCGCTAAGCTTGACGGACGAAGGCCCGGAACAACAACTCAAATAAGGATTCAGGAGGAGATAGCGATGGAACGTGATTCGATGGAATTCGACGTCCTGATTGTTGGTGGCGGGCCCGCCGGCCTTGCTGCCGCCATCAGGCTCAAGCAACTCGCAGCAGAAAAGGGGCAGGACTTCTCCGTCTGCCTGATCGAAAAGGCGGCCGAGATCGGCGCCCACATTCTCTCCGGCGCGGTGATTGACCCCCGCGCCCTCAACGAACTGATTCCCGACTGGAAGACTCAAGGCGCGCCCCTCAACACACCGGTCAGCGAAGACCGGGTGATCTTCCTGTCGGAGACCGGTGGCAAGCAGGTTCCCAATGGTCTGCTACCCGATGCCTTCCACAATGAAGGCAACTACATCGTCCGCCTGGGCAATCTGGCCAAATGGCTGGGTGAACAAGCTGAGGCCCTCGGCGTCGAGGTCTACCCCGGTTTTGCAGGTTCTCAGGTGCTTTTTGACGAAGCGGGTGCGGTGGCCGGCGTAATCACCGGTGACATGGGCGTGCTGCGTGATGGCAGCCAGGGCCCCAACTTCCAGCCCGGCATGGAGCTGCGCGCCAAATACACCCTGTTTGCCGAAGGCTGCCGCGGCCACTTGGGCAAACAGCTCGAAACCCGCTATGCCCTGCACGAGGGTGCCGACCCACAGACCTACGCCATCGGCATCAAGGAGCTGTGGGAGATTCCCGCCGGCCAGCACGTCCCCGGACTCGTGGTACACACCGCCGGTTGGCCCATGGACACGGCCACCTACGGCGGTGGCTTCTGCTATCACCTGGAAGACAATCTCGTATCAGTCGGCTACGTGGTCGGTCTGAACTACACCAACCCCTACCTCTCGCCCTTTGAAGAATTCCAGCGCTACAAGACCCACCCGGAAATCCGCAAATTCCTCGAAGGTGGCAAGCGTCTGGCCTACGGTGCCCGGGCCATCGCGGCCGGCGGCCTGCAGAGCCAACCAAAACTGGTATTCCCCGGCGGCGCCCTGATCGGCGACGATGCGGGCTTCCTCAATGCGGCCCGCATCAAGGGCTCCCATGCCGCCATGAAGTCCGGCATGCTGGCCGCCGAAGCGGCCTTCGACGCCCTGGCAGCCGGGCGCGCCCAGGATGAACTGAGCGCCTTCCCCGAGGCCTTCAAGGCCAGCTGGCTCCACGCCGAGCTGCACAAGACCCGCAACTTCAAGCCGTACATGAAGAAAGGCCTGTGGCTTGGCTCCCTGCTCTTCGGCATTGACCAGAAGCTCTTTGGTGGCAACGTGCCCTGGACCCTGCACAACTCGGCCGACCACACCGCCCTACGTCCGGCAGCAGAATGCCACCCCATCCCCTACCCTAAGCCCGACGGCAAACTCAGCTTCGATCGCCTGTCCTCGGTTTTCCTCTCCAACACCAACCACGAAGAAGAGCAGCCTTGCCACCTGCAGCTGCGCGACAGCTCGGTGCCCATCGCAATCAACCTGGCCAAGTATGACGCGCCCGAACAGCGCTACTGCCCGGCCGGCGTGTATGAGATCGTGCGCAGCGAGGAGGGCGACAACCCACGCCTGCAGATCAACGCTCAGAACTGCGTGCACTGCAAGACCTGCGACATCAAGGACCCGACCCAGAACATCAACTGGGTCGTCCCCCAGGGCGGCGAAGGGCCGATCTACCAGGGCATGTAAGCCTGCCTGGCACTATGAAAAAAGCCGGTGAGTTCGCGCTCACCGGCTTTTTTCTTGGCTACCGTGGGGTCGAACTCATTCGACCCCACGAACTTTCAGTCAGCCATTAGCCCACCCACTTGCGGGCGTTGCGGAACATCCGCATCCACGGCGAATCCTCGCCCAGATCAGCCGGATGCCAGCTCATCTGCACGGTACGGGCGGTGCGCTCCGGGTGCGGCATCATGATGGTGAAGCGGCCGTCCGGCGTGGTCAGGCCGGTAATGCCGGCGGGCGAACCGTTGGGGTTGAAGGGGTAACGCTCGGCCACGGCGCCGGTGTTGTCCACATAGCGCAGCGCCACCCGGGCGTTGTCCTGGGCATCGATACCGGCAAACACCGCCCGGCCTTCGCCATGAGACACCACGATGGGCATGCGGCTACCGGCCATGCCGGCCAGCAGGATGGACGGGCTGTCCTGCACCTCCACCATCACGAAGCGGGCCTCGAACTGCTCGCTGCGATTGCGATGGAACCGCGGCCAGGCCTCGGCGCCAGGAACGATCTCTGCCAGGTTGGACATCATCTGGCAGCCATTGCACACCCCAAGGGCGAAGGTGTCATCGCGCTTGAAGAAAATCTCGAACTGCTCACGCAGCGCAGGGTTGAACAGGATGGACTTAGCCCAGCCCTGCCCCGCCCCCAGCACATCGCCGTAAGAAAAACCACCACAAGCCGCCAGACCCTTGAAGTCGGCCAGGCGAACGCGACCGGCCTGAAGGTCGGACATATGCACGTCAAAGGGAGCAAAGCCCGCTCGCTCGAAGGCGGCGGCCATCTCGGCCTGGGAGTTGACGCCCTGCTCACGCAGGATAGCGATCTTCGGACGGGCGCCAGTGGCGATAAAGGGTGCAGCGATATCATCGGCCGGATTGAAGGTCAGCGCGACTGACAGCCCCGGATTGGCGCTGTCGGCGAGGGCTTCAAACTCTTCACGGGCACAGTCTGCGTCATCGCGCAGGCGGGCAATCTGGTAACTGGTCTCGGACCAGGTTTGCAGCAGCTCGGCGCGGGGGGCACTGAACACCAGCTTGGCGTTACGCCAGAAGCGCAGCTCGTCCCGGTCGTTGGGCTCGCCAACGAAGTGGTAGGACAGCTTGGCGGCGCGCAAGGCCTCGGTGAAACGGCTGCGGTCGTCGCGACGGATCTGGATGACGGCACCCAGCTCTTCGGCAAACAGGGCCTGGAAAAGCTTGTCGTTGAAGCGCCCCTTGAGGGAATCCGGGCGCTTGTCGAGGCCGTCCACGTCGTTCATGTACTGGTCGTAGGCCACGGTATCCAGCATCACCGACAAACCGCATTTCGAGGCAAAGGCCATCTCGCACAGGGTGGCAAAAAGGCCGCCATCAGCGCGATCGTGGTAAGCAAGGATCAGGTCATCCTGACGCCACTGCTGGATCAGCTCGAAGAAAGCCTTGAGCTGGTCGGCGTCCACGTCGGGAGCATGCTCGGCCACCGAGTTGTAGGCCTGGGCAGTACCGAGCCGCCGAGGCGGTTGGCGTTGTTGCCCAGATCGATGAGCAGCAGCTCGGTGTCGACGCCCTCGGGGAACTGTAGCTGGGGCGTGAGGGTCCGGCGCACATCCTGCACCGGCGCAAAGCCGGTGACAATCAGGGACAGGGGCGACACCACCTGCTTGTCCTCACCCTCCTCGTTCCAGGCGGTACGCATGGACAGGGAGTCCTTGCCCACCGGGATGGCGATGCCGGCCCGCTGGCAGAACTGCGAGACGGCCTCGACGGTCATGTAGAGCTTGACGTCCTCGCCCCGGTGGCCGGCAGCAGCCATCCAGTTGGCGGAGAGCTTCACGTCACCCAGGCTGCGGATGTCGGCGGCGGCGATGTTGGTGATGGCCTCGCCGATCGCCATGCGGCCGGAGGCCGGCGCATCGAGGGTAGCCACCGGGGTACGCTCGCCCATGGCGAAGGCCTCGCCCAGGTAGCCCTGGTAGCTCATGGTGGTCACGGCCACGTCGGCCACCGGAATCTGCCACGGGCCGACCATCTGGTCGCGGGCGGTCATGCCGCCAACGGAGCGGTCGCCGATGGTGATCAGGAAGTTCTTGCTGGCCACCGCCGGCATGCGCAGCACGCGGCGACAGGCGTCGCCCAGATCAATGTCGGTGACGTCGAAGGGCGGCACGAAGACCTGGCGGCTGGACACGTTGCGGGTCATCTTGGGCGGCTTGCCCAGCAGGACCTGCATCTCCATGTCCACCGCGTTGTTGTCGAAGTGGCGGTCGGAGACCACCAGCTGGCCGTCGTCCGAGGCCGTGCCGACCACCGCAAACGGGCAGCGCTCACGTTCGCAGATGGCCTTGAAGACATCCAGACTCTCCGGCGCAATGGCCAGCACGTAGCGCTCCTGGGACTCGTTCGACCAGATCTCCCGCGGGCTCATGCCCGGCTCTTCGATGTGTACCTCGCGCAGTTCGAAGTGCGCGCCCAGTTCGGCGGAGTCCGCCAGCTCGGGGAAGGCGTTGGACAGGCCGCCGGCGCCCACGTCGTGGATCGACAGGATGGGGTTGGCTTCACCCTTCTGCCAGCAGGCGTCGATGACCTCCTGGCAACGGCGCTGGATCTCCGGATTGCCGCGCTGCACGGAAGCGAAGTCCAGGTCGGCGGTATTGGTGCCGGTCGCCATCGACGAGGCGGCGCCGCCGCCCAGGCCGATCAGCATGCCGGGGCCGCCCAGCTGGATCAGCAGGGTGCCGGGGCCGAACTTGATCTTGAAGGACTGCTGGTCCTGAATGCTACCCAGACCGCCGGCGATCATGATGGGCTTGTGGTAGCCCCGCACCTCGTCCTGCACGCTCTGCTGAAAGGTGCGGAAATAACCGGTCAGGTTGGGACGACCGAATTCGTTGTTGAAAGCGGCCGCACCCAGGGGGCCTTCAATCATGATGTCCAGCGGCGACGCGATGCGCTCGGGCTTGCCGTAGGCCTGCTCCCAGGGCTGCTCGAAGCCGGGAATCTCCAGGTTGGACACGGAGAAGCCGGCCAGACCGGCCTTGGGCTTGGAGCCGCGGCCGGTTGCGCCTTCGTCGCGGATCTCGCCGCCGGAGCCGGTGGAAGCGCCCGGGAAGGGAGAGATCGCGGTGGGGTGGTTGTGGGTCTCGACCTTGGCCAGGATGTGGGTCAGCTCGTCGCGGAACTTCCAGGCGCCATCGGCATCCGGATAGAGCTTGGCGACGGTGGCGCCTTCGATCACCGAGGCGTTGTCGGAGTAGGCCACCACCGTGCCCTCCGGGTGGGCCTTGTGGGTCTCACGGATCATGCCGAACAGGGTCTTGTCCATCGGCCGGCCGTCGATCACCCAGTCGGCGTTGAAGATCTTGTGGCGACAGTGCTCGGAGTTGGCCTGGGCGAACATCATCAGCTCCACGTCGGTGGGGTTGCGCCCCATGCGGGTGAAGTTGTCCACCAGGTAGTCGATCTCGTCCTCGGACAAGGCCAGGCCCAGCTCACTGTTGGCCACCACCAGGGCGTCACGGCCCTGCTCGATGATGGCCACGGTGGTGAGGGGCTGGGGCTCGTAGTGGTGGAACAGGGCGTGGGCCGCATCCACGTTGTCCAGCACCGACTCCGTCATGCGATCGTGGATGGCCGGCAACACCGCCTCCCTGTCGCGGGCGTCGAGGCCGCCGCGCAGATCGAAGCTGAGAGCCATACCCCGCTCGATGCGGATGATCTTGTCAAAGCCGCATTGCCGGGCAATGTCGGTGGCCTTGGACGACCAGGGCGAAATGGTGCCCAGGCGCGGCGTGACCAGCAGCAGGCTACCCGCCGGCGCCTCTCCCTCCGGGTGCGCACCCAGCAGATCCACCAGACGGGCGAGCTCGTCGGCCGACAGGGGCGCACTGATCTCGACAAGGTACCAGTGCTCCGCAGCCAGCCCCCGCAAGCGGGGCAGCACGGTTTTGACCGATTCGGTCAGGCGGGCAAGACGGGAACGGGAAACGGCGGGCGCACCGCGCAGCTTGAGGATTTCGGACATGGCAAGGATGGGCGCGAGGTTTGTACCGGCCCGCGGGAGTCAGCAGACTCACAAACGGACCCGAGAAAAGCCCGGCATTATACCCGAGCCCATGGCCGGCTCCGATCAGGGTTTCATGGGAGGGCACGACCGTGCATGCCGGACGCACTACCCGGACGGTCGGAAATGCATCCGACCTATGCAATAATCCGGCGCCATCCCGTCTGTGGATTGATCGTTCATGTCATCTCGCCGCGCATCACCTCGAACCTCCCTGTCCTCCCGGACGTTCTGGGTGCTCGCCGTTCTATTCTGCGCCATCGAAACGATCATCCTGATGCTGGCCTACCAGCAGACAGTAGCCCATCGGCGCGTGTCAGAGCAGCTGTCGCTAGTCCGGCAGAGCACAGCCATGGCTTGGGATATCGCGGCCGGCCAGTCCCCCACGGTACACGCTGACATCATCATCAACCCCGCCGTCCGCGACCCACGCCACCGCTGGCTGGAGTCAGCACTGCAAGGGCTTGCCGGCGGAGGGACGGTGCACACCCTCGAGAACGTCGAACTTGTCCTGACACCCCTCGACAACGTCGCCGCACGCCGCACCCTGACCGAACTGATGGCCCGCTGGAACAATTTTGCCCGGCTCGAAGTCCTTGACCCAGGCTCTGCCAGTGCCGCCCGCGAGCTCGCCACCATCGCTCCGATCCTGAGCGAGCTGGCCCGACTGCTCGCCACCCAGCACGAGGAGGCTGTCGTACTGGCCGACCGGCTCACCGCGCTGGCGGTGATCACCGGTCTGGTCGCCTTTGTGGTCATGTGTGCCGTATTCCTGCGGCAGACGCAACGCTCCGAGCGCTCAGGCCGGTTGATGCGTTCGATGATGAACCAGATTGGTGCCGGAGTTTGCATCCTGGGCAGCACCGACAAAATCGCCGATGCCAACCGGGCTGCCTGCCGCATGCTGGGCCGCCCTCGCAAGGCCCTCCGAGGCAAGCGCCTGGAAGACATACTGACCGAGCAGGAAGGCGTCTGGACCGGCGAACGCCCCGACGGCATGCCCCTTGCCATCGAGCGCATTCCGGGCACCATCGAAGGTTACAAAGGCCCCTTGCGCATCGTAACGCTGCTGGATGTGACAGCACGCCACCTGACCGCCGAATGCCTGCAGCACCTGGCCAATCATGATGCCCTCACCAGCCTGCCCAACCGCAGCTTCCTCGAAGGGCACTTCAAGAAGGAGCTTGCCCGCAGCACAGCACAGGGTCTGGCGCTGGGTGTCGCTGTTCTCGACCTGGATGGCTTCAAGCCCATCAACGACACCTACGGACACGCCATTGGCGACGCCCTGCTGGTGCAGATTGCCCAGCGCCTGAGCGCTGCCCTGCGCAACGACGACGTGATCGCCCGCGTCGGCGGCGACGAGTTCGTGGGGGTATTTCCCGACATCAACAACCGGGAAAGCCTGCGCTTCCTCGGTGATCGCTTGCTCGGCGTGTTTGCCCACCCCTTTCAGATTCAGGAGCACCTTATTCCCATGGCGGGCAGCATTGGCCTGGCCCTGGCCCCGGAAGACGGCAACGATCAGGACAGCCTCCTGCGCGCCGCAGATGCCGCCATGTACCGGGCAAAACAGGCAGGCAAGCGCCCCGCTCTACTGACCAGCATCGGAAACAACGGCCGCGCAGCCTGACAACGGCGTCAATCCGGCAGCCTGATCGGGTAAACTGCTGGGCTTTGCTGTCACCATCCACGCCTTGCCCTCACACTCCCTGCCCAAGCCCGGATTCGATCCGCCAGCGACCTCCGCCGATGCTTTCCCGCGTCTGTGGGCAGCGATCCCGGCCACGTTTCTGGTGGCTATGGCAGCTGGTTTGGCATTGAGTGGGCACAACCAGGCCGTTTTTCTGCGCATCAATGCGGCCAGCACCGAATGGCTCCCGCCCGCCCTGTGGTCAGCCATCACCCTGAGCGGGTCAGTGCTCGGCATGATCGCCCTTCTCGCCCCAACCCTGAAGACCCAGCCCCGCTGGCTCGCCGCCGCCTTTCTTGCGGCACCGCTCGGCGTGCTGTTCAGCCAGGGTGGGAAGCGCTACTTCGACGTGATGCGCCCGGCCGGTGTGCTGGAAGCCGGCAGCTTTCAGCAGATCGGCCAGAAGCTCTATGTGCATGCCTTCCCTTCAGGCCACAGCACGACGGCCTTCCTGGTCGCCGCGGTACTGATCCTCGCCTGGCCCCGGGATGACCGCCGCGGCCGGGCGGCCCTCGTCCTTCTTTCCCTTGCTGCCCTCATCGGCCTGTCGCGCATCGCGGTGGGCGCCCATTGGCCCCTGGATGTGCTGGTCGGTGCGGCCGGGGGCTGGCTGGCCGGCAGCCTGGGCGTGTGGCTGTCGGGCCGGTTGCGCTTCTGGGACCGCCCCGGGGGCGTCCGCGCCATGGCCGCCGTCGCAGTAGCCACCAGCCTGGCCATGATCTTCGTGGACCTGGGCTATCCTCAAGCGCACCTCTACCAGATCGGCCTCGCCGCATGGGGAATCGGTGGGGCAGCTGCAGCGCTGATGCGGGATCGGGAACGCTGACCATGAAAATCATCAAACGGATCCTCGCTGTCACCGTCTCTCTGGGCCTGCTGGCCTGGCTGATCTCCGACGACCGCTGGCGTGGGGTCGGCGAGGTGGTCAGCCGTGTCGACCGACTTACCCTGGCGCTGTCCACCGCCGGCTTCCTCCTGTCCTATCTGCTACGCACCCTGCGGGTCTTCGATGAGTTCCGGGCCCAGGCGAAGGGGCGTTTCGGCGCATGCCTGCGCATCGTGCTGATCCACAACGCGATGGTCAATGTGGTGCCCTTCCGCGGTGGCGAGGCGGCCTTTCCGCTGCTCCTGCGGCAGAGCTTCGGCATTCCACTACCCCGGGCGGTGGCGTCCCTGTTCTGGTTCCGCCTGCAGGACGCCTTCGTCGTCCTGGCGCTGGCGGCCCTTGTCTGGCCGGGGCTACACCCAGCGCTAAAGGCCCTGGCCGTGGCAGGTGTGCTGACCCTGGCCTGGTGGCTCCCCCGCTGGGCCCGCATGCCCCACAACTGGGCCGAGGGCAAAGCCCTCACGGCCAAGCTCGGCAAGATTCGCGACGCCTTCGCCGAAAGCACACGCCACGCGCGCTTCGGCTGGGTGTGGACGCTGGCCAACTGGACCGTCAAGCTCGCTGCCCAGGCCAGCCTACTGGCCGCCCTGATCCCCGCGGGCATCGCCATTGGGGCCGCCGGCGCCCTGGGTGCCGAACTGGCAGCCATCCTTCCGATCCAGGGCGTGGCCGGCTTTGGCACCTACGAAGCCGGTGCCGCTGCAGCCCTGCTGCCCAGTGGCATTGCGCTGGCGGCCGGACTGCAGGTCGCCCTGGCCCTGCATTTATTCGTCATCGCGTGCTCGGTCACTGCCGGCGCTGGAGCCTGGCTTTTCCCCGCCCCGGCCGCCCATCAGGCGAGCGCAGCCGCCGCGTCCGACTTACAATCCGCCTCGTCCGCCGCCGACGGGGCGCAAACCAAAATCTCAGCCGAATAGCCATCATGACCGACTCCACCCAGCTCTCCCCGCTTCCACCGGCCTCACCGGACATCCCGGCTGACCTGCCTCCTCATCGCCTGTCGGTGGTCGTGCCTCTGTACAACGAAGAAGACAACGTGGACCCGCTCCTCGCGCGCATCCATCTGGCCCTCGGCCCCTACCCCTATCCGTGGGAGGTGGTGATCGTTGACGACGGCTCGTCCGACAACACCGTACCCAATCTCGAGAAGGCCGCCCTGCGCTACGGGCCCCACGTACGCATCGTCGCCCTGATGCGCAACTTCAAGCAGACTGCTGCCATGCAGGCGGGTCTTGACGCAGCCCGCGGCGATGTCATTGTCACCATGGACGGTGACCTGCAGAACGACCCCATCGACATCCCCCGCATGGTCGGCCGCCTGCTCCGCGAAGACCTCGATCTGGTGGCCGGCTGGCGCAAGAACCGCAAGGACGGGATGATCCTGCGCAAGATCCCCTCCAAGATCGCCAACCGCCTGATCGCCCGCATCACCGGCGTGCATCTGCAGGATTACGGCTGCTCCCTCAAGGCCTTCCGCGCCAGCGCCATCAAGAATGTGCGTCTTTATGGCGAGATGCATCGCTTCATCCCGGCCTGGCTGGCCACGGTCACCACGCCGCGCAAGATCGCCCAGGAGGTCGTGACCCACCACGCGCGCATGTTCGGCGAATCCAAGTACGGCATCTCGCGCACCTTCCGGGTCATTCTCGACCTGATCTTTGTTTACTTCTTCATGCGCTTCCGCACCCGCCCAGGCCACTTCTTCGGTGGCATTGGGCTGGGGCTGGGGGCGCTGGGCATGCTGATCCTCAGCTACCTGGGCCTGCTCAAGCTGTTCACCGGCGCCTCGATCGGCACCCGCCCGATGTTCTTCGGCGGCTTCTTCTTCGTTATCGCCGGCATCCAGATGGTGACCACCGGCGTCCTCGCCGAGTTGCTCACCCGGGTGTACTTTGAATCCGGCCAGAGCCAAGCCTACGTGGCCCGGGACAGTGCAGCCCTGGACGACAGCCAGGGCTGGCGCACCGGCGACGACAAGTAAGCGCTTCCGCCGATGCCCGGATTCCATCCCGCCGGCGGAACGCTCGCCGGCAGCCTCCTTGGCCGCCTTATTCTCGCACTTCCGCTGCTGGCCTTCCTGCTGCGTCTCGGCGGGGCACCGCTCTTCGATGTGGACGAGGGGGCGTTCTCGGAGGCCACCCGTGAGATGTTCGAGCGGGGCGACTTCCTGTTCACCTACCTCAATGGCGCGCCGCGCTTCGACAAGCCGATCCTGGTTTACTGGCTGCAGTCCATCGGCTACCTGATCTTCGGCCCCAGCGAATGGGCTTTCCGGCTGCCGTCGGCAGTGGCGGCCATCGTTTGGAGCTACGCCACCTACTTCTTTGCCCGCCGCCGCATCGGCGAGGACGCCGCCCTGATCGCCCTGGCCGTGGCTTGCACGGCCCTCGGCCCCTTCGCCATCGGCCGCGCCGCTACCGCTGACGGCCTGCTCAATTGCCTGCTGGCCCTGACCCTCTTCGACGTCTGGCGCCACCTGGAAAGTGGCCGTCGCACACCCTTGCTGCGGGCCTTTGTATGGATCGGGCTGGGTGCCCTGACCAAGGGACCAGTCGCCCTGATCGTCCCGGGTACGGTCACCCTGCTCTACTGCGCCAGCCGCGGTGAGTGGAAGACCTGGCTGCGCACCGTCTTCAACCCCCTTGGTCTGCTGATTCTGACGGCCATCGCGGCACCCTGGTACGCCTACGCCTACGCGCTCCACGGCCAGGACTTCATCGACGGCTTCATCATGCGCCACAACGTCCAGCGTTTCTCTGGATCCCTGGAGGGCCACGGCGGCGGCGCCTTCTATTACCTGATTGCCGTACCCCTGCTCCTGCTCCCGTGGAGCGGCCTGTTCGTGAACAGCCTGAGAAAGATCCGCAGCGATGTGCCCTACCCGCTCCGGCGCTTCCTGTGGATCTGGTTCGGCTTCGTGCTGGCCTTCTTCTCCCTGTCTGGCACCAAGCTGCCCCACTACGTGCTCTATGGCTGTACACCGCTGTTCATTCTGATCGGGCTGCATGCAGACGAAGCCCGCCGGGCCTGGCCCCACCTGATTGCGCCGGGCCTGCTGCTGCTGCTCTTCCCTCTGCTGCCAAACCTGTTTGATGCGCTAGCCCACAGCAGCCTGGGCGACGGCTTTTACCGTGCCCAGCTTGGCCGCGCTCTGGAGGTGGCCGACGGCATCTACATCGGCGCCACGGTGGGTGGTCTGATGGTGTGGCTCGGCATCGTGTTCTTTCCCCGGGTCCGACTCATTCCCAAGTTGGTCATCACCGCGGCATTGCAGGCCGTCCTGCTCGCCGGCGTGGTTGTCCCCTATGCGGGCGAGCTGGCACAAGGCCCGGTCAAGGCCGCCGGCCTGAAAGCCCGGGAGCTCGGCGAAGAAGTGATGTTCTGGCGCTTTACCACTGCGCCCAGCTTCAGCGTCTATCGCCAGGCGATCACCCTCAAGGGCAACCCCGAAGCCGGCCAGGTGGCTCTGACACGCGTGGACCGCCTGCCCGCAGATGCGCCGGTGGACATCCTGTTCCGTGAAGGCGGTGTTGCCCTGGTGCGGATCAAGCCATGAAAGACCGCAGTCTTGTCGGGCCGCTGGCCCTTATTGCCGCCCTCCTCACCACCTATCGCATCTGGGTGATCAACCACCTGGGGATCGATCTGTATGTGGACGAGGCCTATTACTGGGGCTGGTCCCAGAATCTGGACTGGGGCTATTACTCCAAGCCGCCGCTGATCGCCGCGCTGATCGCCGCCAGCACCGCCTTGCTCGGCAACGGGCTGGTGGCCATCAAGTTGCCCTCGCTGCTGCTCTACCCCGCCACCGCCTTCGCCCTGTATGCGCTGGGCTGTCGCTTGTATTCGCCCCGGATCGGTTTCTGGGCCGGGCTGGGTTTCCTGTCCATGCCGCTGGTGGCCGCCTTGGGCCTGTTCGTGTCCACAGACGCGCCGCTGCTGCTGTGTTGGTCCCTGGCGCTGCTGTTCCTGCTCCGGGCATTGGAGCGAGACGGATGGAGCAACTGGCTGGCCTGCGGTGCAATGATCGGAATCGGCCTGATGTCCAAGTACACCATGGCCGCCTTTCTGCCGTCGGCACTGCTGCTCCTTACCATCGACCCACATCATCGGCGCTGGTTGGCCCGCCCCCAGCCTTGGGTGGCGCTACTCCTCGCCTTCGCGGTGCTGTCGCCAAACCTTTACTGGAACTGGGCTCACGACTTCCCCACCTTCCGCCATACCGCCGAGATCACCCGGGTCGGTCATGGTGAAAGGGGCTTGCACCCAGGTCAGCTGGGAGAGTTTCTGGGCGCCCAGTGGCTTTCTTTCGGCCCGGTGCTGGGAATACTCCTGGCCTGGGCTCTGCTCCGCAGCCGCAGCCTGGCCAGAACGCCAGCCCACCGGACGCTGCTGATCTTCATCCTGCCGCTACTGCTGCTGGTGAGCGTGCAGGCACTCACCGGCCGGGCTAACGGCAACTGGGCGGCCCCCATTTTCGTGGCAGCCTGCTTGCTGGTTCCGGCCGTGTTCTTGAAAGAGCGCAAGCGCTGGGTCATCGCCGGCATCGCCTTTAATCTGCTGGCCTCCACTGCGGCCTACCACTGGCCGGATCTGGCCCGTGCCACCGGCATCGAACTCACTGCCAAGAACGACCCCTTCAAGCGCGCCCGCGGCTGGATCAATCTGGCTGAGGCCGTACGCCCTTACCTGGCCGCACATCCGGGCGCTGTGATGGTTGCCGAGGACCGTGAGCTGATCGCCCACTTGGTGTATCGCCTCCACCCCACCGAATATGCCGCCTGGCATCCGGGTGGAACGCCCATCGACCACTATGAGCTGATGACCAGACTGGACGACAAGCGCGGCCGGGACATCCTCTACATCGGCCGCAAGGCCGACATCCCCGAGATCGCCGCACGCTTCGCCTCCAGCGAGAAGCTCGGCAAGATCGTCGTGCCGATCCACAAGGATTTCCGGCGCGAAGTCCATATCTTTTTGCTGCGGGACTTCCAGGGTTACTGAAGCGCCCCGATCCCGGGCTTCCGTCAGGAGGGATAAAAAACCCGACCGGCCTTATGGGCCGGTCGGGTTTTTACGGCAGAGCGGCCGGCGACTTACTTTGCAGCCAGCGCGGTCTTGATCTGCTCGAGGGTCGAAGGATCTTCGATGGTAGTCAGATCACCCGGATCGCGGCCCTCAGCCAGGGCCTGGATGGAGCGCCGCAGCATCTTGCCGGAGCGGGTCTTGGGCAGACCGGAGATGAAATGCACGCGGGCCGGACGGGCGATGGCGCCGAGGCTGCCATCCACCAGCTTCATGACGGCCTTCTCAAGCTCGACCACCTTTTCCGGCGTATCCACCGAAGCGGGATCCTTGACCACCGCGAAGGCCATGGGCATTTGGCCCTTGAGCTGATCAGCCACACCGACCACGGCCACTTCGGCAATCGCCGGGTGGGCCTGGACGGCCTCCTCGATCTCACGGGTTCCCAAGCGGTGGCCGGCCACGTTGATCACATCGTCGGTACGACCAAGAATCTTGTAGTAACCGGCGTCGTCCTTGATGCCCCAGTCGAAGCTGGAGTAGACCAGCGGCTCCTGGAACAGGGTGAAGTAGGTGGACACGAAGCGCTTGTCGTCGCCCCATACGGTGGACAAACAACCCGGCGGTAGCGGCGGCACAACGCCGACGATGCCTTTTTCATTGGGGCCACACTCGGAACCGTCATCGCGGAACAGACGCACGTCGTAGCCATACACCGGGAAGCCCGGGGAACCCAGCTGAACGTCGTGTTTCTCGACGCCCGGCATCAGCGACAGCATCGCCCAACCGGTCTCGGTCTGCCAGTAGTGGTCGATGACCTGGATGCCCAACTCGTCCATCATCCACTGGTGGGAGGTTTCATCCATCGGTTCGCCGGCGCAATACAGAGCGCGCAACTTGGACAGGTCGTACTTCTTGAGGAAGGCCGGATCCTGCTTCTTGAGAACGCGGATGGCTGTCGGCGCACTGAACATCACGGTGACTTCCTGCTCCTGGCAGATTTTCCACCAGATGCCTGCGTCGGGACGCAGCGGGGTGCCTTCGTACATGATCGTGGCCATGCCGTTGATCAGCGGGCCGTAGATGATGTAACTGTGACCCACCACCCAGCCGATATCGGAGGTGGAGAAGAAGGTTTCGCCCGGATTGCCACAGTAGATGTGCTTCATCGATGCAGCCAGGGCCACTGCGTAGCCGCCGGTGTCACGCTGCACGCCCTTCGGCTTGCCAGTGGTGCCGGAGGTATACAGGATGTAGCTGGGCTCGGAGGATTCAAGCCAGGTGACGGGAACCTGGGCATCCATATGCTTGGCGCGCAGGGTGGCGTAATCCACGTCGCGGCCGGCGACGACGTTCATCTCCTTGTCGAGGCCGCGATTGACCATCAGCACGGCAGCCGGCTTGTGCTCGGCGAGGCCGATGGCTTCGTCCAGCAGGTGCTTGTAGGGAACCGGACGGCCGCCACGCATGCCGGCGTCGGAGGAGACGATCACGGTGGGCTTGGCGTCGTCGATGCGGGTGGCCAGGGAGTGGGAGGCAAAACCGCCGAAAACCACGGAATGGATGGCGCCGATACGGGTGCAGGCCAGCATCGCGAAGCAGGCCTCGGCGATCATCGGCATGTAGATCAGGACCCGGTCGCCCTTTTTGACACCCAGCTCCTGGTAGATCGCCGCCATGCGCATGACTTCGGTACGCAGTTCAGAGAAGGAGTAGACCTTCTCCTCGTCGGTCTCGGTGGAGATGTAGACCAGGGCCTTGCCGTTGGGATTGGTTTCGGCGTGGCGGTCAACCGCGTTGTAGCAGAGGTTGGTTTCGCCGCCGACGAACCACTTGACGAAGGGTGGCTTGGAAAAATCGTAAACCTGTTCGGGTTGCTTGTTCCAGTGGACCAGCTGCGCCTGCTCGCCCCAGAAGCCGTTGCGGTCTTCAACGGAGCGCTTGTGAAATTCCTTGTATGAAGCCATGGGTTCCTCTCCCTTTTTCGAATAGTCAAACCACTGCGTAGGATGGCGATGCGTCGTGGCGCCCGCCTTGTTATTCGTCTTTGGATGCTGCATTCACCAGACCGGTTTCTGCAACGCGCGCGAGGGTGGCTAGCGGCAGACCGGAGGGGAATTCGGATTCTATCAATTCCAGTAGCGGCAAGAGTGTCCGTATGGCGTCGGGAAGCTGCTTACGCAAGCGAGGGTCGAGACCCGCAGTCCGCAACTGGAGGAGGTACTGGTCGATGCTGACCGGCGCACGGGTCGGCACGCTGACCATGTCGGCCGTAACCTCGCCCTTCTCGCCCATCACCCGGTTGCCGCCGTCGGCCCTGCCTGCCGCAATGCGCTGCACCGCAACACCGATGAGGTGACTGACGGTCTGGGTCCGGCCAGGCTCGGCAGCCGCCAGACCGATAGTGATCTGAATGCGGATACGCTCCTCGCGATAGGTCATCACGATGTGATCGATGGCCGCCCGCAGACGCATGGCAAAAGCACAAGCACCATCCATGTTGGTACTCGGGGACACAATCACGAAACGGGCCGGGGCCAGTTCGGCGACCGTGTCTTCCTGACGCAGCTTGGTGGCAAGGATCTTGGAGAGCTTGCGATTGACCAGCTGCGCCACATGCGCCCCGTAACGGGCAATCAACGTGTCGAACTGGTCGATCTCGATGACCATCACCGAAAGATCCCCATGTCGCCGCTGAGCCAGCGACAGCTCCTGGGCTGCGTGGTAGTGCAGATAGGACGGAGTGGCCAGCCCGGAAGCGGGGTCGGTAGGGCTGGCGGTGGCCAGGGCCGCCCGACTCTCTTCCAGGTCCCGCTGGGTACGAGCCAGTTGGGTCAGGGCCTCCAGGCGCGCCAGCAACTCGACGTTGCCGATGCTCTTGGAGATGAAATCAGTGGCCCCGGCACTCTTGGCCTTAACCCTCACATCCGGTTCATCGTCCCCGGAAATCACCACCACCGGCAAGGTGTTGATACGGGAAATACGGCTGCGACGGATGCGCTCGAGCAAACCATAGCCATCTAGGCGAGGCATGCCAATGTCGGTGATCACGGCCTGAATGGTGGGGTCCACCATCAGGGTCTGCCAGCCAGCCTCCCCATCGGCCTCTTCCCGCACCTCAAAGCGGTCCCGCACGTGCCGGATGATGGAAGCACGCACCATCCGGGAATCGTCGATGATCAAGACCCTAGGCAGGGCCTGATCGCTGTCTTCTGTCATGCTGGACTCGCTCAAAATGGGCTTCAGGGATTTACGGCAATGACTGTGCGCCCCTTGACCCGTCCGGCGATGAAGTCGTCAAAAACCCCGGGCAAGTCGGCAAACGGTACGGTCCGGGTCATCGCTGCCAGGTGGCGCGGCTTGAGATCGGTGGCCAGGCGCTCCCACACCCGCGCCCGGGTGGGAAAGCCCATGTAGCCGGAATCGATCCCGAGCAGGCTCACGCCCCGCAGGATGAACGGAAACACGGTGGTCGGCAGGTTGATGCTCTGGGCGTTGCCGATGCTCGCCACCGTACCGGCCTGCTTCATGGTGGACAGCACCCAGGCCAGAATGTCTCCGCCCACGTTGTCCACTGCACCTGCCCACAAGCCGGCATCAAGCGGGCGCGTCTTGGCCGGATCGATGGTGTCACGCAAGCGAATCTCTGCCGCACCGAGTTCCTTCAGGTAGGCCTCCTCGTGCGCCTTGCCGGTCAGCGCGACCACGTGGTAGCCGAGCCCTGCAAGCATGTCGATGGCCAGACCGCCAACGCCGCCACTGGCGCCGGTGACGACCACCGGGCCGTTCGCGGGTCGCAGGCCGTTGTCTTCCATCCGGACCACGCCCAGTGCGGCAGTGAAGCCTGCGGTGCCCAGGGCCATCGACTCGAAAAGTGACAAGCCCGCCGGAAGAGGAACAACCCAGCCTGCCGGAATCCGCGCGTATTCAGCGTAACCGCCGTGGTGTGCCACCCCGATGTCGAAACTGGTGGCGATCATTGCATCACCGATCTTGAAGCGCGGATCGGCTCTCTCGACGACCGTCCCGGACAGATCGATCCCCCCCACGCACGGAAAGCGGCGAATGATCTTTCCAGCCCCCGTCGCAGCCAGCGCATCCTTGTAATTCACGCTTGAGTATGCCACCTTGATAAGA
>NZ_JAQVCN010000036.1 GCF_028689785.1 Zoogloea sp. | reverse complement strand
CTTAGAAGTCAAGATGGCGCTCATAGTTCAGAAATATGGCGGCACCTCCGTCGGAAACCCCGAACGGATCAAGAACGTGGCCAGGCGGGTCGCGAAGTCCCACGCCAAGGGAGATCAGATGGTGATCGTCCTCTCCGCGATGAGCGGCGAGACCAATCGCCTGATCGCCCTGGCCAAGGAAATCAGCCCCAACCCCAGCCCCCGTGAACTCGACGTGGTGATCTCCACCGGCGAACAGGTCACCATCGGCCTGCTCTGCATGGCCCTCGAGGAAATGGGCGTCAAGGCCCGCAGCTACACCGGCGGCCAGGTGCGCATCCTCACCGATGACTCCTTCACCAAGGCCCGCATCCTCGACATCGACGGCGACAACATCCGCCGCGATCTCGACGCCGGCGCCGTGGTCGTGGTGGCGGGTTTCCAGGGTGTCGACGAAGCCGGCAACATCACCACCCTCGGCCGTGGCGGCTCCGACACCACGGGCGTTGCCCTGGCGGCGGCCATCAAGGCCGACGAGTGCCAGATCTACACCGACGTGGACGGCGTGTACACCACCGACCCCCGCGTCGTTCCGGAAGCCCGCAAGCTGGACACCATCACTTTTGAAGAGATGCTGGAAATGGCCAGCCTCGGCTCCAAGGTGCTGCAGATCCGCTCCGTGGAATTTGCCGGCAAGTACAAAGTGAAGCTCCGCGTTCTCTCCAGCTTCCAGGAGGAAGGCGAGGGCACCCTGATTACCGTAGAGGAAGACAAGAACATGGAACAGCCGATCATCTCCGGCATTGCCTTCAACCGTGACGAAGCCAAGATCACCGTGCTGGGCGTCCCCGACAAGCCGGGCATCGCCTACCAGATCCTCGGCCCTGTGGCTGATGCCAATGTAGACGTGGACATGATCATCCAGAACGTCGGCCATGACGGCACCACCGACTTCTCCTTCACGGTCAATCGCCCCGATTACGACAAGGCGATGAAGATCCTCGAAGGTGTGCAGGCCCACATCGGCGCCCGCCAGATCCAGGGTGATCGCACCATGGCCAAGGTCTCCATCGTTGGGGTCGGCATGCGCTCCCATCCGGGCGTGGCCTCCCGCATGTTCCGCACCCTGGCTGAAGAAGGCATCAACCTTCAGATGATCTCCACTTCCGAAATCAAGATTTCCGTCGCCATCGACGAGAAATACCTGGAGCTGGCCGTGCGCGTGCTGCATCGCGCCTTCGGTCTGGATCAAGCTACAGCTTGATTTGACGAGGAGCTGCAGCATGTCTATAATGCGCAGCTCTTGCGGAGGAGAGTTGGCCGAGAGGTCGAAGGCACTCCCCTGCTAAGGGAGCATGCGAGCCAAAACTTGCATCGAGGGTTCGAATCCCTCACTCTCCGCCAAGAACCTGCAGTAAGCGTAAAGCCCTGAGAAATCAGGGCTTTTTGCTTTTGTACGGCAGAGATCTCCCCGTCGTCGATAATCGCCCACGGCGTCCTTGCTCCGGGCCAATGCAGACATGCAGAGTAAACGCATGGCGTCATCCCCGGGCGTGTCATCACTCAGGATTTTCATGAACGATCAACAAAGCTCATCCCGACAGGCTCTGCGCTTTTCCCGGACCATCAGCGGCCACCGTGTGTGGCTGGCTGCGGGGCGGCGGGTTGTGATCCTCGACGACGAATACCGAATCTTCGGCTACATCACGGATTCGTGCCTGGGGCAGGAGGCCCACTGGCGGCGCCGGACCGGTGAGGTTCGGGATGCCCTGGAACAGCGCATGCTGCAAGATCAAGGCGCCCGGCTGGAGCAGGC
Source organism: Zoogloea sp. (assembly GCF_028689785.1). Taxonomy (GTDB): domain Bacteria; phylum Pseudomonadota; class Gammaproteobacteria; order Burkholderiales; family Rhodocyclaceae; genus Zoogloea. The sequence continues at coordinate 43,974 of NZ_JAQVCN010000036.1, read as the reverse complement.
CCTGGAGGCGGCGATTGTCGACATCACCGGCTATCTCGAGGCCTGCAAGGCCGAAGGGCTGGAGCCCAATCTGCGCAAGCTTCGGGAATTCTGGTCCTGTGGCGATCTGGACCTGGGCGCGGTCGGCAAGGGCCTGGCCCAGTCCCTCAATGACCTGCGCGCCAAGCAGCGCCACCGGGATCTGGCCGAGCAGATCGGGCGCAGCCTCAAGCTCTCCGACTATCCCGACACCTTTCCGGTGCGGCGCCGGGCCCGCAAGTTGATCGCCGTACTCGGGCCCACCAACTCAGGCAAGACCCACGATGCCTTTGAGCGTTTGGTTACCGCATCATCCGGCGTGTACTTGGGGCCACTGCGCCTGCTGGCCCTGGAGGCCTTTACCCGCCTCAACGAGGAGTTCGGTGTCAGCGCCTCACTGATCACCGGCGAGGAGCGCCGCATCGTCGAAGGCAGCCGGGTGACTGCGTCCACCATCGAGATGCTTGATCCGGGTACCGAGATCGAGGTGGCCGTCATCGATGAGATCCAGATGCTCAGCGACCCGGACCGGGGCTGGGCATGGACTCAGGCCGTCGTCGGTGCCAACGCCCGTGAGGTGTGGCTGGTCGGCGCGCTGTCGGCCGAGCCGGCGATCATTGCCCTGGCCGCACGTCTGGGCCTGCCCCTGGAAATCCGGCGCAAGGCACGCAAGCATCCGCTGTCCGTCGGCCAGCCCCTGGCCAATGATGCGGCGGGGGCTCTGCGCCGGGCCCGGCCGGGGGACGCCTTCATCGTGTTCTCCCGGCGTGACGCCCTCAATCTGCGCGACGACCTGCTGGCCCTGGGCAAATCCGTGGCCTGCATCTACGGTGCCCTGTCGCCCGAGGTGCGTGAGCGCGAGGCGCACCGCTTCGCCGGGGGCGATGCCGACATTCTCGTGGCTACCGACGCCATCGGCATGGGCCTGAATCTCCCCATCCAGCGCGTGGTGTTCACCGCTGTCCAGAAGTACGACGGCACCACCCGCGGCACCCTGTCTCCGTCGCTGCTTCAGCAGATCGGCGGCCGGGCCGGACGCTTCGGGCACCAGGAAGAAGAAGGCCTGGTGGCCGGCCTGACCCCCGCCGAGCACAAGGTGGTGACCTCGCTGATGAAGGCGCCGCAACCCCCGCTGGAGACCATGGGCTTCCAGATCACGCCGGGCAGCGCCTACCTGGAACAGCTGGCCGCCATGTCTGGTGACACCCGCCTTGAAGCCCTGCTGTCCCTGTTCCAGCTCCATGCCGATTGCGGCGACGGCTTCTTCCGGCCCCATGTTCCGGAAGAGCAGCTGGCCAGGGCAGGGCAGCTGGACAGGATGAAGAAGCTGTCACTGCACCTCAAACATGTCTTTTCCATGGCACCCATGGCCGCCCAGAACGAGACCATCGACGGGGTGTGGCGGGGCTGGGCCTATGCGGCCAACCAGGGCAAGTCCATCCGGCTGGACTTCCTGCCCGACTCGCCGCGGCGGGCGTCCCTTGAAGAGGCCGAGACCACGGTCCGCCTGCTGGCGGCCTATCGCTGGTTCGCCTACCGTCTGCCCGAGCTGTTTGTCGACCTGGAACTGGCCGACATGCACCTGGCCCCATGGATCTCGGTGGTGGACGGCCATCTGCGCAGCCGCTACCGGCAAGGTGTCGGCGGTGGTCGCAAGGGCATACCCAGCTGGTACTGGCCGGTGCGGCATTGAGAGGCGGAGATACTCCATGAAGCGACGTGATGTCATCGCGCTGATCCCTGCGCTCGTGCTGCTCGGTGGCGGCAGCCCTGTGCCGAGCCTGGCGGCCGGGCCATCAAGTGATTTCCTCTTGCGTGTTCAGGCCCTCGAAGCGGTGTCGCAGGGGCGCCTTGGCGTCCATATCCTGGATACCGCTACCGGGGTCGAGTACGGCCATCGTGCTGATGAGCGCTTTCTGATGCTCAGCTCGTTCAAAACGCTGGCCAGTGCCCTTGTGCTGCATCGGGTGGATCAGGGACTGGAGTCACTGGAGCGGCGCGTGAGCTTTGCCAGGGATGAGCTGATCCCCTGGTCACCCATCACCGAGCGTCATGTGGAGCAAGGTGGTCTGAGCCTGGCCCAGCTTTGCGAGGCGGCCATCACGACCAGCGACAACACCGCCGCCAACCTCATCCTGGCCAGCTATGGCGGGCCGGCCGCCCTGACCGCCTACCTGCGCCAGCTGGGTGATCCGGTCACCCGCCTGGATCGCATCGAACCGGATCTCAACGTCCGGCATCCGGACGCGCCGCTGGACACAACTTCGCCACGGGCCATGGTCACAACCCTGCGCACGCTGCTCCTGGGCGATGCCTTGTCGGCCCGCTCACGTTATCTGCTGGCGCGCTGGATGATCGACAACACCACAGGCCTGAAGCGCCTTCGCGCAGGGCTTCCCGGCAGCTGGAAGATCGGAGAGAAAACCGGCACTTACAAAGCCGACCTCAACGACATCGGCGTCGTCTGGCCCCCCGGTCGAGCCCCTCTCGTCGTTGCGGCCTACCTGGCGGAGAGTAGCGCAGACCTTCCGGCCCGGGAGGCCGTCATTGCGGGTATCGGCACGCTCGTCCGGGACATTGCGCTGGGTGCGCTCCGGGCCGACTGATGAGGATGCTCGCCGCCCTCATCGTGTCAGCCGCTTCACCTCGCCACCGCAGCTTGCGGTCACCCGAGCGTACTCCTCGGGGGTGTCGATGAGGGCCTGGGCGGCATCTACCTTGTTCAGCTCTCGCCGGATGTAGGGTGCCCAGCGCTCCTCCAGCTCTTGCTGGATGCGCGCACGGGCCTGTCCGACGGGGCCGCGCCAGGGGCCGTCAGTGACGAAGCGGCGCTTGAGGGTGTCGGCAAGCTCCTGTTCGATCCTCAGCAAATGCGCCTGGTAAGCGCGCACGTGGCGGAGCTCATGTTCGTGGATCTCCTTGTATGCACAGCTGCCCGGGGGGAATTCCCTGGCCACGTAAACCGTCATGGGGCTGAAGCCGTAGGTCACCTTGAGCTGGGGGCTGGCGCATTCCCAGCGGCCGCCGGGGTCGGTATAGGCGGTGATGCGGGACTCGAAGCGCACCGTGGCCACGCCGCGGGTAAGCCCCAATACCTGCCTGGTCGCCGGCAGGTTGCGCGGGCCGATCAGGGTGAGGGTGCGATAGCTGCTGCGGGTGTCCAGGGTGATAGGCTCCTCGTGGCGTTTCAGTATCACCGAGGGGCTGGGCAGCTGATCGCAGCGGTCGGCAGCGGTCGCGTCGCTAGATGAGCCCAGGGTAAGGGCGACCAGCGCCGAGGCCATCGAAAGACACGCGGCCCTCCCGTATGCAGTGGTGACGCACCAGGGTGGGGCGCTGACCATCACAGGTTCTTCAGCCGGCGGTACAAGGTCCGCTCACTGAGGCCGAGCTTGGCTGCGAGGGCCTTGCGGGAGCCCCTGTGGCTGCGCAGCGCGGCGGCCAGATCCACGTCGTCGGGTTCGGGCTGGTCGAGCGAACGTTCATGGGCAGCGGAAGCGGCGAGCATGGCTTCGGACAGGGCGGAGGAGGGGCCCTGCGGATGCTGCAGCTCGTCGGGCAGATGCCGCCGCTGCAGCGTATCGCCATCACACAGCAGGCTCGCCCGTTCGAGGATGTTGCGCAGCTCCCGGATATTGCCCGGGTAGCCGTAAGTGCGCAGGCAGGCCAGGGTGTCGGCGGCAATGCGCAGCTTGCGGTCCGGTGCGACGCGCTCAAGCAGGGCTTCGGCCAGCAAGGGGATGTCGTCCTGGCGCTGACGCAGGGGCGGAAGACAGATCGGAAAAGTGTTGATGCGGTAGTACAGGTCCTGGCGGAACTGGCCATTTTCGACCAGGCTCTTCAGAGGGCGATGGGTGGCCGAGATGAGGCGGATGTCGGCACGCATGAGCTCCGTACTGCCCACCCGTCGATAGGTGCCGGTTTCCAGCAGGCGCAGCAGCTTGACCTGCATGCTCAGGGGAATGTCCCCCATCTCGTCGAGAAACAGGGTGCCGCCACTGGCGGCTTCGACAAGCCCGGTCTTGCGGGCACTGGCGCCGGTGAAGGCCCCCCGTTCATGGCCAAAGAGCTCGCTCTCGAACAGGGTTTCGGTGAGGCCCGAACAGTCCACGGCCACAAAGGGCCCGTCCCGGCGCCGGCTGGCGTCGTGGATGGCCTGGGCCACCAGCTCCTTGCCCGTGCCCGACTCGCCTTGCAACAGCACGGTGGCCTCCGAGGGGGCCACCCGGGCCACCAGCTCCAGCATGGTCCGAAAGGTCGATGCACGCCCGATCAGTCCCTGGGTGCCGGCCAGTCCCCGGGCCACGGGCAAGGGTTCGAGCTTCTCGATGAAGTAGGCGATCTCCCCGCTGCTGTCGCGGATCGGAGACAGCTCGATGTTCTCGTAACGCTCCCCTGCCGAGGTGTGATGCAAATGCACCACCCGTTCCCGCTGTCCGGACTTCAGGCTGTGGGCCAACGGGCAGGACTCGCCGGCCTGGTCGCAGGGCACGGGATAGTGATGGGATACCTCGAAGCACTTGCGTCCGATCAGGTCGTCCGGCCGCCCGCAATTGGCCCTGTAGGCGGCATTGGCGGCCAGGATACGGTAGCTGCGGTCGCACAGGATGTGGGGCTCGGGCAGGGTCTCCAGGAAGGAGACCAGTTCCGGTAGAGGGCGGAGCCGATTTGTCATGGGGGAGAGGCTGGCAGTTTTGCTGCCAAATACTGCCATGGCGGTATTTGGCGGTCAAACCGGCACCCTCGAAGCTCCGCCCAATTTTCAATCACGACATTGGTAAATAAAGGAATTTTCTTAAAACGAGAGAGTGGCACGGCTCTTGATTAGCAATAAACGATACTTCATCGGACTGCCAATGCCATGACTTCATCCGATTCTGTCCTGCGACGCCATTTGGGCTGGGTGCTTGTCATCAAGTTCTTCGCCCTGTTGCTGCTGTGGTGGTTCTTCGTGCGCGACAAGGGCACGCAGCTTGATCCGGCAGCGCTGTCCAGGCAGTTCGCCCCGAACCCTGTCGTCCAAGGAGCCCCCCATGGTCAGTGAACAACTGGTCGACCTCTCCCGGCTGCAGTTTGCCGCCACCGCCCTGTACCACTTCCTGTTTGTTCCCCTGACCATCGGCATGGTGTGGATGCTGGTGATCATGGAGTCGGTGTATGTGATGACCGGCAAGCCCCTCTACAAGGACATGACCCGCTTCTGGGGCAAGCTCTTCGGCATCAACTTTGCCCTGGGTGTCACCACCGGCATCACCCTGGAGTTCCAGTTCGGCACCAACTGGGCCTACTACTCCCACTACGTGGGGGACATCTTCGGTGCGCCCCTGGCCATCGAGGGGCTGATGGCCTTCTTCCTCGAATCAACCATGATCGGCCTGTTCTTTTTTGGCTGGGATCGCCTTTCCCGCCGCCAACACCTGCTGGTCACGGTGCTGATGGCGGTGGGGACCAACCTTTCGGCCCTGTGGATCCTGATTGCCAATGGCTGGATGCAGAACCCGGTGGGTGCCGAGTTCAGCTACGTCACCATGCGCATGGAGATGACCGACTTCTGGGCTGTGGTCTTCAATCCGGACGCCCAGGCCAAGTTTGTGCATACGGTATCGGCTGGCTATGTCACCGGTGCCATGTTCGTGCTGTCGATCTCGTCCTGGTACCTGCTGCGTCGTCGCGACGTGGAATTTGCCAAGCGCAGCTTCGGCATCGCCGCGGCTTTCGGCTTTGCGTCCGTGTGCTCGGTGATCGTTCTTGGCGACGAATCGGGCTACACGGTGGGCGAGGCCCAGCAGACCAAGCTGGCCGCCATGGAGGCCATGTGGGAGACCGAACCGGCCCCCGCACCCTTCAACCTCATCGCCATCCCCAACGAAGCGGAGATGAAGAACGACTTCGCCATCGAAATCCCGTGGGTGATGGGGATCATCGGCACCCGCTCCCTGGACAAGCAGATTCCCGGAATCAAGGAGATCAAGGCCAGGAACCGGGAACGCATCGTCTCAGGTATCGAGGCGGTGACGGCCCTTGATGCCTTGCGCCGCGACCAGAACGACGCAGCCGCCCGCCGCGGGTTCGAGGCCCACAAGGCGGACCTGGGCTTCGGTCTGTTGCTGAAGAAGTACGTCAGCCACTTCGACCAGCTCACGCCCGAGATCATCGAGAAGGCCGTGAATGACACCGTTCCCCGCGTCGCGCCTATGTTCTGGAGCTTCCGCCTGATGGTGGCCCTGGGCTTTGCGATGCTGCTGCTTTTCGGGCTGGCCCTGTGGCATTCGGTGAAGGGTGACTTTGCCGACAAGCCCTGGTTGCTGCGCGCGGCCCTGTATTCCCTGCCCATGCCGTGGATCGCCTGCGAGGTCGGCTGGTTCGTCGCGGAGTACGGGCGCCAGCCCTGGACCATCTATGGCGTGCTGCCCACCCATCTCTCTGTCTCCACCCTCAGCGTCGAGAGTCTCTACGGCTCCCTGGCCGGTTTCGTTGGCTTCTACACCGTGCTGCTGGTGGTGGAGATGTACCTGATGATCAAGTTTGCCAAGCAGGGCCCGGGCAGCCTGGGCACCGGCCGCTACGCCAACGAGGCCCACGCCTGAACCGAGGACACGCAAAATGCTCGACTATGAATCCCTCAAACTGATCTGGTGGCTGCTCGTCGGCGTGCTGCTGGTGGGCTTCGCCATCATGGATGGTCACGACATGGGCGTTGGCACGCTGCTGCCCTTTGTCGGCAAGGACGACACGGAGAGGCGGGTGGTCATCAACACCGTCGGCCCCCACTGGGACGGCAACCAGGTGTGGTTCATCACCGGCGGCGGGGCCATCTTTGCCGCCTGGCCGCTGGTCTATGCCACCGCCTTTTCGGGTTTCTACTGGGCCATGCTGGCCGTGCTGTGGGCGCTGTTCTTCCGCCCGGTGGGGTTCGATTACCGCAGCAAGATCAGCAAGCCCACCTGGCGCAAGACCTGGGACTGGGGCCTGTTCGTGGGTGGAGCGGTGCCGCCGCTGATCTTCGGCGTGGCCTTCGGCAACCTGTTCCAGGGCGTGCCCTTCAGCTTCGATGACCACCTGGTGTCCACCTACTCCGGCAGTTTCTGGGCCTTGCTCAACCCCTTTGCGCTGCTCTGCGGGGTCGTGTCCACGGCCATGATCACCTTCCATGGCGCCATCTATCTGGTGCACCGTACCCAGGGCGAGATCCAGTGGCGGGCATTGCGGGCTGCCGGTTTCTTTGGCGGGCTGATGGTGCTGAGCTTTGTCGCGGCGGGCGTGTGGCTGTGGATGGGGATTCCCGGCTATGTCATCCAGTCGGCGGTGGAGGGCGGGGCGCTGCCCAACCCCCTGGCCAAGACGGTGGTCCGGGAGGCGGGCGCCTGGTTTGCCAACTATCGGATCTATCCTGCGACCTTGCTGCTGCCCGCCTTCGGCATCGTGGGTGTGTTTGCCGCCCAGGCGCTGGCGCGTTCGGGCCGCAGCATGGCCGCTTTCTGGGCGTCGGCGCTGGCCATCGTTGGCGTCATCGGTACCGCCGGGGCAGCCCTGTTCCCCTTCATCATGCCGTCGTCCCTCGACCCGCGTGCCAGCCTGACAGTGTGGGACAGCGTATCCAGTCAGCTGACCCTCAGCATCATGCTGTGGGCCACGCTGATCTTCATGCCGATCATCATCCTGTACACGAGCTGGGCTTACCGGGTGATGGGGGGCAAGGTCACCGCCGCCTACGTGCGCGAGAACAGCCACTCGGCTTATTAAGCCGCTTTCCAAGGAGTCAATCACATGTGGTACTTCACCTGGATTCTGGGCATCGGCTTTGCCGTCTTCCTGGCCATTCTCAATGCCCTGTGGGCAGAACACGCAGACGGCCGCAACAACGTCTCGAAAAAGGAGCAGTGAGCGCTGCTGCCACTGCACGTAAAAGGCCCCACGCCAGGCAAAAACATGGCGTGGGGCCTTTTGCCGGACGGTCGGGATCAGCTCAGGTCGAAGCGGTCGGCATTCATCAGCTTGGTCCAGGCGGCGACGAAGTCATGGACGAACTTCTCCTTGCCGTCATCCTGGGCATAGACCTCGGCGTAGGCACGCAGCACCGAGTTTGAGCCGAAGACCAGATCGACGCGGGTGGCCGTCCACTTCACAGCGCCGGTTTTGCGCTCGATGATCTCGTACAGGTTCCGGCCAGCCGGCTTCCAGGTGTAGGCCATGTCGGTGAGATTGACGAAGAAGTCATTGGTCAACGCTCCCACACGATCGGTGAACACCCCGTGGTGGCTGCCGCCGTGGTTGGTTCCGAGCACACGCATGCCACCCACCAGTGCCGTCATCTCGTGGGCCGTGAGCCCCATCAGTTGGGTCCGGTCAAGCATGAGTTCTTCGGCATTGACCTTGTAATCCTTCTTGAGCCAGTTGCGGTAGGCGTCGTGAACCGGCTCCAGCACGTCGAAGGACTCCGCATCGGTCATGGCATCGGTGGCATCGCCCCGGCCCGGTGCAAAGGGCACGCTGATGTCGAAACCTGCCGCTTTGGCCGCCTGCTCGATGCCCAGGTTGCCGCCCAACACGACCACATCGGCCACGCTGGCGCCAGTGTCGGCCGCAACTTTTTCATAGACGGCGAGGACCCTCGCCAGACGGGTCGGCTCGTTGCCCTCCCAATCCTTCTGGGGGGCAAGGCGAATGCGCGCACCGTTGGCGCCGCCGCGCATGTCCGAGCCTCGGAAGGTGCGGGCGCTGTCCCAGGCGGTGGCAACCAGCTCATTCACCGGGAGGCCGCTGGCGGCGATGGCGGCCTTCACCGCAGCCACGTCATAGTCGGTCCTGCCGGCTGGCACCGGGTCCTGCCAGAGCAGGTCTTCCTGGGGCACTTCCGGGCCGATGTAGCGCGCCTTGGGGCCCATGTCCCGGTGAGTCAGCTTGAACCAGGCGCGGGCAAAGACTTCGGAGAAATAGGCCGGGTCCTTGTAGAAGCGTTCGGAGATCTTGCGATACTCCGGGTCCATCTTCATGGCCATGTCGGCATCGGTCATGATGGGGTTGTGGCGGATCGACGGGTCCTCCACGTCCACCGGCTTGTCCTCTTCACGGATGTTCACCGGTTCCCACTGCCAGGCGCCGGCCGGGCTCTTCGTCAGCGCCCAGTCGTAGTTGAGGAGGAGGGTGAAGTATCCGTTGTCCCATCGGGTCGGGTGGGTGGTCCAGGCACCCTCGATGCCGCTGGTCACCGTGTCGCGGCCTACGCCACGGGTGCTGTGGTTGTTCCAGCCCAGGCCCTGCTCGTCCACGTCCGCAGCTTCCGGTGCAGGGCCGAGATTGGCGGCGCTGCCGTTGCCATGGGCCTTGCCGACGGTGTGGCCACCCGCGGTCAGGGCGACGGTCTCCTCGTCGTTCATGGCCATCCGCGCAAAGGTCACGCGTACATCCTGGGCCGTCCGGAGCGGGTCGGGCTTGCCATCGACGCCTTCCGGGTTAACGTAGATGAGGCCCATCATCACGGCGGCGAGGGGGTTCTCCAGATCCCGTTCGCCCGAATAGCGGCTGTTGGGGTTGTCGCTGGGCGCCAGCCATTCTTTCTCGGAACCCCAGTAGGTGTCCTTCTCGGGGTGCCAGATGTCCTCACGGCCGAAGCCGAAACCGAAGGTCTTGAGGCCCATGGACTCATAGGCCACCGTGCCTGCGAGCACGATCAGGTCGGCCCAACTGAGCTTGTTGCCGTACTTCCGCTTGATTGGCCACAGCAGGCGGCGAGCCTTGTCCAGGTTGGCGTTGTCAGGCCAGGAATTGAGGGGGGCAAAGCGCTGGTTGCCAGTGCCGGCGCCACCGCGGCCATCAGCCACCCGGTAGGAGCCCGCCGCATGCCAGGCCATGCGGATCATCAAGCCGCCGTAGTGGCCCCAGTCGGCGGGCCACCAGTCCTGACTGTCGGTCATCAGGGTGTGCAGGTCTTTCTTCAGCGCATCCACGTCGAGCTTCTTGACGGCTTCTCGGTAAGTGAAGCCGGCCCCCAAGGGATTGGTCTTGCTGTCGTGCTGATGGAGGATGTCGAGGTTCAGGGCTTTCGGCCACCAGTCCATGTTCGAGTTGCCAACGGCCGTATTGCCACCGTGCATCACCGGGCACTGACCCGCCGGTTTCGTGTTGTTTCCGTTCATCATCGTCTCCTGTGGTCCTGGCATGTGTGCGTTTGCTGCTGCGCCGGAAAGGCCCTGCGCGTGGGGATAGCCGCGCGCCGTGCACCTTGTTGCGGGAATCTGGCCAGTTGCAGACCCCCATCAGAGACACCCGATTCAGCAGACGTCCCGACCGTTGAAACAGCATACATTAGCGCTAATTAATTCAATTGATGCTCTGGATCGCCTCTGCCTATGTGGATTCAGGTTCTGCCAATAGCCGGATTCTGGCAGTGAAACATCTGCCAAGATGGCAGAAATGCCCGCCTTGATTGCCAGTAAAGATCTCCAGCTGCTTGATTTCATTGACTCCGTTCCCAGCATAAAAATTGGCACGATGATTGATTGGCAAAATCTGGTTTTTTCCTTGTCATGCCGAATATGAAGCCCAGAGATGAACCGGAACTCCCTGACAGGACACCCACCGGCAGGATCCACCTACCCAGCCTGATGGTTGCCTTGACGATCATGCTCGCGGCTACCCTCTACCCCTCGCTGATGACCGACTCAAAGGCGCAAGCTGATCACGGACTGGCCCTGGCGCTGTTCATGGCCATGACCGCCGGTTTCGTACGCGGAGTGGGGTTCATTCCTGTCCAGCCGGTCTGGCGATGGCTGTTTTCGGGTTGGACCTGTCTCCTGGCGCTGCTCCTTGCCACGGTTCTCAAGCTCCATGCTTGATCCGAGTACCTAAACCGGCGGGCGCCCATGAAACCTTGGCGCCATCCACTGTTCATAACACCCTGGTTTGTCCGTGCATGACTGCAACGGGTTCCTGCCGAAAAGGCCATGGGTTTCAACAACAGAGAGGAAAGGAAGAACCATGAAATTCAGGAGAACACTCAGATCGCTGCTACTCGTTGGCTTGGCGCTGCCTCTGGTGGCCGGCGCTGCGCCTGTACTGCCCGGCAACCCCTTGCCTGCGCTGAGTCTCGAGGACCAGCACGGCAAGCTGGTATCGACCCGCGCCGACACGCGGACCGTCCTTTTCGCCGCTGACAAGGCTGGCAGTGATCTGATCAATGAAGTACTGGCGGCACAGCCTGAAGGGGTACTCGCCACCCTCAAGGCAGTCTACTTTGCCGACATCAGCGCCATGCCGGCGCTTGTCACCCGGATGTTTGCCCTGCCTGCACTGCGGGAGATGCCCTTTGCAGTCGGGCTTGGGCGGGACGCCGCGCAGCTTGCCGACCTACCTCGTCAGAAAGGGGCTGCGACCATCCTGCGCGTGGCCGATGGAAAGGTCACCGCCATCGAGTACGCCCACAACGCCGGCCAGCTGATGCAGGCCATCGGGCTCAAATGAACCCGTCACGGACAGGTATCACGACACATTCGGCCATGGGGGCAGATTGAAGAGCTCTTGCGTAAGGGACCGTCAATCATATCGACGAAGAAGGGGGCAGGGCTGCCACGACTGTCAGAGACAAGACATCTTTGCTGCCAAAGCACTGCCACTGCCGTATCGCTCCCGGGTTTCGGCAGCACTCTGAAGTTCCAGGCATCTGTAAACAAATGGATTTCCCCTGGAGGAGAATTCTGGCACAGGACTTGATAAGCACTCGCTTATGTTTGGTGTCCGACCCCGGCACCCCAGTCCCCAGGAGAAACCTCATGGCAAGCACCCCCGCCTCCACGCTCGGAAGCCCCCACATCTCAAGCCCATGCAGCCCTGGCCGACGCCAGTTGCTGATCGCGACGGCGGGCGTGGGAGGCGTACTGGCCGCCGCAACCGCCGTTCCCTTCGTAGCCAGCCTCACCCCGTCCGAGCGGGCAATGGCAGCAGGCGCACCAGTAGAGGTGGATATCGACAAGCTCGCACCGGGTGAAATGATGGTGGTTGAATGGCGTGGCAAGCCTGTGTGGATCCTGCATCGCACCCCGGAGATGCTCGCCGCCCTCGCCACGGCCGAGGGAGACCTCGCCGATCCGGGGTCTGCGGTGGAATCCCAGCAACCGGAGTACGCCCACAACCCGCACCGGTCGCGGCGTCCGGAGATTTTTGTGGCGGTGGGGATCTGCACCCACCTGGGCTGCTCGCCTTCGTCAGCCTTCCAGCCTGGCAACCCGGCCCTGGGTGCCGACTGGCCGGGTGGCTTCCTGTGCCCCTGTCATGGCTCCACCTTCGACTTTGCCGGTCGGGTCTTCAAGAACAAGCCGGCCCCCACCAATCTGGAAGTGCCGCCCTACACCTACCTCAGCGACGCGCGTCTGCGCATTGGCGAAGACAATGGCTCCGCCTGATGATTCGTCTGCAGACGGACGTGCCAGCGGAGGCGGCACGAGCCAAGACCTGGGCGTCCGCATCCTGTCGGTACTGACAGGCCTTGTGGTGGCCGGTCTGCTGCTCTTCGCTCCCCATGTCAGCCAGGATCGTTGGGGCGCAGCCGATCCCCTTGCCGCCATCCTGTTGCTGTGGTCCATGGGTGCCGGCTTTGCCAGCGGCCTGGGCCTTGGGGCCCGGCTGCCTCGTATCGCCCGGATGTTCCTGTCCAGCCCTGCCTGCCTGGGAGCCCTTGTGCTCGCCATGTTCCAGATCGCAGGCCACTGAAAGCCCGCCATGTACTTTCGCCAGTTCTTCGAGCCCGACCACGCAGCCATGAGCTACCTGCTCGCGGATACTGCCACCGGCCAAGCGGTGGCCATCGATCCCCGTCCCGATCCTTGCCAAGCCCTGCTGCTGAGCGCACTGCTGGCAGAACGCGGCTTCGACCTGGGCTTCATCCTGCTGACCCATGCCCATACAGACCCCGGCAACAGCCTCCCCGACCTCTATCCGGGAGCCCAGGTGATTGTCGGTAGGGGAGGGCGGAGCCTGCCCGGCCAGCGCGCCGTGACGCACGGAGAGCAGTTGCCGGTCGGGCAGGAGTGGATTCGGGTGATCGCCACCCCGGGCCATACCGCTTGCAGCGTCAGCTACCTGTGGCAGGACCGGGTTTTCTGTGGTGATGCCCTCGAACTGGGTGGTTGCAGTCAGGCCGGGGACAGCGACTGCGACCCGGGGCGCCTCTACGATTCGGTGTTGAACCAGCTTTTCATGCTGCCCGACGAGACGCTGGTGTTTCCGGGGCATGACTTCCATGGCCGCACGGTGTCCACCATCGGCGAGGAGCGCCGCAGAAACCCCTTCTTCCTGCCCCACTCGCGGGATCGCTTCGTCAGTCGCTATCGCACCTAGCGGTTCGCCGTCATAGGCTTCACCGTCGGCGGGGCTGCCCCATGTTCGATCTGCAGTCCAGGATCAACACCGTGCTGAGCCATCCGAGTCGCTCCAACCACTTCGAGCTGGCTCCCTCCATGCAGCGACCGAGGCCGGCAGACTATTGAGTGAATGGTTGCCGGATGCTGTGTCTCACCGCGCCCATGCCTGACCTGAATCGATGTGCGCGTGCCGTCGTTTCAGCCGCGGAGAGGGCACGCTTCACACGCTGCGCCCAGAAAAAAACCCGAGGGCCGCGGGGCGCTCGGGTTGAAATCCACACCAAAGGAGGAGGGTGGAGGAGACGATTCAGATATTAGACGAAAATATTGTGCAATGCAGCAATTATTTTTTCGCCAACGTCTCCAACGTGAAAATCTTCACACTCTCGTTGAGCCCCGCCTCAGATCACCGTACCGAATGCACGCCCCACCCCTGCCGTGATGGCCATGGCAAGCGCCCCCCAGAAGCCGACCCGGACGGCGCCGATCCACGGCCGTGCTCCACCGGCCTTCGCCGCTATGGCACCCAGCAGCCCGAGGAAGAGCAGGCTGGTGACGGAGACAGAGGGGATCAGGCATTCACCGGGCATCAAAGCGGTCACGGCCAGGGGTAGGGCGGCGCCGACGGCGAAGCTGGCAGCAGAGGCCAGCGCAGCCTGCACCGGGCGCGCTGAAAGGGCGTCAGAGATACCCAGCTCATCCCGGGCATGGGCGCCGAGGGCGTCATGGCGGGTGAGTTGCTGAGCCACCTGCCGGGCCAGCTCCGGGTCGAGCCCGCGCCCGACGTAAATCCCGGCCAGCTCCCGCAGTTCAGCTTCAGGCGTGTTTTCGAGCTCGACCTTTTCCCGCGACAAATCAGCTTTTTCGGTGTCGGCCTGGGAGTGCACCGAGACATACTCGCCCGCCGCCATGGACATGGCACCGGCCACCAACCCGGCAACCCCGGTGAGCAGGACAGCGGCATGGTCGGAACTGGCAGCCGCCACGCCCACAACCAGGCTGGCGGTGGACACGATGCCGTCGTTGGCCCCCAGCACGGCGGCACGCAGCCAGCCTATGCGGTCGCTGCGATGGTGTTCGTGGTGGCGATGTCCTGGAATCATGGTGGAGGTCTTGCAGAAAGCGAGTGGGCGCGCTGAAGGCACTGTAGCGGGGCCCACTCAGCGCCGGGTTGGAATTCGCCAGACCACGATACAACCCACGACACCGAGGGCCAGCACCAGGGCCTGCAAGCCCGGACGCCCGCTGAACTGCCAGGCTGACAAGGCGACCATGCCACTCATGATAGACGTGGACAGCCACTTGATCTTCAAAGGCAGGGAGCGATTGGCCTCCCAGTCACGCACCAGTGGCCCGAGATGCCGGTTGGTGACGAGCTTGTGGTGCAGACGGGGTGACGAGCGGGCAAGGCAGGCGGCGGAGAGGAGAACGAAGGGGGTCGTGGGGAGGCCGGGCAGAACAATCCCGAGCACGCCCAGGAACAGGGCAAGCAGCCCAGCGGCAGTCAGCAGGATGCGCTGCACACGGGACAAGCCGGGGGACAACGCAGTTTCAACGGTGGCTGGGGAGTCTTCCGGCAGAGGCATCGGCGGTGTTCAGGCAGGTCGCGGGGCCCTTCGCAGTGGCCCGGCCCGCAAGTATAGGGCGAGGGCCCGGCACCGGACCAGCCCGGAAAGCCCGCATCAGGGCGGTGGCCGCAGAACCGCCACGGCCTGGCACACCAGCGGCGAGAGGCGCGCCGCTCCGTCTGGTGTGTCGGCCAGGGTCAGCAAGGCACCACGCATGCGTGGCTCCCAGAAGCGTTTGAGATGCTCGGCCAGGTCGCGGACGGCCTGCTCCTGATCGGGATTGATGCCCAGCGCGTCGCCGATCTGGTTGGCCATGCGCAGTACGTAGTCGGTATTCATGGCGCTCTCAGCCTGCGTCGGTGGTGGCGGGTTTGAGGAAGCCCTGCTGCTGCTCGCGGCGGGCGGCAAAGCGCTGCTGCCATTCCGAGGGTTGGGCGCACAGGGTCACCTGTACCGCCGTCACCTTGTACTCGGGGCAATTGGTGGCCCAGTCGGAGTTGTCGGTGGTGATCACGTTGGCACCGGATTCCGGGAAGTGGAAGGTGGTGTACACCACGCCCGGCTGGACCCGCTCCGTCACCGTGGCGCGCAGCACCGTCTCTCCGGCCCGGCTGGCGATGCCGACCCAATCACCGTCCTTTATGCCCCGGTCTTCGGCATCCACCGGGTGGATCTCCAGCCGGTCTTCGTCGTGCCAGGCCACGTTGGCGGTACGCCGGGTCTGGGCGCCCACGTTGTACTGGCTGAGGATGCGTCCGGTGGTGAGGATCAGCGGGAAGCGACGGGTGATCTTTTCAGTAGTGGGCACGAAGGGCGTGAGCATGAAGCGCCCCTTGCCGCGGATGAAACCGCCCACATGCATGGTCGGCGTGCCCTCCGGCGCGGCCTCGTTGCACGGCCACTGGATGCTGCCTTTCTTTTCGAGCAGATCGTAGTTCACCCCATGGAAGCTCGGGGTGAGGCGGGCAATCTCGTCCATGATTTCGGACGGGTGGCCGTAGCTCATCGGGTAGCCGAGGGCGTCAGCCAGGGCCAGGGTGGCTTCCCAGTCGGCCTTGCCGGCCACGGGCGGCATCACCTTGCGCACCCGCGAGATGCGCCGCTCGGCATTGGTGAAGGTGCCGTCCTTCTCCAGGAAGCTGGAACCGGGCAAAAACACGTGAGCCCACTTCGCGGTTTCGTTGAGGAACAGGTCCTGCACCACCACGCACTCCATCTGCGCCATGGCGGCTTCCACGTGCTGGGTATTGGGGTCGGACTGGACGATGTCCTCGCCCTGGATGTAGATGCCCTTGAAGCTGCCGTCCAGCGCCGCCTCGAACATGTTGGGAATGCGCAGGCCCGGTTCCGGGTCGATGCTGACATTCCAGGCCGACTCGAAGAGGGCGCGGGTGGTGGTGTCGGAGACGTGGCGGTAGCCGGGCAGCTCGTGGGGGAAGGAGCCCATGTCGCAGCTGCCCTGCACGTTGTTCTGTCCACGCAGGGGGTTCACGCCCACACCCGGGCGGCCTACGTTGCCGGTGACCATGGCCAGGTTGGCGATGCCCATCACGGTGGTGGAGCCCTGGCTGTGCTCGGTGACACCCAGGCCGTAGTAGATGGCGCCGTTGCCGGCGGTGGCATACAGACGGGCGGCGGCTCGGATCTCGGCCGCCGGCACACCGGTGATGGCCTCGGCCGCTTCCGGCGAATTCTCGGGGCGCGACACGAACTCGCGCCAGGCCTCGAAGGCGGGGCCTTCACAGCGTTCGGCCACGTAGGCTTCGGCCACCAGGCCTTCGGTGACGATTGTGTGGGCCAGGGCGTTGACCATGGCCACGTTGGTGCCGGGCAGCAGCTTGAGGTGATGGGCCGCGGCCACATGGGGCGAGCGCACCAGATCGATGGCGCGGGGATCGACGACGATCAGCTTTGCCCCCTGGCGGATACGCTTCTTGAGGAGCGAGCCGAAGACCGGGTGCCCGTCGGTGGGGTTGGCGCCGATCACCACGATCACGTCAGCCTTGAGCACCGAGGCGAAATCCTGGGTGCCGGCGGATTCCCCAAGGGTCTGCTTGAGGCCGTAGCCGGTGGGCGAATGGCAGACCCGGGCACAGGTGTCCACATTGTTGTTGCCAAAGGCGGCTCGCACCAGCTTCTGGACGAGATAGGTCTCTTCGTTGGTGCAGCGGCTGGAGGTGATGCCACCCACCGCGCCGCGGCCGTATTTTGCCTGGATGCGCTTGAATTCACCGGCGGCGTAGGCCAGGGCCTCGTCCCAGCTGACCTTCTGCCAGGGTGCGTCCACGCTCGGGCGGATCATCGGGGTGGTGATGCGGTCAGCGTGGGTGGCGTAGCCCCAGGCAAAGCGGCCCTTGACACAGGCGTGGCCGGCGTTGGCGCCGCCATCTTTGGCTGGCACCATGCGCACCACCTGGTTGCCCTTCACCTCGGCCTTGAATGAACAACCGACGCCGCAATAGGCGCAGGTGGTGGTGACGCTGCGCTCGGCCTG
Source organism: Zoogloea sp. (assembly GCF_028689785.1). GTDB lineage: Bacteria > Pseudomonadota > Gammaproteobacteria > Burkholderiales > Rhodocyclaceae > Zoogloea. Next base: position 26,539 of record NZ_JAQVCN010000036.1, on the reverse strand, counting down.
GCCGAGCTGGATCACCGATTTTTCCGTGAGGGTGGCCGTAGGGCAGGCATTGACGCAGGCGCCGCAGGACACGCACTCCGAGTCCATGAAGGATTCGTTCTGCCCCGGCGACACGCGGGAATCGAAGCCTCGGCCGGAGATGGTGAGGGCGAAGGTGCCCTGGGTCTCCTCACAGGCCCGCACGCAGCGGTTGCAGACGATGCACTTGGCAGGGTCGTAGCTGAAATAGGGGTTGGACTCGTCCTTCTGGCTGCATTCAAAGTGGTTCTCGCCCTTGAAGCCGTAGCGCACCTCGCGCAGGCCAACCACGCCGGCCATGTCCTGCAGCTCGCAGTTGCCGTTGGTGGGGCAGGTAAGGCAGTCCAGGGGGTGGTCGGAGATGTACAGCTCCATTACGTTGCGGCGCAGCTCGGCGAGCTTCGGGGTCTGGGTGCGTACCACCATGCCGGCCTCCACCGGCGTGGTGCAGGACGCCGGAAAGCCCTTGCGGCCGTCCACCTCGACGAGACACAGGCGGCAGGAGCCAAAGGGTTCCAGGCTGTCGGTGGCGCACAGCTTGGGGATGGCACAGCCGCTCTGGCCGGCGGCACGCATGATGCTGGTGCCGGCGGGCACGCACACGGGCTGGCCGTCGATGAGCAGGCTGACGGACTGCGCGGAATCACAGGCCGGGGTGCCGTAGTCGGTATCGCGGGGCAGGGACATGGGGCTTCCTTACTCGGCAGTGACCGGCGTGATGCCGAAATCCTGCGGGAAATGGGTCAAGGCGGACTTCACCGGATACGGAGCCATGCCGCCGAGGGCGCACAGGGAGCCGTGGAGCATGGTGTCGCAGAGGGAGTCGAGCAGGGCGAGGTTGGCGTCGCGGGCCTCGCCGGCGATGATCCGGTCGATCACCTCGACGCCCCGGGTGGAGCCGATGCGGCAGGGCGTGCACTTGCCGCAGGACTCGGTGGCGCAGAACTCCATGGCGTAGCGGGCCAGCTGCGCCATGTCGGCGCTGTCGTCAAAGGCCACCAGCCCGCCGTGGCCGATCATGGCGCCCATGGCGGCGTAGGTCTCGTAGTCGAGGGGCACGTCGAACTGGCTCTCGGGTACGAAAGCGCCCAGGGGGCCGCCCACCTGCACGGCGCGGATCGGCCGGCCGCTGGCAGAGCCGCCGCCGTAATCCAGCAGCAGCTCGCGCAGGGTGATGCCGAAGGCCTTCTCCACCAGCCCAGGGTGGCGCAGGTTGCCGGCCAGCTGGAAGGGCAGGGTGCCGTGGGAGCGGCCCATGCCGTAGTCCCGGTAATAGGCGGCACCCCGGGCCAGGATCAGCGGCACCGCGGCCAGGCTCATCACGTTGTTGATGACGGTAGGCCGACCGAACAGGCCCTGGATGGCTGGCAGCGGCGGTTTGAAGCGCACGATGCCGCGTTTGCCTTCCAGGCTTTCGAGCATGGCTGTCTCTTCACCGCACACGTAGGCGCCGGCACCGAGGCGCACTTCCAGCTCGAAGGCCCGGCCGGAACAGGCCACGTCGGAGCCCAGCCAGCCGGCAGTCCGGGCCAGGTCGATGGCCTTCTGCAGGGTATGGAAAGCGTGGGGGTATTCGGAGCGGAGGTAGATGTAGCCCTGGGTGGCGCCCACCGCCAGGCCGGCGATGGTCATGCCCTCGATCAGACAGTAGGGGTCGCCCTCCATCAGCATGCGGTCGGAGAAGGTGCCGGAGTCACCCTCGTCGGCGTTGCACACCACGTACTTGGTCGGTCCGGCAGCGTGGAGCACGGTGTTCCACTTGATGCCAGTGGGAAAGGCCGCGCCACCACGGCCGCGCAGGCCGGAGTCGGTGACTTCCTTGACGATGGCGGCGCCTTCCAGAGCCACGGCCTTCTTGAGGCCCTGGAAGCCGCCGTGGGCCAGGTAATCGTCCAGGGACAGGGGCGCCGTAAGGCCGACCCTCCGAAAGGTGAGCCGTTCCTGGCCGGCCAGGAAGGGAATGTGCTCGGTCAGGCCGTGCCCCAGGCGGTGCATGCCGCCGGTGTGAAAACCGGCGTCGAAGAGGGCAGGGACGTCGGCAGCCTTCACCGGGCCATAGGCGAGCCGGCCGGCGGGGGTCTCCACCTCCACCAGGGGCTCCAGCCAGTACAGCCCGCGAGAGCCGTTGCGGATCAGCTCCACGTCGATGCCCCGGGCGGCGGCCTCGTGGGCGATGGCCTGGGCGACGTCATCAGCGCCTACGGCCAGGGCACCGGAATCGAGGGGTACAAAGACGCGGATGCCACCGGAGGTACATGCCGCCTGCGGTGCGTCCGCCGGGTTGGGCCGGCCGGCCCTCAGTTCATCAACGAGGCCATCGAAGCCCTGGCAGCTGACTCGCCCCAGGACTTCGTCTCCGATGCGGATCGACGGCGAACAGGCGCAGTTGCCCAGGCAATATACCGGCTCCAGGCTGATCGCACCGTCGGCAGTGGTCTCATGCCAGTCTATGCCCAGACTGCGCTTGGCGTGTTCTTCGAGGGCCAGGCCTCCCCTGGCCTGACAGGATTCGGCACGGCATACCTGCACCACCGTCTGCCCCGGGGGCGTGCTGCGGAAGTGGTGATAGAAGCTGATCACCCCGTGGATCTCGGCCCGACTCTGGTTGAGGGCGGTGGCGATCTGGGGCACGGCCTGCGCCGGTACCCAACCGATGGCGTCCTGAATGGCGTGGAGGATGGGCAGCAGCGCACCGGGGCGGGACGCGTGGCTATCAATTGCGCGCTGGATCGCTTCGCGTGCGTTGTCGCTCAGGGGGGAAAAGGTGGCGGTGGCCTGGGGCATGGCATTCCTTGATCAGAGCAGCAGGCAGGGCGCGCTGCGGATTCGTCAAGGATGGTATGCCCCCGCCCGGGGTGGGGGAATCAGGAAATATCGAAGAGGTGTTCGGCTGGGGCGAAGGCGCCGCCCCGTCAGCGCCAGGGGGCGCTGGCGGCCACCAGATCGGCGATGCCTTCTTCGAGGGCATCGAGGCGTTCATCCAGCGCCGTTTCGCCCTGATCAATGGCCTGTTCGAGGGCTCGCGCCGCCGCCATCAGGTCGAGGGCGCAGAGGAAGCCGGCGTTGCTGCCCAGGGTATGCATGCGTCGGGCAGCAGCTTCCCGGTCGCCCGCGGCCAGAGCTTCGCGGGTTTCGGCCCCCGCGTTGGCGTTGTCATGGACGAAGAGTTCCAGCAGACCGATGAACATGTCCCGATCACGGCTCAGGCGCTGGCTGGCACGCTCGCTGTCCATACCCGGGATCTCCGGAAAAGCTTCGACGGCTTCTTCGACCCGGGCCTCGGGCAGGGAGACGGCTTGGCGGGGCTGAATCCACTTCGACAGCAGCAAGGCCATCTGCTCCAGGTCCATGGGTTTGGCCAGCACATCGTCGGCACCGGCAGCCCGGGCCGCGGCCTGCTGGTCATCACGCACGCCGGCGGTGAAGGCGATGATGGGCAGCTCGATCATGCCGAGCTGACCACGGATCATGCGGGTGGCGGCCAGACCATCCATGACCGGCATCTGAACGTCCATCAGCACCGCGTCGAAGCGCTCGGGGCGGGTCTGGAGCAGTTGCACCGCCTGCAGGCCGTCGGCGGCCAGGGTGGCGGTGGCACCTTCCAGGTGCAGGGCGCGCTCCACCAGATCCCGGTTCATGGCGCTGTCGTCCACAACCAGCAGGTGGGCCCCCACCAGCCGCGGACCGGCGGGCGGGCGCGGTGCAGCGTCGGCCAGCGTGCTGGTTTCGCTTTCACAGCCACGGGTGAAGGGGAGCTCGAACCAGAAGCTGCTGCCCTGGCCTATCTGGCTTTCAGCGCCGATGGCCCCGCCCATGAGCTCCACCAGGCGCTTGCAGATGGACAGGCCCAGTCCGGTGCCGCCAAAGCGGCGGCTGATGCCGGCGTCGGCCTGGGCAAAGGGGGCAAACAGGCGGGCCAGGGCATCGGGGGCAATGCCGATGCCGGTGTCGCGTACCTCGAAGCGCAGGCGCAGTTCGCTGGCGCTGCTCTCCAGGGTATTGATGTGAACCGCCACCTCGCCCTGCTCGGTGAACTTGATGGCGTTGCCGGTGAGGTTGAACAGCACCTGCTCCAGGCGCAGCCCGTCGCCGAGCAGGGGGCCGAGGCGGTTGGAGGGGGCTTCGAGGCGCAGGGACAAGCCCTTGCTCCGGGCCACCTGGCCCATCAGGCTGTCCAGATTGGCGAGCAGGGCGGCCAGGTCGAAGGGGCGCGATTCGATGCGCAGCTGACCGGCCTCGATCTTGGACAGGTCGAGGATGTCGTTGAGGATGGCGAGCAACGACTGGCCAGCGCTGCGGATGCGCTCGACCATATCGCGCTGGTTGTCGGCGAGGGGTTCGCGTTCGAGCACCTGGGCCAGGCCGAGCACGGCGTTCATGGGGGTGCGGATCTCGTGGCTCATGTGGGCCAGGAATTCGCTCTTGGCCGAGTTGGCGGCCTCGGCGGCGTCATAGACCTGACGCAGCTCGTGTTCGTAGCGCTTGCGCTCGCTGATATCGCGGATCACCCCGAGGATTTCCACGAAATGCCCGTCGGTGCCCAGCAGCGGGCTGGCAGTCACGTCGGTCCACACCGTCGAGCCGTCCTTGCAGCGGTGCTCCAGCTCGCCCCGGAAGAGCTCCGGCGGCAGCCCGGCGGCCAAGTTGGCATGCAGCCGGGCAAAGTAGGCCCGGGCAACGCCAAGGGATTCAGGGGTAAGGGCGTCCTCCATGGATTGCGCCATGACCTCTTCGGTGGTGAAACCGCGCAGCTTCTCGACCGAGGGGCTGACATAGGCGTAACGCCCGTCCAGGTCCATGGTGAGGATCACGTCGATGGCGTTGTCGGCGAGCAGGCGGTGACGCTCCTCGCTGATGCGCAAGCGCTCTTCCATCATGCGCCGGGCGGTGATGTCCTCGACAATGGCCAGGTAGCGGGGGGCTTCCTCGGTGTCCACCTGCACGGGGGCACAGGTGACGCTGGCCCATACCACCGAGCCGTCCGGGCGCAGATAGCGCTTGTTCTGACGGTAGCCGCTGATCTCCTTGCGCCCCAGGCGGGCGATCTGCTCCAGGGTCTCGTTGATGTCGTCCTGGTGGGTCAGACGCACCGGATCGAGGCCGGGCAGTACCTCTGGCGGGCGTCCGACGATCTCGGCGTAGCGCGAATTGGTCTCGGTGATGCAGCCGCTGCGCGAGTCGAGCAGCGCCACCCCCAGGGGAGCCTGCTCGAAGATGACCCGGAAGCGTGCTTCGGCGGCCCGCTGGGCCTTCAGCGCAACAAACTCCTGGCGCTCCCGGTTGCGGCGCCACAGCAGGTAGCTCGCCGAATAGACCAACAGCAGGCCGAAGCCGACCACCAGGGCGGTGGCCCAGGCCATGGTGCGGATGCCGGCGTAGGCTTCGGTTTCGTCGATTTCGGCGAGCATCAGCCAGGGCGTGCCAGCTACCGCGGCGGCGTAAGCCAGCACCGGCACGGCACGGTAGTCACGTCCGCCTTCGAGGATGCCGTGCTCCCCCTTTACCGCCCGCGCGGCAGGCAGGTTAGGGGCATCAAGGGGGCGGGTCAGGGTGAGGGCCGCATCATGGCGATGCCGCAAGGGCGTCAGAAAGCGCACCCCCTCGCCGTCACGCCGGACAAGGTAGGTCTCGGCGGTGCGAGTGGGGACCGGCCAGGATTCGACCAGCGGGTACAGCGCCTTGTCGGCCCGCCAGGCAAGATAGACAACCCCCCGCGGAGTGCTCCCCGCCCCCCCGATGGGGGCGAGAATGCCGTAGATCACCTGGCCATGGCTGTCCCGATGCAGATCCACGAGCTCGATGCGGGGTTGCTGCAGGATGCTGCGGACCTGGTCAGCGTGGTCGCGAAAATCAGCTTCGCCAACGACCAGGGACGGCTTGCCGTCCCCATCGAGCACCGCCAGCCCGCTCCAGCCTCGAACCCGTAACAGTTCGGCCATCAGGAACTGCATGCGCTCAAGGATCGCAGCGTTGCGACGACCTCCGTCCAGCCACTGGCCGTAGAGCATCTCGAGCTGTGAATGCCGGGAGAAGTAAAGTCCGGCGTCAATGCGGGTGGCCCCAAGCGCAACTTCGATCTGCTGTCGTTTCTGCTCGGCGATGACCGCCAGGGTCCGGTGGGTCTCGCGGCGGATTTCCTCACTCAGGTAGCGGTAGCCCACGCTGCCGATCATGCCGATCAGCACGGAGAGGACGATCAGGGGAAACACGAAACGCAGCCATTGCCTGGATGCCTTCGCCGGAGCCCCGGTCGACTGGAGTCCGGGTTCCTTCACCACTGGAGCTTGATCACTGAATGCAAGGGGAAATACGGCTTAGAGCCGGAGAACAGGTGTGGGTAACGGCCTGCAAACCAGATCTATTAACAAAGAGGTATAAGGCCGCAATTCTGCACCAACACAGTGCGCCAGTCCATGTTTTTGCCGTGTTTGGCTGTTTTGCCATTTGCATCTGCGCCAGATTGGGGCCACCGCCCGAATGGCGCCGGAGAGGCGTCATCCGGTGCGGGTACCGTTCTGCATGCCATGGCCAAGGGCGCGCGCTTCATTCATCAGGGCGTCCACCATCGGCGAGCGGGGTTGCCGGTTGAGGACAAGCAGGCCGGTCGCCCATTCGACAACCGGCTCGCGCAGGTCGAAGACCCGGGTGCCGGTGGGGACGCCAATCAGATCCAGCACTGCCCGGGGGACGATGCTCGACCAGTGGCCGGCACTGACATGGGCCAGGATGCTGATGATCGAATCAGTCTCGAGGGTGGGCTGCGGCTTCTGCCCCAGGCTGGCAAAAACCGCATCGATGGTCTGACGGTTGTGCATGTTGGCAGTGAGCAGGCCCAGCGGAATCTGCGCCGCCTCTTGCCAGGTAACGCAGTCGCGCCCTTCAAACGGGCCGCTCTGGGGAGTCAGCAGCACATGGTTCTCGCACCACAGCGGGTACGCGTCCAAGTCCGGGCTCGTGGATTCCAGGTAGGCGATGCCGCCATCCAGTTCGAAGTTGCGCAGCCCGGCCAAGATCTGCTGCGTGCTCAGGGATGACACCTCCACGTTCACCTGTGGGTGCCGGCGGGAAAACGCTGCAGTCAGGGTGGCAACCGCGGTGAGGCCAGTGGGGATCACCCCAAGGCGCAGACGACCGGTAAGGCCGTCCTGCATTTGGGCGAGCTCCTGGCGCAAACCTTCGGCCCGGGCAGCCATCTGGCGGGCGCACTCAAGCACGCGCTCGCCCTCGGCGGTCAGCCCGGAAAACTGCTGGCCCCGCTCCACGATGGTGACCCCCAGCTCCGATTCGATGTCGCGGATGGCCGCCGACAGGGTGGATGCTGAAACATGGCAAGCCTCGGCGGCACGACCGAAGTGCTTCTCCCGGGCAAGGGCGATGAGATAGAGATACTTGCGGGTAATCATGGTCAGGCGGGCGGGTGAGGGGAAGGGCTGGTGCAGCGCCGCTGTATACAAGCGCTCATCACCAATGCTGCAGAAACGTGAGCAGGGCTTCCCGGCGGGCGGGCGTGAACTTGCGATAGACACCGCCTGGAACTGTAGCTCATCGGCGGGCAGTTCCCGCTCGACCCGGTATTCGCTGCGAGATTCCTGCAGTGCGCTCCCTGGAGTCTTTGATTCGATGCCCGATCTTCATGGAATCGGTTCCGGCCGGGGGCGAAAATACACTTCAGGGCACCTCAAAAAACCTCACTTTATGAACACCTGGCATCGTTAAATCAACAACTTACAACAGTGATTTCGGTGGAAACAGGGGCTCTCGAGGTGCCCTCTGAGCACCTTCGGCCAAACTGATAGAACTACAGACTTAGCCTTCGCAAATTCAAGCCAACTGCCCGAGCAGCGATCATGACCTTGTCGGCAGCATTGTCTGAGACCAGTTTCAACAGTATCTTGACGTCGGGAAATTCGGGATAGCGAAGGGCTTCTCCCGGCAAGAGATTGTTGAGTTCTGCGTAGCGGGGATCATCCGGGCGCACAAAGCCGCGCGGGACACTGTTAGGCGAAATACTGGCTATATGGGGCCAAAAATAGGTCGGATAGCCCAGATCAGCGACGCCTTGACCTTCTTTTGCGCTTGTGTTGAAGAGCTGGTTAAGCCGCGCCCTGGATTCGTTGATGTCCGTTTCGCCGGATATGCCCACAAGTCCGACAAACTCGTCCTTATCAGGCTCAAGCGCCGAGAGAAATGCGGTAAAGTTTGGCGCGATCAGTCGATCTTCCATAGTTTCCAGATCAACGTAGGTAACGCACGGCTCTGCGTCGTGGCGGTAGTCGAAACAGACGTACCAATTGCCGTCGCTGTCGAACGGAATGAGTTTTTGAAAATTCGCCGGTCTCCATATGTCTGGATGAGTCGTTTCACGCCAGCAATCATCGTCGCCAATATGAGGGCCATGCGGACCGATACCCCATATATCTCGACTTGGTGTTTCTGGGTGGGTCCAGCGCGTGGGGCCGCCATTCTGTTGGCGTAGAATAGCCAGATAGCTCTCTGGAAGCTTTACATGCAGCCGGCTTTCTACCTCGGCGATAGCTGCGTCACTTAAGTTCGGTTGGAGATACGGCAGATAGACTGGCACACTCCAAATGGAACGACCAACGGGATGGCTACTACTAGCATGTGCTTGCATTGTGTCTCCTTCGGCAGCCGCCGCGTGTTTTGACGGGGCAATCACAGCCGCTATCATCGCGAAAAGTGCACTGCGCCTCGAAATATCCGTTCCTTTCAATGGCAAGATTGCACAGCGTTTCGTTATTTGCTTTTGCTCGCCAATCAGTCTCGCCGCGCTATTTCTGCGACAGTATTCTTGCTGATAGCGAGGTCACGAGCGATCCAGCGGTGGCTGCGACCTTCCATCACCAATGCCATGACTTTCGGGGCAAACCGATCCGATTTTGGGCGTTCGCCACGCTTGCGGCCCAGTTTCCGGCCGTGTGCCTTCGCGGCGGCGAGGCCAGACTTGACCCGGTTGCTGATCAGATCACGCTCGGCCTCGGGAATGCCGGAGAGATACGTCGCCAGCATCCGGCCATGCGGAGAGGGCAGGTCGAAGACCATACCGTTCATGGCGATGACGGAAACCTTCCAGCTCTCGTGCAACACCAGGTCAAAAGTCCATGATTTTACGCGCAAAGACTTCTGTTGGAGTTTCAAAGGCGAGGCATTTGCGCGGACGGTTGTTTAATTGTCGGGCCATTGCGTTCAGGTGGCGTTGGGAGATATGTTCGGCAACGTGCCGCGCCTGTCCTGGCCCGTGTGCGGGGCATTCGCGCCTTGTGGGGGAGGCGCAATTGGGCGATCAGTTCGCTGCACAGCGTGCCCCGCGGCCTGCTCAGTCGCAGGGGGTGATCAGGAGCTTGCCCGTCACCCGGCGTTCGGCGAGCACCTTCAACGCATCCCCCGCCTGTTCGATGGCGTAGCGGCCGTGGATGGGTGGAACCAGGCTGCCATCGGCAATGCCCGCCAGAATGGCGGCAACCTGGGCACGGCAGGCTTCCGGCTCGCGGCGCAGAAATTCATCCCAGAACACGCCGGACAGCTCACAGCCCTTGAGCAGGAGCAGGTTGGCAGGCACCCGCGGAATGTCGCCGGCGGCAAAGCCAATCACCAGCACCCGGCCGCGCCAAGCAGTCGCCCGTACCGCGGCCTCGGTGAAGACTCCGCCCACCACGTCGATCACTACGTCGGCACCGCGGCCTGCGGTGGCTGCTTTCACAGCATCCTTCAGGTCTGTTTCGCGATAGTTGATTCCGACAGCGGCCCCCGCCTGCTGGCACAGGGCGAGCTTGTCGACGGTGCTGGCCGCTGCAATCACCCTGCAACCCGCAGCCCGGGCGATCTGAACGGCAGCGAGGCCGACGCCACCCGCTGCGCCGAGCACCAGCACTGTCTCGCCGGCCTTCAGGCGGCCCCGGTCGTACAGGGCAAACCAGGCTGTGGCGTAAGCCACCAAGGCTGCCGCTGCCTGATCGAAGGAGACTGCATCCGGCAAGGGGAAGACCTGACTAGCTCGGGCGCGAGCCCTTTCGGCATAGCCGCCGAAGGAATTGAAAGCCAGAACGCGCTGCCCCGACTGAAACCCCTGCACCTTGGCGCCCAGGGCGGCGATGGTGCCCGCGAACTCGCCTCCAGGGGAGAAGGGCAAGCTCGGACGGATCTGATATCGACCCTGCACGATGAGTGTGTCGTAGTAATTAACACCAGCGGCGACCACGTCGATGATCACCTCGTCCTCTGCCGGCTGGGGCTCTGGCAGATCGCCGGGACCATGGGTGTCGAGGGAGCCGAAGGCATTGCATATGTAGGCGCGCATGGAGGGACTCCTGCTTAGTAGCGTGGGGGAGGGTGGGGGTACGGCCCCGTAATGTGCCCGGCGTCCGGGGGCAAAAATACGGTCCCCACGATAAAAACAACTATCTTCAACGAAAGGCTTCCAATTTCTTCGAGCGTGTGTATAATCTCGGTCTCTCAAGTGCGCCCGTAGCTCAGTTGGATAGAGTACTTGGCTACGAACCAAGGGGTCGTGGGTTCGAATCCTGCCGGGCGCGCCAGTTTTACCAGAGCTGTTTTTGCAGCTCTTATCAACTCAGGAGAGTTTTTCTCCTCCGCGTTGGCGGGAGTTGAATGTTGGGAAGATGCGCCCGTAGCTCAGTTGGATAGAGTACTTGGCTACGAACCAAGGGGTCGTGGGTTCGAATCCTGCCGGGCGCGCCAGATACGGAAACAAGGGGACTGTGGAAACACAGTCCCCTTGTTTTTTGCTTTTCCGTGCTTTCCAGTTCTTCCCCTATCGAGTCCCCTTTCGCAGGACGAAGCCATCGGCAAGTGTGTCGTATGACACAGTCCCATGCCGGCAAGCTTAAAGTTTCCCGGGAATGCGTCGTCAATACGAGGACGACATTCTTTCAGGACTGAAGCTCTGAACGCACCACCCTCCCTCGCCGCAGCGGAAACGATGAGGCTCGACGTGCTTGCCCTGCAGGCGGCGATGGTGTCCCACAACCGCCTGGCGGAGTCAGCGACAGCGTTTGCCTCCGAACTGGCAACCCGTCTCGGCTGCGAACGCGTTTCCGTGGGTTTTGTCGAGGATCGCTTCAGCCGGGTGGTGGCCTTGTCCCACGGCGCCATCGCGAACGGCACCGAAATGTTGCGGGTGATCGGCGCGGCGATGGATGAGTCCATTGAGCAGGCCGCTACTGTCGTGCTACCGGCCCCTCCGGGCCATGTGCCGCAGATCGTGCTCGCTCACGAAGAACTTCTGCGCCGCGATGGCGGGATGGTTTGCACCTTGCCGCTGGTGGTGAAACGCCAGTTGGTGGGGGCCGTACAACTCCAGTTCCGCCAGGTGGGGCCGGTACTGCCCGAGCAACTCGCCGACTGGGAACACGCCGTGGCCCTGCTGGGGCCGGTGCTGCATTTCATGCGGCGCAGCGAACGGCCGTGGCGGGAGCGCCTGCGTGACCGCGCACGACGCATCCGGGCAGACCTGCGTGCCCCCGACAACGGGCGCTTGCGGCTCGGCCTGGCCGGGCTGCTGCTGGCGCTTGGGATTCTGGTGGCTGTTCCCATGGAGTATAGGGTTGGCGGAAACGCCCGCGTGGAGGGTGCCATCCAGCGCGTTCTGGTGGCGCCAGCCGACGGCTTCATCCGCCATAACCATGTCAGGCCGGGGGATCCGGTCAAGGCCGGGCAGGTGCTTGCCGAGCTGGCCGAACAGGATCTGCAGCTCGAACGCAACAAGTGGAGCAGCGAGCTTGCCCAGCACGAGAACAGCTATGCCGCTGCGATGGCCCGTGCCGACCGGACGCAGCTGGTGATCAGCCAGGCCCGCGCCGACGAAGCACGGGCGCAGCTGGCCCTGGTGGATGAGCAGCTGGGCCGCATCCGCCTGGAAGCCCCCTTTGACGGAGTAGTGATCCGCGGCGATCTGAGCCAGTCTCTGGGGGCGCCGGTGCAGCGGGGCGATGTGCTGCTGACCATTGCTCCGAAGGATCGCTTCCGGGTCATCATTGAAGTGGATGAGCGGGATATCGCCCGGATCAGGGTGGCGCAGCAGGGCAGCCTGGCCCTGTCGGCCCTGCCCTGGGACACGCTGCCCCTGCGGATAGCGCGGATTACCCCGCTGGCCAGCCCGGTGGAGGGCAAGAACGTCTTCGAGGTAGAGGCCACCCTGGAAAACCAGCCCGACAGCCTGCGCCCGGGGCTACGCGGTGTGGCTCGCATCTCGGTAGGCGAAGCACCATTGCTATGGTCCTGGACCCACCGCCTGACCGACTGGCTGCGCCTCAAAGCCTGGGGTCTGTGGGGCAGCTAGCATGAGCGGTAGCGTCTTCAGCAGCCAGTGGTAACGGGTCGCCGGCCTCCACCCTCGGCTGCGGGCTCAGGTGCGGGTAACGCGCCAGATCTACCGCAACGAGGTCTGGCATGTGCTGGCCGATCCGGTGAGCGGGCGATTTCATCGCCTGAATGCAGCGGCTTACGCCTTTATCGGGCGTTGTGACGGGCAACATACGTCCGAGCAGATCAGCGAGGCGCTGCTGGCCCACGATCCCGATTCGGCGCTGACCCAGGACGAGATCGTGCGCCTGCTGGTCCAGCTCAATCAGCGGGGTTTGATCCAGTGCGAGCTGACCCCGGATGTGGAGGCCATCTTCCATCGGGAGGAGCAGGCCCAGCGCCAACAACGGCGGCTGGCGATCAACCCCTTGTCTTTCCGGGTCCGGCTGGGCAACCCCACGGCTTTGCTGCAGCGTTTTGATCCGTGGCTGCGCCCGATGTTCTCCTGGCCGGTGCTGATCCTCTGGATGGTGCTGATCCTGGTGGGCCTGACCACCGCGGCGATGAATTTCTCCGAGCTGTCCCTGCAGGTCCGCACCTGGATGGGCACGCCGCGCTTCCTGCTGATGGCCTGGCTGCTCTACCCGGTCATCAAGGCGGTCCACGAGTTGGGCCACGGCCTGGCCATCCGGCGCCTGGGCGGCGAGGTCCATCAGATGGGGGTGAGCCTGTTGCTGCTGATGCCGGCGCCTTTCGTCGATGCCTCGGCGGCGTCAGCCTTCCGCTACGCCAGCCAACGCCTGATGGTCAGCGGGATGGGAATCCTGGTGGAGCTGGTCGTTGCGGCTCTGGCCGTCATCTTGTGGGTGCTCGTTGAGCCCGGCGTGGTTCGCGATCTGGCCTTGGTCGTGGCCTTCATCTGCGGCGTCTCGACGCTGGCCTTCAACGGCAATCCGCTGCTGCGTTTCGACGGCTATTACGTGCTCTGCGATGTGCTTGATCTGCCTAACCTGGCCTCGCGCAGCCAGGCCTGGTGGCGCTATGTGATCTTCAACCGACGCCTCGGTCTGGCCGAGTTCGCGTCGCCGGAACCAGGGCGTGGCGAGCGCTTATGGCTCTACCTCTACGCCCCGGCTTCGGCCATCTACCGGCTGGGCCTGTCGATCGCTATCGTGACGTGGATCGGCAGCTGGTCGATGCCCCTCGGGCTGATGGCCGGCGCCGGCCTCGCCTTCACTATGCTGGTTTGGCCGGTTTTTCGTTTCTGGCGCCGTCTGCTCGCCATGGCCTTGCCAACGTCGGGGCGCCAGCGTGCCGTGCGGGGGGCAATGGCCCTGAGCATCGGCGCCCTGGCCCTGCTGTGCCTGGTGCCGATGCCGTTTTCCACGGTGGGCCGCGGCGTGGTGTGGGTGCCCGAACAGGCACAATTGCGCACCGGCACCGACGGTTTCATCGAGCACCTGGATGCAGGCAACGGCGAACAGGTGGTGGATGGCCAGATCCTGGTCCGCATGTCAGACAGCCGGCTGGTGGCCGAGGCGGCCAAGCTGCGCAGTCAGCTCGAAGCCCTCGACGTGGACCTTTACCAGGCCATGCTGCGAGACCCGGCCAAGGCCCGGAATGTGGAGGAGGAGATGGCACGCCTCCGCGCCCAGCTGCGCCGTGTCGACGATCTGCAAGGCCAGCTGGTGCTGCGCGCTGGCGTCTCCGGGCGCCTGGTGATGCCCAGGCAGGCCGACGTGCAAGGCGCCTTCGTGCCTCGCGGCACCTTGCTCGGCCACATTCTCACGGGCGAGGCGGCGACGGTGCGGGTGGCGGTGGAGCAGGACGAAGCCGCCCTGGTCCGCAGCGAAACCCGGGCCGTATCAGTGCGGCTGGCCGAGGCACCGGGTGAATCCCATGCCGGGCGTCTGCTGCGGGCCGTGCCTGCGGCCACCGAAAAACTGCCTAGCGCCGCCCTTGGCGAGCACGCCGGTGGCGACATCGCCGTCGATCCGGCAGACAAGGATCATCAGCAGGCCATTGCTCCGGTCTTCATCTTCGACGTCGGCGTCAATGACATCGTGCTCGAACGGGCCGGGGGCAGGGCATGGGTACGCTTCGAGCATGAGTGGGCGCCCCTCGCCCTGCAATGGGGGCGGCGGCTCAAGCAGCTCTTCCTGCGGCAGTTTAGCCCCGGCCCATGAATCTCCCTCTGAGCTCACGCATGCCTTTGCCGGGCTTGGTCTGGGGAAGCTATCCGGAACGACGGGAAGCGCCACAGATCCGTTGGCCCTGGGCCCGCGCCCCCTATTCGCGCCAGATCACCGCCGTACGCCAGGCTATCGGCGACTGGGTGAGCCTTGATGACAGGGCCTTCGCCACCCGACTGCGTACGCTTCGGGCTCATATCGGCCGTGACGGTCTGACGCCCCAACGGAGCGTTGAAGCCCTGGCGGCGGCGGTCGAGGCAGCCCACCGGGGGCTTGGCCTGCAGGCCTACGATACACAGATCCACGCTGCCTTGATCATGCTCGACAATCGTCTGGCCGAGATGGCCACAGGTGAGGGCAAAACCCTGGCCGCAGCCCTGGCAGCCAGCGTGGGCGCTCTGGCCGGAACGCCCGTGCACGTGCTCACGGCAAACGACTACCTGGTGGAGCGCGACGCCACCCGGCTGGCGCCCTTCTATAGCTGCCTCGGCCTGCATGCCGGCTTCGTCACCGGCCCGATGGGCGAGGCCGAGCGCCGCAACGCCTATGCTGCACCGATCTGCTATGTAACCGCCCGGGAAGTCGTCTTCGATTACCTGCGGGACGGGCAGCGCCGAGGCTTCGCAAGGGCCGACCTGCAACGCCGCAACACGTCCCAGGGGCACAGTGAAGCCCTGCTGCGAGGCCTGTGCATGGCCCTGGTTGATGAAGCGGACAGCCTGTTGATCGACGAAGCGATGACGCCCCTGATCCTCTCCCGACAGGTGCGCAGCGGCCCGGCCCGGGCGCTCACCTGGCAGGCCTGGGCCCTGGCCGGCGAACTCGTGGCGGGGCTGGATTTCACCCCTGTGGCTACCGCCATGCGCGTCACCCTGACCCCCGAGGGCAGCGCCCGGCTGACGGCCCTGAGCGCAGCCCTGGACGGCCGCTGGCGCTCCCGCCGCCTGCGCGAGGAGGTGGTGTGTACCGCCCTGGCCGCCCGGCATGTCTACCGCCGGGACGTGCACTACCTGGTCCGGGACGGCCAGGTGGAGATCGTAGACGAGGTGAGCGGCCGCGCCGCGCCCGGGCGCGTGTGGTCTCGGGGCTTGCACACCTTCGTGGAGCTAAAAGAGGGATGCCGCCCCACCCCGGATACCGAAACCCTGGCCCAGATCACCTATCAGCGCTTCTTTCCCCGCTATCACCGCCTCGGCGGCATGAGTGGAACGCTGCGTGAGGCGCGGGGAGAGCTGCGAGAAATCTACGGACTGGATGTGGTGTGTGTTCCATCACGACGGCCGAATTCAAGGAAGACCCTTGCCTGCCGTATATATGACGATCGTCATGCCTTGTGGGGTGCCGTCACCGAACGGGTATCCGAATGTCGTGCGTCAGGTCGTCCGGTGCTGATAGGGACGAGTTCGGTCGCCGAATCCGAGAACCTGTCTGCCCGCCTGGCAGCGGCGGGGATTCCGCACACCTTGCTAAATGCCCGCCTCGACGCCAGTGAGGCTGCCATCGTGGCATGCGCCGGTGAGCCCGGGCAGGTCACCGTGGCCACCAACATGGCGGGGCGCGGAACAGATATTCCCCTGGCCGCTGGTGTGGCCGCCGCAGGGGGCTTGCATGTCCTGAACTGCCAGCTCACCGCATCCCGGCGCATTGACCGCCAGCTGGAGGGGCGCAGCGCCAGGCAGGGTGACCCGGGGAGTACGGAACACTGGATCAGCCTGGACATGTCGCGGGTTAGCGAAGCGTCCGGGCTGCAGGCCCTGACCCGCTGGGCAGGGCAGGGGGGGGACGGACGAATCAGGCTGAGGCCGTGGCTGCTGGATGCGCTGCTGGGCCTGGGCCAATGGAGGCAGGGCCGCCGGGAAAGGCGGGCTCGCCGTGCGCTTTTGGAGGCGGATCGTGAATGGGAGCGGGGACTCTCCTTCGGCGGTCCCGGAGAATGAAATTATGAACAGATGGTTTGTGGCCTGGGTGATGTGGAGCTGCGCGGGGCTGGCTGGCGCCGCGCCGTCCAGCCCCGCGGCACCGGCCCTCGGGTGCCTGGTCGAGCCAGACCGGGTGGCTGATTTGGGCAGCCCTGTCATTGGCGTGCTCGACGGCTTGCGTGTCGACCGGGGCGATGTGGTGCGCAAGGGCCAGGTGCTGGCCGTGCTGCGCAGCGACGTGGAACGCGCCACTGCGGAAGTGGCTCGGACACGCGCCATGGCCGAGGCGGATCTCAACTCGGCCGAAGCCAACCGGGACTTTGCCCGGCAGAAGCTGAAGCGGGCCGAAGACCTGGTAGCGCGCA
The DNA here is from genome assembly GCF_028689785.1 of Zoogloea sp. Classification (GTDB taxonomy): domain Bacteria; phylum Pseudomonadota; class Gammaproteobacteria; order Burkholderiales; family Rhodocyclaceae; genus Zoogloea. The sequence continues at coordinate 9,766 of NZ_JAQVCN010000036.1, read as the reverse complement.
ATTTCCTGGCCCAGCAGGCCCTTGATCAGGCTCGCACCGAGTTGCAGGTCAGTGAGCAGAAATTCCAGCAGGCCCGGGAGCAGCAGCGGGTGTGGGGGCGCGAACTGGGCGTAGCCCAGGCCCAGGTCGGGCTGCGCAGCATCCGCAGCCCCTTCGATGGGGTGGTGGTGGAGCGCTACCTCGCCCAGGGCGAGCGCGTCGAGGAAAAGCCGATCTTCAAGATCGCCCGTATCGACCCGCTGCGGGTCGAGGTGATTGTTCCCGCCGCGCGCTTCGGCAGCATCCGGGCCGGCGATCTGGCCAGCGTGGCGCCGGACCTGCCCAACACCCCGCCCCAAGAAGCTGCAGTGACCCTGGTAGACAAGGTGGTTGATGCAGCCAGCAATACCTTCCGGGTGCGCCTGCATTTGCCCAACCCCAACAACCGGCTGCCGGCCGGCCTGCGTTGCAGGATCACATTTGCCGAGCCGACCCCATCCGTGCCTGCCGCCGAACGCCGCCTGCAGGGTGGCCTGCGCCTGGAGTCCACGCTCAGTACGGTGCGACCAAAGCCGCGCCCCTGATACCATGGACAGCCATCATCGACACCGGGCGCTGATCGAAACCTTCGAACAGCGCATTCTCTATTCTGCGGACCCGCTTCCGTCCCCTGCGCTTGTCTCGGCCCTGGTGGGGTTTGAGCAGGGCAGTGACGGCGGCACCACAGAGGGGAGCGGTGTCGAGCTGGTGTTCGTGGATACCCGGACCCCTGACCTGCAACTCCTGCTCGATGACCTGGAAGCCCAACGCCAGGCGGGTAGGGACCTGGAAGTCATCGTCATCGACCAGAACGAGGACGGGATCACCAAGATCTCCGACACGCTGGCCGGGCATCACGACGTGGCCGCGGTGCACCTGGTGGGGCACGGCAGCGAGGGCCTGATCGAGCTCGGCGCGAGCCGGCTGGACATGGGCGTGCTGCTGCAGCGGGCCGACCAGATTGCCGGCTGGGGAGACGCCCTCGTGGACAGCGGCGACCTGCTCCTCTATGGCTGTGAGGTGGCCGCAGGGAGCAACGGAGAGGCCCTCGTCACCACCCTCAGCCAGCTGACCGGAGCCGACGTGGCTGCCAGTATCGACGCCACCGGCAGTACGCTGCTTGGCGGCGACTGGGACCTGGAACGCCAGACCGGCGGCATCGAAGCCCAGCCGTTCGCCTCTGCCAGCCTGCAAGCCGAGTGGAAGGGCGTACTCGGTGTCGTCACCCAGGGCAGCGAAACCCTGGTCAACCAGAACACCACCGGCAGCCAGGGCAACCACTGGTCCGGCAAGACTGTGGGCATGGACAGCAGCGGCAATTATGTCGTCGTCTGGATCGACGGTTCCGGCGCCGATGGCAGCGGCCAGGGCATTTACGCCCGGCGTTACGACGTAAGCGGAGCAGCCCTGGGCAACGCTTTCCGGGTCAATACCTACACCTTTGACAACCAGCGCAACCCCCAGGTGGCCATGGCAGCCAACGGCAACTTCGTCGTGGTCTGGGAGAGCATGGGGCAGGACGGCAGCAACTACGGCATCTATGCCCAGCGCTACAACGCCAGTGGGGTGGCCCAGGGCAGCGAGTTCCGCGTCAATACGCTGACCACAGATGACCAGCGTGCACCTGCTGTGGCCATGGATGCCAACGGCAACTTCGTGGTCACTTACCAGGCCTGGGCCTCGGGCAACAACAGCTGGGGGGTGCTCGCCACACGCTACAACGCAAACGGCGTAGCCCAGGGCGCCGAGTTCGTGGTCAACACGACCCTCGCTTACGACCAGATAGCCCCCAGCGTCGCCATGGACTCGGCGGGCAACTTCGTCATCACCTGGCAGAGCTACGGCCAGGAGGGCCCCAGCGACGGCATCTACGCCCAGCGCTACAACGCCAGCGGCGTGGCCCAGGGTGGCGAGTTCCATGTCAACACCACCACGGCGGACAACCAGAACCTGCCCACCGTTGCTATGGACAGCAGCGGCAACTTCGTCATTACCTGGGAAAGCTATGCCCAGGATGGCAGCCTCCAGGGGATCTACGGCCAGCGCTACGACAGCAGCGGCGGCGCCCAGGGAGGCGAGTTCCGGATCAACACCACCACCGCCAATGCCCAGCAGAACCCGGTGGTGACAATGACAGGCGGCGGCAGCTTTGCGGTCACCTGGCAGAGCACCGCCCAGGACGGCAACCTGGAGGGGGTCTACATGCGTCTTTACGATGCATCAGGAAACCCCGTGACAGCCGAAACGCAGGTCAACACCACCACCACAGGTGACCAGCATTCGCCCAGCATCATCTCCAACCAGAACGGCCGCATGGTGATCGCCTGGCAGGGCAACGGCAGCGGAGATGGTGACGGCGTATTCATGCAGCGCTACACCTATGGCTTCCCGCCGGTACTGACCCTGTCCACCGGCAGCGCCACCTATGTGGAGAACGCTGCCCCCCTGTCTGACACCAGTGCCACGGTGACCGACCCCAACACCACAGTTTTCAACGGTGGCCAGCTGATCGTTCAGCTCACCACCAACGGCACGGCAACAGATGAGCTGGGCATCCGCAACGATGGCGTCGGCGCCGGGCAGATCGGCGTTTCCGGGGCCAACGTCACCTACGGCGGAGTGCTCATCGGCACCTTCAGCGGGGTGTTCGGCAATGGGAGCACGCCCCTCACCGTGACCCTCAATGCCAACGCCAGCGTGGCCGCCACCCAGGCCCTGGTGAGGGCGGTGACCTACCGCGATACCAGTGAAGCACCGTCAACCCTCAGCCGAACCCTGAGCCTGACCCTCTCCGACGGCACCGGCTGGACCAGCGACCCAGCCACCATCACCATCGCCGTCGTGGCCCAGAACGATGCCCCCATCCACACTGTTCCGGGCCCCCAGAGCACCCCCATCAGCACATCCCTGATCTTCTCATCGGCCAACGGCAACCCCATCTCGATCAGCGACGTGGACGCGGGCAGCAGCAACCTGCAGGTCAGCCTGAGCGTCACCAACGGCAGGCTCAGTCTGAGCCGTGTCACCGGCCTGGGTTTCACCGTCGGCGACGGAACGGCAGACGGCACGATGACCTTCACCGGCAGTCTGGCCAACATCAACGCGGCCCTGGAAGGCCTGACGTATGCGCCCACCGCGGGCTATAACGGCGCAGCCAGCCTCAGCATCACCACCAGCGATCTGGGCAACACGGGTAACGGTGGGGCCCTCAGCGCCAACGACAGCATCGCCATCCAGGTAGGTGCAGTGCGCTTCCAGCAGGATGTGGCCGGCTACACCGGCACCGTCGACACCTATGTCAGCGACGGGGCCACCGGCACCAGCTTCGGCAACGCCACCACCGTGATCGTGGACGACGGTTCGCCGGTCAACCAGGCGCTACTCCGCTTCGACAGCATGTTTGGCAACGGGGCAGGGCAGATCCCTTTCGGCGCCACCATCAACTCGGCATCCCTGTCTTTCTACGTTACCAACCGGGACGCTGCAGACACCGTGTCCCTGTACACCATGTTCGGGGCATGGTCGGAGGCTTCAACCTGGAGCAGCCTGGGTTCTGGCGTGCAGATGAACGGCAGCGAGGCCGCCAGCTCGCCCCTGACCACCTTCAGTGCCGGCGTATCCGGCTGGAACACCATCAACGGGCTGGCCAGCTCGGTGCAGGTGTGGGCCGATAACGGCGCCAACCAGGGTTGGCTGATGGCCTCGGCCAGCCCTGGCGCCGACAACTGGACCTTCGCGTCATCGGAATACGCCACGGTCAGCCTGCGCCCCTATCTGATCATTTCGTACACCGCGCCAGTTGCACCGACCATCACCAGCAACGGTGGCGGCGCCACCGCCAGCGTCAACGTCGCAGAGAACAGCACGGCGGTGACCACAGTCACTGCAACCGACGTGGACAGCCCCGCCGCAGAGTTGAGTTACAGCATCGTGGGGGGCGCGGATTCGGCCAAATTCAGCATCAACGCTACCACCGGCGCCCTGCGTTTCATTACCGCCCCCAACTACGAAGCGCCCACCGATACGGGCACCAATAACGTCTACGACGTGATTGTGCAGGTCAGCGACGGCTTCCTGAGCGACACCCAGGCCATCGCCGTCTCGGTAACCCCGGTGAATGACAACACACCGGTGATCACCAGCGATGGTGGCGGCGCAACAGCGGCCATCAGCCTGGCCGAGAACACCCTCGTCGTCACCACGGTAAGCGCCACCGACGCGGACCTGCCCGCACCCGCACTTACCTACACCATCATTGGCGGCGCGGATTCGGCCCGCTTCTCCCTCAACAGCAGCACCGGGCAGCTCAGTTTCGTAACAGCCCCCAACTATGAATCACCCACCGACGCCGGGGCCAACAATGTCTATGAGGTAACCGTACAGGTGTCGGATGGCAGCAATACCGACACCCAGGCGATTTCCGTCACCATCACCCCGGTCAATGACAACACCCCGGTGATCACCAGCAACGGTGGCGGCGCAACAGCAAATATCAGCATTGCGGAGAACACCACTGCGGTCACCACCGTCACCGCCAGCGATGCCGATCTGCCCGCCCAGACATTGAGCTACAGCATCTCCGGGGGGAATGATGCCGCGCGCTTCTCGATTGACAGCAGCAGCGGTGTACTCGGTTTTATCGCTCCCCCCAACTTCGAAGCGCCGGGCGACGTCGACGCCAACAATATCTACGAGCTAATCGTCCAGGTCTCGGACGGCACCTTCTCCACCACCCAGGCCATTGCCGTTACCGTCACCAACGTCAATGAAGCCCCCATCCTCAACGCCACGCCGGCGGTCGTCCTGGCACCGGTTGCCGAAGACGCCGGCGCACCGGTGGGGGCCGTCGGTACCCTGGTCTCGGCGCTCGTGGACTTTACGGGTGGCGGCGGCTGGGACAATGTTTCCGACCCCGATGCCGGTGCCAGCACCGGCATGGCGGTGATCGGCGCCAATGCCGCCTCCGGCACCTGGTATTACACGATCAATGGCGGGAGCACTTGGAACGCTCTGGGGACGCCCTCTACGGCCAGTGCGCGTCTGCTCGCCGCCGACACCCAGACCCGGGTGTACTTCGCTCCCGCCAGCAACTTCAACGGCAGCATTGCCAACGCCCTGAGCTTCCGGGCCTGGGACAGGACCATCGGCAGTAACGGCGGGTTGGCCAACACCAGTACCAATGGCGGCTCCACCGCCTTTTCGAGCGCTACCGATACCGCCGCCCTGACCGTTACCGCCGTCAATGATGAGCAGACCCTCGTCACCAATACCGGCGCCACCTTTGCCGAAGGCTCGGTGGGCAACATCATCACCAACGCCATGCTGCGTACCACCGACGTGGACAACACCGCCGCCCAGCTGGTCTACACCCTGGGCAGCACACCCACGGTGGGCACGCTGTACCGCAACGGCGTGGCACTGGGCGCCGGCGGCACGTTCACCCAGGCCGACGTGGACAACAAGCTGCTCACTTACACCCATGGCGGCGGCGAGAACACCGCCGACAGCTTCTCCTTCACCGTGGATGATGGAGCGGGCAGCGCCTCGGCCGCGAGCTTCGCCATCACCATCACCGGGGTCAACGACAACGCACCAGTGATCACCAGCAATGGCGGCGGAAGCAGCGCCTCGATCTCCATACCAGAGAACAGCACTGCAGTGACCACGGTGACGGCCACCGACAGCGACATTCCCTTCAGCCCCCTGACTTACAGCATCATTGGCGGCGCCGACGCAGCCCTCTTTGCGATCAATCCGAACACTGGCGTACTGCAGTTCATCTCGGCAGCCGACTACGAAACCCCCCTCGACGCCGATGCCAACAATGTCTACCAGGTTGTCGTCCAGGTCAGTGATGGCAGCCTGACAGACACGCAGACCCTCACGGTCACCGTCAACGACGTGGTCAACGAGCTGGTCGTCACCACCGCCGTCGACATCGCCGACGGCGACACTTCCAGCATCACCGCACTGCTCGCCGACATGGGGGGCGACGGCAAGATTTCGCTGCGTGAGGCCATTCTCGCCGCCAACAACTCGGCTGGCGCCGACACCATCACCTTCGCCATCGATTCCGGGCCGCAGATCATTCACCTGAGCAGCGTGCTGCCCGCAATCAATTCCGTCATCCACATCGAGGGCACTTCCCAGACAGGCTATGCCGGTACGCCCTTGGTAATGCTCGATGGTGCTGCAACCGGCGCTGGCGCTACGGGCCTGGAGTTCAAGCTGGGAAGCAGCGGCAGCAGTGTACGAGGGCTGGTCATCGGCAACTTCAGCCTGTACGGCATTCACGTCAACCAGGTTTCTTCCATCACGATAGCCGGCAACTACCTGGGCACCGACCTGAGCGGAGGAAGCGCAGCGGGCAATGGCATCGGCCTGTTCATCTTGGAGTCGGGCAACAACCTCGTCGGCGGCACCTCGGCAGCGGATCGCAACATCATCTCCGGCAATACCGGCAAGGGCCTGGAGGTGAGCGGCGCAATCGCCACCAACAACATCATCCAGGGCAACTACGTCGGCCTGGACCATACCGGCAGCGTTGACCTCGGCAACGGCGGTGACGGGGTATCGATTGCAGGATCGGCAAGGAATAACCTGATCGGTGGCACTACCCCTGCCGAGCGTAATGTCATCTCCGGCAACGCCGGCGCTGGCGTGCGGATCTACAGCACCACCACCGCCTTCAATACGGTCTCGGGTAACTACATCGGCACCAATGCAGCCGGCACGGCCAACATCGGCAATGGGGGAAGCGGCGTAGTGCTGGCGGGTGTGTCGGGCAACACCATCGGCAGCCTGAGCACCGGTGGGGGCAATCTGATCTCCGGGAATGCCGGTGATGGCGTGCTGGTGGAAACGGCGAGCGACGGCACCTTAATTTACGGCAACACCATCGTCGCCAACGGAGAGGAAGGCATCCAGGTGTGGGATGGGGCGACCAATACCGTCATTGGAGATGCCACGCCCGGGGGCCGCAACATCATCTCCGGCAACACACTGCAGGGTATCGGAATCTACGGCTCCACCGTAACCGGAACCGTGGTGCGCGGTAACTGGATCGGCGTGGCTGCTGATGGTGTGACCGCTCAGGGCAACGGTAGGCAGGGCATCCATGTCTCCCAGGCCTCCACAGTGATGATCGGGGGATCCAACCCGGGTGAGGGCAACATCATCGCCAACTCCGGGCCGCTCCACCCCGGAGTGAGCCTGTCTGATGGTGCTACCGGCGTCGTCATCATCGGCAATTCCATCTACGGCAGCAGCTCCCTGGGCATCGATCTGGAGGGCGATTGGGTCACTGCCAACGATCCGGGCGATGCGGACGTAGGTGCAAACAACCTGCAAAACACGCCCGAGCTGGTGTCGGCGCTGCTCACTGGCAGCGACATCGCCTTGTCCGGCACCCTCAACAGCCTGGCCAATACCCGCTTCCGCATCGAGTTCTTCGCCAATCCCAGCCCCCATGCCTCTGGTTACGGGGAAGGGCGCAGCTACATCGGTTTCGTCGACGTACTGACCGATGCCAGCGGCAACGCCACCTTCAGCCCGACCTACGCCGGCGCTCTGCCGGCGGGAAGCCAGTACTGGATCTCATCCACGGCCACCCGCCTGGACGCGTCGAGCAATTTCATCGAAACCTCGGAGTTCTCCGCCAGCATTCCCACCAATCCGCCAGTGATCGTCAGCGACGGCGGGGGCAGCAGCGCAGTGGTCGCCGTAGCCGAGGGCACGACGGTGGTGACGACGGTGACAGCCATTGACCCCGACGGGGTGGCCCAGCCCATCACCTACAGCATTGTTGGTGGCAACGATGCCGGCCTCTTCACCATCAACGCCAGTTCCGGCTTGCTTGAGTTTGCTGCTGCACCCGATTTCGAAAACCCGGGCGACGCCAATGGCGACAACCTCTACGAGGTAATCGTGCGCGCCAGCGATGGCTTTGGCGGCACTGACAGCCAGGCCATCAGCGTCAGTGTGACCAACGTCAACGACGACCCGTCCTTCAACTTCCTGTCCGGCAATCTGGACTACGCCGAGAATGCGGGCGCGGTGATCGTCGCACCTACGGCAAGTGTGACCGACCCCGACTCTGCCGACTTCGATGGCGGCCGGCTGGTGGTGTACTTCGCTTCCGGCGGGCAGATGGAAGACCGCATTGCCCTGCGCAATGAAGGCAACGGCACAGGGCAGATCGGGGTGAGCGGTAACACTGTGAGCTTCGGCGGCGTACAGATCGGCAGCTGGAGCGGAGGGCAGAACGGCTCGGTGCCCTTCGTCGTGAGCTTCAACGCCAACGCCACCCAAGCCGCGGTCCAGTCTGTAGCACGCAACATCACCTACCAGAACGTCTCCGATGCACCCTCGGAGGTCGTCCGCCATCTGCTTGCCTATGTCGAGGACGGCGACGGCGGCAGCAGTGCCATCACAGGCGGAACGATCACCCTCATACCGGCGAATGATGCCCCCCTGATCACCTCCAATGGCGGCGGCGCCACGGCGACCCAGAGCGTGGAAGAAAACGCGATTGTCGTCACCACCGTCACCGCCTCCGACCCCGACGGACCGGTGGCCGTGTTCAGTATTGCCGGGGGCAGCGACAGCGGAAAATTCACCATCGACAGCAATACCGGCGTACTGCGTTTTCTCAGCGCACCCGACTTCGAGGCCCCCACGGATGCAGACGGCAACAATGTCTATGAGGTGATCGTCCAGGTGTCGGATGGCAGCGGTGGCGTGGACACCCAGGCACTGTCCGTCAGCGTCACCCCGGCCAACGACAACGCGCCGCAGATCACCAGCAACGGCGGAGGCATGACAGCCGCCATCAACCACGCCGAAAACACGCTCGTAGTCACTACGGTGACCGCCACCGACGCCGACCAGCCCGTCCAGACCCTCAGCTACGCCATCGTCGGCGGTGCCGATGGCGCACTTTTCAACATTGACGCCGGGAGCGGCGTGCTGAGCTTTGACACCCCACCCGACTTCGAAGCACCGGCCGACGCCAATGCCGACAACACCTACGAAGTCACCGTGCAGGTTGCCGACGGGGCCGGCCTCACCAGCACCCAGAGCCTCTCCGTCACCATCACCCCGGCCAACGACAACGCCCCCGAGATCACCAGCAATGGCGGTGGCAGCACCGCATCGATCAGCGTCATGGAGAACACCACGACCGTAACGACAGTCACCGCCACGGATGCCGACCAGCCTGCACAGACCTTGACCTACAGCATCATCGGCGGTGCCGATGCCGCCCACTTCCAGATCAACACCAGCACGGGCGTGCTCAGCTTCCTCGTCGCCCCTGACTTCGAAGCGCCCACCGATGCCGGCGGCAACAACGTCTACGACGTGATCGTCCAGGTCTCCGACAATCAGGGCAGCACCGACACCCAGGCGATTGCCGTGACGGTCACATCGGTCAATGACAGCGCCCCGGTCATCACCAGCGGCAACACGGCCAGCGTCGCCGAGAACACCACGGCCGTAATGACCGTGACGGCAACCGATGCCGATCAGCCTGCACAGACCTTGACCTACAGCATCATCGGCGGTGCCGATGCCGCCCACTTCCAGATCGACAGCGCAACCGGCGCCCTCAGCTTCCTCGTCGCCCCCGATTTCGAAGCGCCCACCGATGCCGGCGGCAACAACGTCTACGACGTGATCGTCCAGGTCTCCGACAATCAGGGCAGCACCGACACCCAGGCGATTGCCGTGACGAGATCGGAAGAGCACA
>NZ_JAQVCN010000035.1 GCF_028689785.1 Zoogloea sp. | reverse complement strand
GGTGTTCGTCGGCAAACAGGTCAGTCTTGATGGCACTACGCTGTTTCATCGGGATAAGCTGCAGCAGGGGTCAGGACGATGTAATTTTACCAAGGGTGGGCAAGCTGAGGTTTTTCGAGGCGCCCTACTGGGGATCTTGTCGGCACAAAGAGCACTTAAAACGATCCATTCGCAGTTGCCGCGTGGTATTTCGTTCCTCTGTCGCGTACGTCTACCATCATCCACAAGAACGTGATGGCCGATTGCTCACTGATTGAGGTGCAGTCATTCAATCGCCCTCCAACCCAGATTCGACAAGCTCAAACAACTCAGATGGGCGAACACCCAAAGCGGTACACAGCTTGAAGATGGTTTTCACGCTTGCGGAGTTCTTCCCAAGCTCAATCAAAGAGATGTAGTTCCGATCAAGACCTGCTGCGAAAGCGAGCTTTTCCTGCGACAAGCGTTTCCGCTGCCGAAGCTCCCTCACGACTCGTCCGAAGGCCTGATCTGACTGCACCGCGCTGCCCATTAAATACGGCAAGATTCGCGGCTAGAGCTACTTCCGTCTTCATAACATATGCTGCAAAATGCGCATTTCGCATACTTGGAGGTGCAAAATGAAGAAGATTCTCACCACAGGCAGCGGTGCGATAGACAAGAGCTCTACTGGGCGGAACAGTGACCGACCAGAGGCCGCGAAAACGATGCTTGGTGGAGCACTCTCGGCGTGCCTACTCTTAGCTTCGAGCGCCGCATACGCCGACGTCTACCGCTGCTCAGGCGCTGACGGACGCACTGTTTACCAAGAAGCACCATGCACCACAGGTTCACAAAGAAAGCTCGATGACGCCCCAGCCAAAGCAAGGCAGAGCGCTGAAGTAGCCGGCAACAATGAGCAGGAAGAGGTTCGGAAAGCTGGAATGCTCAAATGGTGCCTGTCGGGCAATAAATGTGATGCTGCAACTTACGCGATGTACCTGCGAGGAATGCAGAAATTCCTTGTGATAGAAACACTAGGCCCGCCTGCGTCAGTGCAGAATATTGGAGGGGATGAAGTGCAATACTTTAATGTCCCTACCTCTGAAGGTCGTATGAAAGCTCGGCTTCAAGTAATCTATTTGTATGGGAAAGCGGATAAGGTCAATGCTTACTAAATGGAGAAGAGTAAATTCAACTCGCTTCGTTCATAGCAATTTTATTTTAGACCAACTTCTTCAAGTGGGTTAAGCTCCTCCGCCGAATCAAAGCGGTACCCGAGTGCTTTGGCATAGCCCTCCGCATACGGGTGTTCAATTTCAAGAAGTTCAACAACTGAGAAGAATACAAGAATAGATACCATATGCTTCGCCTCTTCGTGGTTGTTGAGCATCTTCTCTCCGAAAACCTTTTTTCCGGTTAGCGATACTTTTTCAACAACCTCTCCGATGCTCTCTGCGTCGGGAAAGGCCGGTGTGTCACAATGCCGCCCTAGGTGGCAGGCGATCACCTCACCAATAGTCAATGCCTGCGCGATTTGACGCGGAATCACGGCAATGCTTCGTAGCTGGCTGGCTGTTTTGTACGATTTCCAAAGCTGCTGCCGATTCATTCTGGGTAGTTCTAGAGGTGAAAGCCCGACTGAACTAGCTATCGTGTAAAGCATGAAGGCCGTGAGTTGCGCCGACCACGAGGCCTCAAGTGAGTTTAGTTGTCTCATGGTTGAGACTCCTTCTCTTGCTGGTTCGCATCCGCTGCGATTCGTTCTAGCTCTTGCTGCATTGCCCTCCACGCAACGTCCTCTTCAGACAGGCCCGATTTTGTCGAGTAGGCATTTCGGGTGCGGTTCAGCACGGCTTCTACTGCTCGAAGGGCAATAGAAGAGGATTTTGATTGTAGGAGTTCGGACAAACGTTCTACAGCCTTCAGCTTCAGGGCTTGCATGGTTTGAAGAGCCTCCTGCTCGTGTTGGGTTAGTAGCGTATGAATATGGTCCTCGAAAGCTGGGTTTTTCCTCCACTTGCTGAGGGTTGTTGGATCAACTCCAACGTGCTTGGCTGTCTGATCCCGCGTTAGGCCCGAAGCCAGTAACCTCGCGGCAAGACGTTGCTTTATATTGATTTTTTGAGGATGTGACATTTTGTGGGATTCCATGAAAAAGGCTCCCGGCCTCTTGGAAAAGTCGGGAGCAGTGGGTATCAGCGGATCAATCCAGCAGCGCGAACCTTCCAAGCCAATGGTGAATGATTTACTTCGCTCTTTGGCTTTTCATTCTTGAATATGTGCGCATACCCCGGCGGGGTCGTGGCAATGTCAAACCCTCGCTCCTTCTTTTTCGTCGTCAAAGCGGGGGTTGATTTGGCTCCCAAAACTCGGGCGAAGTTCATCGTACTCATAGCGTTTCTCCTTCATATCCAGACCAAAACGGGGTCTGGGCCGTCCCCCGAGAAATCGGGGATGTTGGTGCAATTGATTGCAACGGCTTTCCATTCATCCAAATCAATCTTGAAGCCCGATTGAGACTTGACCCTATCGAGCTCTTAACCCTTGGGCATGTCGCCAAAAACCAGACCAAAGATCGTATTCGCGATTGAATTTCTCTAAAGCCATCTCTTCCTCTTTGGTGGGTGAGTAATCCGCCGGATAGCAGAATGAGTCCGCACGCTCAGACAGAGACTTCAGGTGCTTGGATGTTTGAAGAATAAGGTAATCGAGCCGATCAATACGGCCAGCGGCGTCTCTCTGAAAGTACCCCTCCCATTGTTGTGCATATCGGATGGGCCATGGATGCCCAAACGGCAACGGTCGATTTTTCGCGGGAGAAATCCCCGTGATTATGTTTTCGTGTGGCCAGTTTTGATCGTGCCGCCACCTCAATGTTGATTCAGCTTGATTTGTTCGGCTTGCCCACACAGCCAAAGGCAACTTCTGCCCTTCGTGAATAAGCCACACAGTATTTCGCCGATTATGAGTTTGTGTCTCTTTGGAGGCCCATCGAACATTGCCCGGAGTGTATCCCCCCTCCGGATTAAGCTTGTCCAGTGTGTATCCATCGGCGGGAATAGGGCCAAGCTCTCGAAGGAAGACAGGGAATGAATTCCAAGGCGGATAGAACGGAATGCCTGTTTTCTTTGCATAGTCCCGCCTGTTTCGCCATGAGGTATGTTCTTTTGGGTACGCTTGCTTCAATTTTGACTCTTTTAGCGAGTCGATATCCCTGATGTATTGCGGCACCGAATCCTTTGAGGCTATTGCTGAAGGGTAAGGACGATCCGCTATCTTTGGAGATATTGGATTCAGCAGAATGCCGATTTCAGGCGCTCCTCTTCGCCCAAGGCTGAAGTCCGGCTTTTTGGATGAAACCCTATAAGAATCAGACCTCTCTACATCCCTTGCGTTGCTCTTTCGAGCTGCGGAACTATTTGCTGACTTCCCGCAATCACCTTCTTTAGATTCGCAGTTGTGGTTGTTCCGCAGAGTTTGGACAGCGGTAATGGACTGTGCCATGATGAATTTCCTTCTTTTACTCGCGGGGGTTTCCCCCATTGCTCCCCCAGTCACAAGCTGGGGGATTTTTTTATAGCCCGAGCGCCTCCCGCACAACAGAGGTGGGCCACCAAGCACGGTTTCCGTCCTTTTGAGGTGGGGGAAATCGACCGTCACGAATTCGGTTCCAGAGGTTCGATGCTGACCACCCGGTTACGGCAAGCACGTTCCCTGTTCCGTAGCGTCCGGGCATGTCGAGAGGAATGGCCGGAATACGAACCCTTGCATGCCCGCGCCGCCCCTTCTTGGGAGGCAAGTTCATGAGCTTTTCAGCTTTCGGCTTGCTTGAAGTTGTTTCTGACTTGATGAGTTTGACGGGCATGGTTTGCATCTTTCTCGTGAAATGAAAGCGCAAAAACAAAAAGGCCATGCGGTGCGCTTGAAGCCGATTGGCCTTTGCGCATCACATGACCTTTTAGATCATGCCCCATGAACTAGGGGTCCGATACTCGTTTCCCTTCTTATTTAAGGGAAGTGGAGTTAGCTTATCCGTGGTCCATTATGGATGTCAACCATATGCTTTAAGCTGCTCTGTTATTGAAATTGACCACGCTCACATTTTCATCGGAAAGTAGCGTTTCGACTCGAAGCCCGAGCAAATCCCACGCCTCCCTCATCTGCTGACGCGGTTCTTGACGCTGATAAGTTCTTTTTAGCTTGCTGCTCTCAACGTGATTCAAGCAGCGCTCAATGATTTCTGAGAGTACGCCGCATTGGCCCATAATCGTTGCGGCAGTCCGTCTTAAATCGTGAGGAGTCCAATGCCCCCCCGATAGGCAAAGAGAGCCCGTAGCTTTGCTTCTTCCCTTCATCGGGGTTTCACGCTGGCGGTCATTGATCTGTTTATTAATGCTTTTTACACAGACAGGGCCACTCCCCTTCTTTGCGTTCCTAGAACTGGACGGCAAGACCCATTCCGAACGCCCACCACTGATTTCATGGAGAGTCTTGAAGTGCCTCAACGCAAAAGCGGAAAGACTGACGGTGTGAGTCTTTCCGTTCTTCGAGTTCTCCGGGGGAATAGTCCATACACCTCGCTCAAGATCAACGTCAGCCCATCGAGCTTGAGTAACTTCGCCGATACGGCATGCCGTGCCCAGCATGATCCAAAGGGCCGCCTTGGTGCTATCAATCAGCTTGGCCCTTTCCATTGCTTCCCGAAGCTCCTTCAGTTCATGTTTTTCTGGGTTGGCCGGATCACATAGGGTTCGTTCCCGTGGTTCTTCCTTGCCGCCGATTTTGGCCCGCTTAGTTCCGTCAAGTGGATTCTTGGTCATCCACTCACGCTCATCACAGCAATATCTGAAGAACTGATTCAAACTCGCATGGAGCCTGTTTGCCATGACGGGGGCTCGTTTGGCTACGTCATGCAGGATATCGGCAACCATGCTCTTAGTGAGGTCAGTCAAAGCCACGCCCTTCAGTTTGGGCAAAACATCCTTTGCAATTGCTCGCTTCAGATATTCCCCGCCGTCTCTGCGGTCAGTAATCTCCTTCGACTCGTACCAGCTAGAAAGAGCATCCGTGAACGTGCGCAGAGCCGCCTTTTGCGCTTCTATCTGCGCTAGCTCAGCTTTTTGCCCCGCTGCTGCCTGCTCCTTGGACAGCTTCCGTTCTTCGTTTGGGTTCTTGCCAGTTGCAAGGATGGCAGCGGCGGCGTCCCTTTGCTTTCGGATGCTTGGCAGACTTACACCCTTCTTCCACGTACCACACGTGTAATCGTGAGACTTGCCGCCGTGACGAAAGCGCCACCGGAACAAGACACTCATGACGCCGCCCTTGCTAACGCGAACAAGGCCATGAAGACCGTCCCCGTCGGACAACTTTCGTCCGGCGTCCTCAGGTGTCAGATTTTCGAGCTCCTTGGCAGTGAGTGGCATCCGTGATTCCTTCTTATGTGTAGGCACATCAAATTGTGCCCAACAATGTGCCCAACAAACAGACTTGCTTCAAGCGGGATTCTGCTGGATTGACATGGATGCATTATAAATCTACTTCATTGAAAACAAACAAAAAAAACACAACGTTTGCACGGATTTTGTATGCAAGTGGCGATCTCGGGATGTCCGTCTTAACTGCATGGGGTGCAAGGGGTAGCGAGTTCGAATCCCGCCGCCCCGACCAAAGAAACAAACAAAAGGCCCAGTCTTCGGACTGGGCCTTTTGCTTTGTATTGGCCGGTTGGCTAAAGGCACCCGATGGGCATGCCGGTTTGGCGCTTCGTCGCGGCGTCATGGGCCGGGTGTTCCTTAAGCAGTGCGCTGCAGGGGCCCGTCGATCATCCGATCTTGTGTTGTGTGCAGAAGGAAAACACATGGAGCCCGTCGCCGTCATTGACTTCGAGACCACCGGGCTGTCGCCGGCCCAGGGCGACCGGGCCACGGAGATCGCGGCCGTCATCCTGCAGGACGGCAAGGTGGTGGATCGCTATCAGAGCCTGATGAATGCCGGGGTGCGCATTCCTTCGCACATTGAGGCGCTCACCGGCATTTCCGATGCGATGGTGCGTGCCGCACCTGTGGCAGAGGTTGTGATGGGGCAGGTCGCCGATTTTGTTGGCCACTATCCCCTGGTCGCCCACAACGCAGCATTTGACAGCCGCTTCTGGGATGCCGAACTGGCCCGGATTGGCCGACGCCGGTGCCAGGAATTTGCTTGTTCTATGTTGGTGGCGCGGCGTGTCTTTCCCCAGGCGCCCAGTCACAAGCTCGGTGTGCTGGTCGATTTTGCCGGGTTGCCGGTGGCGGGGCGCTACCACCGGGCATTGGCTGACGCGGAGATGGCGGCCAGCCTGCTGCTCAGGCTTGAGGACGAGTTGCGCGGCCGCTACAAGGTGCCTGATGTGTCCCACGCGTTGCTGCGCAGGATCCAGAGCGTGCCGAAGGGGCAGTTGAGCCGTTGTTTCGGCTGATCCGAAGGGCTGTTGATTGCCAGTGACTCCGATTGCTGCGGGTATCACGGCTCACCCCTGGCGTAACAAAAATCTGACGAAATCTGAGTATTAGTTCTCGTCCGGCACCGCCACCCGGGTGCAAGCTGTCTCCACGAAATCTCCCCAAAGGGTTGCTGGCGATGGTTTTAGTGCTCTCTCGCCGACAAGCAATCCACTTCTGAGACAGAGAGGAAAATAATAATGGTCCCGTTTACGTGGTGGCTGGATTATTGGGCAGGTGTCATGGATACCTGTGCCGTACATCTGATTGTAAGGACGCCGTTGTCTGGCGGGCAGAACCAGGCCTTTCGTTCACCGGATAGTTCGCACTGAACGGGGTGGGATCCCTGCCGTGGCGGTACGATAGTTTTCAGAACCACTCTCCGGAGTGGTTCTGTGTTTTCAGAGATCAAGTTCCAGAGGGGCGCTTGGGCATAGAATTCAGCCTTGAGTTGCGCAGTGCCGTTGGGGTGGGGCCGAAGGCCGGAAAAGAAAAACCCCCGGCAAGGGGAGCCGGGGGTCAAAAGCGCCTTGCTTGCTCAAGGCCCCGCTCAGGGAGGTATAGCGGGAGACGGTTCAGCACCATCTGTTGCTTTGTACATTTATGCGGGAAGAAAGTTCCTACCCCATTTCGTTTCCAGATGTAAGTACGTGAGATCCTCATGAGTCCAGTCCAGTCTGCCTTTCCTGCAAGCCGCATGCGTCGTATGCGTCGCGATGATTTTTCCCGTCGTCTGATGCGTGAGCATCGCTTATCGACGGATGACCTGATCTACCCGGTGTTCGTGCTGGAGGGCGAGCAGATCGTCCAGCCCGTGCCCTCCATGCCCGGGGTGAGCCGCATGTCCCTGGACCGCCTGCTGCAGGTGGCCGAGGAGGCGGTTGCCCTCGGCGTGCCGGCGCTGGCCCTGTTCCCGGTGGTGGAGGCCGACAAGAAGTCCCTTGGGGCCGAAGAGGCGTTCAATTCCGACGGCCTGGTGCCCCGCGTGGTGCAGGCCCTCAAGTCGCGCTTCCCGGAACTGGGGGTGATCACCGACGTGGCCCTCGACCCCTACACCAGCCACGGGCAGGACGGTCTGATCGACGCGACGGGGTACGTGCTCAACGACGAAACCCTGGAGGTGCTTGCCAAGCAGGCTTTGTGTCACGCCCAGGCTGGTGCCGATGTGGTGGCGCCGTCTGACATGATGGATGGCCGAGTGGCGCGCATCCGTGCCGAACTGGACCAGGCGCGGCAGATTCACACGCGCATCCTGGCCTATTCGGCCAAGTATGCGTCGTGCTTCTATGGCCCGTTCCGGGATGCGGTGGGCTCCGCCGGCAACCTGGGCAAGGGCAACAAGTACACCTATCAGATGGACCCGGCCAATTCCAACGAGGCGATTCGTGAAGTGGCCTTGGACATTTCCGAAGGGGCCGACATGTTCATGGTCAAGCCTGGCATGCCTTACCTGGATATCGTCCGCCGGGTGAAGAGCGAACTGCAGGTGCCCACCTACGTTTACCAGGTGAGTGGCGAGTACGCGATGCTGAAGGCTGCCGCAGTGAATGGCTGGCTCAACGAGCAGGCCTGCGTACTGGAATCGCTGGTGGCCTTCAAGCGCGCCGGGGCCGATGGCATTCTGACCTACTACGCGCTTGATGCGGCTCGCTGGCTGAAGGAATAGGCCTGATCCCTGTTGCCTGTGGGGTCAGCCGTCTGGCAACAACGTCCGGGCGCCTTCGAAGCGCTCGGAGAAATAGCGGCTGTCCAGGCGGTCTACCCGTACCTTGCCCCTGCTGCTGGGGGCGTGGATGAACTTGCCGTCGCCCATGTAGATGCCCATGTGCGAATAGGCCCGGCCCAGAGTGTTGAAGAAAACCAGGTCGCCTGGGCGGAGCGCTTGGGTGGCGACGGGACGGGTGCGCTCGGCGATGCCCGCCGCATTGTAGGGTAGCTTGCGGCCGCTGACCTGCTCGACGATGTAGCTCACCATGCCACTGCAGTCGAGCCCGGCCTCCGGGTTCTTGCCGCCAAAGCGGTAGCCTGTGTCGAGCAGGCCCAGGGCGTAGAGCACGACCTCCTGGGCGTGGTCGTGGCTCGGCAGGGCAAACCAGCCGCCTGCGGGCGGTGCCGTGCGGGGTGTGGGAATCCCCGCCTGCCGTGGCGGTGTCTGGCTGCAGCCAGCCAGCACTGCGAGCAGCAGCAGGGCGGCCCAGCGCTCAGGCCGTAAGCCGAAGGGTGACAGGGCCATGATTCACCAGGGAAACCGTCATCTCGGCACCAAACTCGCCGGTGGCCACCAGCGGGTGGCGTTGGCGGGCGTGGGCGACGAGTTCATTGAAAAGGCGCTCTGCATCGGCAGGTGCGGCGGCTGGCGTGAAGCTCGGCCGGGTGCCCTTGGCGGTGTCGGCCGCCAGCGTGAACTGGGAGACCAGCAGGAGTCCGCCGCCCGTATCGGTGAGGGAACGGTTCATCTTCCCTTCGTCGTCGGAGAACACCCGATAGCCCAGCAGGCGCTCCACCATGCGGGATGCGTTTGCTGGCTGGTCACCCTTCTCGACGGCGACCAGGGCCAGCAGGCCCGGACCGATCTCCCCCACGGTCTGCCCGGCTACGGTCACGCGGGCCTCAAGGACTCGCTGGATCAGGGCAATCATTCAATCAGCTCGATCTGACCGCTGACGTTGACCGTTACCGGGCTGTCTCCGGCTTCGATGGGGGCTGGCGCCGGGGCCGCGTCGGCCATCATGGCGGCGCGGGCATAGACCACCGGATGTTTGGGTTGCATGCCTCCGGTGTTGATGCTCAGGTGCTTGATCTTCCACTTCTTTTTCAGGCTGCCGGCCACGAGGCGGGCGCGTCCTTCGAAGACGCCGAGGGCATCGGCAATGGCCTCGTCCTCGATCTTCTTCCAGGTTTCAGGCGAGGGGGCGGCGCTCAGGCCGGCCACCGCCATGCTTTGCTGCAGTTTGCCGAGGAGCTCGGACAGGGCTGCGGCATCGTTGCTTTCCAGGGCCAGGGTGGAGCGCATTCGCCAGGCTTCGATGCTGCGACCGGTCTTGCCATAGACCGGATAGGTCGAGTTGCCGGCGGAGCGGACCTTGACCGCCGGAACACCCTTGGCGGTGCTGATGGCCTGGGTCACGATGGCATTCACCTTACGGGCCACGTCGCCCGGATTGGCATCGGTCGCCTCCGCATAGACTTGGGCACGGAACAGATCGTTGGGGGCGCTGCGGCTGCTTTCAACGGAAATGTCGGCGGTGGGAAGGGCCGGCGCGGAAGGAGCATCGGCAGCGTGGGCATGGGGGAGGACGAAGCCGAAGGCAAGCAGCGCCAGGGGGCGGATCAGGCGAAGGGTCATGGAAGCCTCATTCTGGATGCAGGGTGGTATACGGACATTGCCCCGACATTCTGGCCAATCCGGCCCGGGATGCAAGTGTCGGCGGGCAATGCGGACGGGCCAGCGTTGACCGGTGACGGTTCGGACGGCAGCATCAGCCCCTTTTGGCGCAGGGCTCAAGCGGCGGGTGATGGTGATGGCGGATTCACGCATGTGGGGTGCAGGTTTGGTGGCGCTATCGGCAGCCTCCTTTGGCGCCATGGCGATTTTCGCCCGCTTTGCAGTTGCAGATGGCATTGAAATTTCGATGCTGCTCTTCCTGCGTTTTCTGATTGCTGGTGTGGTGATGGCCGTGGTGATGACGTTAACGCGGCGCTCGTGGCCCCGGGGACGCAACAGGATGGTGCTGGTGCTGATGGGAGGCGTCGGTTACGTGGGCCAGTCCTTGTGTTTTTTCCTGGCGCTGAACCATGCTTCTGCCGGCCTGGTGGCGCTGTTGTTGTATCTCTATCCCTTTCTCGTCACCGTCATTGGGGCCATATTCCTGGGGGAGAGCATGACTCGCCTGCGGGCCGTTGCGGTGCTGGCGGCCTTGTTGGGCACCGGCCTCACCATTGGGTCCGGCCTGGAGGGCAGCCCGCTGGGGATCGCCCTGGGTGTAGCGGCGGCGCTCATCTACTCGGTATACATCCTGGTGGGCAGCCGGGTGCTGCGAGAGGAAGAGCCCCTTGGGGCCGCAACGGTGGTGATGCTGTCAGCGGCTGTCGTGTTTGGGCTGGGGGTGATGCTGGAGTCGCCGCGCTTTCCCGCATCGGTCGTGGGGTGGAGCAGCGTGCTGGCCATTGCGCTGGTGTCTACCGTGTTGGCCATGGTGGGTTTCTTCGCGGGCGTGAAGCGCCTGGGGGCCTCCGATGCAGCGACCTTGTCAACGCTGGAGCCAGTCATCACCTTCGTGCTTGCTGCCGTCTTTCTGGATGAGTCGGTGAGCCTCATCCAGATGACGGGTGGTGGAGTGGTGCTGGCTGCAGTGATTGCGCTGGCGCGTGCGCGGGCCTAGGTTTTCAGGGGTTCGACCAGATCCCGGTAGGCGTGCCAGGTAGCGTGCCCAACCACCGGCATGAGAACGGCCAGGCCAAGATGGAAGCTCATGAAGCCCAGCAAGGTAAGGCCGACGATCAGGGCGGCCCATACCAGCAGCGGCATGGGGTTTTCGGCAAGGGCGCGGATGCTGGCCAACATGGACGTGACGGCGTCTTGGTTGCGGTCGAGCATCAGGGGGATGGAGACCACGCTGACGGCAAAAACCAGTAGTGCGAAGACAAAACCAACCCCGAAATACACCAGAAGGAACTCCATGTTTTCCATGCTCAGGACCTGGCTCAGAAAACCGCTGAGGTTGGGCATCTCCCGGGTATAGAAAATGGCGAAGACAACCAGCGACGCCCGTGCCCAGATCAGGAAAATGACGGTCAGGACGGCCGCAAAGACCGCGATGTTACCGGCATTGCGGCGCCAAACCGTCAGGGTGGGGGCCAGTGCACATGCCTGGCCCAGCTCCCGCCGACGGGAGAGTTCGTAGAGCCCCATCGCAAAGAAAGGTGCCAGGAGCAAGAAGCCGGTGGTTACCGCCGACGTGTACTGATAGGCGTGCTCGAACACGAAGGTGACCAGGAGACCCATCGCGGTAAAGCAGAAGCCGTAGAATAGGCTGGGTACCGGGCAAGCCTTGAGATCGGAAAAACCACGGGCAATCCACTGAAATGGTGCACCGAAGCCGACGCTGCGGATGGTAGGGAAGGGGAGTCCGGCGCCGGCTTGTTCTTCTGCGGGGGTGGGGGGCTGAGCCATGTTTTGTCTCCGTTATCGTTTTTTGGATGGGGATGGCTGGCAGGGCAGGATCAGATCATCGCGGCTCCTGAGCGGAAGAGGGGAAAGCGCAGACAAAGTTCCACAGGGCGTCGAGCACGGCCCCCGGGGCCTCGGACATCATGGCGTGGCCGGCGCCCGGAATGATGAGCTTGCGTAGGGAGGTGGTGTTCGGGAAGGCCGCCGCCAGCGGTGCGGTGGCCTTGGGGGGAGTCATGCGATCAAGGGCCGCACTCAGTATCAGGCTAGGGCAGACCACTCGCGCGGCGGCCTCGAACCCCCCGGTGTAGGCGTTGCAGGCGGCCATGTCCCGGTGAAGCACACCAGCGGCCTGGCGCAGCATCAGCCGTTCGTTGAGTGCCGTGAGGTTCATGCCCGGGATGCTGCTGGCGCCGAGCTGGGCGCGTGGGGCATAGGACCACTGGTTGATCATGGCGTGGGCCTTGTCCCGGTTCGACAGCGTGGCGTCCAGCAGGGGCGCTGCCACCGGCATCGGCGCGACAGAGCCGATGAGCATCAGATGACTTATGAGCTCAGGCGCACGGGAGGCGGCTTCGAGGGCAATCAGCGAGCCCATGCTGTGGCCGGCCAGGGCGATTCGACCAAGGCCCAGTCTGGATGCGAAATCCACGATCCAGTCAGCCAGTGCTTCAATGCTGTCGAGCTGCGGGCCCGCGGAACGGCCATGGCCGGGGAGGTCGGGAGCGATCACATTCCAGCCATGGGAAGCGAAGTGGCGGCTCTGCAGCGTCCATACGCTGTGGTCGTGTCCGGCCCCGTGGATGAAGAGGATGGTGGGACGGCCCGCTTCGGTCTTGCGGCCGCCGGTGTAGTGGTAGGGGGGGAGCTTGTGGTTCATCGGCAGTGGGGTCAGGCGGTGGCTTTCTGGGCGGCGTAGAGACCGCGGTCCAGGTCTTCGATCAGATCGGCGGCGGTTTCCAGCCCGGTGGACAGGCGGATGGTGCCTTCAGTGATGCCGGCTGCCAGCAGGGCCTCGGGCGACATGCGGAAGTGGGTGGTGCTGGCTGGGTGGATGGCGAGGGATTTGGCATCGCCCACGTTGGCCAGATGGGAGAACAGGCGCAGGCCCTCAATGAAGGCCGTGCCACCCCTGCGCCCGCCCTTCAGGCTGAAACTGAACACGCCACCGCAGCCCTTGGGGAGCAGGCGCGAGGCCAGTGCGTGGTCGGGATGGCTGTCGAGTTCGGGCCAGGAGACCGACTCCACCAGGGGATGCTTGACCAGATGCGCGACCAGCTGGCGTGCGTTGGCCACATGACGTTCCATGCGCATGCCCAGGGTTTCCATGCCTTGCAGGATCTGGAAAGCATTCATGGGCGACAGGCAGGCGCCAAAATCCCGTAAGCCCTCGCGGCGGGCCCTTAGCAGGAAGGCGGCTATCGAGGACTCTTCGGTGAAGTCCATGCCGTGAAAGCCGTCGTAGGGCTCGGTCAGGGTCGGAAAGTTGCCGCCCGAGCCCTCCCAGTCGAAGCTGCCTCCATCTACCAGCAGGCCGCCAATGGCCACGCCATGGCCGCCCAGGTATTTGGTGGCGGAGTGCATAACCAGGTCGGCACCGAGAT
The DNA here is from genome assembly GCF_028689785.1 of Zoogloea sp. Taxonomy (GTDB): domain Bacteria; phylum Pseudomonadota; class Gammaproteobacteria; order Burkholderiales; family Rhodocyclaceae; genus Zoogloea. The sequence continues at coordinate 32,685 of NZ_JAQVCN010000035.1, read as the reverse complement.
CAATCGGGCACTGAAGCGCTGGCGTGACCAGGGTTGCATCCACCAGCAGCGGCACGCGGGCGTCGTGGGCGATGGCTGAAATCGCGGGAATGTCGAGTACTTCGAGGCCGGGGTTGCCGATGGACTCGCCAAACAGCAGGCGGGTTTCGGGGCGGATGGCGTCGCGCCAGGCCTGGTGATCGCCGGCGGGCACGAAGGTGGTGTGGATGCCGAAGCGTGGCAGCGTATAGCCCAGCAGGTTGTGGGAACCGCCATACAGGGAGCGTGAGGCCACGATATGGCCGCCATTGCCCATCAGCGTGGTGATGGCCAGCATCAGGGCGGCCTGGCCGCTGGCGCAGGCGATGGCGCCCACACCGCCGTCGAGGGCGGCGATGCGCTCCTCCAGTACGGCGTTGGTGGGGTTGGAAATGCGCGAATAGACGTGCCCGGCGCGCTCCTGGTTGAACAGGGCGGCGGCCTGCTCGCTGTCTTCGAAGACGTAGCTGGTGGTGAAGTGGATCGGGGTGGCGCGGGAGCGGTGCACCGGGTCGGGGGTCTGGCCGGCGTGCAGGGCGAGCGTGTCGGCCCCGGCGTTACGGTGAATGGGCATGCGTTGTCGGGTGGTGTCGGGTGGAGGGAGGGCTCAGGCGGGGACGTCCGGATCAAGCATGCGCTGGATCATGGCGATTCTGTCCTTGAGCAGGAGCTTGCGTTTCTTCAGGCGCCGCAACAGCAGTTCGCTGTTGGGGGGCGGGGCCTGGGATATCTGGGTGATGACGGCGTCGAGGTCCCGGTGTTCGGTGGTCAGGACTGCCAGCCGTGAGGTCAGGCTGGTTACGTCGGCGTCGGGTTCTATGCAGTCATTCATGCCGGATGGAATACAGGCCGAGAGCGGATTCTCGTGAATCTTAGGCGTGGGGCCGTCGAAATACAACGTCGTCGGGGAACTTGAAGCCGTCGATCGTGTTCCCACCGACAGTAGCGATAGTACCCACGCGGTAAAACCCAGCAATCAGGAGAACGGCCATGAACATCATGCTCAACAATCCGGTGCTTTACGTGGTGGACTACCCGAATGTCGATGCGGTCGAGGTGATCGACAAACGGCGAGGGGTCGGGATGCTGTTCCGTGATGAGGCGGCACGCCGTTTTCGGCAGGAGCTGCGTGAGCTCAGCGCGTCGGCGACCGAGATGGATGAATTCGAGAACTGGATTGCCGATTACGACACCCTGATGACCCAGCCGGCCGTCTATCACTGAAGTTCCGGCGCACTCCAAGGGGCCACCTGCCGCGGCAACTTGCCAGCCCGGCGGGTGGCCCCTAACATTCGTCTCCCCAAACAGCATCTCCGGAGTTCGCCAGGGTGAATAAGGCCTTCGTGAAGGAAAACGACCAAGACGACGAAGAGTCGCTGCCCGGGGTGCCGAGCTTGCCGCCCGGCACCCGTAATTACATGACCCGCCGGGGCTATGAGGTGTTGCGCCTGGAGCTCGACAATCTGGTTCGGGACGAGCGTCCGCAGCTGGTGGAGACCGTCCGCTGGGCGGCGTCCAACGGCGACCGCTCGGAGAATGGCGATTACATCTACGGCAAGAAGCGTCTGCGCGAAATCGACCGGCGTATCCGTTTCCTGATCAAGCGCCTGGAAAGCGCAACGGTGGTGACACCCTCCGAGCAGGAGAACACCGAGCAGGTGTTCTTTGGTGCCACGGTGACCGTTTGCGACGTCGACGGGACGGACGAGCAGACTTATCAGATCGTCGGCGTGGATGAAGCCAATGCGTCGGAGGGGCGCATCAGCTGGATTGCGCCCCTGTCCCGCGCCTTGCTCAAGGCGCGGGAGGGGGATGTGATCCGCTTTGCCAGCCCGGCCGGGCTGCGTGAAATCGAGGTGGTCGAGATCCGCTACGTGTGAGAGCTGAGCTCCTCAGGCGTTGAGCTTTTCCCGGGGCCTGCGCACCATCGCCGGGCTGCGCGGAAGCGTGAAAAACATGGTTGTACCGGTGCCCGGTGAAGACTCTGCCCACACTGCGCCGCCATGGCGCTCCACCACCCGGCGCACGCTGGCCAACCCGATCCCCGAGCCCTCGAAACCGTCCCGTCGGTGCAATTGCTGAAAGGGCTGGAAGAGCTTGGCTGCATGGGCCATGTCGAAGCCGATGCCGTTGTCGGTCACATAAAACAGTTTTTCGTCACCATGGGGGCGTCCGCCAACGTGTATCAGGGCGGGCTGGCTGTCGCGGGTGAACTTCCAGGCGTTGGCCAGCAGATTCTGCAGGGCATTGCGGATCAGCACGGGGTCAGCGTCCGCGCTCAGGTCGGCTTCCACGTGGCTCTGCACCGCCCGTTCGGGGCTGGTGGCGGCCAGTTCGTCGAGAATCTCGTGGGCGATGGCGCTGACATCCGTGTGTTCGATGCGCAGGGTGTGGCGGGAGACGCTGGCCAGCTTCTGCAACTCGTCGATCAGCTCGCCCATGCGCAGGCTGGCCCGGCGCAGGCGAATCAGGTAGCTCTGCCCGGTTTCGTCGAGACGGTCGCCATAGTCTTCGGCCAGAGCATGGGAGAAGCCGTTGATGGCCCGCAGGGGCGCGCGCAGGTCATGGGAGACCGAGTAGCTGAAACTCAGCAGCTCCCGGTTGGAATGCTCAAGCTCCTCGGTGCGTTGGTGCACCCGTTGTTCGAGGGTGGCGTTGAGTTCGGCCAGAGCGGCGCGCTCTCTGTCCCGGTGCATGGTGTCCCGGTTCAACAGGATGGCCAGAGCGCCGAGCAGGGCCAGCATGACGCCGGCTGCGGCGAGAATGCGGTCGCGGTGCTCGTAGTAGTCGGTCAGGGCGCTGTCCACCGACCGGCTGGTGGCGACGATCAGCGGCAATTCGGCCAGGCGGCGGTAGGCGGTGATGCGCTCGACCGGGTCTGTGGCGGTAGAGACTGTGACGATCATGCTGCGCTGCTGCAGGTCGGCGCCGATGGCTGGCGAGTCGGTGACACTGGCGCCGATCTGTCCATCGGCCTGGGGGTAGCGGATCAGGGTGATGGCGCGGCCGGCATGCAGGATCAGGATGGTGTCCTGAGGCGACAGGCCGAGTTCGCGGTATACGCCCTCGAAATAGCGGTGGCTCATGGCGGCACCAGCGGTGCCCAGATATTTGCCGAGGGGGTCGAAGATCTGTCGGCTGAGGGGCGTTACCCATTGACCGGAGGTGGGGCTGCGGGTCGGGCTGCCAATCTCCACACCGTCACGTAGCAGTGGGGGTATGGTGGGTTTGCGGCCAGCGTTATGCCCGGAAGACTGCGCACCCTCAGCCGGACTGTTCGAATCCGCGGCGATGCTGCCATCTTCCCGCTCCACGAACAGGAAATCTGCCTCGGGCAGGTTTGTGCTGCGCTGGCGCAGCAGAGTTTGCAGCTCCCGCTCGCCAAAGGCATCCAGACTGCCGCGCTGGGCCACCTGGCCGGCGATTTCGGATATGGCGGAGTCCGTCTCGCCGAAGCTGCGGGCTACGTGCTCCTCAAGTACGCGGGTCAGGCCGAGGAGCTCTGACTCTGCCCGCTGCAGGGCTTGTTCCTGGTCAAAACGGATGAGGGACAGGGCCACGCCGACGATCAGCGAGGCCAGCAATGCGAAGGCCAGCCACACGGCGAAGCGGAAACGACGCAGGGATGAATTGCTGTGGGAGACCTGAGCGGTCTCGTGGGCGCTGGTCTTGGCGCTTGAGAGAAGTGAGGAAGACAGGGGAAGTCGTTCCATAAGTTGGAAGCGAGGGGCTTGAAAGTCGGAGGGGCGGACCCATATGCCCGGTGTTAACGGTCCCCATGGAGCAAGCTTTATGACTGTCGAGCAAATGTCGTCCGCGCAAACCCTGAATTTCCAGGCCGAGGTGAAGCAGTTGCTGCACCTGATGATCCATTCGCTGTACTCGAACCGGGAGATCTTCCTCCGCGAGCTGGTTTCGAATGCGTCCGATGCCTGTGACAAGCTGCGTTTCGAAGCCCTCGAAAACGGTGGGCTGTTTGAAAACGATGGCGAGTTGAAGATTCGCGTGGCCCTCGACAAGACTGCCCGCACGCTGACCATCGCCGACAACGGCATCGGCATGAGCCGCGATGAGGTGGTGACCAATCTGGGCACCATCGCCAAGTCGGGCACCAAGGAGTTCTTCGGCAAGCTTACCGGCGACCAGAAAAAGGACGCTCACCTGATCGGCCAGTTCGGCGTCGGCTTCTACTCTGCCTTCATCGTCGCCGACAAGGTTACGGTTCGTACCCGTCGGGCCGGTCTCGCTGCCTCCGAGGCGGTGCAGTGGGAGTGCTCGATGACCGGCGACAGCGCCGGTGAGTACACGGTTCAGCCCATCGACAAGGCCGACCGTGGCACCGAGATCACCTTGCATCTGCGTGATGACCAGGACGATCTGCTGTCCAGCTGGAAGCTGCGCTCCATCATCCAGAAGTATTCCGACCACATCCTTCAGCCCATCGTGATGAAGAAGGAGCAATGGGACGAAGAGAAGAAGGAGCAGGTTGTCACCGACGAGGACGAGACGGTCAACAAGGCCAACGCCCTGTGGGCCCGTGCCAAGTCCGAGGTGAGCGACGAGGAATACACCGAGTTCTACAAGCACGTCGGCCACGACTACGAGCCGCCGCTGGCCTGGACCCACAGCAAGGTGGAAGGCCGTCACGAATACACCCAGCTGCTCTACGTGCCGGGCCATGCGCCCTTCGACATGTGGGACCGCCAGGCCCGCCACGGGGTGAAGCTCTACGTGCGCCGTGTCTTCATCATGGACGACGCCGAAAAGCTGATGCCCATGTACCTGCGTTTCGTGCGTGGGGTGGTGGATTCCAACGACCTGCCGCTCAACGTCTCCCGGGAGATCCTGCAGGAGTCCAAGGACATCGACACCCTGCGCGCCGGCTGCACCAAGAAGGTCTTGGGCCTCCTCGAAGACCTCGCCGAGAACCACAAAGACAAGTACGTCACCTTCTGGAAGGAGTTCGGCCAGGTGTTGAAGGAAGGCGTCGGCGAGGACCACGCCAACAAGGACAAGATCGCCGGCCTCCTGCGTTTTGCGTCCACCCAGGCGGATACCGCCGAGGAAGTCGTATCCCTGGCCGACTACATCGGCCGCATGAAGGAAGGCCAGGACAAGATCTACTTTGTCACCGCCGACAGCTTCAACGCCGCGAAGAACAGCCCGCACCTGGAAATCTTCCGCAAGAAGGGCATCGAGGTGCTGCTGCTTTCCAATCGCGTGGATGAATGGGTGGTGGGCAACCTGACCGAGTTCGAAGGCAAGCAGCTGGCGTCCGTTGCCAAGGGCGGCCTCGATCTGGGTTCGCTTGAAGACGAAGCCGAAAAGGCTGCCGTCGAGAAGGAGACCGGCGAGCTGAAGGACATGCTCGACAAGATGAAGGCCAGCCTGGAAGGCAAGGTGAAGGAAGTCCGCGTCACCCATCGCCTTACCGACTCGCCTGCCTGCCTGGTGGCCGACGAGCACGACATGGGCATGAACCTGGCCCGCCTGATGAAGGCGGCGGGGCAGAACATGCCGATCTCCAAGCCCATTCTCGAGATCAACCCCAGCCACCCGGTGGTGTTGCGCCTGAAGTACGAAGATGCGCAGTTTGACGACTGGGCTGCGGTGCTCTTCGATCAGGCTCTGCTGGCCGAAGGCGGCACGCTGGATGATCCGGCAAGCTTCGTGAAGCGCATCAACCAGCTGATGCTGGCCATGAACGGAAAGTGATGATGTTCCGCCGGCGTCTCGGGGCGCCGGCGATGTAGGCAAGGCGGGGGCCGTTCTGAAAGGGACTGCCCCCGTATTTCGTTTACCGCTGGTAGATGTCGTAGGCGCTGGGCTTGCGGGTGGTCCGCAGCACGCCGGTGGCGGGGTCGTACATCGACGGCGTCTTGCGCGGCATCATTGAGCTGGTGGCGGAGCGGTTTACGTATCCGTCGGTCGCTGCGTTGAGGGTATTGGTGCGTGCGTTGTAGGCCGACCTGGCCTTGCCCGCTCCCGCGTTGGCGCGGATCTTGCCGCTGCCGCCCGTGCCCGAACAGTTGTAGATATTGCCGTTGCGGCCAATCTGGCCGGCGTCTCCGCCGGAGATCTGGATGCGCCCGGACGGATCTCGACGGGTTGTGCTCAGCCCTGTGCCCGTACGACTGCCTGGTCCGCAAAGGGTGGATGACGGACGGCGTAGATCTTCAGGGCGTACTCCGACTTGCCCTGGCGCGTGTACGCCTCCGAAGGCGGTCGCCGACCCGGGTGTGGCAGAAAGGCCCCCACGGGATGGGGACGGACCCAGCGCCGAGGCGCTGCCGGAGGACAGCAGGGCGAAGCACGCTACGGACAGCAGCAGGACCGATGTTCTCAAGCAGGACTCCATCAATACATGAAACAGGGGGGCCAAGATACCGCAAAGAGTCACCCGTGACGAGGCAATACGTTGACTACGATCAATGACATTGAGTGTGATGTTTTCCACATCAGGCGAGTCGGATAAAGTAGCGGTCCGATTTCACTCCCTGTAACGATTTCCATGGCTGTCGAACTCTTCAACAATGGCAAGCATGCCTGTCTGGCCTTCTATGATCTGGTGGACGAGGAGGCAGACCATGCCGTGCAGTGCAATCAGTTTCTGATTGTCGATGGTGATCACGGGGCCTTGATCGACCCGGGTGGCAACATGACCTACAACGGTCTGCTGATGTCCATGCAGCGTTTCTTCCCGTCCCGGGGGCTGGACTTCATCTTTGCCACCCACGCCGACCCGGACATCATCGCCTCCCTCAACAAGTGGATGGTGTCCACCCACTGCAAGGTGATGATCTCTCGCCTGTGGACGCGCTTCATTCCCCACTTCACCACTGGCAAGGACTACACCGCCCGCATCCTGGGCATTCCCGACGAGGGCATGAACATCGCCCTCGGCGACAGCAAGATCAAGGCACTCCCGGCCCACTTCATGCATTCCGAGGGCAACTTCCAGTTCTACGACCCGGTGTCGAAGATCCTCTTTTCTGGCGACATGGGCGCGTCCCTTGTCGACCACGATCAGGCCGCCCAGCCGGTAACCGATTTTGACGATCACGTGATCACCATGGCCGGTTTCCACCGCCGCTACATGATTTCCAACAAGATCTGCCGCTTCTGGGTGAACATGGTCCGCCAGCTGGATGTGGAAATGATCGTGCCCCAGCACGGCTGCCGCTTCGAGGGCAAGGTGATGGTCAATCGTTTCCTCGACTGGATCGAGAACCTGCAGTGCGGCGTGGACATCATGACCCAGGAAAACTACCGGGTGCCCTGAACCTAATGCTTGCGTGACAGGTGGGTGATGGCCCGGGTGAGGCCATCCAGGGTCAGGGGAAACATCTTCTCGCCAAGGATCTGCCGGATGATGCCGATGGACTGGCGATAGTCCCAGGTGCGTTCCGCCTCGGGATTGAGCCAGGCCATGGACGGGTAAGCGTCAGCCAGACGGCGCAGCCATACGGCACCGGCTTCGGTGTTGCTGTATTCGATGGAGCCGTTGGGCTGCAGGATCTCGTAGGGGCTCATGGTGGCATCCCCCACGAAGACCAGCTTGTACTCCGGCCCGTACTTGTGGATCACGTCGAGGGTCGGGGTGCGTTCAGAGTGACGGCGACGGCTGTCGCGCCACACGTGGTCGTACACGCAGTTGTGGAAGTAGAAGTACTCCATGTGCTTGAACTCGGTGCGGCAGGCCGAGAAAAGCTCTTCGCACACTTTCACATGATCGTCCATGGAGCCGCCTACATCGAAGAAGATCAACACCTTTACCGCGTTGTGGCGTTCCGGACGCATCAGCAGGTCCAGGTAGCCGGCGTTGCGGGCGGTGGCAGCAATGGTGCCGTCCAGATCCAGCTCGTCGGGTGCGCCCTGGCGGGCAAAGCGGCGCAGGCGCCGCAGGGCCACCTTGATGTTGCGGGTGCCGAGTTCTACCGAATCGTCCAGGTTGCGGTATTCCCGCTGGTCCCAGACCTTCACTGCGGTACGGTTACCGGCTGATTCTCCGCCGACGCGGATGCCTTCCGGGTGATAGCCGCTGTTGCCGAAGGGCGAGGTGCCGCCGCTACCCACCCATTTCGAGCCGCCCTGGTGGCGACCCTTCTGTTCCTTGAGGCGGTTCCTGAACTCCTCCATCAGCTTGTCCCAGCCGAGCTTTTCCAGCTTTGCCTTCTCTTCCGGCGACAGGTGCTTCTGCATCATGGCCTTCAGCCATTCTTCGGGCAGGTCCACTTCCAGCCCTGGAATGGCCTCAATGCCCTTGAAGTACTCGCCAAAGGCCTGGTCAAAGCGGTCGAAGTGGGATTCATCCTTGACCAGGCTGCTGCGGGCCAGGAAGTAGAAACCCTCCATGCTGTGCCCCGCCAGGCCGGCCTGGATGGCTTCCAGCAAGGTCAGGAACTCCTTGGTGGACACCGGCAGCTTGCGCGCCTTGAGATGCAGGAAAAAGTCGATCAGCATGGGGTGGATATGCCGTGCGTCAGCGGTTGCGCTGGGCCATGAACACCAGGCGCTCGAACAGGTGCATGTCCTGCTCGTTCTTGAGCAGGGCACCGTGCAGGGGCGGGATGCTGGCCTTCTGGTCGGGAGAGCGCAGGGCCTCGACGGGGATCTCTTCTGCCACCAGCAGCTTGAGCCAGTCGATCAGCTCGGAGGTGGAGGGCTTCTTCTTGAGGCCGGGGATCTCGCGCAGGCCGAAGAACACCTCCAGCGCCTCCTTGAGCAGAGCCTGCTTGATGCCCGGAAAGTGCACATCGACGATGCGCTGCATGGTGTCCCGGTCGGGGAACTTGATGTAGTGGAAGAAGCAGCGGCGCAGGAAGGCGTCGGGCAGCTCCTTCTCGTTGTTGGAAGTGATGAAGACGATGGGGCGGTGGCGGGCCTTGACCGTCTCGCGGGTCTCGTAAACATGGAACTCCATGCGGTCGAGCTCGCGCAGCAGGTCGTTGGGAAACTCGATGTCAGCCTTGTCGATCTCGTCGATCAGCACCACGGTGGGCACGTCGGCGTCGAAGGCCTGCCACAGGGTGCCCTTGACGATGTAGTTGCCGATGTCCTTGACCTTGTCGTCACCCAGCTGGGAATCCCGCAGGCGCGACACCGCATCGTATTCGTACAGCCCCTGCTGGGCCTTGGTGGTGGACTTGATGTGCCACTGCAGCAGCGGCATGCCCAGGGCAGCAGCCACCTCTTCGGCCAGCATGGTCTTGCCGGTGCCGGGCTCGCCCTTGATGAGCAGCGGGCGCTGCAGGCGGATGGCGGCATTGACGGCCAGCATCAGATCCGGGGTGGTGACGTAGTTGTCGGAGCCTTCGAAGCGCATCGGGGATTCCTTGTTGGGGTTTTGTCCTGATTATAGCGAGGCAACCTGACGTGCACGGAAGTGGCGTGCCGCCGCGCATACCGTATTGGCGTGGATTTCCACGGTGTCGTCGATCTGCCGGGCGTAGCCGCCGGCCATGGCGATGGCGATGGGCAGGCCGCGCTGGCGGACCTTGTCGAACACCAGCTGGTCCCGCTCGGCGAGCCCGGCCTTGGTGAGCTTTAGCCGGCCCAGGCGGTCGTCCTCGTAGGGGTCGGCGCCGGCCAGGTAGATCACCAGATCGGGCTTGCCCCGGGCAAACACCGGGCCGAGGGCGGCCTGCAGGGCGGTGAGGTAGGTGTCGTCGCCGGTGCCGTCGGGCAGTTCCACGTCCAGGTCGCTGGTTTCCTTGTCGAAGGGGTAGTTGCGCGCGCCGTGGATGCTGAAGGTGAAGCACTCTGGCCGGTTGGCCAGGATGGCGGCGGTGCCGTTGCCCTGATGCACGTCGCAGTCGATGATCGCCACCCGCTCGACCCGGCCCTCGGCGCGCATGGCCAGGGCGGCGATGGCGGCGTCGTTGAAAACGCAGAAGCCCTCGCCCCGGTCACGGAAGGCGTGATGGGTGCCGCCGGCCAAGTTGGCGGCGCAGCCGTCTTCGAGAGCGGCTCGGCAGGCCGCCAGGGTGGCGCCGGCCGAGCGCCGGGAGCGCTCCACCATGGCCTCCGACCAGGGAAAGCCGATGCGCCGGATATCGTTCTTGTCCAGGGTGCCGCGGACAACCCGCTGTACATAGCCGGCATCGTGGGCACGGAGCAGTTCGGAATCACTGGCGGCCTCCGGGACATGGAAGTGCTCTGCCCCGAACAGGCCGGAGCCCATCAGGCGCTCCCGCAGGCGGGCGTATTTTTCCATCGGAAAGCGATGCCCCTCGGGGAGGGGCAGGACAAAGTGATCAGCGTAAAAGAGTTTCATTTGGTGAGCCTGCTTCTTGCGGTGGAGCGGGGCATGCCCCGCTGCTATCATCTTTCCGTCACGGCCATCGGGGCCGCCTATCGGGACGCATCATGCACCTTCTTGAAAAACTGCGGGCCGATCAAGCCGAAATCAGTGCCATCCGTCGGGATATCCACGCCCATCCGGAGCTTGCCTTCGAGGAGCACCGCACCGCCGCCATTGTGGCCGAACGCCTGCGTGCCCTGGGCATCGAAACTCACACCGGGGTGGGCAAGACCGGCGTGGTCGGTGTCCTCCGGGCCGGCACCCGTGGCCGCATGATCGGTCTGCGTGCCGATATGGACGCGCTGCCCATCCAGGAAAAAAACGACTTCAACCACCATTCACGTATTCCTGGACGCATGCATGCCTGTGGCCACGACGGGCACACCGCCATGCTGCTGGGGGCGGCAGCACATCTGGCTCGCAATCCTGATTTCGACGGCACGGTGGTCTTCATCTTCCAGCCCGCCGAGGAGGGAGAGGGGGGGGCGCCGGCGATGATTGCCGATGGGCTCTTCGAGCGATTTCCCATGGAGGCGGTGTTCGGCCTGCACAACTGGCCCGGCCTGCCCTTGGGCGAGATCGCCGTCCACCGCGGCCCGGTGATGGCCTGCGCGGACCGTTTTGACATCGAAATCAAGGGCCATGGTGCCCATGCCGCCATGCCTCATCAGGGCATCGACCCGGTGCTGGCCGGTGCTTCCCTGGTGCAGGCCCTTCAGTCAGTGGTCAGCCGTAACCGTGACCCCCAGGACGCGGCCGTGCTCTCCGTCACCCAGTTCCATGCGGGAGACGCCTATAACGTGATCCCCGACATCGCCCGTATCTGTGGCACCGTGCGGGCCTTCCGGCCGGAAGTTGAGGCGATGGTGGAAGACGCCATGCAGCGGGTGTGCGCCGGGGTGGGCGCGGCCTTCGGTGCCAATGTGAGCTTCGAATACCGGCGTGGCTACCCCCCCACCATCAACACCGTGCCTGAGGCCGAGTTCTGCGCCCGGGTGGCCGCCGAAGTGTGCGGTGACGGCAAGGTAAGCATAGATCCGAAGCCGAGCATGGGGGCTGAGGACTTTGCCTACTTTCTGCAGGAGAAGCCTGGCTGTTACATCTGGCTGGGCAACGGGCCAGGGGAGGGGGGCTGCACCTTGCATAATCCCCGCTACGATTTCAACGATGCGGCGATCCCCTTCGGTGTGGCCTACTGGGTGCGCCTGGTGCAGCGCTGGCTGGCTCCAGTCTGAGGTTTCGGCTTAATTGCGGCGGCGCAGCATTGCCGCGCGCATCAGCAGCATGGTCGTGACCGGCGAGGTCAGCAGAATGAAGACGGTGATCAGCACTTCGTGGATCACCGGCCGTCCGGCCAGAGCTGATGCGCTGAGGATTGAGGCGAGCAATACGCAGCCGGCACCCAGGGTGTTGCCCATGGTCGGAGCGTGGAGACGCGCGTAGAACGTATCCAGGCGCAACAGGCCGAGGGAGCCGAGCAGGGTCAGCACCCCCCCGCAGATCAGTAACAGTGCCGCGGGCAGGGCTGCCCAGAGAGGAACGTCCGCAGCACTCATGGCTCAATCACCTCCCCGCGCAGCAGGAACTTGGCCATTGCCGCGGAGCCAACAAAGCCGAACAGGGCGATCAGCAGGGCGATGTCGAAATAGACCACGGAGCCAAAACCCACACCAAGGCTCAGGATGGTCAGCATGCCGTTGATGTAGAGGGTGTCCAGGGCGAGGATGCGGTCCTCGGCAGTTGGGCCCCGCAGAAGGCGGATCATGGCGCAGAGCATCGCCAGGGCAAAGCAGGCCAGAGCAAAATGGACGGCCATGGGAAGAATGGAGTTCATTCGAAGATTTCCATCAGAGGGCGTTCGTAGCGTTGTTTGATGGTGCGTATCCACGTGGCCTCATCCTGTAAGTCGAGTACGTGCAGGGTGAGTATGTTGTGTTCGGTATCGTGACCGGCCCATACCGTGCCAGGCGTGGCAGTGATGATGATGCTCAGCATGGCCAGGCCGTGGGGGTCGTGCATATCCAGGGGAATCTTCATGAAGCCGCTCGGTGGCTGGCGTCGTGTCGTCCCCAGGATAATCCTGCCGACCGCGATGTTGGAGCGGGCGATATCAATCAGAACATGCCAGCACAGGCCCACGCCAGCATGCAGGCGGTGTGGCCACGCAGGCAGTGGGCGCAAGGTCTTCACTGCTACGGTGACGAATGCGGCAAAGGCGATGCCGAGCAGCATCTGGCTGATGCTCAAGCTGTCGTTGAGAAGCAGCCAGGTGCCCACGAGCACCAGTGGCAGAAGCGGAATAAGAGGGGGCCTTTTCATGGCGCGCCCCCCTGCAGCACCGCGTCAACATAGGTGGGGCCGTGGTGTAGCGACCGGGCTGCGGCATTGAAGAAGGACAAGGCGGGCCCGGCACCAATGCTGAGGGCAACGCACAGAAGGATCAGGCCGGCCACGGGTGCCGCTTCCATCCACTGCAGGTGAGGCGTTGTGCGTTCAGCACTCCAGAACACGCGTATGCCCAGCCTTGACAGACTCATCAGGCCCGCCAGGCCCGACAGCAGCAAGGCGGCCACGAACAGGCCGGCATGCAGCGTGGGCGCGGCCGGCGGGGCAGACATCGCGGCGGAGAGCAGGGCAAACTTGGCGGTAAAGCCCGATAGGGGCGGTAGGCCGCTCAGCAGCAGGGCGCATGAGATGAAAGCCAAGCCGAGGAAGGCCATGGCTGCCGGGATGGCCACGCCGACCATCTCGTCGGGGTGCTCCGAGTCGCGCTTGTCCTGCAGCCCAAAGGCCTCGAAGCTGATTGCCAGTAGGTCAGCAGCGGCCGCGCGATTGCGTTCGGCCATTTCGATGAGCATGAAGAAGGCACCGCTACCAAGCACCGAGCTGACCAGGTAGAACAGCGCCGGGCCGGTGAGTGTGGTGCCGGAGAAACCGAAGGCTGCGAGCAGCGTGCCGGAGGACACGATGACCAGGAAGCTGGCCAGCCGCTCAAGCTTCTGGGCGGCCAGCACGCCCAGTGTGCCCGTGGCGATGGTGGCCAGGCCACAGTAGAAAAGCCAGTCCCCGCCGAAGGGCACCAGGGCTCCGGAGCCCTGGAGCAAGACGGCGAAGCGGAGCAGGGCATACACCCCTACCTTGCTCAGAATCGCGAAGACGCCAGCCACCGGGGCTGTTGCTGCGCCATACGCCGCTGGCAACCAGAAGTTCAGGGGCCACGCACCAGCCTTGATCAGGAAAACGATGCCGAGCAGCATCGCGCCAAGATTAAACAGGGTGCGATCATTGCCGGCCAGGGGGGCGACCCGCTGGGCCAGTTCGGCCATGTTGAGGGTCCCGGTGATGCCGTAGATCAGTGCGGCGGCAATCAGGAAGAGCAGCGAGGCCAGCAAGTTGACGGCGATGTAGTGCAGCCCGGCTTTGACCCGTACCGGACCTGAACCGTGTAGTACCAGGCCGTAGGAGGCCGCCAGCAATACCTCGAAGAACACGAAGAGGTTGAACAGATCACCGGTCAGGAAGGCGCCATTGAGCCCCATGAGCAGAAACTGGAACAGGGGCAGATAGTGACTGCCGCCCCGTTCCCAGCGGGCCAGGGAATAGATCAGTGTGGCCAGCCCCAGAATGGCGGTGAGGGTCAGCATGAGAGCCGACAGCCTGTCTACCACGAGCACGATGCCGAAGGGGGCCGCCCAGTTGCCAAGGGAGTAGACGCCGATTTCGCTGCTCCATGGCGCGCTGGTATGGCCGTCGGTGATGGCTAGCAGAGCGATGGCGACAGCCAGCTGAAGCAAGGTCGTGCCCAGAGCGATAGCGCCCCGCAAGCCGCGTCGTGTCTCGCCCGGAAACAGCAGGATGGCTCCGGCGCACAGGGGCAGCAGCACCGGCAGGATAGGCAAGTGTTGTTGCCAGTTGCTCATGGGATGGCCCCCACAGGATCGGAATGACGCATGGCGCCGGGCAGGCGGTGCGGCTGACAGTGGAAGCGGGAGGTGGTGGGGAGAAGCGACATCATTCTTTGTCCGGCTCGCGGCCGTCCACATGGTCGGTGCCGTTCAGGCCGCGCGAGGCCAGCAGGACGACGAGAAACAGGGCCGTGGTGGCGAAGCCGATGACGATGGCGGTCAACACCAGGGCCTGGGGCACCGGGTCGGTATACAGCGCGGGATCGCTGCCGCGGGTGGGGTCGATGACGGGTGCTTCACCGATGCGCAGGCGGCCCATGCTGAATATGAACAGGTTGACGGCATAGGCCAGCAAGGACAGGCCCATGATGACCTGGAAGGTACGGGGCCGCAGCAGCAGATAGACGCCCGATCCGGCAAGGATGCCGACGGCGAGGGAGAGAACGACTTCCATCAGAGGGCTCCTGGAGCAGATTTGCGGTGATGGCTGCGCAGGGACTGGTGAGCGATGGCCACGAGCATCAGCACCGTCGAACCGACCACCAGCATGTATACGCCAAGGTCGAAGAGCAGCACGCTGGAAAGGTGCAGTTCGCCCAGCAGCGGGATGTCCCCATGCCAGGCCTGGCTGGACAGGAAGGGCTCTCCTGAGACCCAGGCCGCGGCACCCGCGGTGGCCGCACTGAGCAGCCCGATGGCGATCCAGTAGAGGGGATGAATGCGCAGGTGCGACTCCACCCATACCGTGCCGCCTACGATGTACTGCAGGATGACGGCGGTGGCCAGGACCAGCCCGCCGACAAAGCCGCCCCCCGGCGCGTTGTGGCCACGCAGCAGGAAGAACAGGGAAACCAGCGTGGCCAGCGGCAGCAGCAGGCGCACCAGTACCGCGGGCAGCATCAGGTAGCCGTCGGGCAAGCGGGCATCGGGGTCGGGGATGCGATCCTGGCTGCTGTCCTGTTCCTGCTGCTGGTGGGGTAGGGCAACGCTCTCCGGGGCTGGGCGGAAGCGGCGCAGGAGGGCGAAAACGGTCAGTGCGACGACGGCCAGCACGCTGATCTCGCCGAGGGTGTCGAAGCCCCGGAAATCAACCAGGATGACGTTGACCACATTGAGGCCGCCTCCTCCGGGCAGCGACTGCTCGATGAAAAAGGGTGAAATCCCGTCCACGTCAGGACGGGTCAGTACCGCATAGGTGACAGCCGCCAGGCCGAGCCCGCAGGTTGCGGCCACCAGCAGGTCGCGCAGGCGGCGCAGGTGGGTGCCCACGGACTCCTGCAGCCCCAGAGAGTAGCGTTCGTCGCGACGCGGCAGCCAACGTAGGCCAAGCAGGATGAGCACTGCGGTGACCACTTCGACGGTGAGTTGGGTCAGAGCCAGGTCCGGGGCGGAGAACCAGACGAAGGTCAGGCTGGTGGCAAGGCCGGCGCCGCCGGAGAGGATGAGTGCAGCCAGACGATGGTGCTTGGCCTGCCATGCTGCACTTAACGCGCACATGCCGCCCACAAGCCACAGCAGCAGGAAGGCTGGCTGGAGCGGCGTAACAGGACGCGTGCCAAAGGATGTCCCGTCCGGCAACAGCGCAACCAGGGCACCGCCCAGGGTGACGACGAAGATCAGCAGCAATTGCATCTGCAGGCGGGGGGAGGACAGGCGCCGCAGGAGACGCTCGGCGCTGCTGGTCAGGATGGTCTGGAGCCAGTCGAAGCTGCGTTTGCCGTCGATGTGCTCAAGCAAGGGCACGCCCTCTGCCGTGCGCCAAAGAAAGGCGCGATACAGTACCGTTCCGCCGCCCAGCGCGATGAGGCTCATCAGCAGCGGTAGGTTCAGGCCATGCCAGACGGCCAGGCTGTAGGCCGGTGCGTCGCTGCCGAGGATCGAATCGGTGGCGAGGCGCAGATAGGTCCCGATGGTCAGGGCCGGGAAGATGCCTACCAGCACACAGGCGCTGACCAGCAGCGCGCTGGGCAGCAGCATCCAGCGTGTTGGTTCGTGGGGCGCATGGGGGAGGTCCTGCGCCGGCGGGCCGAAGAAGACCTGGTGGATGAAGCGCAGCGAGTAGGCCACGCTGAACATGCCGGCCAGGGTGGCGGCCAGGGGCAGCAGGATGCGCTGCCACTCCGGACGATTCAGGAAAATCGTCTCGGCAAAGAACATCTCTTTGGAGAGGAAGCCATTGAGCAGCGGGACCCCTGCCATAGCCGCAGCAGCCACCATCGCCAGCGTTGCGGTGATCGGCATGGCCCGGTAGAGGCCGGACAAACGTTGCAGGTTGCGGGTGCCTGTCTCATGGTCGACGATGCCGACGGCCATGAACAGGGAGGCCTTGAAGGTGGCATGGTTGACGATATGGAACACCGCGGCCACCAGGGCCAGCGGGCTGTTCATGCCGAGCAGCAGGGTGATCAGGCCGAGGTGGCTGATCGTCGAATAGGCCAGCACCCCCTTCATGTCCTGCTGAAAGATCGCCAGATAGCCGCCGATCACCAGGGAGCACAGGCCGGCGCCGCCGATGATCCAGAACCATTCGTCGGACCCGGACAGCACCGGCCACAAGCGTGCCAGCAGAAAGACCCCGGCCTTGACCATGGTTGCCGAATGCAGGTAGGCAGACACGGGTGTGGGTGCGGCCATGGCGTGGGGCAGCCAGAAATGGAAGGGGAACTGGGCACTCTTGGTCAGCGCGCCAAGGGCGATCAAAACCAGAACCACCGGGTACCAGGGGTGGGTCTGGACCTTGCCTGCCGCCGCCAGCACGGCGTCCAGATCGTAACTGCCGGCGATCTGGCCAAGGAGCAGCAGACCGCCGAACAGCGCCAGGCCACCTGCGCCTGTCACCGTGAGTGCCATGCGCGCGCCCCGCCGTGCGTCGCCACGATGGTGCCAGTAAGCGATCAGCATGAATGAGGCGAGGCTGGTCAGCTCCCAGAACATGGCCAGCTGGATCAGGTTGCCGGACAGCACCACGCCGAGCATGGCGCCCATGAAGGCCAGAAAGAAGGAGAAGAAGCGGGGGACCGGATCGGCTGGTGACATGTAGTAGCGGGCGTACACCACCACCAGGGTGCCCATGCCGGCAACCAGCAGGGCGAATAACCAGGCATAACCATCCATGCGCAAAGAAAAATCCAGCCCCAGTTCCGGGGCCCATGGAATGGTCAGGCGCAGAACTCCCTCGGCTACGACCTGGGGATACAGGCTGCCGACGATGATTGTGACGGCCAGCGCCACGATACCCGCGAGCCAAGCTTCCGCATTGCGTGCATTGGCGGGCAGGAGGGCAGCGCACAGGCTACCCAGAAAGGGGAGAAGAACAATCAATATCAGCGACATGGGGCCACAGGCGATCCACAGCGGAGTGCAGGTCACCATCGCAAGAGGCAGAGGTTTCCGGTTCGGTTTTCCCGGTTCAAGACCGGGTGGGGAGGCAGTGACTGTCGATTGGACACAAGATCGAAGTCATGGGCACTGCATTGACCCGAATCATACAGCTCCCCTCTAGATGGGTATCCTGCCATTCAGTTCCCGTGGGAAAGGACAGGGAACAATCCGCGAGGCTTTCAGTCATCATGCAGGCAGGCCGTACTTCGCGCTGCCAGCTGACCGAACCGTATTTCTAACGCCTGACTTCCCACGCCTGACCGATTCGATGTTCTCTCTTTCCCTCCGCATGCTGCGCCGCGATCTGCGGGCCGGCGAACTCGGCCTGCTGCTGGTCGCCCTGGTTATCGCCGTCGCCAGCCTGACCAGCGTCGGTTTCTTTACCGATCGGGTTGCTCAGGCCCTCGGACGTGAAGCCAACCAACTGCTCGGTGGCGATCTGGTGTTGGTGTCCGACCATGCCCTCGACCCCTCCTACCGGGCTGAGGCCATCCGGCTCGGCCTGAAGGCCGTGGAGTCCAGCACCTTCACCAGCATGGCCAGCACCGCCGACGGTGCCCAGTTGGCCGGCGTGAAGGTGGTCGAAGACGGCCACCCGCTACGCGGCACGATCCGTATCGCCCCCGGGCTTAACCAAGCTGATGCGCCGGCGGCGGGCATTCCGGCCCCTGGAGAACTGTGGTTGGACGAACGCCTGGCCAGTGCCCTGGGGGCACGCCCCGGCGATATGGTCGGGCTGGGGGCTTCACGCTTGCGCATGGCCGCGGTGCTGTCCTTCGAATCCGATCGTGGCGCCAATTTCTTCAGCCTGTTGCCGCGCCTGATCATCAACGCGACGGATCTCCCGGCCACGGAACTGATCCAGCCCGGCAGCCGGGCTTTCTATCGCCTGCATCTGGCCGGTGAGACACGGGATGTGGCGGCCTTCGAGACCTGGGCAAAAACCCGCCTGAAGCGTGGCGAGACCCTGGAAACGGTGGACAACGCCCGCCCAGAAGTGCGCTCAATCCTGGATCGCACCGAGCGCTTCCTGCGCTTTGCGGCGATGCTTGCCGTGGTGCTGGCCGCGGTGGCCGTTGGCCTGGCAACCCGGCGCTTCGTCGAACGTCATCTGGACGGATGTGCGGTGATGCGCTGCCTGGGGGCTGGACAGGCGCAATTGATGACCATGTTCATCGGTGAGTTTGCCCTGCTCGGCCTTGCGGCCGGCATTGTCGGATGTGCCCTGGGTTTTGCTGTGCAGTTCGTGCTCAACGGGCTGCTGGGTGATCTGGTTGGCTTCCCGCTGCCACCACCTGGGTTTTGGCCGGTGCTGCACGGGCTGGCTGTTTCCCTGCTGTTGCTGCTGGGTTTTGCGCTGCCGCCTCTGATCCGGCTCGGCCGGGTGCCTACCCTGCGCGTATTGCGCCGCGAATGGGACGGCGTCGCCGCCAGTGAGGGTGCGGCCTGGGCCATCGGCGCGCTGCTGCTGGCCGGCCTGCTGGTGGGCATCGCCCGGGATTGGCTGCTTGGCGCGTGGGTGGTGGGGGGGTTTGCCCTGGCCTTTGCCCTTTATGCCGCTGTGGACGGGCTGGTACTGGTCGCCCTCGGTCGGGTGCGTGGTGTGGCCAGTAGTGGCTGGCGTTACGGCATCGCCTCCCTGCGCCGCAGGCCGGTGGCCAGTCTTGTCCAGGTGCTGGCCCTGGGCATGGGGCTGACGGCGCTATTGCTGCTCACCCTGGTGCGGGGCGATCTGCTCACCAACTGGCAGCAAGCCACTCCCGCCGATGCGCCGAACCGCTTCGTGATCAACATCCAGCCGGACCAGGTGGACCCGGTGAGGCAGTTCTTCCGGGACGCGGGCCGGCCCGAGCCCAGCTTGCAGCCCATGATCCGTGGCCGCCTGGTGGCGGTGAACGGCCGCCCGGTGGGGCCTGACGACTACACCGAAGATCGCGCCCGGCGCCTGGTGGACCGAGACTTCAACCTGTCCTTCGACACCCGCCTGCCCGATGGCAACAGTGTCGTGGCCGGCCGCTGGCATGGCGCCGACACCACGCCCCAGTTCTCGGTGGAGCAGGGCCTGGCCCAGACCCTCGGACTGGCCATGGGCGACCTGCTGACTTTCGAGATCGCCGGCACCCGCAGCGAAGCGCGCATAACCAGTCTGCGCAAGCTCGACTGGGACTCCATGCGGGTCAACTTCTTCGTCATCGCCGGCCAAGGCATGCTTGAAGCCTTCCCGGCGAGCTACATCACCAGCTTCTACCTGCCTCCGTCCGAGCTTGAGTTCGCCAACCGCATCGTTGCCGCCTTTCCCAACTTCACGGTCATCGATGTGGCGGCCATGATCGGCCAGGTGCGCGGCATGGTGGAGAAGCTGATTGCCGCCGTTCAGTTCGTCTTCGGTTTTGCGGTGGTGGCCGGGGTGGTGGTGCTCTTCGGGGCACTTCAGGCGACCCACGACGAGCGCGAAAAGGAGCTCGCCATTCTGCGCACCCTGGGGGCGCGCAATGCGCAGCTCCGGGCGGCCCTGCTGGCCGAGTTTGCCGTGCTTGGCCTGGTGGCAGGCATACTGGCCGGGGCGGGGGCCAGCGGTATCGGCTGGGCCCTGGGCCACTTCGTGTTCAAGCTGCCCTATGTGCCCAGCGTATTGCCGCTGGGCGTCGGTGCTCTGGCCGGCGTGATGGTGGTAACTCTGGCTGGCTGGCTGGGCACCCGCCATTTGCTGCTCCGGCCACCTCTGGTGAGCCTGCGGGCGCTGAACTAATTTACAGGTAGGGGCGGTATACTCTGGCAATGAATCCCGAGTCCGCCCCCATCTTGTCGCCCCTGTTCGTCTGGTTGTTTGCCGCTCTTACCCTGGTTATTGCAGGGCTGGTTTTCCTTGTCTTCAAGCTGCGTGGGCTGGCGCTCGGGCGGGAGGCGCTGGCCGATGATCTCGGCGCCCGCCTGGAGAGCCTCTTCGGGCATCAGCAGCTGCATTTCGTGCGCGAACTGCAGGCCGCCACCACCACCGCCAGCGATCGGGTGATGGACATGGTGGCGGGCGAAACCGACCGCCTGCGCGAACGTCTCGAAGGCGGTGAGTCGGCCTCCCGGCACGCTCTCCAGCAGCTCCACCTGGCCTTCGTCGGGCAACTCGGCAAGCACCAGGAAGGCACCGCCCTGCGCCTGGCCGAGCTGGCCGGGGCCATTGCGGCGGGGCAGGAAAAGCTGCGCAGCGAGATGATGGCCGAAACCCTCAAGACCCTCTCGGAGCATGCCCGTGCCGACCGGGAGCTGCTGCAGGGCGGGCTCAAGGCCGCCTCGGAGCAGCTCACCCACAGCATTGAGGCCATGAACCGCACTGTCGGCGAACGGCTTGAGGCCATCACCGGGCATGTCAATCAGCGGCTTGACGAAGGTTTCCGCAAGACCAACGAGACCTTCACTAGCGTGATGGCTCGCCTGGCCACTATCGACGAAGCCCAGAAGAAAATCGGCGATCTGACCACCAACGTGGTCAGCCTGCAGGAGTTGCTTGGCGACAAGCGCGCCCGGGGCGCCTTCGGCGAAGTGCAGCTGGAAGCCCTGGTGCGCAACGCCCTGCCGCCGGAGGCCTTCGATTTCCAGCATTCCCTGCCCAACGGCACCCGTGCCGACTGTGTTCTGCGCCTGCCCGAGCCCACCGGCATGGTGGTGGTGGACTCCAAGTTTCCGCTGGAAAACTACCACCGCATGTTTGAGGGTGAGGTTGGCGACCTGGAGCGTCGTGCCGCCCAGACGGCCTTTCGTAATGACGTGAAGAAGCACGTGGATGCCATTGCCGGCAAGTACATCCTCCCGGAAGTGACCTCCGACGGCGCGGTGATGTTCATCCCGGCCGAGGCCGTCTTTGCCGAGATCCATGCCTACCACCCGGAGATCGTGGCCTATGCCATGACGCGCCGGGTGTGGATCGTCTCGCCCACCACCCTGATGGCCGTGCTCAACACGGCCAGGGCGGTGCTTAAAGATGTGGAAACGCGCAAGCAGATCCATGTCATCAAGGATGCCCTCGGCAAGCTGGCCAAGGATTTCAACCGGTTCGACGAACGCATGCAGAAGCTCGCCACCCACATCCGCCAAGCGGGCGAAGACGTGGCGGAGGTGCAGACCTCGTCGCGCAAGATCAGCGCTCATTTCCAGCGTATCGAGGCTGCACAGCTCGACGAACTTCCCCCGGCATTGCCTGAAGCAGGAGAAGCACGATGAGAACCCGACTCCGCCCCTTCGGTCTGGCCTGCCTGCTGGCCGGCTTGAGCGCACCGGCCTTTGCCGGCGCTGCCCAACGCATTGATTGCCATATCACCTATGGTGGCGAGACCCGGGTCCATAGTGCCACTCACGTGGACAGCCCATACGGCGTCGAGGCCGTTGCGGTGGGGAGCTACTTTCTTTTCAAACTGGTGTTCCAGGCCCGACCGGCAGATATCTCGGGTGTCAGGATCTACACCTACGTGGACAGGGAATATGGCCCGGTGCTCATCCACCAGGCCAGTTATGCCCTTCCCAGGCCGGGCCCGGGGGGCGAGCATGGTTTCACCGGCCTGCAGCGGGTGTATGAGCCCGTGCGCGACAGCGAGCTTGAGTTCTGGTGCGAGCGTGTAGAGGTACAGCGATGAAGGCCATCAAGACCCTGTTTGTGGCGCTATTGATTGCCACTGCGACGCTCGCATCCGCGGCCGACCTGGAACTGCTGTTTGCCGGTGACATCATGCTCGATGACGGGCCGGGAAGGGCTCTGGCGGCAGGTCGTGACCCGCTGGCGGCCTTCATGCCCATACTTGCACGGGCCGACTACCGCATTGGCAATCTCGAGTGTCCCGTGGCCACCAGCGGGGCACCGCTGCCCAACAAGATCTACAGCTTCCGCGCTCACCCCCGGGTGCTGGCTGCAGTCAAAGGGCGTTTCGATGCCGTTGCCCTATCCAACAACCATTCCGGCGATTACGGCCAGGAAGGGTTTGTGGAGACCATGCGCCATCTCGAAAATGCTGGCATCCGCTATTTCGGCGGCGGCAATAATCTGGCGGCTGCCCATGAGCCCCTGTGGATTGAGCGGAAAGGCCTGCGCATCGCGGTGTTGGGCTACAACGAGTTCAAACCCCGCTCCTTCGAGGCGGGTGCCCGCCGCCCGGGCATTGCGTGGAGCGAGGACAGCCAGGTGCTGTCCGACATCCGCGCAGCCCGCAAGGCCGGCGCCGATCTGGTGATCCCTTTCATGCATTGGGGCTGGGAGCGCGAGCCCGCGCCCTCTGCGCGCCAACGCCAGCTGGCCCGACGCATGATCGACGCCGGGGCTGCCGCAGTCGTCGGTGGTCATCCTCATGTCACTCAGGGGGCCGAGCTCTACAAGGGGCGCCCGATCATCTACAGCCTGGGCAATTTCGTTTTCGATGGCTTCGAGCTGCCAGCAGCCAGAGTGGGCTGGCTGCTCAGCCTGAGCCTCGATCGGCGTGGGGTGGCGGAGTGGCACACCATAGAAGCCCACATCGACGAGGAGGGCCTGCCTTCACCTGCAGAGCAGGCGGAAACACCTTGCGGCAAGCGTGGCGACAGTCAGCCACGTTTGTGCCGTGCCGGCGTGCCGGTGGCCGATCTTCCGGCTCAGACCAGCCCGTCGAACAACTGAACATCCACGGTGTCACCCGGGGCCACATCACCGCGTTCTTCATCGAGCACGATGAAGCAGTTGGCCTCCGACATGGACCTCAGCACGCCGGAGCCTTGGCTGGTGGTCAAACGCACCTTCCAGGCTCCGTCTTCGACATACATCTGTCCGCGCAGGTATTCCCGCCGGCCGACGGGCTTGCGGATCGGTGTGGTGCAGGGCACCGGCACCAGGGGGCGCTGCGGTAGCGGGGCGAGGCCGGACAGCTTGAGCAGCGCGTCCATCACGAACTGGTAGTAGGTCACCATCACCGCTACCGGATTGCCCGGCAGGCCGAACATCCAGGCGTTGCCGATGCGGCCGAAGGCCATGGGCCGCCCCGGCTTGATGTCTATCTTCCAGAAATTGACCTCGCCGAGCTGCCCCATCAGCTCGCGGATGAAGTCGGCCTCGCCGACCGATACGCCTCCGGTGGTGAGCACGACGTCGGCTGCTGCTGCGGCATTGCGGAAGGCGACTTCCAGTGCTTCCGGCCGGTCGGGGATGGCCCCCATGTCCAGCAGCTCGCAGCCCAGCCGGGTCAGGGCGCCGTGCAGGGTGTAGCGGTTGGAGTCATAGATTTCGCCAGGCCCAAGGGGGCTGCCGATGCTGGCGAGCTCATCTCCAGTGGAGAAAAAGGCGACCCGCAGGCGTCGGGCCACGCAGACCTCGGCAAGTCCAAGGGATGCCAGCAGGCCCAGCTCCGCCGGGCCTATCAGCTTGCCGCGGGGGATGGCGACGGCACCTTCGGCCAGATCCTCGCCCGCCCTGCGGACGTTTTGCCCGGGCCGGATGTCGGCAGATGTGATGATGCGCCCCCCGTCGACTCGCACCCTCTCCTGCATGACTACGCTGTCGGCCCCGGCAGGCATGACTCCGCCGGTCATGATGCGCACGGCCTGCCCTTGCTTGACGATGCCGGTGAAGCCATGGCCGGCAAAGGCGCTGCCGATGACCTCGAACACGGCATCACCCGTGCGGATGGGCGGGTATTCGGCACACAGCGCGTAACCATCCATGGCCGAGTTGTCATGGGCTGGCACGTTGCACGGGGCGATCACGTCCTCCACCAGGACACGCCCCAGCGCCGCACGGATGGCAAGCCGTTCCCAGCCCGGGATGGGGCTGATGGCTTCCAGAATGCGGCGGCGGGCTTCCTCAACCGAAAGCGAGGTGCGCTGGGGGGCGCCAGTCTCCAAACTCATGTTACGACTCCCGGAGTGGGTTGAATGGAATCAGCAGGAGGAGCTTGATAACACGGTCGAGCGCTGCCTTACCTTGACCTGCGATTGCCGCGTGGCGGGCACGCGCAGCTCAGTGGTTGGCAATGCCATCATCAGGCTTCCCGCGGCTGGGTCAGGACGGCCCGATCATGATCCAGTCGCTCCACCTGGGCCAAGGTGGATACAGGGACCTGCAGCGCTTCGATGTGTTCTCGCCCCTGCTTGAAGCACTTTTCCACGACGAAGCCGGCGCCCATCACCTCGGCGCCGGCCTCCCGGGCCATCTCGATCAGGGCGGTGGCGGTTCGGCCGTTGGCCAGAAAGTCATCGACGATGACGATGCGTTGGCCCGGTTTGATGTAGCGGGTGGAAAGCACCAGGCGGGTCTCGCCGCCCTTGGTGGGTGACGGGATGATGCGAGAGATGGAGGGCGCCTCGACCTGGGGCGAGTACTTTTTGGCGTACACCAGCGGCACGTTGAGGGTCTTGGCGACGATCAGCGCCGGGGCGATGCCACTGGCCTCGGCGGTGAGGATGATGTTGGGCTGGAAGAAGGACAGGCGCCGGGCCAGCTCGTGGGCCAATTCGAAGATGAAGCCCGGTTCGATACGGTGATTGAGAAAGTGATCGATGCGCAGGATTTCGCCGCGTTCGACGGTGGCTTCGGTTTCGATACGGCGGACCAGGGGGGCGTAAGGGGCGGTGAGGTCGAGGTGCGGGCTCATGGGGGCTCAGGATTGTTTTGGGGGCCGGATCGGATCGGAAACGGGGCCCGACGCAGGATTGTAACGATTGGACGCTCAGCTGCCCGTGGCAGTTTCCGCGAGCGTGCGCAGGCGGCCACGCACCAGGGCGATATGTTCGCGCAGGGTGTAGAGCTCATTGCTGAAGGCCAGGGGCAGCTTGCGGTGGGTGGCGCGCTCCTCGATGCGGTCGAGGCGGGCAAGAAAGCCGGCCACATGCTCTGCGGTCGGGGGCGTCGGATTGCGGTCGATCTCCGCCTCGAGAAACTTCAGTTCGCCATACCAGCGATATACCCGGGAACGCATGCGCCAGTTGTAGAGCGCCGGAAGCACCCGGGAGAGGGGGATCACCACTGCAATGAGCGGCAGCAGCATCACGAACAGGCGGTCGATCAGCACGGCCAGCCAGAAGGGCAGATAGCGCTGCAGGAAGGGCGGCCCGCTCTCGTAGAAACGCTGGGCCGACGGGTGCAGGGGCAGGGCGTGGTCGAGGGGTTTGGGAAAGACGTTGGCGGCCTGAAGCAGCCCTGGTGCGCTGTGGATCTCGCGGGCGTGCTTGAGCAACAGGGTGACGATGGCGGGATGGATGTCGGCCTTCACCACCAGATTGGCAGTGGCGGCCACCAGTTGGATGTCCCGAGGGGGCTGATCGGTGCGGATGTCGATGGCGCCGCGGGGCAGGGTGACCTTGTCCAGATGGGGGAAGTGGCGCCCGTAGCCCTCAGCCTGGGCGAAGTTGAGTAGCTTGATGCCTTCAGTGTGGAGCAGGGCGTTCACCACCGGCGCTTGGGGTGCGCCCACCACGAAGAAGGCATCCACCTCGCCGCGCTTGAGGGCGTCTACGGCCTCCATGCCGCCGATGGGGCGCAGGTTGGGGTCATTGGTGACGAAGCCATTGGCGGCGAGCAACTGCAGCGCGAAGAGCTGTGCCCCGCTGCCTGGCAAGTCCACGGCGATGCGTCGCCCGCGTAGCTGAGCGATCCGGTCCAGGTCGGCGGTGCCGCGGTGGAACACCCACACCGGTTCCAGATACATGCTGCCCAGGGTGGCAAGATCCTCCGATTCCGGTTCGTTGGCGATGCCGCCCTGGATGAAGCCCACATCGACGCTGTCGTCGGTCTTGAGACGGCGGAGGTTTTCCACTGCGCCGGAGGACGGGCGCAGCTCCACTTCGATACCCTCCTGAGCCAGCTTCTCCCGATAGCGCTCACCGAAATAGTGATAGGCCCCGCCCGCTGCGCCAGTGCTCATGACGATCCGCTTGGGAGCGGCCGGACGCACGAACTGCCAGGCCAGGGCAAAGGCAGCAATGATCAGGATCAGCGCTGGCAGAGCCAGGATCAGCAGGTCGCGGCGGTTCGGTGCTTCGCTGGCAGAACGGGTCAGACGGCGCATAGCGCGGGAGTCTCCGGCGGATTCGGGGCGGGTTGGGCATCTTGGATGAGGCAGGTCGCAGATATTACCGCCGTGCATCCCGCCACGGCGCAAAGTCCTTTGTTGCAGCGCCATACTGCGTTACATTGCGCGCCCGTCCAGGCCTTGAATGGAAAAGGTTTTTCCCCACATGACGCGCCTCATCCTCGCTCCGATGGAAGGCCTTGCAGACGATGTGCTCCGCGAGGTGCTGACCCGCGTCGAAGCCTATGATCATGCGGTGACGGAGTTTGTGCGGGTCTCCGGCACGGTGCTGCCTCTGCGGGCCTTTACCCGTCTCTCTCCCGAGTTGCACAACGGTAGCGCCACCTCCAGCGGCACGCGGGTGCGGGTACAGCTGCTGGGGTCGGACCCGGCCTGCATGGCGGACAACGCGGCCCAGCTGGTGCGCCTGGCGCCGGCTGGCGTCGATCTGAATTTTGGCTGTCCGGCGCCCACGGTCAATCGTCACCGGGGTGGGGCGGCGCTGCTCGATGAGCCTGAGCTCTTGCACGCCATCGCCTGCGCCGTGCGCAAGGCCGTGCCCGCGCACATTCCCTTCACCGCCAAGATGCGCCTGGGCGTCACCGATACCGGGCGGGCCCTGGACTGCGGGCGCGCCCTGGCCGAAGGCGGAGTGGATGGCCTGGTGGTGCACGCTCGCACCAAGACCGACGGCTACCGTCCTCCGGCCCACTGGGAATGGGTGGGGCGCATCGCCGATGTGGTGGCCGTGCCAGTGGTGGCCAACGGGGAGGTGTGGAATGAGGATGACTGGCGGCGCTGCCGTGCAGTGAGCGGAGCAAGCGACGTGATGCTCGGCCGCGGCGCGGTAGCCGACCCCTTCCTGGCGCGGCGCATCCGTGCCGGCGCCGTCGAGGCCCCGCAGCGGGACGCAGAATGGGCGGAGCTGCAGCCCCTCATTGGCGAGTTCTGGCGACGGGTGCTGCTCAAGGTGGAGGCGCGCCATGCGCCGGGCCGCCTGAAACAGTGGCTCAATCTGCTGCGGCGCAACTTCATCGCGGCCGAGCAGCTCTACCTAGCGGTGCGGCCGGAGCGGGAGGTCGAGCGGGT
Organism: Zoogloea sp.; assembly: GCF_028689785.1. GTDB lineage: Bacteria > Pseudomonadota > Gammaproteobacteria > Burkholderiales > Rhodocyclaceae > Zoogloea. The sequence continues at coordinate 4,972 of NZ_JAQVCN010000035.1, read as the reverse complement.
CGATCAGGTGCTGGGCGCCCACGGCATACCGGTGCTTCGGGCGGCCGCGTAGAATTGCCGGATGTACGCCAATTCAAAGATTCCCGAGAGCGCCCAGCCGGGTGTTCATGAACAGCTCATGGCGCAGGTGGCCAAGCATGCCAGCTGCGCGTTCCGCAAACCCTGTCTCGATTACAACAAGGCCGCCTTTGAGGCCAGCCTTGCCGGCTGGGACGGCCACGCGCCCCTTATTCTCGATGCCGGCTGTGGTGTGGGGCACAGCACTATCCAGCTGGCGCGGGCGTTTCCCGACCATTGGGTGATCGGCGTGGATCAGTCGGAAGACCGCCTGAGCCGCAAGAAGCCCTATCCCGATGCCCTGATGCCGCGCAATATGGTCTTCGTGCGGGCCGATCTGGTGGATTACTGGCGCCTGATGGCCGAGGCCGGCATTCGCCTGGCCCGTCATTACATTCTCTATCCCAATCCCTGGCCGAAAATCGGCCACCTGGGGCGGCGCTGGCATGCGCATCCGGTGTTCCCCTATGTGCCACGGCTGGGCGGCCGCCTGGAGTGCCGCAGCAACTGGAACATCTATGTGGAAGAGTTTGCCCTGGCCCTGGGCTGGCTGACCGGCCGCAGCATCGAGACCGGCAGCTTCGACGCCCCATCGCCCCTCACCCCTTTCGAACGCAAATACCGGGATTCCGGCCAGACCCTTTACCGGTGTGTGGTGGAGCTCGACCCCCAACCGACCCTTGAGGAAATCCTCTGATGAATTCGCCCCAATACATCCCCCTCTCCGACGAGGAACTGGAGCAGCTCGAAGAGCTGCTGGTCTCCGACGATGTGCCCGCCGACTGCATGAACCTGGAGATGCTCGACGGCTATCTGGCGGCCATCGTCACCTCGCCGCTGCCCATCCCGATGGAGAACTGGCTACCCGCCGTGTGGACCGCTGACGAGGGCGAAGTGGGTTTCGGTTCCGGCGCAACCCTGCAAAAGGCCATCGAGCTGGTGCTGCGCTATTACAACGAGCTGGTTCTCACCATCGGTGACGAGGAGGGAGATGAAGAAGGCGAGGCCGAAGGCTGGCAGCCATTCTGTTACGCCCAAGGCGGTGATGACGACCCTGCCATCGGTGAAGAGTGGGGCAGTGGCTTCCAGCAGGGCTTCGAGATGTGGCCATCTGAATGGCCGGACAAGGTGGGTGACATCACCATCGCCGAGGCCTTGCTGGAGACCATCCTCGGCCCCGAGGAAGAAGAGGCGGAGCCTGTCGACCTGGAAGCGCGATTGGCCGCCCTGGAAGAGAAGGGTATTGCCGTTCAGCATCTTTTCCAGGCTTGGCGTGCCCTTGGCTTGCCGGCGCCTGAGCCTCTGGCGGTGGGGGCTGCCACGGCTGCGACGGGTGGGCCGGGGCGCAACGAGCCTTGTCCCTGCGGTAGCGGGAAGAAGTACAAAAAGTGCTGCGGAGCCAGCTGATCTGTGGCTGATCCTTGCCTGAGTTGCGGCGCCTGCTGCGCCAGCTTCCGGGTGGATTTTCATGTTGCAGACCTGGAAACCACTCCCGGCGGCTGCGTGCCGGTGGCCCTGACAGTGCCCGTCACCGCTACGCTGGTGCGCATGCGCGGCACCGATGAGGGGCCGCCGCGCTGTATCGCCCTGACCGGGGAGGTCGGCCGCCAGGCATCGTGCTCGATCTACGAGAAGCGCCCCGGCCCGTGCCGGGACTTTGCACCCTTTGCAGCCCTGGGGATTGGCGATGAAGGCTGTGCGCGGGCACGCCGCCGCCATGGCCTGACGCCGCTGGGGGAGTGACATAGTTCCGGCTGGCCCTCATTTGCGACAGTTAGACACAAAATCTTGATGCCATTGTCAGTGCGAGGGGCTAGGCTGTACCTCCCCCAATCAACACAAGGAGCACTTCATGGGTTTGCTGAGTTTTGTGCGTGAAGCCGGCGAGAAGCTTTTCGGCCGCAAGGATGTGGAACAAGCCCAGGCCGCCAGTGCCCAGGACAAGCTCGCCGAGCTCAACCAGAAGGCCGCGACCTCCATTACCGCCTACATCGCTGCCCAGGGTTTTGATACCAGTGGCCTGTCAGTGGCTTTTGACGGCGCCAGCAGCACGGTGTCAGTGGCGGGCGTGGTGGCCGACCAGGCAACCCGCGAAAAGGTGCTCCTGTGCTGCGGTAACGTGGATGGCGTGGAGCATGTGAACGACGGCCTCACGGTTACCAACCCTGAGCCCGAAGCCCGGTTCCATACAGTCGTACGTGGTGACACCCTGTCGGCAATTGCCAAAACCTACTACGGCAATGCCAACGCCTACATGAAGATCTTCGAGGCCAACAAGCCCATGCTGGGCCATCCGGACAAGATTTACCCGGGCCAGAAGCTGCGCATTCCTGCCTGATTGGTGTAGGCGCTTTCCGGATTGGCGGATGGTGTCAGCTCTGACACAATCCGCCTTCCTGCAGTATTACTGCATCATTCCGGAACCTCTCACCATGACCATCCGCTTCCCCGTCGAAGGCGAATTCATCCAGCTCGATCAGCTCCTCAAGGCCGTGGGCCTGTGCGGGTCGGGGGGCGAAGCCAAGCAGCGCGTGGCTGATGGAGACGTGCAGGTGGATGGGGAAATCGAGAACCGCAAGCGGGCCAAACTGCGCCCGGGCCAGCGGGTGCATTTTGCCGGGGAAACCATCGAGCTCGTGGCCGAAGGCTGACCCGGCAGTGCTCAGCGCTTCAGGCCTTCCGCTTCCAGCGCGGCCTGCACGCTGGGTCGCGCACCAACCCGTTCCTGGTAGGCACGCAGAGCGGGCCACGGGGACAGATCGACGTTTACCAGTCCGGCCCACGTCAGCACCGTAAACAAGTAGGCATCCGCCACCGAGAAGGTCTCACCAGTGAGATAGGGCCGGCTGTCGAGCGCCTGGGCGGCAATCGGCAGGCGACGGGCGAGATTGGCCCGGGCGGCCTCCTTCGAATCGTCGGAGGCGGCGGGGTTGAACAGGGGGCTAAAGCTCTTGTGCAGCTCGGTGCCTATGAAAGTCAGCCACTCCTGTACCCGCGCCCGCTCCAGGGTTCCACAGGGCGGAGCCAAATGGCTTTGCGGCGCCTGATCGGCCAGATACTGGACAATCGCCGGGCCTTCGGTGAGCAGCTCGCCATTGCCAAGGTCCAGGGCCGGCACGTAGCCCTTGGGGTTGATGGTGGTGTAGTCCACACCCGATGCAGTCTGCCGGTTGCGCAGGTTCACCTTCTCGAGTGTGAAGTCAAAACCGGCCTCCCGCAGCACGATGTGCGGGGACAGGGAGCATGCGCCGGGCGAAAAATAGAGTTTCATCCTTGTTCTTCCTCCTTTTGGGTTACTTCGGGTGGATGTCGCCATCCGTATATAGCCAGCGCCCGTCCAGCAGGGCGAAACGACTGGTTTCATGCAGCCGGTATGCCCGCCCGCCGATCTTGTAGCGTGCCACAAACTCGACCGTGGCGTGGGTGGCGTCGATGCTGCAGCAGGCCTTGATGGCAAGGCCCAGCCACTTTGTCGCCGCATCCTCGGCAAGGTTCAGTGACGCGGGTCGATGTGCCGGGTGCCAGGTGGCCTGGAGGTAGTCCTCACGACCCTGGGTGTAGGCGGTGTAACGGGAGCGCATCAGGGCTTCGGCGGTGGGGGCCGGCAGCCCTTCATCCAGGTATGGGCCGCAGCAGTGGGCGTAGTCGGTGGAAGCGCCGCAGGGGCAAGGTGAGGGCATCGCAGGGCTGTAGCAGGGGAGGGGCGCCCATTTTCGGTCTTCCGGATCGCTTCGGGCAAGCCGTGGGGCGCCCCCTTGAGAATCCGCGTCCTTGGCCGATAAGAGTCGGGCAAGCAGGCGGCCTGTTGGCCGTGGGTGCGTGTCGAATCACTCAATTTGCGGTCCAGCCTCCCGGGAGCTTTGGACCGGCCTAGGACGGAGCCATGGGACTCAAGCGCTGGATGGGCGGCATTCGCGGCAAGCTGATCGGAATTTTCGTGGTGATCAAGGTGGTGCCCTTGCTCTTGCTGGCAATGCTGGCCTGGGGCATGGCCCAGAAGCTGGGCGAAACCGTAAGTAGCCAGGTCGGTGCAATGGCGGAGTCGATGCTTGCCACCATCAAGGAGGTGGGTGACGAAGCAACCGGCGATGCCATCAAGGCTCTTGACGACAGGGCTCGGGAGGGGATCGAGCGCCTTACCACCGATACGGCCCGGGCGGTCGCCTCCTTTCTTTACGATCGCGACTCGGATGTGCTCCAGGCCGCTCAGGTGGAGCCCGGTGAGGCGGCCTACAAGGCCTTTCTGCTGCATCGCACCCGCGTGCTTTACCGTCACGGCACCTGGAAGCTCTCCGAGGACCAGAAGCGCTGGGAGCCCGCTGCGCCGGAGGCCTGGGATGAGGCGCTGGCCGCCGACCCCGCGCAGGCTCAGGCCGACAATGCCAAGGCCTTCAGCGCCCGGCCGCCCGAGTATGTCGGCCATGGAGAAAAGCGGCCGCTCTTTGTCGAAATGAGTTTTGTCGATCTGCAGGGGCGTGAAAAGGTGAAGGTCACCCAGGGGGATCTGACCACCCGCGAACTGCGGGACGTGAGCCGCCACTCGGAGACCTTCCTCAAGGCCGAGCACTACTGGACGGAACTACGCAAACTCAAGCCCGGCGAGATCTACGTGTCAGAGGTCATCGGTGCCTACGTGGGTAGCCGGGTGATCGGCCCCTATCTGCCCGCCAGTGCCGAGAAGGCCGGGATCGAGTTCAAGCCGGAAGAATCGGCCTATGCCGGTACCGAGAATCCGCTGGGCAAGCCCTTTCGCGCCATCGTGCGCTGGGCCACGCCGGTGGTGCGTGGCGGCGCCGTGGTGGGCTACGTGACCCTGGCTCTGGATCATGATCACATCCGCCAGTTCACCGACCGTATCAGCCCCACCGACACGCGCTACACCCCGATCAACGATGCCATCGTCGGCAACTACGCC
>NZ_JAQVCN010000099.1 GCF_028689785.1 Zoogloea sp. | reverse complement strand
GCTGCAGAATGCGCTGACGGAACGCATGCCTTCAAGGCACATTCTGGACGTGCTGGGAAACATCGAGCAATGGGTGGGGTTTACGCGACATTTTGGACCGCTGTCCGGCAACATGGCCAAGATCAATCAGCCCGCCGAACGCTATCTGCTGACCATTTTTGCCATGGGATGCAATCTCGGCCCCAGTCAGGCGGCCAGGCATCTCAGCAACAATGGTGTCACACCGCACATGCTCTCGTTCGTCAATCGGCGCCACCTGTCGATCGAAAGCCTCGAAGCTGCGCAGCGCGAGCTCAACGAGGTCTATCTTCGGTTGGATCTGCCCAAGATCTGGGGAGATGGCAAGACCGTTGCCGCCGATGGCACGCAGTACGACTTCTTCGATGAGAATCTGCTGGCCGGATATCACTTTCGGTATCGCAAGATGGGCGCGGTGGCTTACCGGCACGTCGCCAACAACTACATCGCGGTGTTCCGGCACTTCATCGCGCCTGGCGTCTGGGAGGCCATCTACGTCATTGAGGGGTTACTCAAGGCGGGACTGTCCGTCGAGTCCGATACGGTTCACTCAGATACGCAGGGACAGTCGTCGACCGTTTTTGCCTTTACCCATCTTCTGGGCATCAAGTTGATGCCCAGAATTCGGAACTGGAAGAATCTGACGCTCTACCGACCTGAAAAGGCCGCGAAGTACGAACACATCAACCGCCTGTTCTCCGGTGTGGTGAACTGGGAGTTGATCGAGCGCCATTGGAAAGACCTGATGCAGGTTGCTCTTTCCATCTACGCGGGCCGGATTTCGTCCGCCACGCTGCTCCGCAAGCTGGGCTCCAGCAGTCGCAAGAACCGGCTTTTCTTCGCTGCCCAGGAGTTGGGGAATGTCGTTCGGACCATCTTCTTGCTGGAGTGGATCGGCAACCGCGAGATGCGTCAGGAGATCACGGCCAACACGAACAAGGTCGAGTCCTATAACGGCTTTGCAAAGTGGGTGTCGTTCGGTGGAGACGTCATCGCCGTCAACGAGCCGGACGAGCAGCAGAAGCGGTTGCGCTACAACGACCTCGTGGCCTCAGCCTTGATTCTGCAGAACACCGTCGACATGATTCGGACGCTTCAGCGTATGAAGCGCGATGGATGGAAGATCTCGGACGACGATGTGTCCTTCCTGAGTCCGTACCAGGTGGCACACGTGAAACGGTTCGGTGTTTACAGCCTCAAGCTCAATCGCAAGCCGGAAGCCTGGATTGGAGACTCAGCATTCCAGGAGGCTGCTGCGTCTGTTCAACATGCCCGACAAGCGAAAGTCATGAGGCCGGAGCAATGAAGATTCCGCCACCGACTTTCTCCACCACGCCTTACGGCGATGTCGACACCGCGAAATTGGGATCTCTGATCGAAGAGTACAATACAGAGGACTTGCTGCTACAGGTTGAACGTCTGGAGTTCTTTATGCGGCGTTTCAGACCCATCAAAGGGATCCGAGACGATTTTCTGCGCCTTCATCGCATGACTCACACGGTGGTCAACGGCGCTCCACTCTGTGAGCCTCACAAGGAGGATCTGTGGGAGCTTGCTGGTGCGCTGGTGGAGGAGCTTCAGTCGGCCGCTAGGACGTGCAACGAGATTGCTGCCGTGATTCAGCCACTCGCGGATCTCGCACCCCACTTGGAGGATTGAGCGGCATGGGTCTTCAGCTACCTAAGCATGATGCTCCCGCGAGACTCCGCCCAGTTCCTGCAGAAATTCAGCCCCGCAGCGTCGAACTCGGTTTGTAGCGATGCAATGAGGCGTCTGCCGTCACAGTAGTCCGCATCGTTGGCGCTGATGAAAAGGACAGAGTATGGGCTGGAGTCCTGAAGATTGTCCCGCGCAATACGTAGAGCGAATTCGGTAATGACACAATCCGGCAAACTGGATTTCCCTCGCTTTGCAGGCGCCAACCCTTTCAATGAGCGCATTCCCGCACGTCGGACATCTTCGTCTGATGTCGGGAGCTCTTGGGCGGAGTTGATCAGGTCTCTCGCAAAGCGCACGCAGTCTGCAATCCATTGGGATGCGTCATCAGTTGGCGGGCTCTGCGTTCTGGCTGAGAGGATGTCCAGAGTCTGGCGTGCATGAGCGAGATTCGACAGCGTCCGGGAAAGGTCCTGAACAGCGTCATCCTGGACCTTTTGAAGATTCAGTTCGAATTCTTCACGAACCAACGAAGGAATGATGATACGAATCAACTGATCTTGAGCGCGCACCCAGCTGACAACATCAACGAGCGCTCTTGCGCTTTCCGGGGAGAATTCGCGTCTGACGGGCGCTCGAACGATATCCAGCAGGACGCATGTGTCGAGAATGAAGAGCCACGGCTGTCGGGCGACCTTATCCTCAGCACTCATGCGTTCCGCTCGGCAAACTTCAACAGGCCTCGTCCAAACTCATATTCGATGGCGAGATCGCTGGCGCGCTCGAAGGACCAGTCTCCTTGTTCCATCAGCCATCGTTGAAGCATGTCCGTGTCGAGCTCACATCGATCTCGATGACAGCACAGGAGGAAGGCGAACCAGCGCTCCCTGTCCAGAGGGTGGGATGAGCCCGTCCCGTGGTTAGCCAGAATGCTGAAGCGCCGTAAGGCATCCCCTGCCTCGGGGCTGACCCATGCCGTAAATGGCTTCAGGTCATCGGTGAGTTCGCATTTGAGCCCCAATGCCACAGCAGCAGGTTCTATCGCAGTCCTGGTAAGTTCAACCAGGACCGCGTTGTACTCTTTGGCAGATAACTGACTTTTTTCGAGCGGGACGATGTTGACGACCTCCGCTTTCTCTCCGTCAATCAGCATGGCCACCCCGGAAGCAGGCAGTCCGCTCGAGCCATCCCGCTCAAAGACAAGCAGTGATTTGTCACCGAACATGCGGGTATTCTCCCGCTCCTTGAGCGTGTCGCGTCGCCAGTGTGCAGGCAAGCGCTCCTGGATCACGCCTCCCAAACGCTCAAGGGCCGGATAGAGGCCTCGAACCGTAAGTTCCCGAAAAACCAGGAATGAGCCCAAATCGTTGTCCATGTGAATCAATCCCAAATGGTGTTGGTAGCAGGTTCGTGGATACGCGTTTCGAGACCACAGTGATTGTCATCCGCGATCTGGTACATCGTTTCGATCAGCCCGTAGAGTGTTTCATCCAGCGAATCCCTGGAAACCACAGGGATCGCAAGCTCATACTCGGTGCCATCGACGTTTAGACGGCGCATATTCAGAGGCTCAAAGCAACGATGCTCGATGGCCTGGCGTGCCCGGGCTACGCCACGCGATGATTCGCTCAAACGAATCAAAGTGAGTTCTACGCGGACAGTGGTCGTTGTCACCACTTCCGTAACGCCCGCTGATGCGGATTCGTTCTTGTTCGATGCCTCTTGTGAGCACAGCCCCTCTTCAAAGCGAGCCTGAAGGTTTGTCTCTCTCGCATCCAGGTAGCGCATGGCCGACTTCATGTCGCGCCAGCCGACGTAGGCCATCAAGTCCTTCACATCCCAGCCACTGGCTCGTGCCCAACCCGCAAATCCCCGACGCAAAGAGTGACTGCTGTAATCCCCCGAGTCCTCTATACCCGCGGCAGCAAAAATCTTGCGCAGCAGAGGAATCAGGCTACCAGGGTGAAGGCCCGCTGCTGCGACGCCTCCCCACCGCTCGACCTTCCGGAATACCTCACCTTCAACGAGTCCCGAGGTGGCGATCCATGCCGAGTACGCCGCTACGGGACACAGCCTCGACAAAGCCGGACACTGAAAGCGGCGTCCGGCAAATTCCCGGTCTCCCTTGCTGCGCGGGAGATAGCAGGTCAAGCCTTCGCCGGAAACGACCTCGATGTATTCAATGCGCAGACTGGAGAGCTCGTCGGCTCTGAAGCCCCGCCAGAAGCCGATGAGGACCAGTGCCCGATCGCGGGTATGTCGCAGTAGTGCCTGTTGATCGCCCGATGACTGCGCAAGGACTATCTCTGCTTCAAGCCAGCTGACCACGCGCTGCAAATGCTCAAGTTCAAGCGGTTTGGCCTGCTTCTCCTGACTGGGATGGAGCGCACGGATACCTTTGAGAACCTGGCGAACCAGCGGGGCCTTGGTCGGATCGACAAAGCCGTGATCGGCATGCCACCGCGACAGCGCGGCCAACCGATGGCGCAGTGTGCTAGACGCCAGCTTGCCACCGTAGTCGGCCAGATAGCGGGCAACCGAATCGGTGGTTGCCGGCAGGAAACCTCCCCATTCGACCTCGAAGTGTCGCAAGGCCGACTGGTAGCTCAGACGGGTGTTTTCCCGCTGGGCGGCTTCGAGGTATTGGTCGAGGCGGTTCATCAAGGACAAGGGTATGACAAATCCACTTCGGAGCAAACAGCTCCAGACCTCTGAGGCAAGATGATCTGCTTTCAGCGGAAAGCCCTTAGCATGTCCTTTCCAAGCTTGAATGATGGAAAGGACATGTCCGCGATGCTGGCTCATTGGGAACTGGAACACTATCGACAGCTTTACCGGGATCAGATCGATCGGCTTGTGGACACTTTGACGGTACGGCTCCTACCGACGTTTGAGTCCGTGCACGCGGAAGTAGAGGCCATCCAACGAGAGGCTTACCATGCGAACCATGAGCGTGCCAACGATGGCAACTGGCTTGATCCGCAAATGGCTCATGACGTCGCTTTCGAAGCGTCAATCATGCATTTCGACATCGTGCTCGATCTGCGCCAAGGACTTCAGAACATGTTCGCGGTCACTCTCTACCACTTGTTTGAACAGCAAGTCCGGACCTTTCACGTTCGCGTCCTGAATCACAAACCGCTCAAGTTTGGGTCTGATGTACTGAAGGCGTGGGACAAGACGCTCACGGATCCCGTTCTGTCCACGGAGCAGCGATCTGGCCTAGATGAACTTCGTCTCCTGGCTAATACCGTCAAACACGGCGACGGCGCATCGGCTCAAGAACTCTATACGGCCGCGCCTCACCTGTTTCTGGCTGATTATGAGCAGGATGTGCTCGATGACCCGACGGTCGTTGTCCACAAGCCGGACATTGGGACGCCGCTCTTCGGACAAGACCTATTCGTGCGCCTGGACGACATTCAACGCTACCGACAACTCCTCAACGGCGTATGGTCAGCCTATCTGGAAGCCTTAGGTGCTGGCCGCAGCTGAGTACTCAGAGGCCCTTGAAGACGTCACGATACATCTTGATCGTCCGGGGCCTACTCCTTTACGCTGCACGTCCTGGCGGACGGCAAGTCGCCCGATCTTGACGGCGGGAACAGCTGCGAACTCGACGTGCTCACCGAACCCCAACTAGAACTTCTCAGAGTCGTTGAGCTTGATCGCGTCGTTGGCAAGTGTGAAGTAGCCGACCGGACCTTCGAACTGTTGATGAAAGACCACGCCGGTTAAGCCCAGTCTGGCTTCGTGCAAGGTCGGTGCCTGTGCGGTCAGAAAGCCGTCTAGGCGCGTTTTTTTGACACACGAGAATGTGCCGAGAGTCGCCGGCTCAACCATCCGTGATGGGGAGGTAACCCTATCCCTCGTCAGTCAGCATCAGCCAGGCAGCGTGACCCGATACTTGTCCAGGAAATGCGCTTCCTTGGCACGGCGAGCGGCAGCGGCCAGCTGCTCCGCGCGCTCCTGAACTGCCGGTGTCGATCGGACAGACTCAATGGACCGAACGAGCCGTTTCTTCGCCTTGAGGGACGAAGCGTGTTTTTTCAAGAGAAGGCTGCGAGCGGGTTGCTTCATAGCACATGGGGTCTGAACACAGGAACACCTTCCGTGCGAGGGGAAGGCGTTGAGATACTAGAACACGAAAGAGAACGTACGCAATCCATACATTCTGGCAGTCATGGTGCGAATGTCTGATGGCGCGGAATGAGCGCACGGTCCCTCGTGACGATGTGTGGCAAGAAGGCGTTCTCGAGAGCGCGATGTATGGAGGCACAGGTGAGCCGATCATCCGTCATGAAGTTCATGTAGAGCTCGACTGTCAGTTCGATCAGGTGCGTATGTTCCCGGACATGAGCATCGCGATCGGGAGAGATCTTGGTGTTGAGCCAGCGCTCCTCTAACGCAAAGCATGCAATACATGCAGTCAGTGAACTGGGCAAATAGCGTAATAGCCGCCTCAGTGTCCCTAGTGGATGTTGCCCGGAGTGTCTGAAGGCCGAGATCCTCCAAGCGACGGCTCGTTGCTTGAAGCAACGAGCCATTTGGGGAAGGGAGCGCATTTGAGCAAATCATGGCTGTGAACGGCCAAACAGGTCAGTCCGCGCTCCGGGGCGTGACGATCGATGTCGGTATCCACATCTCGAAAATGTTGCTTCCTTCCCCCGCCCGTCCCTCAATGTCGCCTCCGTGAGATCGCAGGATTGAGCGAGTGATGGCAAGGCCCAGCCCGGCGCCATCCCCTGTGTGGCGACGGGATGCATCCACGCGGTAGAAGCGGTCGAAGAGACGTGACAGGTGTTCCGACGGGATGGGCTCCCCGGTGTTCTCGATAGCAAGGTGAATTGTCTCGGTGTCTGCACTGTCTCGTACGACGCTGACCGTCACGACAATGCGCCCGCCAGATGGTGTGTAGCGAAGCGCGTTGGACAGCAGGTTGCCGATGGCGCGCCGGAGCATCAGTCGGTCTCCGGTCACCTGTCCTGAGCCCTCAAGCCCTAGCGAGACGCCATTCTCCTCCGCCAGAGCACCGTAAAAGTCGAACAGGGCCGTGACCTCGTCCGCCAGATCAAAGCTCTCCTGGCCCGGCACGATGAGACCGTTTTCCGATTTGGCCAAAAACAGCATGTCCGAAATCATCCGCGACAGACGATCGAACTCCTCGCAGTTAGACTCCAGGACTTCACGGTATTCTGCGGAGCTACGGGTCTTGGAGAGGGCAACCTGGGTTTGCGTCATCAGGTTGCTGACCGGCGTCCGGAGCTCGTGGGCCAGGTCTGATGAGAAATCAGAAAGTCGCTTGAAGGACTCCTCCAGCCGGGCCAGCATGTCGTTGAGGGACTCGGCCAACTCAGCCAGTTCGACAGGGACGGCATCGACGGGCAAACGCTGGTCGAGACGTTGGGCGCTGACTTCCGTAGCTCTTCGTTTCATCTCGCGAAGTGGCGCCAAGCCTCGACGGGCAGCAAACCAACCGAGCAGCCCGGTCGCCAAGGTGCCTCCAATGACCACACTCCAGAGGGTCTTCATGAATGAATCCATGAAGCTGTTGTGGTGGGAGATGTCCGTCGCTACGGCGACGACAGCAGGCTGCCACCCCTGAACCCCGGTGGGGGCTTCAGCCACGATGCCTCGAAAAGATAACTGATCGTCGACTTGCCACACGTAAGGGCGCTCAGCCTCAGGTGATTTGACCCGATCCAGCAAAGGTTGGGGGAAGGGCGCATCGTGGGTAGCGAACAGGGTTTGACCGTCAGGTCCCTTTACGGCCACGATCAGTCCATGGTGGCCGATCAAGGAATCATCCATCTGCTGCGGAATTGCCGCCAGATCCTGTGACGAATTCACCTTGGCCAAGGCGTGGCGAATCAGCTCGAGCTTGCCGCTCAGGGCCTCCATGTCCTGCTCTTCAAAGTGGTGTTCGACGGACTCGGCCACAATCAGGCCCAGTATCAGCAAGACCACGGTCGATGCTGCCGCGAACAGCAGAGTGAGGCGGAAGGTCAGGGACTTGCGGCGGGCTCCCAGGCGGACTACTCGCACTCCTGCTCCTCCAGCACATAGCCCATGCCGCGCACGGTGCGAATCAGCTTGGGTTCGAAACCATCGTCGATCTTGGCCCGCAGGCGACGCACTGCCACTTCGATCACGTTGGTGTCGCTATCGAAGTTCATGTCCCACACCTGCGAGGCGATCAGGGAGCGCGGTAGCACTTCACCACGCCGCCGTAGCAGGAGCTCGAGGAGGGCAAATTCTTTCGCGGTGAGGTCAATCCGTTTGCCAGCGCGCTTGACGCGCCTGCGCAGGAGGTCCAATTCCAGATCTGCCGCATGAAGGGCATCGACTTCCTTGTTCTTCGCGCCCCGGCGCAAGAGCGTGCGAACGCGAGCCAGAAGCTCCGAGAAGGCGAAGGGTTTGACCAGGTAGTCGTCGGCCCCAAGCTCAAGCCCCTTGACCCGGTCATCCACACTGTCCTTGGCAGTCAGAAACAGGACAGGCATCTCCTTGCCGGCCTTGCGCAGGGCCTGCAGCACGCGCCAACCGTCGAGCCCTGGCAGCATCACGTCGAGCACGATGAGATCGTAGATATCGGTCATCCCGAAGTGCAGTCCGTCCATGCCGTCCCGCACCAGGTCTACGTTGAAGCCGGCTTCAACCAGCCCTTGCTTAAGGTAGTCCCCAGTTTTGGGCTCATCCTCGACGATCAGTATTTTCATTGTCTTCCTCGCAGCATTCTCTATTTGGCCGCGTTAGTTTGGCGCAAGCCGCTTCCAATCTTTCCAAGATTACAAAGATGTAATTCCCGGGTCAGTCTCCTGTCGGTTTTTGCACCGCACACTGCTCGCCATGGGAACTCCAGATTCCCGAGGCCCCCCTTTGACCCCATGGAGACGACCGATGCGATCACCCCTGCTCGGGCTGCTGGCACTGGCCTTGACGAAAAGCGTCCTGGCTGCTGAGCCGCTCACCCTGGAGCCTGCTTCCAGGACTTCCCCTCATGCATCCTCCCTGTCCGATTATCGTGCCTGGTCGGAAGCCCCCGTTGGCTCATGGCGAGCTGCCAACGATGGTGTTCAGCGTACAGGCGGCATGCATGCAGGCCATATGCCACCTGCCAACATCGATGAGGCTTTGCAAAAGGAAAGCGGAGCGACGCCGCCGGCCTCAGCGAGGCCCTCTGCTGATCATCACCATTAGGAGTTCGCCGTGCGCTCAACCCCATCTCCACGACACTCCCGCGCCATCAAGGGGCTGACCGCCCTGGTCCTTGGTACGCTGGTCCTGAGTGGCTGTGCCAGTTTTTCTCCGGACGGAGGCTTCGATACCGTGCGGGAAACGACCCGCACCCGTATCGGTGCCGATGCCCAATGGGCCAGAAGCGACGAGGCCCGCAAAGAGATCGATACACGTGTGGCCGAACTGCTGGCCAAGCCCTTGGCCGTTGAGGATGCCGTTCAGGTCGCCATCTACAACAACCGGGGACTCCGCGCCGCATTTTACGATCTTGGAATCAGCGAGGCCGAGATGGTCCAGGCCGGGCGCTTGCCGAATCCGCATTTTTCCATGCTGCGTACCAGCCGCGCCGAGAATGGGGTCCGCGAATTCAAGATCGAACAGGTGCTGACCTTCAACCTGTTTGCGCTGATCACCATGCCGCTTGCCGTGGAGGTCGAGAAACGCAACTTCGCCCAGACCCAGCGCATGACGGCGCTGGAGGTGGCGAGGCTGGCATCCGAGACGCGCAAGGCCTACTTTGGAGCCATCGCGGCTGAAGAGTCGGTCCGTTACCTCCGGAAAGTCAGGCAGGCCGCCGAAGCCGGCGCTGGCCTGGCCCGCAAGATGGCGGACGTCGGTAACTTCAACCGGTTGCAGCAGGCCCGAGAGCAAGGCTTTTATGCGTCCGCAGCCCTCGAACTGGCTCGGGCCGAGCAAGCCAACATCGCGGCGCGGGAGCGGCTGACCAAACTGCTGGGCCTGCCATCACCCCAGGTGATTCGACTCCCCGAGCGCCTGCCCGATCTGCCCAAGTTGCCCGACGAGTTGCCGGCAGTCGAGCAAACGGCACTGGATCAGCGCCTCGATCTCCAGGCGGTTCGTCTCGAAACCGAGGCACTGGCCAAGAACCTTGGCCTCACCCAGGCCACGCGCTTCATCAACGTGCTGGAGTTCGGACCGGCGCGTGTCCTGGAGGGCACGCGGGATAGCGGCTACAAACGTGGCTACGAAGTGAGTTTCGAACTCCCGATCTTCGACTTTGGCGGCAGCAAGGTTGCCAAGGCGGAAGCCATCTATGGCCAGGCTGTTGAACGTGCGGCCGAAGCCGCCATCAACGCCCGTTCGGAAGTCCGCGAAGCCTACTCGGCGTATCGCAACAGCTTCGACATTGCAAAGCACTACCGGGACGAAATCGTGCCGCTCAACAAGCGGA
>NZ_JAQVCN010000006.1 GCF_028689785.1 Zoogloea sp. | reverse complement strand
CTGTGTTCATGCTGGCCTATCCTCACGATGTTGTGCAGAATCACCCCTCATGAGCGAGGGCGTGAGATCACACAGTAAATCGTGCGCGGGCGGAGAGGGCTTTCTCCGCGGAGCGGCTTCGTCCAACCCATCATTCCACCGGACCTGCGCGAAAAGCCGCGCAGGCCGGTGAATTCAAACGTTGGGCGGCAAATTGAACCATCAATCACGAACGATCTTCGAAATCATCGCCTGTGACATGCCAAAAGTTTTGGCCAAGGCACTCTGTCTTTCACCTTTTGAATATTTCGCCCGAATAAGCGCGTCACGCTCATCTTTTTGCATTGCTAGTGGATCAAACTCTGTCATAGCCTTAAAGCCACCACTACCTACATGCATCGTAGCTGTCTGGGTCAGCCCTGATTTACGCTTAACGCTTGCCTCCAGAATCCCATTCCGCAGTACAAGCGTAAGCTCGTCAGAGGGCTTCACATTTTTTATGCCGAGGCGCTCGAACGCAGCGGGTAATGGATGTTTCGATTTATCGTCGTTAACAATGAGATCGTCACTCATAAGGGCGCCCTTGAAGGTTATTAAAGTAATTGAATTCTACAACCTATGTTTCTGGCGCGTCAAGCTGCCTAAAGCGCCCAACACGGCGCTCAACCTCGCTCCCTTCGGTCGCTGGACGCTGCGCGATAAAGCCGCGCAGCGCTGGTTAGCTCTACGTTGAGGCTGTAGAAAAACCTTCTCCCACCGCCCACCGAATGCCTTCGGTATAATTGGACATCCCATCTCCGGAACTCCCCAATGCCCCGCTTCAAGACCCCCGATTACGGTTTGAAGATGATTCCGGTGGATTTCCAGCGCCAGGTTCTGCCCGGTTCCTTCGAGTTCGCCCTGTGCCATCTGGTCGATAAGGAACTCGATCTCTCCGCCCTGCGTTCGCGCTTTCGTAACGATGCAGGGGGTGCCCCCGCCTTCGATCCGGCCGTGCTCCTCAAGATCGTCCTGCTCGCCTATTCGCGGGGTCTCGTCAGTTCCCGCAGCATTGAGGCGGCCTGTCGACACAACGTCCTCTTCATGGCCGTCTCAGGCGACTCGTGCCCGCACTTCACCGCGCTGGCCGCCTTCGTTTCGGAACTCGGTGACGAGGTGGCCCGGCTCTTCGCCCAGGTGCTGGTGGTGTGTGACCGCCAGAAGCTGATCGGGCGGGCGCTCTTCGCCATCGACGGCATCAAGCTGCCCTCGAACGCTTCCAAGGAAAAGAGCGGTACGCGGGCCGACTTCGAGCGGCAGGCGGCGAAGATGGAAGCCGCCGTCAAGGCCATGATGGAGCGCCAGGTGGCCGCCGATGCCCTCCCGACCGAAGCGGACGAAGCGCGTGCCACCCACACGCGGGAGCGCCTCAGTCGCGAAGCCGCCCAGATCCGCCAGTGGCTGGCCGAGCACCCGGCAGATCGCCAGGGCAGCAAGGGCAGCACCCGGCTCAGCAACCGAACCGATAACGAGTCGGCCAAGATGGCCGCCGGCAAGGGCGTGATCCAGGGCTACACCGGCGTCGCCGCCGTGGATGACCAGGCCCAGATCATCCTCGACGCCCAGGCCCATGGCACCGGCTCGGAGCAAGAACTGTTGCTCCCCGTGGTCGAGGCCACCGCCGTCTGGCGCAAGACAGAAACGGTGCTCTGCGCCGATGCCGGCTACCACTCGGAAGCGAACCTGGCGAAACTTGCCGAAAGTCAGGTCGATGCCTATATCTGCGACAACGGCTATCGCCACCGCGACCCCCGCTACGCCGAGCAGGCCAAACACAAAGCCAAGCCCGACCCCCTGTGGGACAAGAGCCCCAAGGATAAGAAGGCTGCCCGCTTCACCCCGGCCGACTTCCAACTGGCCGAGGACCGCAGTCATTGCATTTGCCCGGCCGGCAAACGCCTCTACGGCAACGGCAAGGACTGCACTCTCAACGGCTACGCCGCGATGAAATTCCGCGGGGCCGAGCGGGACTGCATGCCCTGCCCGCTGCGCCAGCAGTGCCTGCGCAAACCCGACACCACCAAGGCCCGGCAAGTCGCCTTCTTCCAGGGCAAGCGCGCAGGCCAGCAAAGCCATACCGATCAGATGAAAGCAAAGATCGACTCGGCCGCCGGCAAGCACATGATTGCGGCCCGCTTTGCGACGGTGGAACCGGTGTTCGGCAACCTGCGCCACAACAAACGGCTCACCCCCTTCACCCTGCGGGGCCGGGCGAAGGTGGATGGGCAGTGGAAGCTCTATTGCATGATGCACAACATCGAGAAGCTGGCGCACCATGGCTATGGGGAATGAAGCGGAGAGAGGCGCCAGGAATGCCCTTGAAAGCGTGAATGCGGCGAGAAGGAACGGCGAGATGAACGGATCGGGCTGAAAGAGGCGGGATGATGAAATATGAATTCAAGCCGACACCGGCCGGACGAAACCTATTCCCCCGAAATGGGGTTTTTCTACAGCGTAGTTAGATCTATGCGATCGCTTCCTGGCTATTTGTTCGAAATATGGCTGTGCCCCGATTATCAGGGCCAACTACTTCCCGCATGCCTCGATTTTGGCCCAGCAGGTGATCCAGCACGCGAGCTGCTTGAGTCAGGTAGCATATGTTTTCTAGTTTTTTGGGCTAATTCGCGCCTTGAAGCGATGCAGTACTATTACTCAGTAGTTGAATATGGAATTTTCTCATCTGACGACGAACGAGACTTTGAGCCCTTCCCCGATACTTGGTTTGCAGTACAGCAGGCTTACGTCGATGCGCTCTAACCTTTCTCAAGTTCGCGTCCTTTCGGGCGCTGGGGCAAGTCCTCGGTGCGCCCTTGGCTTCACGTTCGACAAGCTCTGATTCCTCCTATGCGAAGTGACCCTATTTCAAGCGCAACGTCGTCGATCTTGATGCCGTTACTGACGTCATTCGGTTTTTATCGATTCACAAACCGCATTTTTGCCAAGGTTGTGGAAGACGTGCTTCAGGTAGTCATGGTCGACCTTTCGAGGCGCGGCAACCGATGGTTTGGCATCGAATATGCCTCCTTATGCTTGTTTCGTCCTCGAGATACTCTGCCTTTGCGGCCCGGAGGCAGGCTGTTTCGAAACACACCTCCGAGTACATTCTGGCAACAGATTTTTTGGATTAAGGGGCGGCAGACCGGGTTTCCGGGCGCATGTATTCAGGAAGCGAGCGCTTCGATGACCGTGCTGGTCGAGATCTTTCAGACTCAGGCACTACCGTTCTTCTCAAAAACTGGATCAGTCAGCGGGCTCTGCCTCCAGTTAGAGAAGGAACAATGGGGCTCAGAGCACCACCTGAATTTCGAAATAGGGTGCTGCCTGGCAAAACTTCATCGCCTATCAGAAGCAGAGCGTTGCTTAAGGAAAGCAGCGAAGCTATATGAGCAGGATGGTCGCGAGTGGTGCGAGATTGAGGTCGGGCGCATCAGATCACTACTAACTGCGATAGAGACTGGCAAAACAGATGAACTTCTTGATCAATGGATTGAGCATTCCGTTACCGAACTTGGGTTGCGCAGCCTGCTCGTTGCCCAACAATTGGCTCCAGTCATCGATCCGGCCCTGAGGGGCTGTGGTCGA
Organism: Zoogloea sp.; assembly: GCF_028689785.1. Taxonomy (GTDB): domain Bacteria; phylum Pseudomonadota; class Gammaproteobacteria; order Burkholderiales; family Rhodocyclaceae; genus Zoogloea. The sequence goes on along the minus strand of NZ_JAQVCN010000006.1, from coordinate 148,510 downwards.
GTTTGATCGCTGGGCATCATGAAATTACTCTCTCTGAAGCATCCTCCCAAGGTTCAGTCCTTTTGGCGCGCCGTCTTGGTCGGATTGGTGGCACAACCGCTATCCGTGGTTCTATTGAGCATGGTGTATTGGGCTCTTCGTCCCTTTGTTTGGGCTGCAATCTATTCCGAGCCCTATCGCTCCCAGCCGGGACCGTATCCGCCTGACAGTGGTGAGTGGCTCTTTGTTCAGAGCTTTGGGTTCTGTGCATCGGTAATCGCTGGAGCACTTGCCGCCCACTGGTCGCCACAGAGGTCGGCGTTGCCCATCGTCTTTCTTGTGGCTCTTTCTGTTGGAGCGTTGTTCTTCATGCAATTTCCTTTAGATGCGTCGTTCTTCCGTAACGCTCTCTATGCGCTTCACACGCCGCTAGGTTTTGTGTGCGGCGCAGTCTTCCTCTGGCGCCTAAGGCCGCGGCAAGCCGTCGACCTTCTTCGTTGAGCATCACGATGAGCGGCTATCTCTGCACGACCTGCGGCAAACAGCACGAAGAGCTCCCAATGTGCTTTGGCCCGAGAGCTCCAGACCTTTGGTACTCAATACCAGAAGCAGAGCGAGAAGAGCGAGGCGAGCTTTCATCGGATCAGTGCGTGATAGATGGCAAGTACTTCTTTGTCCTTGGTCGCATTCTCATCCCCGTAGTCGACGGGCCCGGCCCCTTCATCTGGTTGGCCTGGGTCTCGTTGAGCGAAGCGAACGTCCTTCGCACGTGTGAGCTTTGGGAAAGTGAGGGCAGGGAAACTGAGCCGCCATACTTTGGCTGGTTGCAGAACGCGCTGCCCTATGAACCAACAACGCTGAATCTCAAGATACAGCTTCAAACTATGCCGCTTGGTGAGCGCCCAAATATTGTGCTTGAGAAAACCACTCATCCTCTTTCCGTAGAGCAACGCCTTGGCATAAAAATGGCTCGCGTCCAGAAAATTGCAGAGGCAGCACTACATGGGGAGGTTGACGCTCAACCCTTCCATCGAGAGGACGTGTCCGGGTAGGCCGAGTCACGACTCCCCCAGGTTAAACACTAGGTACGGCATGAAACTACACCCATCGGAGATTGCATTTCTGCTTGATCTCGCAGCAGCAAAGGCTTCCTGGACAGCCGCAGCGGCTGAGGGCATTGCGAACCCAAGCGCTGTGTGGATTGAAAACGCCAATGCATGGTTACAACTGGCTGACGGCTTGAAGCAGACGGGAACAACAGACGCCTTCTTGGAGGTAGCCTCTGAGCTGATGTCTGGTTTACTTCATTCCGTATTGGTCACCCTGGATGGCGGAACGTCACTCGCGGAAACCGCACTCATATCTTTGCGAGATGAAAACGGGCACGAGTTCAAACGTTTTCTGCACGAGTACTGGCCCGAATACGCAGGGATAGATTTTTGTCAAGATGAGTCCGGCCTATGAGCTGCCGGCCGGTGATGTCTATCCCATCCATCGTTAGCACGTCGTCCGGTAAGCGAGGCGCCGCCTCTTGTTTCAAACCTTAGAGAGCTCAGCGTATGGCCGATCTGGAACTTAAGTCACCAAGAGATGGCTCTGTATTGGCGATCACCCTTGTCCGGAAAAGCAGGGATGGCGAAGCAGACTTTGATGTGGCTGCAAAAAACCCCGTGGTTTGCATGCATTGCTTCTGCATCAACCTATTTTGTCGGCTCACCAAGCACGATTTTTCGTGAAATGGCGTCTGAATGGCAGGGATGGAAAGGCCTGAAGGAATGGAAGGATCTTGATGCAAGGGTCACGTTCGCGGCTCAGTCGGATTCAACTGGGCACATAGATCTAATCGTCGAGCTTGCAGGTCAAGACTACGACAGCCATCTTCGTGTGGTGCTTCAATACGAGGCCGGGCAATTAGAAAGCATGGCCAATGAAATTCTTCAGTTGTTAGGGTAAGGATTGCCCTCTGAAAACCCGCTGAACTGGGCTGTGCGGTAATAGCCGCTGCCTGCTAAGTAGCGCTAGTCAATTATGCGTGATGATCTTCCTGCTGACATAGACCTTTCGCCAATGCATGGGCAGGAAGTGCTTTCCTTTGTAGTTGGAGCGCACCACGTGGGGTTGGTGTTCAATGACACCAGACTGAGCGTAGAGGCTGGATTTGTAATCCAGGCGCCGAATGCCTCACCGAGCACCTTTGGTAAGAATGAGATGCAGGCGGGTAGTTGTCAACGCACAGTGGTCCGCATGCAAAGGATTGCTCCTCACGTTCTCAAACAAAGCTAAACTCCTCGCGTGTGTTGAGCATAGTGGCTATGAATCCTTTTCCATCCCGCATGATTCTGGCGTTATCGTAGTCTAATGAGGGGTGTAGTTTCCCCCTTTTAATGATTGGAGGTCTGGTATGGTGATTTCGTTGTTTAGACTCGGGGGCTGTTGTGCTTTCTTGCTTGCGGCTGCGTCCCCCCAAGGATGCGAGGCTGCATTGCAGAATTGGTTTCTGAGCGAGAAAGTGGTTAATGAGTTTCAGGTTAAGGCATTGGATGGTGATGCTGAGGCGGGGATTTCTTTGTCTAGGCACTATGCCTATGTCAATGACTATCGTGGGGCTATCTTGTGGGGAATGATCGCTATAGAAAATGGCAGCGTGGATGCGTATTATTCTCTTGGCTATTTTCTAAGTACCAGTCCAGATCCCAAACATCAGCGTCGAGCAAAATACTTGTTTAAAAGGTGTATTGAGCTTTGCGACAAAAAAACTGCAGGGATGGCAAAGGATTTTATAAGGGATTTGGATAATCCAAAGAGGAACTGGCCGCCAACGTTGGAAGCTACTTTTTTTCCAAAGTGGTAGTGGAGATTTTCTGGTTTATCATCAGCCAGTCGAGTCAGTTTGATGCCTTCTTTTTGTTGGGGGCTTCGTGTAATCGGAGAGTGGTGACTGTGGTTGCAAGTGAAACAATCCCGGCGCATTTCAAGAAGTTTTCATTATTTCGAGCTGAGGAAGCACTGATTTAATCCAAATCCGGCTTTCCCCGTGTTGAAAAATCAACAAGTTGCAAACAACCAGTTCGACAAAAGCCGATTTAATCAGCGTCTCCCTAGCGTCAGAACGAAGGGTGGTCATGGGCCTTATTGGCTTTGGGACGGTGAGCGGAAGTGGTTGATCGGCAACCTGCAGCCCGGGATGGAACACCTGCCGGTCCGTGGAGTCTTGAATGACGCGTTACTCATCGAGCGCATTCTTCAGGGGTGGCGAAATGAGTTTGATGTCTGAGCCTCCGAGCGCCCATCCAGATTTTCCTTGAGGGAAGATGGTTTCATTCGCGCGGTAGCTATTCATGCTGTTGCGTATGCGCAAGCGCTTGAGTACACGATCGTGGGTCTTCAGAAAAACATAAAGTACTCGTACCAGCTTGGTGTTGGGTGTAAGTGAATAAGATTTTGGGGGTGAGATATGAGCGGTTTTACGAGCTTCTCATTGCTATGTCAGGGCAGTTGGGGGCGGGTGTCTTGGCGCCGCCAGTGCGGTGCAGTTTTTATGTTGCTCTTTCTTTTTTCGGGCTATTTGCATGCCAGAGATGAGGAAGATATTTTTTCTGGATACTATGCCTATGGCTTTGAGGAGAGCAGGTTTTCACCTGTTGGTAGCAAGGAGCGCTGGTGGCTGGATAAACTCCCCACTTGTGTTGAACAGGCTGAGAAGGCCAGCGGAGGGACGCCGATTCTGTTTGTTGAGGTCGTCGGAAAGCTGAGCTCTGTAGGGAAATTTGGACATCTTGGAAAGTATCCTCGTGAGCTGGTTGTAAAGCAGTATTTGTCTTGCAGAAAGCTAAGCCCGGGAGAGCGTTCGGGTCTTTATGATTGATCTCGGGGAGATTGATGGGTTGTGGGTGCGTTGGTTGCAGTAGCCAGGTCCATTCGTTTGGTCGCTCGATTGCTCGGGATGGCTGCATGCGCTTTCTCAGTATCTGGATGCTATTTTGCGAACGGTATTGACGTGGTGCCTCAAGCTTTTGTTCGGAGAAATTCCGACCTTTCGGCAGGTGAGGTGGAGTTCTATCGTTGCGGGCAGCGAATAATCAACGTAAAGGGTGCCGTGAGGGTTTCCAGTAATACGCTTGTGCTTGATTTGGAGTACCACGGCCTGAGAGATCAAGAGGGGCTGAAGGGCTGAAGTAGTTGTTTTTTTGAATGCGGCGGCGCAATCGTCGCCATGCCTCACGCCTGAATGACGTTTCGTTGGCTTGTTTCGTCTGTTTCATTGATGTAGGTTGCCGTCCAACTCGAGAGTCACCCCATGTCCATCAGAACTCATTTTCGAGTCGTAGCTTCAGTATGGTTGCTGGTCGTTGCCGTTTGGATTGCGTTGCCGGGCCGCAATACCTATGGAAACCCGTGGATGGAGGAACTGGTCGATTCCTGTACGACCACGGACGGAACAAGGGTACGTCTGTACCTTGGCAGCGGCTTCTTGACGGCGTTTTGGTACTCCGTAACGACTGAAGCCGGCTTCCTTTCCCTCGAAAGGCAGATCCTGTATGTCTACGGCGGCCCTGAATTGCACACGCTGGCCTGTGCCGACAGGCAGCTCCGGATCACAGCGGAAACAGGCCCGATTGTCATCCCGGAGTCCGAACTGCTTGCGCTCCGGAAGAGTCCACGCAATTACTCGAATGCGGAGTCTGGTGCATGGAGCATGATTGGCTATGCAACCTCGGCGCTCCTTGCCGCGATGGCTTTTGCTGTCGCGCCTCCGATTCGACGATTACGCGGCATTGGGGGAAATGAGTGTTTGTGACCAGCAATGTGTGAATCATCAAACAGCGTCCTTGAATCCTTTCGGGTCAAGCGACTGCAATGCCGATCCAGGCTGTGCTTAACTTCTCACCCGCCGGCCCGTCCTGCATCCACCCACCCGAGGCACCCCAATGACCCCACAAACTGCTTCCCTCATGGCCGAATACAACCGCTGGATGAATGACCGCCTGTATGCCGCGGCGGCGACTCTCGACCCGGCGGCGCTGACGGCGGACAAGGGGGCGTTCTTTGGTTCCATCCTGGGCACGCTCAATCACATCGCAGTGGCCGATACGATCTGGCTGCATCGCTTTGCGCAGCATGAGGCGGCATTTCCGGCGCTGGGCGCGCTGTCCGGGTTTCCCCGGCCGTCGTCCCTCACCCAGCCCCTCGCGCCGGATCTGGCGGGGCTGGGCCATTACCGGCGGGGGCTGGATGCGCTGATCGAGCGTTGGGTTGCGGAGCTGACGGCCGAGCAGCTCGCGGCCGATCTGGCCTACAGCAATATGGCGGGCGTCCATTCGAGCCGGTGTTTCGGGGCCTTGCTGCAGCACTTCTTCAACCACCAGACGCACCACCGCGGTCAGGTCACGACGCTGTTGTGTCAGGCTGGTGTGGAGGTGGGTGTCACCGATCTATTGGCGGTCATTCCGACCGCAGCATAAGGACTCTTCCCATGCCAGGCCCCGCCCGTGCCGGACTTTTCATCTACGCCCTCGATCCCGAGCGCGTTGCCGACTTCTATTGCGCCGTGGCCGGCATGGCCCGCCTGCATGCCACCCCGGAGCTGATCGTGCTCGAATCCAGCGACATCCAGTTGCTGGTGCACCGGATTCCGCCGCCCTTCGCCGAGGGTATCGTCATCACCTCACCGCCCCAGCGGCGTGAGGACACGGCGCTGAAGTTCTTCTTCAGCGTGCCCAGCCTGGCGGCGGCCCGGCTTGCGGCCCGGGGGTTGGGGGGTGACGTGTTTGCCGAGAACTGGCAGGGGCCCGGTTTTACCGTGTGCAACGGGATGGACCCGGAGGGGAACGTGTTTCAGATGCGGGAGTTCTCCGCCTGATCGGCGGCTTGATGCCGACTTGCGCCATTCCCTGCTTCTGGCAATCGAGGTTTTACTGTTCAAGGATCGCTGCCTATGACTTCTCCTGCGCATACCCCAAAGCCGCCTTACTACGCGGTCATTTTTACCTCCGTCCGTACTGATGGCGACAATGGCTATGCGCAGATGGCCGAGGAGATGCTGGCACTTGCCGCCGTGCAGCCGGGCTTTCTGGGGTTCGAGAGCGCGCGGAATGAGATCGGCATTTCGGTTTCGTATTGGGCCAGCGAGGAGGCCATTGCGGCGTGGAAGGCGAACGCCGCACATGGTCAGGCCCAGGGGCGGGCGAAGGACTGGTACGCGCACTTCCGGGTGCGGGTATGTCGCGTGGAGCGCGAGTATGGCTATTGAGATGTGGAACGGCGAAGTGCAGCCACCGGCCCCTCGCACCTGGGTTTGGCGGAGAGCCTTGTGACGCAACAAACCGTGATTCCCCAGCTCAGAATGACCAACGCGGAACGCAGCCTGGCGTTTTACGTGCAGGGTCTCGGGTTCCAGGTGGATTGGACGCACCAGTTCGAAGCGGGCTACCCCTTGTTTGTTCAGCTGACGCGTGCCGGGCAGACCCTGTTTCTCACGGAGCACAGCGGAGATTGCCAGGTGGGCGGTGCAGTTTATTTCCGTGTGCCGGATGCCAGGGCGTGTTGTGCCGAGTTCACCGGGAATGGTGTGGTGAGCATGGGTGGGGTGGTCGATACGCCCTGGGGAACGCGCGAACTCCTGGTCACCGACCCCGATGGAAATCGCCTGCGTTTTGCCAGTGATGTTTGAGGAAATGGGGCAGGCCACCGTCTCTGCCACGCCAATGCCAGGAAGCACACATGCCATTCACACCTTTCCACATGGGCCCCGGCCTGCTGATCAAGGCAGTGATGCAGGGGGCGTTTTCCTTGATGGTCTTCGGCTGGGCACAGATCGTGATGGACATTCAGCCGCTAGTGGTGATCCTGAGCGGTGAGGGGCATCTGCATGGTTTCACGCACACCTGGATCGGGGCGTCCTTGCTGGGGGTGGCGTCGGCCCTGAGTGGAAAGTACCTGTCGGAGTTGGGCTTGCGCCTGATCGGGTGCCGGCGCTTTGTGCCCATCCGCTGGCCGGTGGCGCTGGTGTCGGCTTTCATCGGCACCTTCAGTCATGTGCTGCTGGACGGCATCATGCATGCCGACGTGGAGCCCTTCTGGCCACTGACCCGGGCGAATGGCCTGCTCGGGCTGATGTCGGTGCAGGCCATGCACTGGTTCTGCCTGGGGAGCGGGGTGGCGGGTGCGCTGCTGGCGGTGTTCGTGGGGACGAGAAGGCCGGGGGCGCATCGCTGCTGAGCCCATGGGCCTTGAATCACCGGCAGGCCTTTGATTGGCGTTCGCGGTCGAGTGAATTCGACCCCAGGGGGGCTGGCGCCGGCACTTGTTCATGTGCATTTCCGGCTCTTCTGGCGGGCTGACTGGCATCATCTGCCCATCTGACAAAAGCAGTGTGGCTCCCGTGTTCGATTTTCTCGGCAATTTCTTTCTGGCGCTGGCCCTGGTGGCGCTGTTCCGCTTTCTCTGGATGCTCGGCGGCATGCTGATCCGGACCGGGGATGCGGGGAACGCGATTTTTGCGGTTGTGCTGCCGCTGCTCATGCTTTACCTGCTCGGGCTGACCCTGCTGCCCATGGAGCACTGGGAGGGCTTTGTGGCGGGGGGCGCGCTGGGGGGGGGCGTGGTGTATCTGTTCCACCGCCGGAAGCGGCCCTCGTCGGTCTGAGCTGTGTGGGAGTTGGGGCGCGGGTGGCGGAATAGGAAAAAAAGGGGGGTGGCCGGGCACGAGGGAGGAATGCCCGGCCACCCGGCGGCGATGCCGGGAGGACGGCAGCCGCAAGACGACACGGAGAACAATCGATGATCGAGCGTTGGCGCAGGGGGTGAGCCCCGCGCCCGGACACTCAGCCGTGCTGCATATACACCACGTGGGTTTCGGTGTATTCGTAGAGGCCGTGCTTGCCGTCGGCGCCGCCGATGCCCGACTTGCGGCGGCCGGCGTGGAAGCCCTGCATGGCCTCGAAGTGCTCCCGGTTCACATACGTTTCGCCAAAGCGCAGCTCGCGGCAGGCCTTCATGGCGGCGTTGATGTCCCGGGTGAAGATGGATGAGGTGAGCCCGTAGTCGGAGTCGTTCGACAGGGCGATGGCCTCGTCCAGGCCGTCCACCACCTGGATGGGCAGCACCGGCCCGAAGATCTCCTTGCGCATGATCTCCATGTCGGCATTGCAGCCGGTGATCAGCGTGGGCTCGTAGTGGTAGCCGCTCGGGCGGTCGGCCTTGCGGCCGCCGAGGATCACCTCGCCGCCCTGCTCGCGGGCGCGGTTCACCATGGCGGCCACCTTGTCGAGGCCGATCTGGTTCACCAGCGGGCCCATGTGCAGGTCGGCTTCGGCCATCGGGTCGCCGTAGCGGGTGGCGGCCATCAGGGCGCGCACTTTCGCCGTGAATTCATCGGCCACGGCCCGCTCCACGTACACCCGTTCGGCGCAGTTGCACACCTGCCCGGTGTTGATGACGCGGGAGTCCACCACGGCTTTGGCGGCCAGGTCCAGGTCGGCACTGGCCAGCACGATGGCCGGGGCTTTGCCGCCCAGCTCCAGGTTGACGCGGGTCAGGTTGCGCCCGGCCGCCTGCATGATGGTGGAACCGGTCTGCACGCTGCCGGTAAAGCTGATGAGGCCCACGTCCGGGTGGCTGCACAGGCTGGCACCCACGTCGGCGCCGCGCCCGCCCACCAGGTTGAAGACGCCGGCCGGCAGGTCGGTTTCGGCCACCAGGCGGGCAAACTCGAAGGCGTTGATGGGCGTCTCCTCGCTCGGCTTGACCACGATGGTGTTGCCGGTGATGAGGGCTGGGGCCATCTTGCGGGCGATCAGGAAGAAGGGGAAGTTCCAGGGCAGGATGCCCACGGTGACACCGATGGGCTTGCGCTGCAGGAAGATGGTCTCGCCCGGGCGGTCGCTCTGCAGCACCTCGCCTTCGATGCGGCGGGCCCACTCGGCCATGTAGTCCATGTAGTCGGCGGTGAAGTCCACCTCGACCCGGGCCAGGCCGAGGATCTTGCCTTGCTCGCGGGTGATGATCTCGGCCAGGCGCTCCTTGTGCTGGCGCAGCTTGCCGGCAATGGCCCGCAGGTGGGCGGCGCGCTGGATGGCCGGGGTGCGCTCCCAGGCGGGCTGGGCCCGGCGGGCGGCGGCGATGGCCTCTTCCACTTCGCCCGGGGTGGCGGTGGGGATGCGTGCCAGCAGGGCATGGGTGGCGGGGTTATGCACGTCGATGGCCGTGCCCGGGTCGGCCGGGGTGAAGCGGCCGTCGATGAAGTTCTGGTACAGGGTGCTCATGGTCTTTCTCCGTTTTGGGGTGGGGCAGGGGGTCAGGCGGGGCGGGCGAGCTTTTTGCCAACGGTTTCGGATACGTAGCCGAAGGCCAGGCCGGCTACCCAGGTAAGGGCGACGAGGGCGATGCTGAGGTCGATCTTTCCGCCGGAGCCGAAGAAGGACGCCGCGCCCAGGAAGGCCGCCGGGGTGTAGGACAGGGCGCCGATGTCGGCCATGGCCACCAGCACGAAGGCCAGCACCGCAACCAGGGCGATGAGGGTGACGAGGCTGCCCCCCAGGGCCTGCACGGCGGCCAGGGTCAGGGCGGTGAGCAGGATGCCGGCGATGCCGGCGGGCAGGGCCTTGCCGATGCCTTCATTGCCACCGCCGGCGGCAAAGAAGGCGGCCCAGGCGACAAAGCCTATCCACGGGTTGAAGCCCAGGTCGGGGTTGCCGACGCTGAGATAGACCCAGGCGGCGACGAGGATGGCGATGCTGAAGGCGAGGGCATGCAGGATCTTCATGAGGACACTCCTTGGGCAGGTTCGAAGGGCTGGCCACCTCGGGCGGCCGGCCGGGGGGTCACCACACGTAGGCGTACTTGAGGTTCAGGCTGTTGTTGGCGGCGTGGTTCTTGCCGTCGATGCTGGCGGAGTAGCGCAGGGTGATGGACTGGTTGTCGAAGGTGTGGAACATCATCCCCACGCCGCCGTCCAGGGCTCGGGCGCTGGGGTTGCCGTTGCGGCTGCTGGTGCTCTCGTAGTCGAGGGCGACAAAGGGTTCGAGCAGGCCGGTTACGCGGTAGCCCAGGCGGTGGTTGGTGTGGAAGGTGTTGCCCGGGCGGGTGCCGTCGGTTTTTTGGCTCTGGAAGACCATGCCGGCATCGGCGGTCCAGCCCAGCTTGTCGGTGAGGCGAACGTCCCACAGAAAGCTGGAGAGGTTCTTCCAGTTGGTGTCGCTCACCCGGCTGTCGCCCACCGGCACCTGCAGGAAGGACTGGAAGCCGAAGGTGGAGTTGGGGGTGGGCTTCATCCAGATGGCAAAGCCGGTGAGCGGGTCGCCGATGCCGCTGCTGTGGCGGTCGGCGGAGTTGGTGGCGCTGCGGTTGCGCACGCCGATCTCCGGCACGATCACCTCATAGGCCAGACCGATCCGGGGGTTCGATTCGGGCGTCCAGAAGCGCACGTACTTGGACATGCCGACGATGGTCTGGCTGCCGTTGCCCTTCACCTTGTCGCCGGCGGCGTTGAAGGTGTCCTTGTTGTTCTGCACGGTGGCGTACTGCACGAAGACGTTGAAGGGTTTGAAGTCCACCGGCAGCTCGTATTCGTGGGGGCCGATGACGTCGAAGGTGGTCTGGGCAAAGGCGGCGGGGGCGAGGCCGCCTGCCAGACCGGCCACCACGAGGGCGGACAGCAGGCGCGGGATGTGACGGGGTGCCGCGGGGCGATGGGTGTGCATGAAGTGTCTCCTTTTTGGTTTTTGGGCGCAGCGGGCCCCGCCGCGCCGTCGGGAGGACGATGCGGGGCCCGCTGTGCGGGTGGGCTGAACCGGGGTGGGCTTACTTCTGGAGCTTGAACACGTGGATCGTGCCGCCCTGGGGCACCACGGTCTTGTGGGGGAGGACGGCGTCGAAGGCGCCCTGCATGCGCTGGGCATCGACGCCCCAGCCCGACAGCACGGCGATGTACTGCTGGCCATCCACCTCGAAGGTCGAGGGCACGCCAGTGACACCGGAGGGCATGGGGGTTTCCCACAACACCTTGCCGTTCTTCGCGTCGAAGGCGCGGAACATGCGGTCATTGGTGCCGCCACCGAACACCAGATTGCCGGCGGTGGTCATCAGCGGGCCCCAGTTCATTTCAGGGTAGGTGTGGGTCCATACCTGCTTGCCGGTCTTCAGGTCCCAGGCCTGGATCTCGCCGATGTGCTTGCGGGATTTTTCGGTCATGCGCACATTGGTGAGGATGTTGTCGAGGGCGACGCCGATGTAGAGGCTGCCGGCGTTGTACTTGACGGGTTCGCCAGTGAGCTCGGAGCACAGGTTGTTGTTGGCCGGGATATACAGCAGGCCGGTGCCCGGGTTGTAGGCTTCGGGCGGCCAGTCCTTGCCACCCCACAGGGACGGACAGAAGTTCACCGTTTTGCCGGTGCCGGGGATGCGCTCGGGGTTGTAGCTGGGGCGGCCGGTCTTGGGGTCGAGCTTGGTGAATACGTTCTGGGTCACGTAGGGCCAGGCGTCCACGTAGTTGACCTTGTCCTTGGTGCGCTCCAGCAGCCACAGGTAGCCGTTGCGCCCGGCATGGACCAGGGATTTCACCTTCTTGCCCTTGTAGTCCACGTCGATCAGCAGGGGGGCGGAGACTTCGTCCCAGTCCCAGGCGTCGTTCCAGTGATACTGGTGGTGGCCCTTGATCTTGCCGGTGTCCACGTCGAGGGCGATGGTGGAGTTGGCGTAGAGGTTGTCGCCGGGGCGGGTGTCGGGCATCCACGGGCCGGCGTTGCCCACGCCCCAGAAGGCCAGGTTGGTCTGGGAGTCGTAGGTGCCGGTGATCCACACCGAGCCGCCGCCGGTCTTCCAGGTGTCGCCGGGCCAGGTCTCGGCGCCGGCTTCGCCCGGGCCGGCGATGGTGTAGGTGCGCCAGGCCTCCTTGCCGGTCTCCGCGTCAAAGGCGGCCACAAAGCCGCGCACGCCCAGCTCGCCACCCGATGAGCCGACCATGATCTTGCCCCGGGCGGCCAGGGGGGCGAGGGTCATGTAGTAGCCCTTCTTCCAGTCGGCCACGGCGACCTTCCACAGCTCCTTGCCGGTGGCGGCGTCCAGGGCCACCAGGTAGGCGTCGGTGGTGGCCAGGTAGAGCTTGTCGCCGTACAGGGCGACGCCCCGGTTGGTGGGGTGGAGCTGCATCAGCTCGTCGGGGATGGTCTTCTTGTAGCGCCACAGCTCTTTGCCGGTGGCTGCCTCCAGGGCGATCACCTGGTTGTTGGGGGTGGTCACGTACATGTAGCCGTTGTTGACCATGGGCGGGGCCTGGTGGCCTTCGGTCATGCCCGTGGCGTAGGACCAGGCGGGCACCAGCTTGCCCACGTTCTGGCTATTGATCTGCTTGAGGGCGCTGTAGCCCCAGCCTTCGTAGTTGCCACGGTACATCAGCCAGTTGGCGGCTTCGGGCTTGGTGAGCCGGGCATCGGTGACCGGGGAATAGGCCGGCAGGGCGGCGCTGGCGAGCATCGGCAGGGCGGCCAGGCTGGCGCACAGGGCCTTGAGTCGGATGGTCATGTCTGGTGTCTCCAGTTATTGGTGTAGGTGAGCGGGTGCTGCGGCTTCAGGCGTGACGGGTGCTGCGGGAAATCAGGCGGACTTGGATACGCCGGGGTTCGAGGTGAAGGGGCCGGCCACCACCAGCACGCCGTCCTCTTCCTTCAGGGGGAGCAGGGGGAGCGTGCGCGGCGCCGGGCCGGCCACCACCTCGCCGGCGCGACCGGGGGAGAACTTGGAGAAGTGGCAGTAGCACATCAGGGTCTTGTCCTTGGCCACCCATTCGGAGACTTCGCAGCCCTGATGGGTGCATACGGCCGAGTAGGCGAGCACGCCGCCGGCAGCGAAGGGGCGGGTTTCGTCGGTCAGGTCGGCGGGGGCGACCCGCACCAGGATCACCTTGTTGAGGCGGGTGCCGTTGCGCACCTCGCCGCTGGCGGGTTCCAGGGGAAAGGCCTGCAGGGGCTTGGCGTCGGGCAGGATCTCGGCCCCACGCAGGGGTACGGGTTGCCCGTTGGCGTCGCTGCGCACAAGCTGGTCACCGACTTTCGGGCGGGAATGGGCGCTGCCGTCGGCAAGTGCTGATTTCCCTATTCCGAGACCGGCACAGAGCAGTAGCGCCGAGCTGGCCCGCAGGGCTTCCCTTCTATCGGGTGACGACAGCGCGTTTGGTGTGTCGGCGTTTTGTTGAGAGCACGGAGTCTTATTCATTTTCCTGTCCTGCGTTCTGGGTTGAGGCCTGGCTTATTAGGCAAGGGCTGTGCCACAGGGCTGGGTGAATGAATTTGAATGTGCCGATATTTTTATAAAAAGTGATTTAATACAGATGGTTGTATATATGCTCTGTGATGAGTGAATTAATTTGTATCTGAATTGAATTCTAATTAAGGGGTGGGCGAAACGTGGTGTGTACTACAGGTGTAGCGGGGGGCGATCCAGGTGTAGCGTAACGATTGTGCAATTTGCCGATCGTTTTTTCATGGTGCGATGCGGTATTTGTGGGGGTATTCCGCAATGAGGAAAGTTTATTCTCCGTTCTATTTCACGTGCGCTATGATCCAGCCACAAACAGGTGCTTTCGCAGGTGTGCAGACACACCGCAGGAGGCCCGCACCATGAGGCTGGCAATACGGAGGAGGTAATCATGCAGGGCAGGCACGGAGATGCCTTGACCGGGGGGGCTTTCCCCGGAGGCGGGGTGAGCATGCTCTCCTGCGAAGAGCGCTTGCGCCAGTCGTGGCGGCGCTCGGAGGAAACCTATCGCATCGACCCTTCGACCCGGGCCAGTGCGCGGGTGCTGACCGCGTCCGAATACCGGGAGCTGCGCGACCGCCTGTCTTCCTTCCTGCGTATCGCGCAGCTGGGTGTGTCACGCCTGCATGAGCAGGTGCGCGATTCGGGTTATTGCGTGCTGCTGACCAATGCCCAGGGGGCTACCGTCGATTTCAGGGGGACGCCGAGCCTCGACGCGGATTTTCACCGCCGCGGCTTTCTGGTTGGGGCCTGCTGGTCGGAGGTGGAGGAGGGCACCTGTGGTGTCGGCACCGCCATCGTGGACCGGGCTCCTATTCTGGTGCACCGGGAGGAGCACTTCCGCAGCCACAACAGCGGCATCACTTGCAGCGCGGCGCCGGTGTTCGGCCCCGGTGACGAGCTGGTGGGGGTGCTCAACGCTTCGGCGTTCTCTGCGCCCGAAAGCCGCAACAGCCAGTCGGTGGTGTATCGCCTGGTCCAGCAGAATGCGCTGGCCATCGAGAACGCGCTCTTCGTCGAGGCCTGCAAGTCGGCGTGGATTCTCTCCATCAGTGCCCCTGGCGATTGTTGGAACCTGGGTGAGGTGCATTTCTTGGCCTTCGACGACAGCGGGCGCATCGTGGCCGCCAGCCGGCGCCTGCGGGCCGGCCTGTTTGCCGGGGCGAGCCTGCCGTTCCGGCGCCTGGAGGATGTCTTCGACCAGTCGGCCAGCGCGCTGATGAGGCGTGCCCATGAGCGTCCGGGGGCGCCGATCCCCCTGCGCTGCCTGGCCAACGGTCTGCTTTTCGAGGCCCAGCTGAGGGCCCCGGTGCGGGATTGCATGTCGCCGCCGACGGTGTCGGTGAAGCGTGATTTCGATGCCCTGGCGGCCCGTGACCCCCAGGTGCTGGAGTGCATCGAGCGGGTCAAGCGGGTGGTGGATCGCAAGCTGACCGTGCTGCTGCTGGGGGAGACCGGCTCGGGCAAGGAGGCCTTTGCCAAGGCCACCCATGCCTTCAGTCAGCGCCGGGACAAGCCCTTTGTGGCCCTCAACTGTGCCGCCATCCCCGAAACCCTGATCGAGAGCGAGCTGTTCGGCTACAAGGAAGGGGCCTTTACCGGCGCCAGGACCAAGGGGGCGAAGGGCAAGGTGCAGCAGTCCAGCGGCGGCACCCTGTTTCTCGACGAGATCGGCGACATGCCGCTGGCCCTGCAGACCCGCCTGCTGCGGGTGCTGGCGGAGGGGGAGGTGGTGGCGCTGGGAGCCTCCGAGCCCGAGAAGGTGGATCTCAACGTGATCTGCGCCACCCACCGGGATCTGGCGGCCATGGTGCGCAGCGGCCTGTTTCGCGAAGATTTGTTCTACCGTCTCAACGCGGCGGTGTTCCGCCTGCCGCCCCTGCGCGAGCGCAGCGACCGGCGTGACGTGATCCGCCAGGTGCTGGACGAGGAGATGGCCACTGCCGGGCGCCAGCTGCAGCTGCCCGAGCCGGTGCTGGAGCGGCTGGCGGCCTATCCCTGGCCGGGCAACATCCGCGAGTTGCGCAATGCGCTGCGCTTTGCCGTCGCGGTGTGTGACGGCGATGTGCTGGACGAGGCGCATTTCCCCGAGTCGGTGACCCTGCCTGCCGAGATCGCTCCCAGCCTGCCACCGGCGGCCTCCTTCGGCCCGGCTGTCGAGGCTGTGCTGCCGGCCGGCCTGGCCGAGGGGGGGAGCGAGCGGGAACATATGCTGCAGGTGCTGCGCCGTTGCCACTGGAATATCTCGGCTGCCGCGGAGAGCATCGGGGTGTCCCGTTCAACCCTTTACCGGCGCATGCAGCGCCAGGGCATCGTGGCCCCCAACGCGGCCGATGTGATGGCCGTCCAGCGCACCACCCACTGAGCGCGGCTTCTCCAAGCCGGTATTCAGGCCGGGGCCAGGGCCATGCCGCCGCTGGCAAGGCTGGTCGCCTGGACGCGGGGGATGGCCGGGGAGCTGCGTGCCACCGAGGTGATCTGCTCGCGGAACCAGCGGCATTCCTCCTCGTAGTGGCTGCGGTCGTGCCACAGCAGGTAAAAGCTCATCTTCGGAAAATCGATGGGGGCCTCGGCAATGGCCAGGGGCATCATCCGGGCGCAGTGTTCGGCAAAGATCCGCGGGCTGGAGAAGAGCATGTCGGTCTCCTGCAGCAGGTAGGGCACCAGGCCGAAGTAGGGTACGTAGGCCACCACGTTGCGCTTGAGGCGCTCCCGGGCCAGGTGCAGGTCGATCACACCGCGCTGGCCCACTGCGTAGGGGGTGGGCACCAGATGCTCGGCGGCCAGGTAGTCGGCGGCGCTCAGGGGGCGCCCGGCCAGGGGGTGGCTCTTGCGCATCAGACACACCACCTCGTCTTCGAAGAGCGGCGCCATGCGCAGGTTTTCCGGGGGCTGGGGCCAGTTGCCGATGACTACGTCGAGCTCGCCACTCTCCAGGGCCCGGGCGTAGTCGAAGTCCGGCCCCAGGGAATGGAAAGCCACCTGGGAGTGGGGAGCAAACTTGCGCAGCTGGGCCACGATCTTGCCCAGCAGTACGGCGTTGAGGTAGTCGGGGGTGGCGATGTTGAAGATCCGGCGTGAGCTGGCCGCATCAAACTTCACCTGGCGCACGGCGATGGCCTCGATCTGCTGAAGGGCGATCTTGACCGGTTCGAGCAGCCCGGCGCCCCGTTCGGTCGGGGTCATGCCGTTACGGCTGCGTACCAGCAGCTGGTCGCCGGTAATGTCGCGCAGCCGCCGCAGGGCGGTGCTGACGGCGGGTTGAGACTGGTTGAGGCGGCGCGCCGCCTTGCTCACGCTGCATTCGGTAAGCAGGGCGTGGAGTACGCGCAGCAGGTGGACATCCATGGAATCCCAGGTGCAGTTCGCGGCCATGTCGGTGCTCCTTGAACGATATCCGTGCTGCAGTGCAAAAATCGTTCCATGGCAAAAGCCCTGTCCAGGGGCCCTGCGCTGCCCTGCCCGGTGCCATCCCGGTGCCCCGGGCCGGGCCGGGCACGGTTCTGGCACCGGGCTGGTGCGCCCGGCGCGTCAGGCGTAGCTGACGGTGCCGGCGGCGGACACGCTGATGGTCTTGCCGACGCTGGCCGAGTAGGTGCTGCTCTTTACCGTACTCACGAACACGTATTCGCCTTTTACTGTGTCGGCGGTGACGGTGAATTGCAGGTAGCCACGCTGCCGGGTGTCGGCATAGGCCAGGTCGTCCACCAGCCCCAGCCCGGCCCCGATGGCGGCGGCCCCGAGCTGGGCGGTAGCGGCGCTGCCGTCCAGGGCGGGGCCCAGGCTGCCAAGGCCGAGGGCTTCGAAGCCCGGGGAGCTCACCGAGGTGCCGGCAAATTCGTGGCCGACAGTCTGGCCGGCCAGGGTGGTCAGGGCGGCGAACCAGGCGTTGTGGGAGTCGCCGGAGAGGGTTACCAGGCGTTTGCCGAGGGGGCGGACGGATTGCAGGATGGCCTCACGCTGCAGAGGGTAGCCGTCCCACGCGTCCAGGTTGTAGGGCAGGCGCGGGTTGCTGGTGGCAGACAGCAGGGCGCTCTGGGTGGCGCTCAGGGGTTGGCCGGCGGCGCGGGTGATCTTGGCGCCCAGGTAGTCGCTGATGGCGGTCTGCACGGCGGCCTGGTTGGCGGCGCTGGGGTTGGTCAAGGCGGTGTTCTGGGCCTGCAGTACCGAGGCGGGCATCCACATGCGGGCCATGATGTCCTGGTTGCCAAGGACCTGCCAGGTGGCGGCCGACTGGGTGATGCCGTCCACCAGCCAGGCCTGCTGGCTGGTGCTGATCATGCGGTGGGTGGCGTCGCTGCCCGAGCCGAGGGCGGCAGCGTAGCGGGCCAGGCCGCCGTCGGCGTCGCCATAGTTGTCGTACTGGCGGTCGCGCCCCTCGATGCGGGTGTCGAGCATGTGCAGGCTGAGCAGGCGGCCAAAATCGAAGCGGCGGTAGATCTTCAGCGGGTCGCCACCAGCGTCGCGGCGGATGGGCAGCCACTCGTGGTAGGCGCGGGCGGCGTTGGCCTTGCGGGTGGCCCAGTCGCCCTGGGTGGCACTGTCGTGGTTTTCGGCACCGGCCACGTAGGCGTTGTTGGCAAACTCGTGGTCGTCCCAGATGGCGATGAAGGGCATGCGGGCGTGCACGGCCTGGAGGTTGGCGTCGGAGCGGTAGCGGGCGTAGCGGGTACGGTAGTCGTCGAGGCTCACGATGTCGTGGGCCGGGGCGGTGACCCGATTGAGCGCCACGGCGTCGGTATTGCCGTACTTGGCGGGGTCGGCGCCGTATTCGTAGATGTAGTCCCCCAGGTGCAGGGCATAGTCGGCATCCGAGCGGGCGGCGGCATCGTAGGCGTTGAAATAGCCTTCGGAGTAGATGGCACAGGAGAACACCGCAAACTTCACGCTGCTGACGTCGGCCGCCGGCAGGGTGCGGGTGATGCCCACCGGCGAGGCCTTGCCCGTGGCGTCGAGAAAGCGGTAGTAGTAGCGCTTGCCGGCGCTGAGGCCGGTGGCATCCACCTTGGCCGTAAAGCCTGTGTCGGCGCTGGCCGAGACCTGGCCGGACGAGACGATCTCGCGGAACTCCGCATCGCTGGCCACCTGCCAGCTGAGGGCGACGCTGTCGTTCAGGCTGCCCGAGCGGGCGTGGGTCCACAAGATCACCCGGTCGGCCAGGGGGTCGCCGCTGGCAACGCCATACTGAAAGTCCGCGGGCGGGGTGGCGCTGTTGTTGCTGCTGCCGCAGGCGCTGAGGAGGCCGCTGGCCGAAGCGGTGGTGAGCAGGGTGGCGGAGTGGCGGATGAAGTCGCGGCGGGTGGTGTCGAGGGGCATGGTTGGGGTTCCGGAGGTGAGCCCCGATTAGACACAGGGCGCATGACCGGGCCGTGACGCCACCATGGCGGATAGTCATGTGGCTGCAACGCCCTGCTGGGACGATGAGCACCTGTCAAATACCCCCGGAGTCACCATGAACAACCACGATGTCGGTGAGTTGCACCGCCGCCTCGAACGCGAGCTGCAGGACAGTTACGACGAAGAGCTGGAGCTGGAGCTGGATGACCGGCGTTTCGAGGAGATCGGTGCCGGCGAGCCCTGCCCGCCGACCGACGATGAGCGGGCTTTCCGCCGCCGCTATTTCACCGAGTTGCTGCGCCTGCAGGGCGAGCTGGTCAAGTTGCAGGACTGGGTGGCCACCGAGAAGCGGCGGGTGGTGATCCTGTTCGAGGGGCGGGACGCGGCCGGCAAGGGCGGCGTGATCAAGCGCATCACCCAGCGCCTCAATCCGCGGGTGTGCCGGGTGGTGGCCCTGCCCGCGCCTAACGACCGGGAGCGCACCCAGTGGTATTTCCAGCGCTATGTGTCGCATCTGCCGGCGGCGGGCGAGATGGTGCTGTTTGACCGCAGCTGGTACAACCGGGCCGGGGTGGAGCGGGTGATGGGCTTTTGCTCCGACGAGGAGTACGAGGAGTTCTTCCGCTCAGTGCCGGAGTTCGAGCGCATGCTGGTGCGTTCGGGCATCCAGCTCATCAAGTACTGGTTCTCCATCACCGATGACGAGCAGCATTTCCGCTTCCTGTCGCGCATCCACGACCCCCTCAAGCAGTGGAAGCTGAGCCCAATGGACCTGGAGTCCCGGGCCCGCTGGGAGCGCTACACCGAGGCCAAGGAGACGATGCTGGAGCGGACCCACATCCCCGAGGCGCCCTGGTGGATTGTCCAGGCCGATGACAAGAAGGAGGCGCGCCTCAACTGCATCCATCACCTGCTGGGGCAGATGCCCTATGAGGAAGTCCAGCGCCCGCTGGTAGCCCTGCCCGAGCGGGTGCGGCATCCGGATTACGTGCGCCACGAGGTGCCGCCGGAGATGTTTGTGCCGGCCTATTTCCGCTGACGGGGAGGCAAGGCCGGACGGATGTGCACGCCGGCCTTGCATAAAAAAATCCAGGGGTAGTATAAAAGCGGCTGCTGGAAGCAAGGGCAGCCTGGCGTGGCCGTAAGCTTCCTGAAACGTAATACCGATATAAAGCACGCATATGCCCGGCTGCGCGAGCATGACTCCGCCCGGTTTGACTGACCCCTGGATCATCCCCGTCTTATGGCAAAGGAACGTTTCAACTCCCCCTTACGCAAGGCTGGCGTGTGGGCCATCATCCAGTGCGCCGAATCCGGCAAGGTCCTGCTCGGCAAGCGTTCCAGTGTGGTGAACAACGGTGGGGCGTGGAATTTCTTTGGCGGCCGGGTAGACCGGGGGGAGTCGCCCCGCACGGCGCTGCTGCGGGAGCTCGTCGAAGAGGCCGGCCTGCGGGTGAAGGAGAAGCAGCTGGTGAAGCTGGGCCAGGGCCGGCACCGTAGTGGAGATCGGGAGCTGCACTACTATCTGTTGCGGCTTGAGCGAGAGGTGGCGCCGCGCCTCAACCGGGAACATTCAAATTTTGGCTGGTTCAAGCCCGGGCGTTTGCCGGGCAGATTCAACCGGCCCACCACCATCGCCATCAAGAAAGGCCTGCTCGGCAGCCTGCGTCAGCACTGAGCGGGTGTGAGTAAATTTGCTGTGCGGCCTGTCGGGCCCGGTTTGCCCGGGCCGCGGCAGTGGCCGGGTCAGACCACCCCCGCCCCGTGAGCCTGCTGGTCGGCCCAGTAGCTTGAGCGCACCATGGGGCCGCAGGCGGCGTTCTTGAAGCCCATCTTCAGTGCTTCGGTCTCGAACATCTTGAAGGTGTCGGGATGCACGTAGCGCAGCACCGGCAGGTGGCCGCCGGAGGGCTGGAGGTACTGGCCGATGGTGAGCATGTCCACGTTGTGGGCGCGCATGTCACGCATCACTTCGAGAATCTCGTCATCGGTTTCGCCCAGGCCGACCATCAGGCCGGACTTGGTGTTGACCTCCGGATGGCGGGCCTTGAACTGCTTCAGCAGTTCCAGCGAGTAGGCGTAGTCGGAACCCGGGCGGGCCTGCTTGTAGAGGCGCGGCACGGTTTCCAGGTTGTGGTTCATCACGTCCGGCGGGGCCTGGTCGAAGATGTCCAGGGCAATTTCCATGCGGCCGCGGAAGTCGGGTACCAGCACTTCGATGGTGGTCTTGGGGCTGGCCTCGCGGGTGGCGCTGATGCACTGCACGAAGTGGTCTGCGCCGCCGTCACGCAGGTCGTCCCGGTCGACGCTGGTGATCACCACGTAGTTGAGGCGCATGGCGGCGATGGTTTTTGCCAGGTTGGTCGGCTCGTTGACGTCGAGGGGCTCGGGGCGGCCGTGGCCCACGTCGCAGAAGGGGCAGCGGCGGGTGCAGATGTCACCCATGATCATGAAGGTGGCCGTGCCCTTGCCGAAGCACTCGTGGATGTTGGGGCAGGAGGCTTCTTCGCAGACGGTGTGCAGCTTGTGCTCGCGCAGGGTGTCCTTGATTTCGTTTAAGCGCTCGACCTCGGCACCGGCGCCCAGTTTGATGCGGATCCAGTCGGGCTTCTTGAGGCGTTCGGCGGGAACGATCTTGATGGGGATGCGGGCGGTCTTGGCCGCGCCACGCTGCTTGCGGCTCTCGGAATCCATGAGGCTGTCGTCCTTTGGTCAGGCGGTGGGGGGGACGTCGGGAAAATGTCGCTGGAGGTGGCCGAGAAGTCGTTCGGTGACTTCGTCGGGGCCTTCAGTCACGCCGAAGTCCTTGAGTTGTATGGTCTTGAGCCCACTATAGCCGCAAGGGTTGATCCACGTAAATGGTGTCAAGTCCATATCGACGTTGAGGGACAGTCCGTGGTAGCTGCAGCCATTGCGCACGCGCAGGCCCAGGGCTGCCACCTTGTCGCCGTCGATGTAAACGCCTGGCGCGCCGTCTTTGCGGCGGGCGTCGAGGCCGTAGTCGGCGATGCAGTCAATGAGGGCCTGCTCCAGCAGCTGCACCATTTCGCGCACCTTGAGGCGCCGCCGGTGCAGGTCGAGGAGCAGGTAGGCCACGACCTGGCCGGGGCCGTGGTAGGTGATCTGGCCGCCCCGGTCGATCTTGACCAGGGGGATTTCGGTGGCGTGGAGCAGGTGTTCGGGCTTGCCGGCCTGACCGAGGGTGTAGACCGGCGGGTGTTGCACCAGCCACAGCTCGTCCGGGGTGGTCGCGTCGCGGCTGGCGGTGAACGCCTGCATGGCGTGCCAGGTGGGTTCGTAGGGCGCAACGCCCAGGTGACGGACGATCACAGGACGACCTTTACCATGGGGTGCGACGACAGCTCCATGTAAAGGGCGTCGAGCTGGGCCTTGGAGCTTGCGTTGAGGGTGCAGGTGATGGCCAGGTAGTTGCCTTTGGCGGACGGGCGCATCTGCACGGTGGCCGGATCGAAATCCGGCGCGTGGCGCAACACCACCTCAATCACCGTCTGGGCAAAGGCATCCACCCGCGCACCCATGATCTTGATGGGGAATTCGCAGGGAAATTCGAGCAGGGTGGTGCGTTCGTCAGTCATCCGGGTGCTCTCCTCAGAGGTTCTTGAACCACAGGCGGATGGCGTCCCACAGTCGGCCGAACCAGCCGGCTTCGGGGATGTCGTCGAGGGCCACGATGGGGTAGTCACCCACCGGCTTGTCGTTAAGGCTCAGCTGCAGGGTGCCGACGGTCTGGCCCTTGGTCACGGGCGCCATCAGGGGTTGCTGGCTGACCACGTTGGCCTTCAGCTTGTCGCCGTCACCCTTCGGCAGGGAGAGCACGAAATCGTTCAGGAAGCCGACCTTGACCATGTTCTCCGAGCCTTTCCAGATGCGGAACTCGTTCACTGCCTGGTTGGCGCCATACACCTTGACGGTGTCGAAGGCCAGGTAACCCCAGTTGAGCAGCTTCTGGGACTCCTGGGCCCGCACGCTGTCACTGGTGGTGCCGACCACCACCGACACCAGACGGCGGTCATTGCGTTTGGCTGATGCGATCAGGCAATAGCCGGCGCTGTCGGTGTGGCCGGTCTTGACGCCGTCCACCGTCGGGTCGATGAAGAGCAGGCGGTTGCGGTTGGGCTGCTTGATCTTGTTATAGCTGTATTCCTTGAGGGAATAGATGGGGTAGAACTCGGGGAAGTCGCGGATGATGGCCGTGGCCAGGATGGACAGGTCGCGCACCGAGGTGAGGTGGGACGGGTGGGGCAGGCCGGTGGCGTTCTCGAAGTGGGTGTTCTTCATGCCGAGCCGGGCGGCTTCCTTGTTCATCAGCTGGGCGAAGTTCTCTTCGGAGCCGGCGATGGCCTCGGCCAGGGCCACGCATGCGTCGTTGCCCGACTGGACGATCATGCCGTGGAGCAGTTCGTTAACGGTAACGGGCTTGAGGGGCTCGATGAACATCTTGGAGCCGGGCACCTTCCAGGCCTTTTCCGACACCGGAACGGTCTGTTCGAGGCTCAGGGTCTTGTTCTTGACCGCCGAGAAGGCCAGGTAGGCCGTCATCAGCTTGGTCAGCGAAGCGGGCTCGATGCGTTGGTCAGGCTTCTCTGCGGTGAGCACCTGGCCAGAGCCCACGTCGAGGAGAATCCAGGCCCGGGCCGCGACCGTCGGTGGCGTCATCTGGGCAAAGGCGAGGGAGGGCAGGATGAGCAGAAGCAGGATGATGCGACGCAGCATGGCAGGGTACAAAAGCGAAAAAAGTGCGATTATAGTCACGCCTCCCACCGTCAGCCGCCTTTGAATCGTAAGTGAATGCGGAACTCGACGTGTAGTGGGTGGTCTTTATTGCTGCAATGCATCTGATCCGTCGAAGCCTCTCTCTCGTTATCGCTTGTCTCGTTCTGCTGTGGGCGGGCAATTCCATGGCTGTCGACAATTACCATGCGGCGGCAGATCTCGCCGAGCAGGCACAGACCCTGGACCCGGCCGCCGAAGAGAAGTTTGACCTGAGCAGCCTCGACCCCCTCGATTGTCCGGCGCTTGCCTGCAAATCGTGGTCACGGGCCCGCTTTCTGCTTGACGATCCTCCGAACGATGTCCGTTTCATCTGGCGTTCGGTGATGCCCAGGTTGACCTCACCGCCACCCAGGCGGGCCTGAGTATCACGCCCCCTCCGCTGGGGGCGCTGCGCTTTGGTTCAGGTGGGCCGCATGCCGGCTCGCCCTCTCTCGACTTGATTAACAGCGTTAAAAAATCGCTGAAGGATCTCCATGCTCAGGAAGCTCTCCCTGGCCGTCGCCCTTGCTGCGACGCTTCTGCCTGCCCTGGCCGCTCCGCCGGGCACCGAACCCTACAAATTGCAGGCCTTGCGCGACGCCGCCAGGGCCAGCCACCCGTCCTTGCAGGCCGCACGGGCCATGGTTGATGCCGGCCGGGCGCAGGTCACCAGTGCCGGCGCTTACCCCAACCCGGAGGTTGAATTTCTGGCCGGCCGCACCCAGGCCCGGATGTCTGGTGTGGCCACCGGCGGGGCGCAGAGCCTGTCCCTCAGCCAGCGTATCGACAATCCGTGGCAGCGGGAGGCGCGCATTGATGCCGCCACCTTCGGACTGGAGGCGCGTCAGGCCGAAGGGCGCAGCTTCGAGGTGGACCTGCTGGCCCGGCTTGATCAGCGCTTCTTCGATCTCTTGCGGCGCCAGGCGGAGCAGCGTGCCGCCAAGGAGGATCTGAGCCTGGCTGAACAGATCCGGGCCCGGGTGGCTGTGCGCGTGCAGACTGGTGAGGCGCCGCGCTATGAGCTGATCAAGGCGGATACCGAGCTTCTGAACGCCCAGAAGGCGTCGGAGAGCGCCATCCTGCGCGTCGCCCAGGCCCGTGCGGCCCTGCGGGGCCTGGCGGGGCCGTCCCTGCCTGCGGAGTTCGAGGTGGAAGGGACGCTGGCCAGTGCCCCGGTGGTGCCGGCCCTGGAGGCGCTGCGCTCCGAGGTGGTGGCCCGCAACCCGGAGCTGGCCCGGGCCCAGGCCGAGGTGCGGCGTGCTGAGCGTCAGCTGGAGCTGGAGCGCCTGCGGCGTCACCCCGAGCTGGCCGTGAAAGTGGCCGAGGACCGGGATGTCGAGCTGCGCAACACGCGCATCGGCGTGATGGCCACCGTGCCCCTGTGGGACCAGCGTCGCGGTCAGGTGGCCGAGGCGGGGGCCTTGCTGCAGAAGAGCCGCAGTGACCGGGAAAACCAGGAGTTGTCCTTGCTGCAGGCCCTGGAGGCGGCCTACCGCCATTACGAAATCGCCCGTAATCAGGTGAACGCCCTGGAGAACGGCATCCTGCGCGAAGCCGAGGCTGCCCTGAAGGTGGCAGAGGCGGCCTATCGCTTCGGTGAGCGCGGCATCCTGGATTACCTGGATGCTCAGCGCGTCTTCCGTGCCGCCCGCAATGAACTCATCGCCGCCCGTTACGAGCTGCAACTGGCTGTCATCGAAATCGAGCGCCTGCGCGCTGCCCAATGATCCGGAATCTTCCCATGAAGCTACGACCGACTACCCTGGCCATCTTGATGGCCGCCATGGTTCTTGCCGCCTGCAAGGACGCTCCGAACTCCGCGGGCAAGCCCGCAGCCACGGCCGAGCAGGCCACCACCACCCTCAGTGAAGGGACTGGCGAGGCCGTCAGCGTGGCGCCGCCCGACCCGCTGCTGGTCACTGTTCCGCCCAACTTTGGTGCGCCCATCAAGGTTACCTCGGCAGGCAACACCCAGGTTTCCGACACCCTGCGGGTGGCCGGCAAGGTGGACTTCGACCAGGCCCGGGTGACCCGCATCGGGGCCACCGTGACGGGGCGGGTCATCGAGATCCAGGCCCATCTGGGTCAGCAGGTCCGTGTCGGCGATTCCCTCGCCGTCATCAACAGTACCGAGCTGGGTGAGGCCCAGCTCAGCTACCTCAAGGCGCGCGCCCAGGCCGATTTGCAGGCGCGCAGCGTTGAGCGCGCCCGCCAGCTGTTTGCCGCCGACGTGATCGGCAAGGCCGAATTGCAGCGCCGGGAGAGCGAATTGTCGATTGCTTCGGCAGAGCAGCGCGGCGCGGCCGACCAGCTGCGGGTGCTCGGCATGTCGTCAGGGGCCATTAACAAGCTGGGCTCCAGCGGTGCCATCAACTCGGTGACCTCGGTGGCCTCCACCATGGCCGGTACGGTGGTCGAGCGCCAGGTGGCGCCGGGGCAAGTGGTGCAGCCTGCCGATGCCCTGTATGTGGTGGCCGACCTGTCCCGGGTGTGGGTGACCGCCGAGGTGCCGGAGCAGCAGGGCGCCCTGGTGAAGTCGGGGCAGACGGTGGATATCGAAGTGCCGGCGCTGGGTTCGCGCCTGACCGGCAAGCTGATCTACGTGGCCGATACGGTGAATCCGGAAACGCGCACCATCACCGTGCGCAGCGTGGTGGATAACGCCAACCGTCAGCTCAAGCCGGCCATGCTGGCTACCATGCTGATCCAGGCCGCGCCGGTGGAGCGGGTGGTGGTGCCGGCTCAGGCGGTGGTACGTGACGGCGACGCCGACAATGTGTTCGTCGAGGTGGCCAAGGGGCAGTTCCGCCTGACGCCGGTGCGCCTGGGGCCGGACATGGAGGGCAAGCGTGCCGTCCTGTCGGGGCTCAAGCCTGAACAGCCGATTCTCGTCGAGGGTGCCTTCCACCTGAACAACGAGCGCAAGCGCAAGGAACTGGAGTAAGGACCGGCCATGATCCAATCATTAGTCCGAGCCGCCCTCCAGCAGCGCCTGGTGGTGGTGGTGGTGGCCGTCGTGCTGCTGGCGTTTGGCATGAATGCCGCTCGCAAGCTGTCGGTGGACGCCTTTCCCGATGTAACCAACGTGCAGGTGCAGATCGCCACCGAAGCCAAGGGGCGCTCCCCCGAGGAGGTGGAACGCTTTGTCACCGTGCCCCTGGAAATCTCCATGACCGGCCTGCCCGGGCTGGAGGAAATGCGCTCCCTCAACAAACCCGGCCTGTCGCTGATCACCCTGGTGTTCACCGATGCCACCGATGTGTACTTTGCCCGCCAGCTGGTCATGGAGCGCCTGCTGGAGGTGGGCAGCCGCATGCCCGAGGGCGTGGTGCCGGTGCTGGGCCCCGTGTCCACGGGCCTGGGCGAGGTATACCAGTACACCCTCGACCATCCCGATGACGGTGATCGCAAACTCACCGAGAAGGAGCTGACCGAGAGGCGCATCGTGCAGGACTGGGTGGTGCGACCGCTGCTGCGCTCAATTCCGGGTGTGGCCGAGATCAACTCCCAGGGCGGCTATGCCCGGCAGTACCAAGTGCTGGTGAACCCGGACCGCCTGCGCCACCACCACTTGACCGTGAGGGATGTGTACGAGGCGGTGGCCCGCAACAACGCCAACTCCGGCGGCGGGGTATTGCCCCAGTATTCGGAGCAGTATCTGATCCGCGGCATCGGCCTGGTGAAGAGCCTGGGCGACATCGGCTCGATCGTGCTCAAGGAGGTGGGTGGTACGCCGGTGTACATCCGCGATGTGGCCGAGGTGACTTTTGGCCATGAGGTGCGTCAGGGGGCGGTGGTGAAGAACGGTGTCACCGAGTCGGTGGGTGGCATTGTGATGATGCTGCGTGGCGGCAACGCCAAGGAGGTGGTCGGCCGCATCAAGACCCGGGTGGCCGAGATCAACGACAAGGGGATGCTGCCCGACGGCCTCAAGATCGTGCCCTACTATGACCGCTCCGAGTTGGTGGACGCAGCCTTGTGGACGGTGATCAAGGTGCTGCTGGAGGGTATTGCCCTGGTGGTGGTGGTGCTTTTCCTGTTTCTGGGGGATGTACGCTCCAGCCTGATCGTGGTGGCCACCCTGGTGCTGACGCCGCTGCTTACCTTCATGGCCATGAACCATTACGGCATCTCGGCGAACCTGATGTCTCTGGGGGGGCTGGCCATCGCCATCGGCTTGATGGTCGATGGCTCGGTGGTGGTGGTGGAAAACGCCTTCGCCCGTCTCGGCCATGTGGGTGAGGGGGAGAGCAAGGTGCGGGTGATCTTCGACGCGGTGCAGGAGGTGGCCACGCCGGTGATCTTCGGGGTCGGCATCATCATCCTGGTGTTTCTGCCGCTGATGACCCTGCAGGGCATGGAGGGCAAGATGTTTGCGCCTCTGGCCTACACCATCGCCATTGCCCTGGCGGCGTCCTTGTTCCTGTCTCTGACGCTGACCCCGGTGCTTTCCTCCTACCTGCTCAAGGGTGGTGCGGAGCACGACACCTGGCTGATTGCGAAGATCAAGGCGCCTTATCTGAAGATGCTCCACTGGTCGGTGGGCAACAGTCGCAAGACGGTGGTGGGCGGCGTGGTGCTGCTGGTGGTGACCCTCGGTATGTTCCCCTTCCTGGGAACGGCCTTCATCCCCGAGATGAAGGAAGGTTCGGTGGTGCCGGGTATCAACCGGGTGCCCAACATCTCCCTGGATGAATCCATCAAGATGGAGATGCAGGCGATGAAGCTGGTCATGGAGGTGCCGGGCGTCAAATCGGCCATCTCCGGTGTGGGGCGTGGCGAATCCCCGGCCGACCCTCAGGGCCAGAACGAGTCGACCCCCATCGTCAGCCTCAAGCCCCGGGACGAGTGGCCCGCCGGCTGGACCCAGGACACCATCGCCGACGCCATGCGCGAGAAGCTCAAGGTCTTGCCGGGTGCCCAGGTGGTGATGGCTCAGCCCATCTCCGACCGGGTGGATGAGATGGTCACCGGGGTGCGCTCCGACGTGGCGGTGAAGGTGTTTGGTGACGATCTGGATCTGCTGAAGAAGAAGGCGGAGGAGATCGCCCGGGTGGCGTCGGGCATCACCGGGGCCACCGACATCCGCGTCGAGCGGGTGACGGGGCAGCAATACCTGTCCATCGAGATCGATCGCAGCGCCATCGCCCGCCACGGCCTCAATGTGTCGGATGTCAACGACGTGATCGAGGCGGCCATCGGCGGCAAGCAGGCTACCGAGGTGTACGAGGGCGAACGACGCTTTGCGTCGGTGGTGCGCCTGCCCGAGAGCTTCCGCGACAACGTGGAGAAGATCGGCAACATTCTGGTGAATGCCCCGGGCGGCGTGCAGGTAGCCCTGGAAAATCTGGCCCAGATCCATATCGTCGATGGCCCGGCACAGATTTCCCGCGAGCTGGCCAAGCGTCGAGTCGTGGTGGCCATCAACGTGAAGGACCGTGACCTGGGTGGTTTCGTGGCGGAGCTGCAGAAGACGGTGGAATCCAAGGTGGAGCTGAAGGACGGCTATTACCTGGAGTGGGGTGGCCAGTTCCAGAACCTGGAGCGGGCCATGGGCCACCTGACCATCATCATCCCGGTGACGGTGGCGGCGATCTTCTTCCTGCTCTTCCTGTTGTTCGGGTCGTTGAAGCTGGCCAGCCTGATCATCCTGGTGCTGCCTTTTGCCAGCGTGGGCGGGGTGTTGGGCTTGCTGTTTACAGGTGAATACCTGTCTGTGCCGGCGTCGGTGGGCTTCATCGCCCTGTGGGGCATCGCGGTGCTCAACGGGGTGGTGCTGGTGAGTTACATCCGCAGCCTGCGCACCGAGGGGATGCCTGTGGCCCAGGCCGTGGTGCAGGGTGCGACCCTGCGTTTCCGGCCAGTCATGATGACGGCGACGGTAGCCCTGCTGGCGCTGATCCCCTTCCTGTTCGCCACTGGACCGGGTTCAGAGGTGCAGCGCCCCCTCGCCATCGTGGTGATCGGCGGCCTGATCACCTCCACGCTGCTGACCCTCGTGGTGTTGCCGACCCTGTACAAGTGGTTCGACGACACGCCCTACGAAGCCTGATCACCGCTGGACGGGCCGCCGCTGACGGTGGCTCGTCCCTGAGAATGAAGGAGTGCACATGAAGGAAATTCGCGCTGTCATCCGCCCCCAGAAGCTGCCCCGCCTGCGTGAGGTGCTGCGGGCGATTCCGGGCTTCCCGGGCATGACCATCAGCAAGGTGGCAGGATGTGGAGCCACCTCCCGGCATATCCCCAATACCATCCGCGAGGTGCTCACCGACTTCACCGACAAGGTGCGGATCGAGATCATCGCGCCCGACGAAATGGCCGATACGCTGGTTGATCAAATCGTCCAGGTGGCCAGCACCGGTCAGACCGGAGACGGGTTGGTGTGGGTGACGGAAATCCAGAGAGCGGTGTTCATCCACAAGACGGTCGGCTCGGACAGCGTCTGAGCCTGCAGTTTGGCGTCCGGGGCAGAGCGCTCGCCTAGAGTTCGATGCCCAGGGACAGCCAGACCATGCTGGAGGCCGGGTTGACGGGCTTGTTGAGGTGCACCGGCAGGCATTGTTCGGAGCGATCAGCGATTTCCTGGTGACGTTCGCCCAGGTTGATGCCGTTGATCGCCACCTCCACCCGCCGGCCGTCCACCTGAAAGGCCTTGGCGATGCGCAGATCAAGGCTGGTATAGGCCGGCGAGGTGTAATCGCAGCCGGGTACGTAACCATAGCCACCGGCCAGGGAGCCCATACGCAGGATGCTGGCGGTGCTCTTCCAGCCGTTGCCGTAGTCCTGCAGCCAGGTCAGGCTGGCCGAGTACGGTGCAGTGCGCTTGGCCACCTCGGGCTCGTCGGTGTGGCGGTCGATCAGGGTGTGGCTGAGCAGGATCTCGGTGCCCGCCCGGGGTTTGGTGCGGAACTGGTATTCGAGGCCGCGCAGCACCACCGGGGAATCCAGATTGACGAACTGGGATGACGGCAGGGCGCTCAGCGCCAGGGGGCCGATGGGTGAGGGCACATTGCGGCGGACCACGAAGTTGCGGATGCGTTCGTTGAAGATCCGCAGGTCGAAGGTCGCGTCGATGCTCTGGAAGCGCCCCAGATAACCCACTTCCACGGTGTCTACCGACGGAGTGCGCAGGTTGGGATTGGGGACATATGGCCAAGCGATGGGGGCGCTGGTCAGGGGGTCGGTGTTGAGCGCATACGCGCGCACGTCACCGTGGATGTCGAACATGTTGCGCTGCTGCCAGGCCCGGGCATAGCCGGCCCGGAAGGTGTCGGTGGGGCTGGCCTGCCAGTTTACAAAGGCCCGGGGAATGAATTGGGCGGCGATGTCGCCATTCTTCTCGAGGAGCCCACCCAGGTTCAGTTGCCAGGCCGGGGTCAGATGCCAATCCAGGTTGGAGAAGGCCCGGTACATGCTCATGCTGGGTGGTTTAGTGCCGGCAAACAGGAAGGGCGCACGGGATTCGTCGCGCCGCCCTTCCAGCCCCCACACCAGCCGCGCCTGGGGGTTGAGGGCAAGGCGGTGCTGCAGCTCGATGTTGGTCCGGTCGCTGCTGCGGTTGCGGTTGAGAGGTACGTTGGGGAAGGCGGGCGAACTGGCGGTCCACCGGTCAACGTTGGATTCATGGTTGCGATAGAGGCTGACCAGCCACTCTTCCTCGTGGCTCAGGGTGCGCCGCCAGGTCAGGTGGATGGTGCTTGCTTCGGCGCCGGCGGTGCGTTCCCCGTTGTTGTTGTAGATGGAGTCGGGGTAACCCATGCCGCGTTCGAGGCGGTTGTAGCCAGCACGCAGGGTGAGTTCGTCGCGGGCATTGAGACGGTAGTCGCTGCGCAGGCTGAGGGTCTGGCTGACGCGGGCATCATTGACGCGGCTGAAACCGTTGTCGCGGATCTGCCCTGCGGAGAGTCGCAGGCCCAGGTCATCACTGCCGCCAGTCCAACTGGCGCGGATATCGGCAATGCCGTGATTGCCGGCGTTGACCTGGCCGGACGCGCCGCGTTCCTGGTGGCTGTGGCGGGTGATGATATTGATCACCCCGAGGAAGGCGTTGGCGCCATAAGCATTGGAGTTGGTGCCGCGCACCACCTCAATGCGCTCGATCTCATCGATGGTCAGGGGTAGGGACGACCAGTCGACACCGCCAAAGGAACTGGGCGCATATACCGAGCGCCCATCTACGAGCACCTGGATTTCGGTGGGGAAGTCGCTACCCAGGCCATGGTAGGTGACCCACTGGGAGTGCCCGCGCTCCTGGCCGATCTGCATGCCCGGTACAAGACGCAGCAGACGTGCCACATCGCGGTAGCCGGTTGCCTGGATGAAATGCCGGTCGAGGATGGTGACCGCACCGGGGGCTTCGTTGAGTACCTGGGGCAGTCGCGACGCCGACAGGACCGTTGGCAGATCCTCGAAAAACGGCGACTCCGCACTGTAGCCCGCCTGGCTGTCATCAGCGAAAACGGTATGTGTGCATGCAAGGCCCGCAAGCGCGGTGAGCAAGGACCGCCGGGAGAACAGCGAGGGCATCGGACGAGTTTTTGTTATGGTGAGTCGGGGCCTTCCCTATTTTCAACCACGCCCCAACGTTCCGATTATAAAGCTTGCATGTTGGTCCGCCTGTGTATTCTTTTACTCTTATATTGTGAATTGATGCACCTTGGTGGTGCCCGCCCGGCTGCGGGCACCACCAGACCCGGTTGATGTACTCAGTTGATCCGGATGGGCAGGAAGATCCGGCTGCCGCCCCGCTGGATGAGCAGGGCAAAGCGGTTGCCGGCCGCATCAAGCTGTTTGCGGAACTGTTCGACCGAGGTGATTGGCTGATTGTTGATGCCGAGAATCAGGTCGCCGTTCTGCAGGCCGGCCTTTGCCGCCGGGCCGCTGACACCTTCCACGACGATCCCGCCGGGAATGCCCAGGCGGCTCGCCTCCTGTCCGGTCAGGGCACGGCCACTCAGGCCCAGCTTGTTGCTGGTGCTGTCACTCTTGCGTTCGGGGCTGGCAGCGAGGGCCTTCTCTCCGGCTTGTTCGCCCAGGGTGACGGCGACCTCCCGGGTCTTGCGATCCCGCCAGACCGACAGGCGGACGGTGGTGCCGGGTTTCTGTTCGCCGATGATGCGTGGCAGATCGGCGGAGTTGTCCACTTTTTGGCCATTGACCCCGAGAACCACGTCGCCAGGTTGCAACCCTCCCTTCTCGGCCGGTGAACCCGCTTCCACGTTGGCGACGAGTGCGCCTGCGGGCTTGTCGAGGCCGAAGTTCTGGGCCAGATCGGCGTCGAGCCCCTGGATGGTCACGCCGAGGCGGCCTCGTGAAACCTTGCCGTATTTCTGCAACTGTTCCTTCACCTTCATCGCCACGTCGATGGGGATGGCGAAGGAGATGCCCATGAAGCCGCCCGAGCGGGAGTAGATCTGGGAGTTGATACCGACCACTTCACCGGCCAGGTTGAACAGGGGGCCACCGGAGTTGCCTGGGTTGATGGCCACATCGGTCTGGATGAAGGGAACGTAGTTTTCGTCCGGCAGGCGGCGGGCCTTTGCACTGACGATACCGGCGGTGACCGTGTTCTCGAAGCCAAAGGGCGAGCCCATGGCCACCACCCATTCGCCGACCTTGGTGCGCTCGGCATCGCCGGTCTTGACGAAGGGCAGGCCACTGGCGTCGATCTTCAGCAGGGCCACATCGGTGCGTTTGTCTGCACCCACCACTTTGGCCTTGAATTCGCGCTTGTCGGTGAGGCGCACGGTGACTTCGCTCGCGCCATCAACCACGTGGGCATTGGTCAGCACATAGCCATCGGCGCTGACAATGAAGCCCGAGCCTACGCCTTGCTGGATCTGTTCCGGGCTGCGGTTTCCGCCGCCATTGCCACCACCGCCCGGCATGCCCGGCACGGGGACGCCGAAGCGGCGCAGAAAGTCATAGAAGGGGTCGCCGGCAAAAGGGTCTTCCCCGCTTGTGGCACCGCCGCCGCGGGAGACCTTCTGGGTGACGCTGATATTGACTACAGCGGGGCCTACCTGCTCGACCAGTGCGGAGAAGTCGGGCAGCCCGTAGCGGCTGGCCGGCGCAGCGACGGCGGGGGCCGCCTGAGGCGTGGGGGCGACGCTGGCAGGTGCGCCATTGGCGGCATGAGACGGGGAGATGGCGCCGCCCTCCTGCAGGCATCCGGTGAGGGCCAGGACAAGGGCGGAAAAGGCAAAGGTCGATCGAACCAGTACAGGTTTCATCTGTTGCTCCAGTGGATGGCCTGAAAATTGACGTTTCCAGGGGGTATCACGTTCCGTTTTTGAACAAGTGCTTACAAAATGGGGGTGCTTTGGCGGAGTGCAAGCCCCCGTGACGACGGCCTGCCCGGGTGGGCCCTTGGGGCGATGAAGATGTATAGTTAATCACTATTGCTAACTGGGGCTGCCTGATGACGCTTACCGATCTTCGCTATCTCGTTGCGCTGGCCCGTGAGCGTCACTTTGGCCATGCGGCGGAGCGTTGCAATGTCAGCCAGCCGACGCTCTCGGTGGCCATCAAGAAACTTGAGGACGAGCTGGCGGTCACTCTGTTCGAACGCAGTGCGGCCGACGTGAAGATCACCGACATCGGTGCGCGCATCGTCGCCCAGGCCGAAAAAGTGCTGCTCGAAGCCGGGCAGATCAAGGAGCTGGCGACCGCGGGGCGCGATCCTCTGTCCGGCCCGCTAAAGCTCGGCGTGATCTATACCATTGGCCCCTACCTGCTGCCGCACCTGATTCCCCGAGTCCATGCCGCGGCGCCGTCGATGCCCCTGCTGATCCAGGAAAACTACACCGCCCGCCTGGCCGAGTCCCTGAAGCGCGGTGACCTGGATGTGATCGTGGTGGCCTTGCCCTTCGAAGAGCCCGGCATCGTCACCCAGGCGGTATATGACGAACCCTTCCGGGTGCTGATGCCCGCCGGCCATGCCTGGGAGGACGATGCGACGATTCCCGCCGCGCGCCTGGCCGAGGCGCCCCTGCTGCTGCTTGGCGCCGGCAACTGCTTCCGCGACCAGGTGCTTGAGGTGTGCCCCCTGTGCCGAGGCGGTGAGGGGCTGCAGCGCACCCTGGAGGGGAGTTCCCTGGAAACCATCCGCCACATGGTAGCCACTGGTGCCGGCATCACCGTGTTGCCCAGTTCTGCTGCCGACCCCCTGCCCGGTGGCAATTCTCTCCTCACCGTGCGCCCCTTCGAGGCGCCGGAGCCTTTCCGGCGCATTGCCCTGGCCTGGCGGGTGACCTATCCGCGCAGCGGGGCCATCGATGTGATCCGGGCGGCCATTCTCGGCAGCCCCCTGCAAGGGGTGCGTCCGGTCAGTCGCTGAGGTCTGGCCTGGCGCGGAAGCTGCCGGCCTCGGTGACGATCCAGTCCATGGGCTGGTCGTGGGGCTGGGGGTGGGTGGTTTCAGTGCGGGCCAGTTCGAAGGCCACGCCAATGCACAGGGGCGCCGGGTCGAGGGCAGCCAGGGTGCGGTCGAAGTAGCCGCCGCCGTAGCCCAGCCGGTAGCCCGCCGTGTCAAAGGCGTTGAGGGGCACCAAGATCACGTCCGGTTCCACCCGTTCCCCGTGTGCCGGCACCGGAATGCCGTGATGATCCGTTTCCATGGTGTCGCCCGGTTGCCAGCGCCGGAAGCCCATCGGCTGCTCTGGCGCCGTGACCTCCGGCAGGGCGGCCTGGCGCAGGGAGTCGGCCGCCAGCCAGCGCTCTACCCAGGCCACCAGGTCCACCTCTCCGCGCCATGGCCAGCAGAAGGCCAGGGTCCGGGGGGTCAGTGTTTTCAGCAGGCTCTCCAGGTGGTCTTCGATGCGCCCCGAGCGTTCTGCGCGCGCCTCTGCGGGCAGTGCTTCCCGCGCGGCGATGGCAGCCTGGCGCAGGCGTCTTCGCAGTGCAGCAATATCGCTCCCGGCGGGGAGGGTAGGGGTGTCCATTGTGCTATTCTCCGGCGGCATTTTGGCGGGGCAAAAATCAATGAAGAATAGCGCGTGGGCCGTATTGGCGGCAGTTTTATGGATGGCCCTGCCAGCCGGCGGCGACCCGGGGGACGAGCGCATCCTGCTGGCTCGGGACGCAGCGCGTAGTGCTGATCGCAGCCGCCTGGCCCTCAATGCGCCGGCCACCGGTCACGTGCTTGATTCCTACCCCGAATACTGGGCTCTGTCCAACCTGGTTGCCCGCCCGCCCGCTGATTTCGATTCCAGCCGCATACAGGATTTCATCGAGCGCAACAGCGGTAGCTGGCTGGCCGAAAAGCTGCGCGGCGAATGGCTGCGCAGCCTGGGCAAGCGCGGCGAGTGGGGCAGTTTCGTGGCCGAATATCCCAACCAGGAGCAGCCGGACCAGGAGCTGCGCTGCTATCACTACCAGGCCCGCCTGCAGAACGGTGATGGCAGTGTGCTGGGTGAGGTGCGTCCCCTGTGGTTCACCCTGGTGGACACGCCGGAAAGTTGTGTCCCGCTGCTCCAGACCCTGGCCCGTGAGGCATTGGTGGCGCCGGATGACCTGTGGCTGCGCATCCGCCGCCTGATGGAGGCCAAGCGGATCACGGGCGCCCGGGCGGTGGCCAGCTGGCTGCCGGCCGAGCAGGCGCCGGGCTCCTCCGATCTGGACAAGGCCAGCACCAACCCGTCCACCTGGCTCGACCGTCAGCCCGTCAACTTTGCCGCCAGCCGGCAGGGGCGCGAGCTGGCCTTGATCGCCTTGGCCCGTCTGTCCCGCGATGACCCGATGGGCGCCTACATGCGCTATTCCCGGCTCGACGAGCGCTTCAGCGCGGCCGAGCGGGGCTATGCCCTCGGCCAGATCGCCTGGCAGGCCGCCACCAAGCTGCTCCCCCAGGCCCATGCCTGGTACAAGGCGGCCGGTGACACGCCCATGTCCGAAGAGCAGGCAGCCTGGCGCGTGCGCGCCGCGCTGCGTGCCGGCGACTGGCGGGCAGTGAAAGCTGCCGTTGAAGCCATGTCCGCGGCTCAGCGCGATCTGCCCGACTGGACCTACTGGCTCGGGCGTGCCCAGCAGGCGCTCGGCAACAAGGAGGCCGCGCGCCAGGCCTTCGAGCGCCTGGCCGGGCACCCCACCTTCTACAGCATTCTTGCCGATGAAGAGCTCGGCCGCAGCTTCAGGCTGCCCGACAAGGCCCGTGCCACCAGTGACGAGGAAGCCGAGCGGGTGCGCCAGACCCCGGGCGTGCAGCGCGCCTTGGCGCTGTTCCGCCTCGACATGCGCACCGAAGGCACGCGGGAATGGAACTGGACTCTGCGCAATCGGGACGATCGCTTCCTCCTCGCCGCCGCCCAACTGGCCCAGCAGCTTGGTATCTACGACCGGGCCATCAACGCCGCCGACCGGACCCGCAGCGAGCACGACTACAGCCTGCGCTACCTCGCCCCCTACCGCGAACGCATCGAGCCCAACGCCCGCAGCCGGGATCTGGACACCGGCTGGGTGTACGGCCTGATGCGCCAGGAGAGCCGGTTCGTCACCTCGGCCCGCTCGGGCGTCGGCGCCCAGGGCCTGATGCAGATCATGCCGACCACCGGGCAGTGGATTGCCGGCAAGCTCGGCATGAAGGGCTACAACGTGGGCTGGTTGCGCGACCCGGACACCAACGTGATGTTCGGCACCACCTACATGCGGATGGTCCTCGAAGGCCTCGACAACCACCCGGTGCTGGCCTCAGCCGCCTACAACGCCGGCCCCGGCCGGGCCAAGCGCTGGAAGGATGTGAAGCCCCTGGAGGGCGCCATCTACGCTGAAACCATCCCCTTCGGCGAGACCCGTGACTATGTCAAGAAGGTGATGGCCAATTCCGTCGTCTATGCTCTCCTGCTGGACGGGCGCTCCCCCTCCCTGAAGAGTCGGTTGGGTACCATTGCGGCCAGCAACGGCGACGTCAGGGACGTCGGCGCTGGCGGCATGGGTAGCCCGGCACCGGGGGCGGGGCTCGAATAAGCACAGTCAGCTGGGGAATTCTTTGCCCCGGTTTCGATCTGTCAGCATGCAGCTTTCGTGGAGACAGTCATGACCCCAATCCGTAACGTGCTGGTCGTCGGTGGCAGCGGCTTCGTCGGTGCCGCCGTGGCCGAGCGCCTGACGGGCACCGGCTTCCGTCTTGTTATTCCCACGCGCCGCCGCGAGCGTGCCCGCCACCTGCTGCCTCTGCCCACCGCGGAGGTGGTCGAGGCCGACGTCTTCGACCCGCCCACCCTGGCGGGGCTGATGGCCGGCATGGATGCGGTAGTGAGCCTTGTCGGCGTGCTCCATTCGCGTACCGGTACGCCCTACGGGCCGGATTTTGCCCGTGCCCATGTGGAGCTCCCGAAGCGTCTGGTCACCGCCGCCCGCCAAGCAGGCGTGTCGCGCATCGTGCATGTGAGCGCCCTGGGCGCCAGTGCCGACGGGCCCTCCGAGTACCAGCGCTCCAAGGCCGATGGCGAGGCCGCAATCCGTGCTGCCGCGCCGGATGTCGCCTGGACCATCCTGCGCCCCTCGGTGATTTTCGGGCCTGGTGACAGCTTCCTCAACCTGTTTGCCGGCCTGCTCAGGCGTTTCCCGGTGCTGCCCCTCGGCGGTGCCGACGCCCGCTTCCAGCCGGTGTACGTGCAAGATGTGGCTGACGTGGTGGCCGAAGCCCTGCAGCGCAGCGATGCGGCGGGCCAGACCTTCGACATGGCGGGGCCCACCCAGTATTCCCTGCAAGAGCTGGTGGAGTATGTCGGGGATCTGACCGGCTACCCGCAGCCCGTCATTCCCCTGCCCGAAGGGCTGGCCATGCTCCAGGCGGGCCTGCTGGAAATGCTCCCCGGCCCGCTGATGAGCCGTGACAACGTGCGCTCCATGCGCGCCCCCAACGTCACCGCGGGTCCACCCCAGCCCTGGGGGCGGGCGCCCACCGCCCTGGAGGCGATCGCGCCCACCTACCTCGGCAAGGCCAACAAGCGTAGCCGCTTTGCCAGCTTCCAGTTGCACCGTCCATGAAGATCTACTGCGTTGGCGGCGCCATTCGCGACGAGCTCCTTGGGCTTCCGGTCAAGGACCGGGACTGGGTCGTGGTCGGTGCCACCCCAGAAACCCTGCTGGCCGAGGGCTATCGCCCGGTCGGCAAGGATTTCCCGGTCTTCCTCCACCCCCGCACCCACGAGGAGCATGCCCTGGCCCGCACTGAGCGCAAGACGGCACCGGGCTATGCCGGCTTCGTCTTCCACACCGATGCGACGGTAACCCTCGAAGAGGACCTGGCCCGGCGTGATCTCACCATCAACGCCATCGCCCGGGGCGACGACGGCGTGCTTGTCGACCCCTACGGCGGCCAGGCTGACCTGCAGGCGCGGGTCTTCCGCCATGTCAGCCCGGCTTTTGCCGAAGACCCGGTGCGCATTCTGCGCCTGGCGCGCTTCGCCGCCCGCTTCGCCGACTTTCGCGTGGCGCCGGAAACCCTGCAACTGATGCAGGCCATGGTGGCTGCCGGCGAGGTGGACGCCCTGGTACCGGAGCGGGTGTGGCAGGAGCTGGCCCGTGGCCTGATGGAAACCCGGCCGTCGCGCATGATTGAAGTGTTGCGGGACTGCGGCGCCCTGGCCCGCATCCTGCCCGAGCTGGACTGCCTGTTCGGGGTTCCCCAGCCGGCCCGCTATCACCCCGAGGTCGACACGGGTGTGCACCAACTACTCGTCATTGATGCGGCCGCTGCTTCCGGTCAGCCCCTGGCCGTGCGCCTGGCCTGCCTGCTCCACGACCTGGGCAAGGGCCTGACCCCGGCGCACATCCTGCCCCATCACTACGGCCACGAGGCGGCCAGCGAGACCCTGGCGCGCCAGGTGTGCGACCGCCTCAAATGTCCGGCCGACTGCCGCGACCTGGCCGTGATGACGGCTCGCGAACACGGCATCGTCCATCAGGCCCTGCAGTTGCGCCCGGAAACCGTGGTGAAACTCATCGAGCGCTGCGATGGCCTGCGTCGGCCGGAGCGCTTCGAGGCCATGCTGGCGGCCTGTGCCTGCGATCACAGGGGGCGTGGTGAGCCCGCGGGTGGGCGGCCCTATCCACAGCAGGCACGTCTTCTGGCGGCTCTGGACGCCGTGCGTGGGGTGGATGCAGGATCCATCGCCCGGCTGCTTGACGACAAATCGCGTATACCGGCAGAGGTCCACCAGGCCCGCGTGGTGGCGGTCAAGGCACTCGACGTTACAGCGGCGGGGAAAGATACGAAGATTGACACTTTTCCCCTTGGGGAGCGTCAGTAATCCCGCGTCCGGCCAGGGGGGATGGGGCATACAATGCCCGCCACTCATGCACCCGTCCCGCCCTTTTTCTGCCCTTAATCCCTTGATCTGGCGTCTTGCGCTGCCGGCCCTGCTGCTTCTTGCCGCATTGCCGGCTCAGGCGGTGCAGCCTATCCCCGGCTTTGCCGAAGTCCGGGCCGGGGCGCGACCGTCGGTGGCAGTGCTGCTCGCCCGGGACGGCACGCCCCTGGCCGAGCGGCGCCTCGACATGGGGGTGCGGCGGCTTGAATGGGTCAGCCTCAACAGCCTCTCGCCCGCGCTCAAGGAGGCCCTGCTGGCAGCCGAGGACAAGCGCTTCTTCGAACACTCGGGGGTGGACTGGCGGGCCTTCGCCGGCTCCCTGTGGCACAACCTGTGGTACGACCGCAAGCGTGGAGCGTCTACCCTGTCCATGCAGGTCGCCGGGCTGCTCGACCCTGAACTGGCCCTCGGGCGCAATGGCGCGCCGCGGCGCTCCCTGGGCCAGAAGTGGGACCAGGCCCTGGCAGCCCAGGCGCTGGAGGCCCGCTGGACCAAGGAGCAGATCCTCGAAGCCTATCTTAATCTGGCGCCCTTCCGGGGCGATCTGCAGGGTGTCCATGCGGCGTCCCGGGCATTCTTCGGTAAAGGGCCGGAGGCCCTGGGCCGGCCGGAGGCCCTGGTGCTGGCGGTGCTGCTGAGGGGCCCCAATGCCCGTGCCGAGGTGGTGGCCCACCGGGCCTGCGTGCTGGCGGAGCGCATCAATGCGCCGGGCGCCTGCACCCCGGCCCAGCGCCTGATCAATGCCAGCCTCGACCGCCAGAACACCGCCCCGCGCTGGGATCTGGCGCCCCACGTGGCGCGCCAGCTGCTGCAGCACCCCGGTGAGCGGCTGATCAGCACCCTTGACCCGGAAGCCCAGCGCGTTCTGCTGGGCGGATTGCGGCGCCCCGGTCTGGTGGAGGGTGCCGGGGTCGGGCTGGACAATGCCACGGGCGACATCCTGGCCTACGTGGGGAGCGGCGACGCGGCCCAGCCGGACCAGGTCCCGGTGTCGCGGGGCATGGGCACCCTGCTGCAGCCCCTTGTTTACGGTTTTGCCCTCGAGCGCCGCCTGCTCACCGCGGCGAGCCTGATCGAGGAGCCGCTGTCCAATCACGCCCCCACCGTGCCCGAGGATCACACCTGGGTCAGCGTGCGCCAGGCCCTGGCCAGCGGCATGGCAGATCCGGCCCAGGCGGTTGCCCGCATGGTGGGCGAGGGGCTCGCCGAACGCCTGCGTCAGGTTGAAGTGGACTGGCCCCGGGGCATGCAGCCGGAGCTCGGCCTGCTCCAGCTGGCCGGCCTGTACCGGGCCCTGCCCGCCGGGGGGCAGTGGCTGGCGCCGCGCCTGCTGGCGGCGCCGGAGCGTCAGCCGCGCCGGATCCTGCGGGCCGAGGCGGCCTTCATCGTCAGCGAGATCCTGGTGGATACCGAGCTCGAGGGGGGCAGCCTGCCGGTGGTCCATCGCCAGTACGCGATGGACGGGCGGGAGGCGCTGGGGGCGGGCTATTCGGACCGTTTCACGGTGGTGTTGTGGGCATCGGGCGGGCGGGGCACTCCGGCGCTGGCCGGTCAGGCCTGGCAGGACGTCCTGCGCGGGTTGCATCGGCAGCAGGTGGCCCATCGCCTGGTGCCGCCACCGGGGGTGGTGTCGGCGCTGGTGGTGTTCGAGCCGCCCATCGAAAGCCCGCGCCGGGAGTGGTTCATCCGTGGCACCGAGCTGGAGCGGGTCGGGCTGCCGCGCAGCCTGCCGCGCATCGCCTACCCGGCCAACGGCCTCCTGGTGGATGCGATGGCCCTGGCCGACGACCCCGCCTTCCGGGTGAGCCTCGATGCCAGCCATGCACCGCCGGGGGCATGGTGGCGGCTCAATGGTGAGAAGCTGAGCGGCAGCAACGGCCTGCGTCTGGCCTGGCGTCCGGTGGCTGGCCGGCATGTGCTGGAGCTGATGTCGGCCGAGGGGCAGATCCTCGACAGCGTGATCTTTGCGGTGCGTGCGCCCCTGGACTGAACCCCGGCTACAGCCAGCGGATCAGCAGGAAGACCAGCAGCGACATGAGCAGCGTGCTGGTGAGCGGAATGTGGATGTGGCGGCCGAACAGGTCGAAGTGCAGGTCACCCGGAAGGTGGCCGATGCGCCAGCGTCGCAGCGCCAGGCCGGAGCCCAGGCCCGACACCACCGCCAGTATCACGATTGCCAGCAACCACTTGAGCATTGCCCTTGACCCGTCTGCGTCGAAAGCGCGATTTAACCGCGGATCGGGGTGGGCGGGCAGGTTTTCTGCTTTCCCACTTGGATGGGGTGCTGTAAGTTGTGTCCTCACAACAATAGCAATCCAGAACAGCTCATGACCCTGACCCTCTTTCCCGTGCCCCTGCACGCCTGTCCGCGGGGCTTTCCTGCATGAACCGCTCCCGTTTCGGTGATCTTGAGGTCCTGTGCCGCAGCCCTGAAGGCGAGGCGCGGGAGACTCCGCTGCTCTTCGTGCATGGTGCCTACACGGGCGCCTGGTGCTGGGACGAGTTCTTCCTGCGCCATTTTGCTGCGCAGGGCTACAGCGCCTACGCCTTGTCCCTGTCGGGGCATGGCAGCAGCCGCGGGCGTGCCTATCTGGACAGCTTTTCCATCGCCGACTACGTGGACGATGTGGCCGAGGTGGTGGACAAGCTCCCGGTGCCGCCGGTGCTGATCGGCCACTCGATGGGTGGCATGGTGCTGCAGAAGTATCTCGAGAGGCGTTCGGCGCCGGCCGTGGTGCTGATGTCGTCGGTGCCGCCCCAGGGGCTGCTCGGCTCGGCCTTCGGGCTGGCCTTCTCCAAGCCCAACCTGATGGGTGACCTGAACCGCATCATGGGGGGCGGCCAGCCGCAGATGGAGACCCTGCGCCAGGCCATGTTCCACGAGGTGGTGGAGCTGGAGCGCCTGCAGCGCTACTACCACCTGTGCCAACCCGAATCCCACCGCGCGATCTGGGATATGTCCCTGTTCGACCTGCCCTTCGTGTCGCGCATGCAGTTGCCGCCCATGCTGGTCATCGGGGCCGAGCACGATGTGCTGATTCCGCCCGATCAGGTGCGCATGACCGCCCGCCGTTACGGCGTCGAAGCGCAGATCCTGCCGGGGCTGGGGCACGGCATGATGATGGAGAGCGACTGGCGGGTGGCGGCAGATCCGATCATCGCCTGGCTGAAAAGTCAGGATTTGTAAGCACCGGGTCAAAAGGCGTCAGATTGTGAACTCCGTCATTGCGACGGGCGTTCCGGCAGCCCATTCTAGAGCCATGCACACGGCCGATGTATCGGTGGGGAAAATCCCTTGTCCCCCTGCCTCGTGCCGGAGTCCCTTCAACCTTTGGACGCTGCAGCCGTTAAGAAAATCAGCGGGGATTGCTCCCTTCACCCCGCAACGGAGGCCGAAATGGTGATCTGCATGGATATGGAAAGCGGTGCCTGCACCCCCCTGGACCTGGATGGTGAGTCCGGCCTGGCCTACAGCGAAGAAGTGCTGAACGCCAATCTTTTGCCCCCCGAGCTCGCCCTTGGCCTGCAGGAAATCCCGGTGTCGTCTCCCGAGCGACACTTCGTTCCCACGGACGTGGATGCCTTCCTGAGCGCGGTGTATCGCTTCCAGGAATAAGCCTTCCGATGTCCGCATGACAAGGAAACGCCGGCCTCTGAGCCGGCGTTTCCTTGTCATGCGGGGGCGCTGTGCGCCTACAGCGTGTGCAGCCGGTCGCCGCGTCGGAAGCCGATCAGGGGCTGCACGATACCCTTGCCCAGGGCGATCACCTTGAACAGCTCGCCCATCTCATGGGGCCCCGTCAGGCGTTGCACGGCCTTGGCGGCACGGATGTAATCGGGGCTCTCCTCCGGCGCCCGCCGCGCCAGGCATTCCAGGATCCCGCAATTGAAGAGCAGGTTGGCCTGGTCGGCATAGCCGAGCACATCCAGCCCGGCTTCGAAGCCGGCCTCGGCCGCCGCGGTGAAGTCCACGAAGGCGGTGATGTCGTTGAGCCCCGGCCACAGGAAGGGGTCGCCGTGGGCGTGGTGCCGGAAGTAGCACAGCAGTGTGCCGGTGCTGCGGCTGGCCAGATAGTACTCGGCCCGCGGGTAGCCGTAGTCCACCAGCAGCAGGGCGCCCTGTTCCAGCCGGGCCGCCCATTCGCCGATCCATGCCCGCCCGGCCAGGTTCAGCTCGCTGACGTACTCGCCTTCGTCCGGCAGCGGCAGCCCGAGGGCTTCGGCGGCCTCCGCAACCCGGCCGGTCGCCGGCTGGTCTGCCCATGCAAAGCGGCCTTCCTCATCCAGGGCCACGCCCCGTTCGAAGATCCCGTCCGGGCGCCAGGCGATCAGGT
This sequence comes from Zoogloea sp., assembly GCF_028689785.1. Classification (GTDB taxonomy): domain Bacteria; phylum Pseudomonadota; class Gammaproteobacteria; order Burkholderiales; family Rhodocyclaceae; genus Zoogloea. The sequence goes on along the minus strand of NZ_JAQVCN010000006.1, from coordinate 104,523 downwards.
GCACCGGCATCACATCCAGGACTTCGTTGGCCACCATGGCGCCGGAGAAGCGCTCGGGCAACCCGTCCAGCCAGCTGACCCGGCTGGCCAAGTGCGGCGCCTTGCTGGCCAGGGTGTCGAACTGGCGCTCGCGCAGCTCAGCGGACACTTCGAGGATGCCGTAGCTTTCCGGCAGGGCGCCACGATGCTCCAACTCCAGCAGCAGGTCGGCGGCCAGCAGGCCGGTGCCGGCGCCGGCCTCGATCACGTGGGGGGCGGAGAGATCCATGATCTGCTGGACCTGAGTGGCCAGGGCCTGCCCGAACAGGGGGGTGAGCTCGGGGGCGGTGATGAAGTCTCCCCCCGCGCCGAACTTGCGGGCGCCGCCGCTGTAGTAGCCCAGCCCGGGGGCGTAAAGGGCTTCGGCCATGTAAGTGGCGAAGGAGATCCAGCCGCCCTCGGCTTCGATCAGCGCGCGCAGGCGGGTCAGGAGGCGCCCGCTCTGCTCGAGGGCGTCGGGGGAAGGCTGGGGAAGGCTCATGGGAAGGGCGCCGTAGATAAAGGCGGCATTCTACCCGCCCCGGCCGGTGCCCCGGCAGGGCTGAGGCACCGTATCATGGCGATCCCCGCAGTCGATTTCCTCTTGCAACACATGAACACTCACTTCATCGCGCCCGTCGTGCTGGTGACCGGCGGCGCCCGCCGCGTCGGTGCGGAGATCGCTCGCCGCCTGCATGCTGCCGGCGCCCGGGTGGCCCTGCATTACCGCAGTTCTTCGGCCAATGCGGAGGCGCTGGCAGCCGGCTTCAACGCAGCGCGGCCCGATTCTGCGCTGGTGCTGCAGGCCGACCTGCTCGACACGGCAGGCCTGCCGGGATTGGTGTCCGCCGTGCTGGAACGTTTCGGGCGCCTGGACGGGCTGGTGAACAATGCCTCTAGCTTCTTCCCTACCGCCGTCGGCGAGATCGACGAAGCGGCCTGGGCCGACCTGATCGGTTCCAACCTCAAGGCGCCCCTGTTCCTGTCCCAGGCGGCGGCGCCCCATCTGAAGGCCAGCGGCGGTGCCATCATCAACATCGTGGACATCCACGCCGAGCGTCCGCTCAAGGGCTATCCCCTGTATTCGGCGGCCAAGGCCGGCCTGCTCGGCCTGACCCGCGCCCTGGCCCTCGAGCTGGCGCCGCGGGTACGCGTCAATGGGGTGGCGCCGGGGGCCATCGAGTGGCCGGATGACGGGCAGTTTTCGCCGGCCGAGCGCGAGGCCATCGTCCGCCACACCCTGCTGGGCCGGACCGGCGCGCCGTCGGACATCGCCCGGACGGTGGCTTTCCTGCTCTTCGACGCCCCCTACATCACCGGCCAGGTCATCGCCGTCGATGGGGGGCGCAGTGCCCACCTGTAGTTTGTTTTACACTTCTGGCCGGCCGTGTGGATATTCGGTCGGACTATAATCATCTGAACTGGATTGACATGGAACACGTAGTGGCAGCCCCCGCTTTTTCACCCGCCGAGCCCGCCCCGGAGAAAGAGTCCCGTTTCTCGAACACCTTCCTGCGCCTCAAGAAACACCTTGAGCGCAAGGTCGGCGAGGCGATCGGTGATTACGGCATGATTGCCGACGGTGATGTGGTGATGGTGTGCGTGTCGGGGGGCAAGGACTCCTTCACCCTGCTGTCCATCCTGCTGGCCCTGCGTGAGCGTGCGCCGATCGATTTCCGCATCGTGGCCATGAACCTGGACCAGAAACAGCCCGGCTTTCCCGACCATGTCCTGCCGGCCTACTTCGAGTCCATCGGGGTCGAGTACCGCATCGTCACCGAGAACACCTACAAGATCGTCAAGGACAAGATCCCCGAGGGCAAGACCACCTGCTCCCTGTGCTCGCGGCTGCGCCGGGGCATCATCTACCGCACGGCCAAGGACATCGGCGCCACCAAGATTGCCCTCGGCCATCACCGGGATGACATGATCGAGACCCTGTTTCTCAACATGTTCTTCGGTGGAAAGATGAAGTCCATGCCCCCCAAGCTGGTCAGTGACGATCGCCAGAATGTGGTGATCCGGCCGCTGGCCTATTGCTCCGAAAAGGACATCGAGCGCTTCGCCCGGGGTATGGAATATCCGATCATCCCGTGCAACTTGTGCGGTAGTCAGGAGAATGCCCAGCGCAAGCAGATCAAGGCTATGCTTCGTGACTGGGACACGCGTTTTCCGGGCCGGATCGTCTCCATCGCCACGGCCCTGAAAAACGTGGTGCCGTCCCATCTGGCCGACAATGCGCTGTTTGATTTCCAGGGTGTGTCCTGCGAAACCCAGGTCGAGCAGGGGGACGTGGTCTTCGATAGCCCCGACATGCCCGTGATCCAGCCCGAGTCCGATGCGATTCCCATCGGAGTGTGGAGAAGCTAGTGCCGGAGTACCTTGCGCCAGGTCTGTGCCGGGCTTTCTCCGGTGAGACCGGCAGCGTACCGGGCGAGTCGTCAAATTCCGTCGTCGGAGTCTGTGAGAATGAGTGAGCGTCCCTCCGCAGCGTGCCTGCTGTATGCCGATGTGGCCGGCGGCGCACGCCTTGCCGTCAAACTCGGCGAAGCCGAGGCCGGCTATGCGGTCGAGCGTTGCCTGAACCGGATGTCCCGATGCGCGGAGGCCTACTCGGCCAGCGGCCTGGAACTGCACCCGGACGGGTTGGTGGCGCGCTTTGCGGAGGCGGATTCGGCCTTGCTGGCCGCCCGGGAGATGCGCGAGCGGGTGCGGGCGCTGCCACCGATGAGTGGCATCAAGCTCGTCCTGCGGGCCGGGGTGGTCCTCGAAGCCGAGGCCGAAAAAGCCGACGAAAAGGCCGAGGTGATGGCTGTCAGGCTGGTCGCCAGCCACAACCCCGACACCATCTCGGTGTCCGAGAGCTTCAGCGAGGTCCTGTCGCCTTCCATGCGCCGCATGCTCAGCCGCCTGGAAGAGAGCAGTGGGGCGCCGTTTCCAACCCTTGAACTGGGCGATCTCCCCCCACCGACCCCGGCCGAGTTGCGCCAGGAGGCGGCACAGGCGCTCAAGCAGTTGCGGGTGAGCTTTCGCGGGGAGAGCTGGGTCATCGATGCGGCACATCCGACTCTGCTTTTCGGGCGCGAAACTGGTAACGACATCGTGGTCGCCGATCCACGGGTGTCCCGGCAGCATGCCCGCATCGAGCTGCGCAGCGGCCTGTTCTATCTTGCCGACTCCAGCACCAACGGCACCTACCTGCTCGAAGAGGGCAACGCCGAGCATTGCATCAAGCGTGACGAATTCATCCTGGGTGAGAAGGGGCACATCGGTTGCGGCTTTTCGCCGGCCGAGAACATGTCCGACGCGGTGGCCTTCGCCGTCGACTGAGCGGGGCTGGACGTCGGCTGAAATGCAGAAGGGCCGCAATTTGCGGCCCTTCGTGCTGTAGGGGAGGGCGAATCAGCTCGCCTTGAGACAGTCGCTCATGAATTTCTTGCGTTCGTCGCCCTTCAGCGCCTTTTCGCCAGCATCCTTGTTGCAGGTCTTCATCTTGTCCTGCTGGGTGGTTTTGGCAGGCTTGGCGGACAGGCATTCCTTCATGAATGCCTTGCGCTCATCGCCCTTCAACTCCTTTTCACCGGCGGAGGCATTGCACTCCTTCATCTTGTTCTGCTGGGCGCCGGCCGCGAGAGCGGCGGGTGCCAGGCTGGCGGCGAACAGGGAAACGGCGACGCTCAGGATCATTTTCTTCATCAGGCCACTCCTCGTAGGAAGGATTATCGGGAACTGCGACACCATCATAAACGGCGCATGTGCGATGGCGTTGACGAGGGGCTGCAGCGCGGTGCCAATATGCCGCTCGCGCCACAGTTTTTTGCAGCTCTGCGGGTCTCAGATCCCGTTCTCTTCCATCGCCCGGCGCTGGCGGTCGACAAACTCTTGAGTGGAGTCGATGCCGCGCAGCAGCAGGATGGTGGAGCGCACGGCGGCTTCGAGCAGCACGGCGAGGTTGCGGCCTGCCGCAACGGGAAGGACCACCCGCCGCACGGGGATGCCCAGGATCAGCTGCTCCTCCGCATCGTGGCTGAGACGCAGGGGGTCTTCCTGACCGGGCTGTCGGCGCTGCAGGTGAACCACCAGCTTGAGCTTCATCTTCCGGCGACAGGCGGTTTCACCGAAGATCGTGCGGATGTTGAGGATGCCCAGGCCGCGGACCTCGATCACATCCTGAAGCAGCTCCGGACAGCGGCCTTCCAGTACATTCGGGGCGATGCGCGAAAACTCTACGATGTCGTCGGCCACCAGGCCATGGCCGCGGGAGATCAGTTCCAGGGCGAGTTCGGACTTGCCGGCACCGGAGTCGCCGGTAATGAACACACCCAGGCCCAGTACGTCCATCAGCACCCCATGCAGGGCGACCCGCTCGGCCAGTTTGCGCGAAAGGTAGCTGCGCAGATGGTCGATGACATTGGCTGCCGGCAGGGGGCTGGCAAACAGGGACACATCCTCATTGGCACACAGGGTGCGGATGATGCTGGGGATGTCCTCGTCGTCGGCGACGATCAGGGCGGGGGGGGCGTAGGAGAGGATCTCCCGGACGTGGTGGATGACCTTCTCGCGGGTCTGACGCCGGGCCCAGGCAATCTCGGATGCGCCAAGGATCTGCAGGCGGTCAGGGTGGATCAGGTTCAGGTGGCCGACCATGTCGGCCGGCCAGATGCGGTCTTCGGAGACCGAAATGCGGGTGGAGAGACTGCCGCAGATGTGCCGCAGCCTCAGGCGTTCGAGATTGTCGTCAAACAGCCGCGTTACTGTCGTCTGGCGCATCGCTTCCCCACTGGGCGAAGAGGGCATGGGCGGCCAGTGCATCCGGGGCGTTCAGGAGTTGCTCGCGGAAAGCACGGTCACTGAACATCTGGGCCAGTTCGGAGAGCAGTTGCAGGTGGTGCTCGTTGGCCTGTTCGGGCACCAGCAGCACGAACAGCAGGGAGACCGGGCGGCCATCGGGGGCATCGAAGGGAACTGGTTCGGCGAGGCGGATGAAGGCGCCGAGTGCATCCTTGAGGCCCTTGATGCGGCCGTGGGGGATCGCGATGCCTTGCCCCAGACCGGTGGAGCCGAGCTTCTCCCGGGCAAACAGGCTGTCGAAGACAGTGCTTCGGCCTATTCCGTGGTTGTTCTCGAACAGCAGACCCGCTTGCTCGAAAGCGCGCTTCTTGCTGCTCGCTTCGAGTCCGACGACCACGTTGGCCGGCGGCAGTAATTTCGCGATGAGATTCATGCGTGGACTCTCCTGCATGCGGCAAGAACCGACACAGGTTTCCGATGAAGGGCGATTCAGGGGATCCAGAGGCTTCAGCCGCCGGGGCCGTTGTGTCAACTGGGGCGCATTATAGCCACAACGGTCCCGGGGAAAACGGGATTACTTGCGCGGACGAATCAGGATTCGGCCACGTGGTGCTTCAGAGAGTCATGGCCGTGGTCGGAGACCTTGTCCTTGTACTTCAGAACCTGGCGGTCCAGCTTGTCGGTGAGGGCGTCAATGGCGGCGTACATGTCGGAATCCTCGGCTTCGACATGGATGTCCTTGCCGCGTACGTGAACGGTGACTTCGGCCTTCTGACGCAGCTTTTCCACCGAGAGGATCACGCCGACGCTGGTGACGTTGTCGAAGTGACGGATCACGCGGTCGAGCTTGGAGGTGACGTACTCGCGGATCGCCGGCGTAACTTCGACGTGATGCCCCGTGATGTTGAGGTTCATGGTTGCTACCTTTCTGTCAGATGGTTTTGCGCAGACTGACCGGCGGGATGTCGAGGGACTCGCGGTACTTTGCAATCGTCCGCCGCGCCACCACGATACCCTGCTGGCCTAACAACTCGGCAATCTTTGCGTCGGACAAGGGTTTCCTCTTGTCTTCCGCCCCCACGAGCTGGCGAATCAGCGCCCGAATCGCCGTCGAGGAGGCAGCACCACCGCTGTCGGTGGCGACGTGACTGCCGAAGAAATACTTGAACTCAAAAATGCCCCGCGGCGTGGCCATGTACTTTTGGGTGGTCACCCGCGAGACGGTGGATTCGTGTAGATCCAGCTGCTCGGCGATTTCCCGCAGGGTAAGCGGGCGCATTGCCACATCGCCATAATCGAAGAACTGGCGCTGCCGGTCAACGATCGCTTGTGAGACACGCTGGATAGTCTCGAAACGCTGCTGCACGTTTTTGATCAGCCAGCGGGCTTCCTGCAGGTGACTGGACAGGGAGCCGCTGGCGCCCCGGTTGTCCCGCAGGATCTGGGCATACAGCTGATTGACGCGTAGCCGCGGCATCGCGTCGGGGTTGAGATTGACGACCCAAGTGCTGCGGACCTTGCGTACCACGACATCCGGCACAACGTAGCGGGTATCCGCCTGGGAGAACTGGGCACCAGGGCGGGGATTCAGACCCAGAATGAGGTTGTGGGCCTCCCGCAGGGCATCGTCGTTACAGCGCAGAGCCCGTTTGAGCTTGAGGAAGTCCCGGGCCGCCAGCAGCTCCAGATGCTCGGCAACAATGGCCAGGGCCAGCTGGCGAGTGTCGGTGCGGGGCAGAGCTTGAAGCTGCAGGGCCAGGCACTGGCCCACGTCCCGGGCTCCGACACCGGCCGGGTCGAGGCTCTGGATCTGGCGCAGGGCGATGTTGAGGTCGTCGATCTCGATTTCGTGTTCAGGGGGCAGCAGGGGCAGGAGGTCTTCCAGCTCCTGGCTCAGGTAGCCGTCATCGTCCAGGGCTTCGATCAGGAAGCGCACCAGCGCCCTGTCCCGGTCGGACAGGGGGGTGAGGGCGATCTGGGCATCCAGGTGGTCGCGCAGGGACGGGACGGCGGCCTGGAACTCCTGGAAGTCGGCGTCGTCATCGTCGTCTCGCTGACCACTGCCGCTGCCCGCGGCCATCCATTCGCCGGCTTCGCCGCTATTGTCGAAGTCCTGGTCTGGCTCGCGCTCCCGGTCGGCCTCGCGGGACTGCTCCTGATCTCGCTCGTGGGCGGCCTCGCTGCCTGCCGGTGCCACCGGGCCGGGGGCCTCGACGCGGCTGGAGCCCAGATCGCCTTCAGGTTCCTCCCGTTCGAGCATCGGGTTTTCGAGAAGGATCTTCTCGATCTCCTGATTGAGCTCAAGGGTGGACAGCTGGAGCAGCTTGATGGACTGCTGCAGTTGCGGGGTCAGCGCAAGGTGCTGGGAGAGTTTGAGCTGGAGGCTGGGCTTCATGAGTCGTCTCGGTGCTCAGAGCCGGAAGTGCTCGCCAAGGTAGACCTGACGCACCTGCTCATTGTGGACGATCTCGTCGGGGCGGCCGCTGGCCAGCACCTCGCCGGCGTTGATGATGAAGGCGCGGTCACAAATGCCGAGGGTTTCGCGGACGTTGTGATCGGTGATCAGCACACCGATACCTTTGTCCTTCAGAAAACGGATGATCTTCTGGATGTCGATCACGGCGATCGGGTCGACGCCGGCAAAGGGTTCGTCGAGGAGGATCAGTCGCGGGTCGGTGGCCAGGGCGCGGGCGATTTCGCAGCGGCGCCGTTCGCCACCCGAAAGGGAGATGGCCGTGCTGTCGCGGAGATGTTCGATGCCCAGCTCGTTGAGCAGCTCGTCGAGGCGGGCGGCGATCTGGGCTTTGCCGTGGTGCTGCAACTCCAGCACGGCCTGGATGTTCTCGGCCACGGTGAGTTTGCGGAACACGCTCATCTCCTGGGGTAGGTAGGACAGGCCGAGACGGGCGCGCTGGTGGATCGGGCGGTGGGTCAGCACCTGATCATCGAGGGTGATCTCGCCTCCGTCGGCGGCCACCAGGCCGACGATCATGTAGAAGCAGGTGGTCTTGCCTGCGCCGTTGGGGCCAAGCAGCCCCACGACTTCGCCGCTGCCGACGTTGAAGGAGACGTCGTGGACAACGGTACGTGCCTTGTACTTCTTGCGCAGGTTGCTGACTTTAAGCAGGCTCATCGCCGGGGTGTTCTCTCAGGACTTTACGTATTATTTCGGTGGAAAAACCACGACCTTGAAGGAAACGCGCCTGGCGGGCCCATTCCTGCTGATCCGCCGGCGCGCTGGAGAACTTGCGGCGGATCACCTCCCGCGCACGTTCCTGCTCACTGTTGCCGCAGTTGTCCTCGATGGCCTCGCCAATCAGTTCCGCTGCCACTCCGCGCCGGGACAGCTCCAGGCGCAGGCGAGAGGCACCGAAGCGGCGGGCCTTGGCTCTTACATAGGCGTCCGCAAAGCGGGCGTCGGAAAGCAGGCCGAGCTCGGCCAGACGGTCGAGCTCGGAATTGACTTCGTCTTCGCTGCCCAGGCCGCACAGCTTGCGTGCCAGCTCGACGCGGGAGTGCTCCCGCTGGGCCAGGCAACGCAGGGCACGTTCGTGCAGGCTGGCGGCCATGGATTGCCCGGGCCCTATTCGGTGGCAGCTGCCACGGGGGCGCGTGCGATGACGGCCATCTCGGGCAGGTTGCAGGCCACGCGGATCTTGTTCTCGATCTCACGGGCGATGTGCGGATTGGCTTTCAGGAACTCGCGGGCGTTGTCCTTGCCCTGACCGATCTTCTCGCCGTTGTAGGCGTACCAGGCGCCCGACTTGTCCACGAACTTGTGCTGGACGCCCAGATCGATGATCTCGCCTTCGCGAGACGTGCCTTCGCCATAGAGGATGTCGAACAGGGTCTCGCGGAACGGCGGCGCGACTTTGTTCTTGACGACCTTGACCTTGGTCTCGGAGCCGATCACCTCGTCGTTTTTCTTGATGGTGCCGATGCGCCGGATGTCCATGCGCACGGATGCATAAAACTTGAGGGCGTTGCCGCCGGTGGTGGTTTCGGGGCTGCCGAACATCACGCCGATCTTCATGCGGATCTGGTTGATGAAGATGACCAGGGTGTTGGTGCGCTTGATGTTGGCGGTGAGCTTGCGCAGGGCCTGGCTCATCAGGCGGGCCTGCAGGCCGGGCAGCTGGTCGCCCATCTCGCCTTCGATTTCAGCCTTGGGGGTGAGGGCTGCTACAGAGTCGATGATGACCACATCCACGCCACCGGAGCGTACCAGCATGTCGGCGATCTCAAGGGCCTGCTCGCCCGTGTCGGGCTGGGAGATCAGCAGGTCACCGATGTTGACGCCGAGCTTCTGGGCATAGGTAACGTCGAGGGCGTGCTCCGCGTCGATGAAGGCCGCGGTGCCGCCGAGCTTCTGCATTTCGGCGACGACCTGGAGGGTGAGGGTGGTCTTGCCCGAGGATTCGGGGCCGTAGATCTCGACGACACGGCCACGGGGCAGGCCGCCGATACCGAGGGCGATGTCGAGACCCAGTGAACCCGTGGAGACGGTCTGGATGTCGCTTTCGACCTCACCGTCGCCGAGACGCATGATCGAGCCCTTGCCGAACTGCTTTTCGATCTGGGAAAGCGCGGCTGCGAGGGCCTTGGCCTTGTTGTCATCCATTTGACTGATCCTTGCGTAAAGGGTTTTGGGGATTATGGCACAGAGTTTGCGTGCAGGTGGACGCGCTGCAGCAGGTACGGACTATGCTTGTGCATAACTGATATTTTATACAGTTCTCTGCGAACGTCTACCTCGATCGCAGGTGTCCCCCTTGTGGCCGTTCAGGCGTAGCGGCGCAGGAGCTCTTCGAGGGCGAAGACGACGGCCTGGTAACGCACGGATTCCCGGTCGCCACTGAAATGGCAGGTTGCCGTCCCTGGTGTCTCGCCGGCACGCCCCCAGCCGAAGCACACGGTGCCGACGGGCTTCTCCGGAGAGCCGCCGGTAGGGCCGGCGACCCCCGAGATGGACAGGGCGAGGTCGGCCTCGGCACGCTCCAGGGTACCCCGCACCATGGCCGCGGTGGTCTGCTCGCTGACCGCACCGTGGCGGGCCAGGGTCATGGGGGAGACGCCCAGCAGGGCGCACTTGGCGTCGTTGGAGTAGGTGATGAAGCCGCAGTCGAACCAGGCCGAGCTGCCGGCCGTGGCGGTGACCACCTCGGCGACCCAGCCGCCGGTGCAGGATTCTGCCGTGGCCAGCCGCCAGCCGCGGGACTGGAGGTGGTCGCCGACGGCGCGGGACAGGGCTTCGAGTCGGGTATCCATCAGCTTGCAAACCTCACGAACAAGGCCAGCACCAGCAGGGTGTAGCCGGCGGCCAGCAGGTCGTCGAACATTACGCCCAGCCCGCCGCGGGTGCGTTCGTCCACCCAGCGGATGGGGGGCGGCTTGACGATGTCGAAGAAGCGGAACAGGGCGACGGCGGTGGCCTGCCAGGCCAGGGTGGGAGGGGTGAGCCACAGCACCAGCCAGATAGCGACGATCTCGTCCCACACGATGCCGCCGTGGTCGGCCACCCCGAGGGCTCGTCCGGTGCGTTCGCAGGCCAGGATACCGAACAGGAAGCTGGCCAGCAGCAGCCCGCCAAACAGGGGTTCGGACAGGGGTGCATGGACGAAGGGGAAGAGCAGCCAGCCCAGCAGGGTGCCGGCGGTGCCCGGGCCTTTCGGAATCAGGCCGGAGCCGAAGCCGAGGGCAATGAAGTGGGCCGGATCGGAGACGAGGAAGCGCAGGGTCGGCTTCATGCGTCACGCCCGAAGTGGTCGTAACCGCGGACGGCAAGACTGTCGAGCCGGCCGTCGGCGCGGCGCAGTTGCAGCCGGCCCGGTGTGTCGGTGAGGCGCCCGATGCGGTGCAGGGGCAGATCGAGGCGGGCCGACAGGGCGGCCAGATCGTCGCGGCGCCCGGCAGGGGCAGCAAAGAGCAGCTCGTAGTCATCACCGCCGGCAGTGCAGGCCTGGAAGGCCCGGTCTGTATCGCCACAGGCTTCGATCAGCGGGGCCAGGGGCAGGGCGGCTTCGTCCACCTCGGCGCCGACGCCGGACAGTTCGAGGATGTGGTCCAGGTCGCCCAGCAGACCGTCGGAGACGTCGAGCATGGCGGTGGCCAGGCCGCGCAGGGCCAGGCCCAGGGCGACGCGGGGCTGGGGCCGCTGCAGCGCCGCCACGCATGGGTCACGCCAGGCGGGAGCAAGCTGGATCTCGGCTTTCAGATGGGCCAGGCCGAGGGCCGCACGGCCCGGCGCTCCGGATACCCACAGATCATCACCGGGCCGGCCGCCGCTGCGGGTGATGGCCTGGCCGAGGGGCAGCTCGCCGAAGATGGTCGGGCACAGGTTGAGCGGGCCGCGGGTGGTGTCGCCGCCGATGGCGTCGATGCCAAAAGCCTCGCAGCAGGCGAAGAAGCCTTTGGCGAACGGGGCGATCCAGCTTTCATCAGCACTCGGCAGGCTGGCGGCCAGTACTACCCAGCGGGGCTCCGCCCCCATGGCGGCCAAGTCGGAGACGTTGACCGCCAGGGTCTTCCAGCCCAGGTCTTCCGGGCCGGTGTCGGCGAAGAAATGAGTGCCGGCCACCAGCATGTCGGTGGAGATGGCCAGCTGCATGCCTGGGCGGGCGCGGATCAGGGCCGCATCGTCGCCCACCGCCAGGTCGGTATGGCGGGCAGGGCGGGTGAAATGACGGCGGATCAGGGCGAATTCGGAGGGCATCGCGATGGCGTGGGCGCCGTCAGGGCCGGGTTCAGCCCGGGTTGCCGTTGCGGGCGGCGCGGCGTTGCTGGGCGTTGGCCTCCACTTCGTCGGCGCGCACGCGGGCAGCCAGCTTGTCGAGCACGCCATTGACGAACTTGTGCCCGTCGGTGCCACCGTAGCCCTTGGCCAACTCGATGGCCTCGTTGATGATGACCCGGTAAGGGGTTTCCGGGCGGTGGATCAGCTCGAAGGTGGAGATCAGCAGGATGCCGCGCTCAATGGGCGACAGCTCGTTGAGCTGGCGGTCGATGTAGGGCGCGAAGCCGACCTGCAGCTCGGGGGCGTTGCTGATGGTGCCGCGCAGCAGGCCAAGGAAGAGATCACGGTCGCACTTGTCGAAACCGCCGACTTCACCGAGCTGGCTTTCGATGGCGGTGAGCTGGGCCTGGCTCAGCAGCCACTGGTATACGCCCTGCAGGGCGAATTCGCGGGCGCGGCGGCGGGGGGACTTGTTGGGTGTGCTCATGCCAGTGCTTTCAGGAGACGGGCCATTTCGACAGCGGCCTGGGCGCAGTCGGCGCCCTTGACCTGCATGCGGGCCAGGGCCTGGTCGTCGTCTTCGGTGGTGAGAATGCCATTGGCGATGGGAACGCCGGTATCCAGGGTGACGCGGGTGATGCCGGCGCCTTGTTCGTTGGAGACCAGTTCGAAGTGGTAAGTCTCGCCGCGGATCACCGCGCCGAGGGCCACCAGAGCGTCGAAACGGCCGCTCCGGGCCATCGCCTGCAGGGTCAGCGGGGCTTCGAGGGCACCCGGGACGGTGGCGATGGTGATTGCGTCACTGGCGACGCCGAGGCGTTGCAGCTCGGTCGTGCACGAGGACAGCAGGCCTTCGCAGACGTCGAGGTTGAAGCGGCACATGACGACACCGACGCGGAGGCCGCGGCCGTCCAGGTTAGGTTCGATTTCGCGGATGTTTTCGTAGCGGGGCATGGGATGTCCTGTAATGGAGGCGGAGCGTGGGGCTCAGGCGCCGGGGGCCACGTGGCCGACGACGGTCAGGCCGAAGCCGGCCATGCTGGGGATCTTGCGCGGGCTGGCGAGGATCTTCATCCGGCCCACATTGAGGCCGGACAGGATCTGGGCGCCGATGCCGAACAGGCGCGGATCCCACTTCTGAGCGGGACGGCTGGTGCTGGTTTCACCGGAGAGCTGGGCCAGGAGATCCTGGCCGGTCTGGGGGCGGTAGAGGAGCACGATGACACCGTGACCATGCTCGGCGATGTGCTTGAGAGCGGTATCCACCGGAAAACTGTGGCGGCCGCTCGTGGGGTCGAGGAAGTCGAGCACCGAGACCGGCTCGTGGACGCGCACCAGGGTGTCCACCTCGGGGTGGATGTCGCCGAAGGACATGGCCAGGTGCACTTCGCCGGAGGTCTTGTCTTCGAAGGCTGACAGGCGGAAGGGGCCGTAGGGCGTGTCCACGCTCTTCTCGCTGACCTTCTCGACCAGCTTTTCGGTGCGGGCCCGGTATTCGATCAGATCGCGGATAGCGCCGATCTTGAGATCGTGTTCCCGGGCGAACTCGATGAGCTCGGGCAGGCGAGCCATGGTGCCGTCGTCGTTCATGATCTCGCAGATCACCGAGGCGGGCTCGAGACCGGCGATGCCGGCCAGGTCGCAGCCCGCTTCGGTGTGGCCGGCGCGGATCAGCACGCCGCCCGGCTTGGCCATGATCGGGAAGATGTGGCCTGGCTGCACGATGTCGCTGGCCTTGGCATGACGGGCGACCGCCGCCTGTACGGTGCGAGCCCGGTCGGCTGCGGAGATGCCGGTGGTGACGCCCTCGGCGGCTTCGATGGAGACGGTGAAGGCGGTGCTGAACTGGCTGCGGTTGTCCCGCGCCATGTGGTTGATGCCGAGCTGGCGGCAGCGCTCTTCGGTCAGGGTCAGGCAGATCAGGCCACGGGCGTGCTTGGCCATGAAATTGATGGTTTCAGGGGTGATGAACTCGGCGGCGATGACGATATCGCCTTCGTTCTCCCGGTCTTCCTCGTCCACGAGGATGACCATCCGGCCCGCCTTGATGTCGGCAATGATGTCCTGGATGGGGGCGAGTGCGCTCATGGCAAGGATTCTCCGGCAACGGTTGTGTGGTGCTGACCCTGAAGGCGCTCATGCGCGCGGGCGACGGGCCCGCCCTGCCGCAGGGGCGGGTTCTTCTGTGATCTTCTGCGATTCATGAGCATGGTGCTGAGTGTCCGCTCGGATCGACGGCGGGCAGTCAGGCCGTATAGTGTTTCCTGGGCCGGCCATTTTCCCACACCCGGGCGGCCAAGCGCGACTTTATAGCTTGGAGGCCCTGCCGGCCGGATAGGCCGGATTGCGCAGGGCGATGCGAAGCGGCTGCCTGGCCCCGGAATGTCCCGGTGGACGTGATAAGAATGAGACGGGTGGGCGGGCCGGCACGTCACCGGCGTGGCCGAAACGGTTCAGTCGGCGCTGCGGTCCATGCTGAGCAGGCGTTCGCAGTAGCGGGCGATCAGGTCGATCTCCAGGTTTACCTTGCTGCCGATCACCAGGCGGCGCAGGGTGGTTACCTGCACGGTGTGGGGAATCAGGTTGATGGAGAAATCACAGCCATCGACCTGATTCACGGTCAGGCTCACTCCATCCACGGTGATTGAGCCCTTGCGGGCGATGTAGCCGGCAAGGGCTGCCGGTGCGCGGATCACCAACTCGTGGCTTTCGCCGACCGGGGCGAAGCGCAGCACCTCGCCGAGGCCGTCCACGTGGCCGGTCACCAGGTGACCGCCCAGGCGGTCGGCCAGGCGCAGGGCCTTTTCGAGGTTAACCTCGCCGGGGGCATCCAGGCCGACGGTGCAGTTGAGGCTCTCGCGTGAGACATCGAACTGGACAGTGTTGCCGTCCCGGGAGATCACCGTGAGGCACACGCCGTTGTTGGCGATGCTGTCGCCCAGTTGCACATCGTCCAGATCCAGGGTGCCGACGTCCACCGTGAGACGCACGCCTTCTTCGAGGGGAGACACATTCAGGATGCGGCCGGTGGCGGCAACGATTCCGGAAAACATGGGTTTGACGCTTTCTTGGTGGTGGGGAAAGCGCAATCTTAGGCGATTTGACCGGGCGCGGGCGCGTCGGGGCCGTTACGGTTAACGGCGAAAGGCCCCTTGCGGGGCCCTTCGGGGTTGTGCGCCTGGGTCTGGCTCAGAGGATCTCGGCGATGTGGTCGCGGTCTTTCAGCTCCTTCTCGAACTGGCAGATTTCCAGCCCGAGGGCGTTGCGGGCCGACACCATGCCCACCGGCTTGTCGTTCTCGACGACCGGCACGTGCCGGAAGCCGCCTTCAAACATCATGTGCAGGGCGTGGGCCAGGGGCTTGTCGGGCGAGGCCGTCTGCAGCGAGCTGGTCATGACCGCCGACAGGGGCGTCTTGTCCGGATCGAGCCCTTTGGCCACGACCCGGTTGAGCACATCGCGTTCGGTGAACAGGCCGGCAAGCTGGCCCTTGTCGTCCACCACCATGATGGCGCCGACCTTGCTGTTGGCCATGGCAATGGCTGCAGCGCGGACGGAGGTGTCGGCGATGGCGGAAATGAGGGTCTGGCCTTCCACGACCTGACGCAGCGTTCTGTTGGGCATAGGTGT
The DNA here is from genome assembly GCF_028689785.1 of Zoogloea sp. GTDB lineage: Bacteria > Pseudomonadota > Gammaproteobacteria > Burkholderiales > Rhodocyclaceae > Zoogloea. Next base: position 89,351 of record NZ_JAQVCN010000006.1, on the reverse strand, counting down.
CTCCGATTATGGGTTTAATGGCCGATGCGTTGAAACAGGAAAAAGGCGATCAGGAACAAGAGCCACCCGTGCTCATCTGCACGGGGGCCGCCCCGTGGGAGTGCTGCCGGCCCCGGGGATGTTTTAGTGGCAAAAAAGGCGCCCATGGGCGCCCACTCTTCTGGCCGGTCAGGTACCCGTCTTGGGGGCTGCCGGCTTGCTCATGTCGGGCTTGGTGTGCTTGGCATTGTCGCCACAGGCCTGGGCAGCGGCGGTGAAACCCAGGGCCAGGGCGAGCAGCAGGGCAACGGAACGAATCATGATGGCATCTCCGGATCGGGTTGATGCTTCATCATGGAACGTCTGGGCGGGTTTCGCAAGGGGTGTGAGGGGCCCTTGAAACGGCAGCCTCGCCCATGTCATGGAAAACCCCGCAGCTTCGGCATACCATCGCGAAACAGTTTCCTGAAATCGGCGATTCGCAACACGCTATGACGGCAATAAGGATGGTCGGCACCGATATTCCGGATACCGGCAAGCGCCCCTGCCTGGTGGTCTTGGGGGGCTTTGCGGACAGGCCCTGGCGTGTCCGGGAACTCCTGCGGCGCCTTGATCCGCGAGGCCGCGCTGCATTTGTATTGGCCGACCCGCTGGGGCTGAGTGAGCTTGCTGTGGAGTCGCGTCTGCAGGTGCGTCATGCGCAGGATGGCGTCAGTCCCGAGGTCGATTGGGTTCACGTCTGCCCGGCCGGGCAGGCCTTGATCTTTCATGAGCGTGGGCTGGGTGTCCTGCCGACCGGCCCCGGAGACACGGCCACAAGCGTGCTCGACAGGTTGCTTGAATCGGCGGCCGACGTGGGCGGCGCGGCGGTGGTGGGGGTGTTGCCCGTGCCGCGGGACGGCGCTGAGATTGCCGGTGCCCGTGCCGTCCGTGTGGCGGGGGGCGCGGTGCTCTATCTGGCAGACGAAGGGCTGGACACCTTGGAGGCGGCGGCTGACTGGCTCAACGATGTCGAGATCCGCCTCGACAGCCTGGCCGAGCAGCGCGCCGAGGCCGAGGACAGAGCCTTCCGCACCCTGCTTGCCCTGACTTCCCGTGAAACAGGGGTGGATCTGGGTGTTTACAAGGAAAGCACCCTGCGGCGTCAGACCCTGCGCCGCAGCCAGGCCATGGGTTTTACCAGTATCGAGGCTTACTTTGCCCACGTGCAGGCGGACCCTGGCGAGTTGGGCATGCTGCAGCACAGTTTTTTGATCTCGGTGTCATCCTTCTTCCGTGACGGGGCTGTCTTCGATGCCCTGGGGCGCAGTCTGCGCACCCTGGTGGCGGCCAAGCGTCCGGGGGATGCCCTGCGGGTGTGGGTGCCGGCCTGCGCCACTGGCGAAGAGGCCTATTCCATCGCCATCCTGCTCGCCGAGATCCTCGGCGACCGGCTGGATCAGCGGGAGCTGCGGGTTTTTGCCTCGGACATCGATCAGGAGGCCCTGGATTTTGCCCGGGCCGGCGTGTACGCGGCGACGGATCTCGCCGGTCTCGACCCCGAGCGGCGCAACCGCTGGTTCCGGCCGGATGGTGGCGGCTGGCGGGTGGTAAAGCGCTTGCGTGAGCTGTGTGTGTTCTCGGCCCACGATCTCACCGGGCATCCCCCTTTCATCCGGATGGACCTGGTGAGTTGCCGCAACATTCTGATCTACTTCAAGCCGGCTCAGCAGGCGGAGCTGATCCGCACCTTCCACTTTGCCATCAATCCGGGGGGGCTGTTGCTGCTCGGCCAGTCCGAGTCGGTGGGCAGCGTGGCCGGGTTGTTCGAGGCCATCGATCCGGCCGTCAAGCTTTACCGGCGCAGGGCGGCGGCCGGCGTGCGGGTGGTCAGGGCTCCCCGCCTCGGCCTCGCCGAGCGTCCGGTGCGTTCGGTGGTGGTGCCGGCCCACGGCAGCCCGGTGCAGGATCTGGTCGAACACAGCCGCCGACTGATGTTTGAGGCCTATGGCCCACCAGGGGTGCTGGTGGATGCGGCGTTTGCGCCCCTGCATTTCTTTGGCGCCAGTCGGCGCTATTTTTCGCTGCCTGTGGAAAGTGCTGATTTTTCGGTGTTTTCCCTATGTCTCCCAGAGTTGCGAGGCGAGTTGAAGGCCCTGTGCTATCGCCTGCGGCAGGACAAAGCCGAGGTGCTGCAGGGCGGTGGCGTGCTGGTCCAGTTTGGCGAACAGACCCTGCGCGTGCGCCCGGTGCTGCGTCGTCTGCTCGGGCCAGATGGGGCCAGTGAGGCGGCGGTACTTATCTGCTTCGAAGAGAGTCCGGTGCTCCCGCCGCTGGTCGAGAGTGGGGCAGGCTCAGCCCTCCTTTCCGTCGATGCCATGGGCGAAATCGCCCGCTTGAGGGAGGAACTGGCCGATACCCGGGCCCACCTGCAGACCGTGATCGAAGAGCTGGAGATGTCCAACGAGGAACTGCAGTCCCTCAATGAGGAGATCCAGTCGTCCAGCGAAGAGCTGCAGTCCTCCAACGAGGAACTGCAGGCTTCCAACGAAGAGCTCACCACCCTCAACGACGAATTGCGGGTCAAGTCCCTTGAGTACGTCCAGCTCAATGCCACCCTGGGCAATATCCAGAACTCCATTCGCACCAGCCTGGTTGTGGTGGACCGGGACGGGCGGGTGACCCGCTTCAACGCCCTCGCCAGCCGGATCTTCGGGCTGTTGCCGAACGACATCGGCCAGTTTCTCTACGGCGTGCCCTGCCACCTGGACCTGCCCCAGCTGCGGGAGTGGGTGGGAGCGGTGGTGAGCGGCGGCGAGTCCCGGGTGGAGCACGTACATCAGCGCGGCTTCCACTATCTGATGCAGATCGACACCTACCGCAACGAGCTGGGCGAACACGCTGGTGCGGTGCTGACCTTTACCGACATCTCCGACCTGCATCGCGCCGAAGCTGCTCAAGCCGACAGCGAGGCACGCTTCCGGCAGGTCTGGAATTCCAGTGTGGAGGGGCTGCTGGTGGCGGATCCGGACGGGCGGATCGTGCTGGTCAATCCGGCCATGGAGCGCATGTTCGGTTATGCCCCGGGCGAGCTGTCCGGACAGTCGGTGGATATTCTTGTCCCTGAAACCCTGCGCCCCGCCCACGCGAACCAGCGTGCCCTGTACCACAGGGCACCCGAGCAGGCCCACGCCCTGATGGCCCGGCGCAACCTGCGTGGGCGCTGCAAGTCTGGCGACGAGATCGCCATCGAAATCAGCCTGGGCAGCCTCGAACTGGATGGCATCGAGCATGTGCTGGCTACGGTCTCCGACGTGACTGAGCGCAGCCTCTCCGAGGCCTTGCTGCGGGCCAGCGAGCGACGCTTGCGCCTGGCTCTGGATGCCGCCCGGGCCGGGTCCTGGGAGTGGTTCCTGGAGACTAACAACAGCTACTGGTCCGACGAGTTGTGGGCGCTCTACGGCCTGCCCGCCCAGTCATGCACTCCGTCCTATGAGGCCTGGCGCAATACGATCCGCCCCGATGACCGGGACCGGGTTGAGGGGATCATCCGGGCAGCCCGGGAGAGGGGTGAGGGTTTCGAGGCAGAGTACCCGCTGTGCCCGCAACCCGGCGAGGTGCCGCGCTGGCTGATGTGTCGGGGCCAGCCAGTGGTGGGCGATGATGGTCGGATAGGCAGCTACATCGGCATCGTCCTTGACGTCACCGCCCGTCGTCAGGCCGAGATCCTGCGCCGGCAAAGCGATGAGATGCTCGAGACCATCCTCGACAACGTGGGTGCCTACATCTACATCAAGGATCACGAGTACCACTACACTTACGCCAACCGGGCGCTGGCCGAGCTGTTCGGCGTCAGCCGCGAGCAACTCGTCGGCACTTCCGACGCGGCCTACTTCGACAAAGCGACCGCCAACGCGCTGCGGGTCAACGACCGCCGCATCATCAGGGGCGGTGAGCGCATCGAGGTCGAGGAGACCAACGTGGACCGCCGCACTGGCGAGGCGCGCAGCTACCTGTCGATCAAGCTGCCCCTGCGCCGGGAGGATGGCAGCATCTACGCCCTGTGTGGCATTTCCACCGACATCTCCGAGCGCAAACGGGCCGAAGAGCAGCTACGCATGTTATCTACCGCGGTGGAGCAGAGCCCGGGCAGCATCGTGCTGACCGATCTGGATGCACGCATCCTCTACGTCAACAAGGCCTTCGAGCAGGCCTCCGGCTACACCCTCGACGAGGTGCGTGGTGAGAACCCGCGGATCATGCACTCTGGTGAAACCCCGCCCGAGGTTTTCCGCGAGCTGTGGGATTGCCTGAGCCAGGGCCAGGTGTGGCGGGGCGAACTGGTCAATCGGCGCAAGACCGGGGAAGTGTACGTGGAGGCGGCGATCATCTCCCCGGTGCGCCAGGCCGATGGCAGTGTCTCCCATTACCTCGGAATCAAGCAGGACATCACCGAACAGAAGCGCAACGAGGCGGAGTTGGCCCGCCACCGTCTCCAGCTTGAGAGCCTGGTCGAGGCCCGGACCCGTGAGCTGGCCCTGGCCAAGGATGCCGCCGAAAGTGCCAGCCGGGCCAAGAGCGCCTTCCTGGCCAACATGAGCCACGAGATTCGCACCCCCCTCAATGCGGTGCTCGGCATGACCCGCATCATGCAGCGCGAAGGGGCCAGCCCCAGCCAGGCAGAGCAGCTTGGCAAGATCGACAATGCGGCCCGCCACCTGCTGGCGGTGATCAACGATATCCTTGACCTCTCCAAGATCGAGGCAGAGAAGTTTCTCCTTGATGAGGGCCTGTTCGCCCTCGACAGCCTGGTGGCCAATGTGGCCTCCATGGTCCATGAAAAGGCCAGCGCCAAGGGCTTGCAGCTGTCGGTGGAGTGCGAGCCGCTGCTGTGCCTGCTGCGGGGGGATGCCACGCGGCTCACCCAGGCCCTGCTCAACCTGGCCAGCAACGCGGTCAAATTCACCGAAGCCGGCAGCGTGACCCTCACCATCCGTGTGGCGGCGCGGGAGGGCGAGCGCCTGCTGCTTCGGGTGGAGGTCAGTGACACCGGCATCGGCATTCCGCCCGAAGCCCTGCCCAAGCTGTTCCGGGCCTTCGAGCAGGCGGATGCCTCGAATACCCGCAAGTACGGGGGAACCGGCCTCGGGCTGGTCATCACCCGGCGCCTGGCCGAGCTGATGGGCGGCGAGGCCGGCGCCCACAGTACTCCGGGCGAGGGCAGCACCTTCTGGTTCACCGCCTGGCTGGGGATTGGCAGCAGCATTCCCCATGTCCTGTCGGCCCCTGGGGCAGCAGTAGGGGCAGAGGCGATTCTGCGCCGCGAGCACGCGGGCACCCACATTCTGCTGGTGGAGGACGAGCCGGTGAATCAGGAGGTGGCGCGGCTCTTCCTCCAGGACGCCGGGCTCGACGTGGCGGTGGCCGGTAATGGTGCAGTGGCCGTGGACATGGTGCGCAACTCGCCCTTCGAGCTTGTGCTGATGGACATGCAGATGCCCGAGATGGACGGGCTTGAGGCCACCCGCCAGATCCGTCGCATGCCGGGCGGGCTGCACCTGCCCATCGTCGCCATGACCGCCAACGCCTTTGCCGAGGACCGGGCCCAGTGCATGGCGGCCGGTATGGACGATTTCCTGTCCAAGCCGGTGGAGCCGGACCGCCTCTACGCTACCCTCCTGCGCTGGCTGCGCCGCGGGCAGCAAGGCGGCTGAGGCAGGGGCCTGGCTGCTGGCTTTGCAAGCGAGGGCGAGGCTTGTACATTCGGGCCCCTTCGACATGACCTTGATGGAGGGTAGCCATGCAATCCCTGAGTGCTGAACTCCAGCGTCTCTTCGGCCGGCCGGGCCAGGATCTGCCTGATCCGCTGCCGGAGACGGGGCTGGCGCTGGATCTGGTGAGTCCGGACGAGTGGGTGTGGACGATGGTGATCGGCCTGGCGCCTGCGGCTGGCTGGACGCCGGTGGTGGCCCTGTGCGAAGGCGTGGTCAACGTACTGGAGCTGCCGGCGCCGGCGGTGTCTGTGGCCGGCCCGGCGGGCTTCCGGGTGTGGTTCTCGCTGGCGGACCCGGTGCCCCTGGACCGGGCAGAGGCCTTTCTCGCTGGGCTGCAGGCGCGTTTCCTGGGCGAGCTGCCCGTGGCTCAGCTGAGCCTGCTGCCCTCGGCTGCGGCGCGTACGGTGCCCCTGGCGCCGGCCCACGAGCGGGGCGACGGCCGCTGGACGGCCTTCATCGACCCCGCCATGGGCGGCATGTTCGCCGACGAGACTTGGCTCGACATGGCTCCCAGCCCGGAGCGTCAGGCCGAGCTGCTGGCGGGCTTCAAGTCGATTGCCCTGGCGGATTTCCAGCGTGTGCTGGGCGTGCTGGCGCCCGGCGGAGCGATGGTGCCGGCGCTGGGTGGGCCGGTCACGGGGCTGGTGATGGAAGCACCGGCCCGGCCTGGCACAACACCCTCCGCCGGGCTGGCCGTGGGCAGCGGCTTTGTCGATCCGAAGAGCTTTCTGCTGGCGGTGATGAACGATCCGGGCGCCAGTGCAGAGCTGCGCATTGACGCCGCGAAGGCTTTGCTGCCCTACTTTCCCTGAGAGGTGGGCAGAGGCAGGCGACCAGGGAGTCGACTCTCCCGTGAGGTCGAGTGATTTCGACCCTGCACGCCTCATCGTCCGTGACACGGCATCCATAAAGGCGCCGTGCCCCGGGGGACGGTTTTCAGCCGAGCTTCTTTTTCAGCAGCTCATTCACCTGGGCCGGGTTGGCCTTGCCCTCGCTCGCCTTCATGCACTGGCCGACAAGGGCGTTGAAGGCTTTCTCCTTGCCGGCACGGAACTCCTCGACCGACTTCGGGTTGGCGGCCAGTACCTCGTCGATGATGGCCTCGATGGCTCCCGTGTCGGTGACCTGCTTGAGGCCCTGGGCGTCGATGATGGCGTCGGCCGAATCACCTTCCTTGTTCCACAGCGCGTCGAAGACTTTTTTGGCGATGGCGTTGGAGATGGTGTTGTCGGCAATGCGCGCCACCAGGCCGGCCAGCTGGGCCGCGCTCAGCGGGCTGGCGGTGATGTCGAGCTCGGCCTTGTTGAGGCGTGCGGCCAGATCGCCCATCACCCAGTTGGCGCAGGTCTTGGCGTTGGCGGTGCCGGCGGCGGCGACGGTGTCCAGGTAGAACTGGGCCACTTCGCGGCTGGCGGTGAGGGTGGTGGCGTCGTAGGCAGACAGGCCGTACTCGCCCTGGAAGCGGCCCGACAGGGCGGCCGGCAGCTCGGGCAGCTCGCCCTTCACCCGTTCGATCCAGGCGTTGTCGATGACCAGCGGCAGCAGGTCGGGGTCGGGGAAGTAGCGGTAGTCGTGGGCGTCTTCCTTGCTGCGCATGGCGCGGGTCTCGCCGCTGTCCGGGTCGAACAGCACGGTGGCCTGCTGGACCTTGCCGCCGTCCTCGATCAGGTCGATCTGCCACTGAACTTCAAAGTCGATGGCCTGCTGCAGGAAGCGGAAGCTGTTGAGGTTTTTGATCTCGCGGCGGGTGCCGAACTCGGCCTGGCCGCGGGGGCGCACCGATACGTTGGCGTCGCAGCGGAAGGAACCTTCCTGCATGTTGCCGTCGCAGATGTCGATCCAGCGCACCAGGGCGTGCAGGGCCTTGGCGTAGGCCACGGCCTCGGCGGAGGAGCGCATCTCGGGTTCGGAGACGATCTCCAGCAGCGGCGTGCCGGCCCGGTTGAGGTCGATGCCGGTCATGCCGTGGAAGTCTTCGTGCAGGCTCTTGCCGGCGTCTTCCTCCAGGTGGGCGCGGGTCAGGTTGACCGTCTTCTCATAGGTGCCGCCCTTGCCGTCGGGCACCAGCAGGGGGATCTGCCCGCCGACCACCACGGGCAGCTCGTACTGGCTGATCTGGTAGCCCTTGGGGAGGTCGGGGTAGAAGTAGTTCTTGCGGGCGAAGATGCTCTTCGGGGCGATGGTGGCGCCCACTGCCAGGCCGAAGCGGATGGCCCGTTCCACGGCACCCTTGTTGAGCACCGGCAGCACGCCGGGCAGGGCGATGTCCACAGCGCAGGCCTGGGCGTTGGGTTCCGCGCCGAAGGCGATGCTGGCGCCGGAGAAGATCTTGGACTGCGTGTTGAGCTGGGTATGCACTTCCAGCCCGATGACGACTTCCCAGTCGGTTCTGCTCATGAGGAGGCTCTCTAAATTAGTCGCTTAGTCGCATTGGCCCGTAGGCTTGTCGATCAGCAGCGGCCACACGTAGTCGTGGGCGCTGGAAGGGGAACACAGGTGATGGCAACCGGCGAAGGCCACGGTGATCTGCTCGCCCTGTTCCCACATGCGCACCCGGCATTCGCGGGCGCCGGTGAGCTCGATGGACGGCAGGGCCTGGGTCTGGCGGAACTGGGCCAGGTCGTAGCGGCAGCTGCCGCGCTTCGGCATGGTCATTTCCACGTTGAAGGCGCGCACCTTGGAGTCGCTCACGTCCACGGTGGCCTTGCCGAAGTTGCCGGCTTCGTCCTTAAAGCGGCATTCGGTCTTCACCGTGAAGGTGCGCAGGGGCATGGGCTTGAGCTTGCCGGCGGGGCGCTCCACCGGCGCCGAGGGGCTCTGGCCGCGGGCGGCGGGGGCTGTCTCGGGGCGGTGGGTGACCTGATCCACGGCGGCACACCCGGCCAGTACGGCGAGGGACAGGCCGGCCGCGATGCGGCCTGTGACGCGCAGGGGCATCATCGGCGGCAGCCTCAGAAGCCGGCCGGCGTCTGCCGGTGCCAGTCGGTGGCCTGCTGGAACTGGTGGGCGGTGCCCAGCAGGCGTGCCTCGCCGAAGTAGTTGCCGATCAGCTGCAGACCCACCGGCAGGCCGCCGGTACCGAAGCCGGCCGGGTGGGACAGGGCGGGCAGGCCGGCCAGGTTGACGGCGATGGTGTAGATGTCCGAAAGGTACATCTGCACCGGGTCGTCGCTCTTCTCGCCGATGCCGAAGGCCACGCTGGGGCTCACCGGGCCGGCGATCACGTCGCACTGGGTAAAGGCGGCAGCGAAGTCATTGGCAATCAGGCGGCGCAGCTTCTGGGCCTTGATGTAGTAAGCGTCGTAGTAACCGTGGGAGAGCACGTAGGTGCCCACCAGGATGCGCCGCTGCACCTCGCCGCCGAAGCCCTGGGCGCGGCTCTTGCAATACATGTCGTTGAGATCGCCATATTCGGCAGCCCGGTGCCCGTAGCGAACCCCGTCGAAGCGGGACAGGTTGGAGCTTGCCTCGGCCGGGGCGATCACGTAATAGGCGGGGATGGCCAGGCGGGTGTTGGGCAGGCTCACCTCGACGATGGTGGCGCCGAGCTTGCGGTACTCGGCAATGGCGGCATCCACCGCAGCGCGCACGTCGTCCGACATGCCCTCGGCGAAGAACTCCTTCGGCAGGCCGATGCGCAGGCCGGCGAGGGGCTGGGCCTTCGCCGGGGTGCACTCACGGCCGAAGTCCTCGGGGCCCTGCTCCAGGCTGGTGGAGTCGCGGGGGTCGTGGCCGGCCATGGCCGACAGCAGCACGGCGCAGTCGTCAGCCGAGCGGCCAAAGGCGCCGCCCTGATCGAGGGACGAGGCGTAGGCGATCATGCCGTAGCGGGACACCCGGCCGTAGGTGGGCTTGATGCCGGTGATGCCGCACAGGGCCGCCGGCTGGCGGATCGAGCCGCCGGTGTCGGTGCCGGTGGCGATGGGCACCATGCGCGCCGCCACCGCCGCGGCCGAGCCGCCGGACGAGCCGCCGGGCACCTTGTCGGTGTTCCAGGGGTTGCGGGTGGGGCCGAAGTGGGAGTTTTCGTTGGACGAGCCCATGGCGAACTCGTCCATGTTGGCCTTGCCCACCATAACCGTGCCGGCTGCCTTGAGCAGGCTCACCACGTGGGCGTCGTAGGGGCTGACGAAGTTGGACAGCATCTTCGAGCCGCAGGTGGTCAGCACGCCTTCGGTGCAGAACACATCCTTGTGGGCCAGGGGGATGCCGGTGAGCGGACCGCCATTGCCGGCGGCCAGGCGTTCGTCAGCGGCGCGGGCCGCGGCGAGGGCGCCGTCCCGGTCAACGGTGACGAAGGCGTTGATCTTCGGGTTGCCGGCGTCGATGCGGGCCAGGCTCTCGGTGGCGAGTTCGACGGCGGAGACTTTCCTGTCGCGGAGGGCCGCGGCGATGTCCTTGAGGCTGGAGTCGATCATGGTGCGTGGGGCTGGGCGTGGGACTGTGTAGGAGGGCCGGGGAGGCGGGGCTTATTCGATGACCTTGGGCACCAGGTACAGCCCGGCTTCGGTCTGCGGGGCGACGGACTGGTAGGCGGCGCGACGGTCGCTCTCGGCGACACGATCCTCACGCAGGCGCTGGGCCAGGTCCTGGGGGTGGCTCATGGGTTCGACCCCGTCGGTATTGACCGCCTGCATCTCCTCGATGAGACCGAAAATACCGTTCAGTTTGGCCTGGGTGGCATCCAGGTCGCCCCCGGCGAGTTCGAGGCGGGCGAGCTTGGCAATATGCCGGACTTCGTCGAGGGAGAGGGACATGGTAATTTACAAAGTTGCTTAAACGACAAAGGTTTGTAGGTTATCATAAGCGATTCTGTTGCCCCAATTCCCAACCCCTCCTAACGGTTTTTCCGGGATTTTTCTCCGATGTTTGGTTCTCTGCGCTCCTATTTTTCGAACGATCTCGCCATCGACCTCGGCACCGCCAACACCCTGATCTACGTTCGCGGCAAGGGAATCGTCCTCGACGAACCGTCTGTGGTGGCGATCCGCACCGAAGGTGGGCCAAATGCCAAGAAAACCATCCTGTCGGTGGGCATGTCTGCCAAGCAGATGCTGGGCAAGACGCCGGGCAACATCACGGCCATCCGGCCGATGAAGGATGGTGTGATCGCTGACTTCACCGTCACCGAGCAGATGCTCAAGCAGTTCATCAAGAAGGTTCACGACACCCGCCTGTTCTCTCCCAGCCCGCGCATCATCATCTGCGTGCCCTGCGGCTCCACCCAGGTCGAGCGCCGCGCCATCCGTGAATCAGCCCTCGGCGCCGGTGCCAGCAATGTTTACCTCATCGAAGAACCCATGGCCGCGGCCATCGGTGCCGGCATGCCGGTGGCCGACGCGACGGGTTCGATGGTCGTCGATATCGGCGGTGGCACCACCGAAGTGGGGGTGATCTCCCTGGGCGGCATGGTCTATGCCGGCTCCATCCGCGTCGGCGGTGACAAGTTCGACGAGGCCATCGTCAATTACATCCGCCGCAATTACGGCATGCTCATCGGTGAAACCACCGCCGAGTCCATCAAGAAGGAAATCGGCTCCGCCTTCCCCGGCTCCGAAGTCAAGGAAATGGAAGTCAAGGGCCGCAACCTGGCCGAGGGTATCCCCCGGGCCTTCACCATCTCCTCCAACGAAATCCTCGAAGCCCTCACCGAGCCCCTGAACCAGATCGTTTCCGCGGTCAAGATCGGCCTGGAGCAGACCCCGCCCGAACTCGGCGCCGACATCGCCGAACGCGGCATGGTGCTGACCGGTGGCGGTGCCCTGTTGCGTGACCTCGACCGCCTGCTGATGGAAGAAACCGGTCTTCCCGTCATCGTCGCCGACGACCCTCTGACCTGCGTGGTGCGCGGTTCCGGTATGGCCCTCGAAAAGATGGACCAGCTCGGCTCCATCTTTACCAGCGAATAAAGTCGGCCTGGCGGCCAGGGCGTCGGCGCTGAACCCCGTGTTCTCCAGCCGCTGCCACCCACCCGGGCTTGTCCCGGGCGCCGCCGTTTGCCGATCGACCTGAGCGATCCCGTCCCATGGTCGGCCATTCCCCCCCTCCCTTCTTCAAACGCGGGCCGGCTCCGCTGGCCAAACTCGTCTTTTTTCTCGTCCTGTCTTTGGCGTTGTTGGTAAGCGACCTCAAGCTGCGCTACCTCGACGCTTTCCGCCAGGGGCTGTCGGTGCTGGCCTACCCGCTGCAGATGGCGGCGGCCACCCCGGCGGATTTCGTGCGCAACGCCTCCGACTACTTCGCCTCCCTGGTGCGCCTGCAGATCGAGAACAAGGAGCTCAAGAGCAAGCAGTTGCAGGGCGGCGAGCGTCTGCTGCGTCTGGAGCAGCTCGAACAGGAGAACCGCCACCTGCGCACCCTCCTTGAAGCTCGCGAGCGTCAGCCGGTGAAATCCACGGTGGCGGAGATCATGTACACCGCCAAGGACCCGTTTTCGCGCAAGGTCATCCTCGACAAGGGGGCCCAGGCCGGCATCGAAGCCGGCCAGGCGGTGGTGGACGATGTCGGTGTGGTTGGTCAGATCACCCGTGTCTTCCCCATGCAGTCCGAGCTGACCCTGCTCACCGACAAAGACCAGGCGATTCCTGTGATGGTGGTACGCAGCGGGCTCCGGGCCGTGCTCTTCGGCTCCGGCGACGGCCTGATGGAGCTGCGCTACCTGGCCGCCAATGCCGACGTCCAGCCGGGCGACAAGATCGTCACCTCGGGCCTCGACGGGGTCTTCCTGGCCGGTCTGCCCGTGGCTACCGTGGCCCGGGTCGAGCGCGATCAGGCCCAGACCTTTGCCCGCATTCCCTGTCTGCCGGCTGCCGGCGTCGAGCGCTTCACCCATGTGCTCGTCCTCGGCCACCGGGAGAGCCTGCCGGCCCGGCCGCCGGAGGTGGAGCCGGTGGTGGGCAAGCTCAAGGGCCGCAAGGCCCGGCCTGCCAAGGAGTAAGCCGTGCAGCCCACCAACCGCTCCCGTCGCATCCTGCTGCCGGTGAAGATGTGGTTTGTCTACACCACCCTCTTCACCGCCCTGTTTCTCAACTACATCCCCACCGGCCATCTGCCCGCCGTACCTGATTTCGTGGCTCTGGTGCTGGCTTTCTGGTGCATCCGCGAGCCCCTCAAGATCGGCATCGGCGCGGGCTTCGTGTTTGGTTTGCTGACCGACATCGGGGTGGGCGCGGCCCTCGGCCAGCACGCCTTTGCCTACGTGTTGGTGGCCTACGCCGCCAACGAGCTGTCGCGTCGGGTGCTCTGGTTCACTCCGGTGGAGCAGGCCTTGCACGTGCTGCCCCTGCTCTTCCTGTCCCAGGTGGTGATGGTCATCGTGCGTCTCATGGCCGGTGCCGAGTTTCCCGGCTGGTGGATGTTCTTCGGCAGCTTCGTTGCCGCCGTGCTGTGGATTCCCCTGCACTACGTGTTGCTGCTGCCTCAGTATCAGCCCACGGAGCGGGACGAGAACCGCCCCATCTGAACGCCCATGGCCGACATCCGCACCCCCGAGCAGGAGCTTGCCCGTTTTCGTGGCCGCCTGGCCGTGGCCGGCATCGTTGCCCTGATCGGTTTCGGCCTGCTGGTGGCGCGCTTCTCCTACCTGCAGGTGGTGCGCTACGACTACTACTCCACCCGTGCCGAGGATAACCGCATCTCCCTGGTGCCCATCGTCCCCAACCGGGGCCTGATCACCGATCGCAACGGCACCGTACTGGCGCGAAACTACTCGGCCTACACCCTCGAGATCACTCCTTCCAAGGTCGACGATCTGGAAGCCACCATCGAAGCGCTGTCCAAGCTGGTGGATATCCAGCCCAAAGACCGCAAGCGCCTCAAGAAGCTCATGGACGAATCCAAGAGCTTTGAATCCCTGCCCCTGCGCAACCGCCTGTCGGATGAAGAGGTCGCCCGCTTCATCGCCCAGCGCTACCGTTTCCCGGGGGTCGAATTGAAGGCCCGCCTGTTCCGTGACTACCCCATGGGCAGCTTCGCGTCCCACGTCATCGGCTACATCGGACGCATCAATGACCGCGACCTCGAACGCATCGAGGAGAACGACGACGCGGCCAACTATCGGGGTACCGACCACATCGGCAAGTCCGGCCTCGAAAAGAGCTATGAGCGCGATCTCCACGGCATCACCGGCTTCGAGGAGGTCGAGGTGGATTCCGGCGGCCGTGCCGTGCGCCTCTTGCGCCGCACCCCGGCGGTGCCTGGCAACAACGTCATCCTGACTCTCGACCTCAAGCTCCAGGAAATCGTCGAAAAGGCCTTTGGCAATCGGCGTGGCGCCCTGGTGGCCATCGAGCCCTCAACTGGCGGCGTGTTGGCCATGGTGTCCACGCCCACCTTCGATCCGAACCTGTTCGTGGACGGCATCGCCCCCCAGGACTGGGACCAGCTCAATACCGACCAGGACAAGCCCCTGCTCAACCGGGCCATCTACAGCGCCTACCCGCCGGGCTCCACCTTCAAGCCCTTCATGGCCCTGGGTGCCCTCACCACCGGCAAGCGCACCCCCAACCAGGCGCTCGCCGACCCGGGCTACTTCAACTTCGGCGGGCACCGTTTCATGGATGACAAGGTTGGCGGGCATGGCAGCGTCGATCTCTACAAATCCATCGTCGTCTCCTGCAACACCTACTACTACGTCCTCGCCAACGACATGGGCATCGATGCCATCGCCGGCTTCATGCGCCCCTTCGGTTTCGGCCAGCGCTCCGGCATCGATCTGCCCGGCGAGGCCGAGGGCGTGTTGCCCTCCCCCGAATGGAAGAAGAAGCGCTTCAAGCGGCCCGAACAGCAAAAGTGGTTCGGCGGTGAGACCATCTCGGTGGGCATTGGCCAGGGCTACAACGCCTACACCCCCTTGCAGATGGCTCAGGGGCTGGCTGCGCTGGTCAATAACGGCGTGCTCTATCGCCCTCACCTCGCCCGCCACGTGGTTGATGCCAAGACCGGTGAGCGGCGTACCATCGAACCTCAACCGCTGCGCACCATTCCCCTCAAGCAGGCCCACATCGACCTCATCAAACGCGCCATGGTCGGCGTGAACAAGGCCGGCACCGGCGCCCGGGCGTTTGCCGGGGCGCCCTATGAAGTGGGCGGCAAAACCGGCACCGCCCAGGTGTATTCCCTGCGCGGGGGCAAGTATGTGGAAGGGCGGATCGCCGAGCGCCTGCGCGACCATTCCTGGTTCATTGCCTTCGCCCCCGCCGACAAGCCCAAGATCGCCTTGGCCGTGCTGGTGGAAAACGGCGGCTTCGGCGCCCAGTCGGCGGCGCCCATCGCCCGCCAGGCCCTCGACTACTACCTGCTGGGCAAGGTGCCGGCGGGCATCGCCCCCGAAGACCCGGCGGCTGAAGAGTCCGCGGAGGGGGCCGAGTGAACCCGCGTCTCGACCCCCGCAAGTGGCTGCACTTTCTGCTCTCGCCCCTCGATGGCCCCTTGATGGTGCTGATCCTCATCCTCACCACCTATTCGGCAGTGATCATGGTCAGCGCCTCACCGGAGCGCCTCGGCACCCTGGCCGTCAATGCGGGGGTCGCCTTTCTTGCCATGTGGCTGGCGGCGCGCACCCCCCCTCCGCGGCTCATGAGCATCGCCCTGCCCCTGTACGTTCTCGGCATTCTGCTGCTCATCGCCGTGGCCCTGTTCGGTGACGTCTCCAAGGGCGCCCGGCGTTGGCTCAACATCGGCATCACCCGCATCCAGCCCTCCGAGCTCATGAAGATCGCCATGCCCCTGACTCTCGCCTGGTACTTCCAGAGTCGTGAGGGCATGATCCGTGGCCGCGACTTTCTGATCGCCACCAGCTTGCTCCTGCTGCCGGTAGGGCTCATCGCCAAGCAGCCCGACCTGGGCACCGCCATTCTGGTGACGGCTTCGGGCTTCTTTGTGCTCTTCTTCGCCGGCCTTACCTGGCGCCTGATCCTGCCGGTGGCGGTGGTCGGCATCGTCGGCGTTGCCTCCATCGTGGCCATGGGCGACACCATCTGCCAGCCCGGGGTGGATTGGCCGGGCCTGCGGGAATACCAGAAACACCGGGTGTGCACCCTGCTCGACCCCACTTCCGACCCCCTCGGCAAGGGCTTTCACATCATCCAGTCCACCATCGCCATCGGTTCCGGCGGCGTCGTCGGCAAGGGCTGGGGTAACGGCACCCAGACCCACCTCGACTTTCTGCCCGAGCGTCACACCGACTTCATCTTCGCCGTGCTCACCGAAGAATTCGGGCTAGTCGGCGCCCTCATACTTGTGGTAATTTATATCCTATTGATTTTCCGCGGCCTTTTTATTGCCGCTGGTGCCCCGACCCTGTTCTCGCGCCTGCTTGCCGGCGCCCTGACGCTGATCTTCTTCACTTACGCGTTGGTGAACATGGGCATGGTGAGCGGAATTCTCCCCGTTGTCGGGGTCCCGTTACCCTTCGTCAGTTACGGTGGCACTGCACTCGTTACCCTGTGTCTGGGTGTCGGAATGCTCATGAGCATTCAGCGACACCGACGCCGGGTAGGCACCTGAACCTGCGCGCGCCTGACGCGCGCGCCCGAACAGGAAAGAGCGTCATGCACCCTGTAGCGAAACACCCGCGAGCCGGGTTCCGGCTGGCCAAGCTTTGTCGTGTCCAGTCGCTTGTCCCGGTGCTCGCAGCTTGTACCCTGAGCACTATCGCTGTGGCCGCCGATACCCAGGCAGAGCCCGTCTTCCAGTCCAGCCTCAAGGCCGGTTCTCCTCAGCGGGTTTTTTCCAGCCCCTTCCGCTATGACGGCCCCGATGACGCGGCCGATGAAACGCCCTCCCTTGAAGCTCCGCGCTTCGAAAAGGAAGACTACGCCCTCGGCCAGGGCGTGGCCCTGGGCAACAGCGGCAGCTCCTTCCGCCAGAAGGGCGTGGCCAGCTGGTACGGCAAGCCCTTCCACGGCAAAAAGACATCCAGTGGCGACAGCTTCGACATGTACGCCATGACCGCCGCCCACCCCAGCCTGCCCATCCCCAGCTACGTGCGCGTCACCAACCTGGCCAACGGGCGTTCGGCGGTGGTGCGCATCAACGACCGTGGCCCTTTCCACCCGGGGCGCATCATCGACCTCTCCTATGCCGCCGCCTATAAGCTCGGCTACACCGATAACGGCCATGCCAACGTCGAAGTGGCGCTGATGCTGCCCGAGGGGGTGGCCATGGTGCAGCCCGGCCGCAGTGTGCCGCCCATCCGGCGGCGTGCGCCCACTCCCTCGGCGCATCTGGCCGCAGCACCGGCCCGCCCGGCCGCTCCCCAGGCGGCAACGCAGGCCGCCCTGGCCGAGCCCGTCCGGCCCGTCGAGGCGCCGGCCCTGGCCCAGGCTACGCCGGCCCCCGTCGTGTCGGCGCCGCTTGTCGCCGCCGCCCCTGCCCGCAGCGGCGAACCCGTCTTCCTGCAACTCGGGGCCTTCGCCAATGCCGTCAATGCCGAGCACTTCAAGGGCTTTGTCGAGCACGAGCTCAAGTGGCTCAAGTCATCGGTCTCGGTGCTGGCCGCCGAAGGCAAGTACCGCCTGCAGCTCGGCCCCTTCCCCTCAGCCCCCGAAGCCCGGGCCATTGCCGAGCGCATCGCCACCACCCTCAAGCTCCGCCCCGAACTCAAGGGCCGTGACTGAGCGGCGCGCCTGAGGCTCTCTCCTGTGGGGTCGAATTCATTCGACCTTGGCACGTTGATCATCGGCATGGCGCTCACCACCGTCCGCGGTCGAATAAATTCGACCCCACGGGAAAATGCCGCGCAGACGCGATCCCTCTCCCTGTGGGGTCTTCGTCCCTTGAATCATCGGCTTGCCTGTGACCCGCGTCCGAGGTCGAATGAATTCGACCCCACGGGACAAGCGGCGGGGCTTGAGGTGGCAGACGACTTCAAACCGAGGAAAGCAGGGTGAGTCCGACCCCACTCGGCACAAGCCCCGCCCGGCGGCGTGACCTTTGTCACACTTCCGTAGTGCCTTCCGGGGCTTCGGCCCGATGCCGCTTTGCCTAGACTAGCGGCCTTACGGGTCAAACGGAGCGCTCATCGGGGTGTCTTTCCGCCGCCCGGCTGAACGGGAGTCCTCGCATGGCCGCCGCCTCTGCCCCTCGCTGCACCCAACCCTGCCCCCTGTGTTCAGAAGCGACCTGCCGTCGCGCGGCCATGGCCGAGATGGACCCCGAGGCCATCCCCGACGAGATCGACCTGCTGCTGGTGATGTGGGCGCGGGTCCGGGGCGCCTGCAGCGAACGCCTGCCGGCCTGATCCGGCCTCCACAACGACACAGGGCGCCCCCGGGCGCCCTGTGTCGTTGACCGTACTCCGTGCGGGGCTTACGGCGGGGTGCAGCCGGCGGGGTACCAGACCTTCACCGGCCTGTTGTTGATCCAAATGATGTAGTAGCCCTGGCAGGGCACGGCGGCCTTGGGTTTCGGGCCGTTGCCCTCGCCTTGCCCGGCCTCGGGCCCGCTGGGGCACTCGGGCAGCTTGCTGGCTTTGGCCTTGCCATCGACGGCCTTGGACATGACGCAGGGGGACTGGGGCTTGCCTTGGGCGTCGAGGGGGATCACTTCGCCGTTCTTGCCGAACAGGATGCCCCCGGTGATGTCGGCGGGGGCGATGAGGCCGCGCCCCAGGGGGGCGAGGCCGCCGGCGGCCTGGGCGGGCAGGGCACTGCCGGCCAGGAGGCCGAGGGCCAGCAGGGTGGTCAGGCGGAATTTCATGGGTGAGCGTGCTCCGGAGCGTGAGGGGGAAACGGGTTCGAAGGCGGGTTTCAGAAGCGCAGCTGGGCCTGCAGCATCAGGGTGCGCCGGGGGTAGAACAGGGCCACCCGGGGGTCGCCGTTGAGGTCGGTGTTGTGGAAGCGGAAGTCCCGGTCGAAGAGGTTGTACACCCCCAGGCTGGTGCTGAGGCGCTGGGGCAGCACGGGCAGGGACAGGCGCAGGTTGCTCACCGTGAAGGTGGAGCGGGCGTCGGCGGCGCTGCCGTCGCCGGCGATCTGGCTGGCCCGCTGGCGCACCACCCAGTGCTCCAGCAGGGTGTCCACCGGGCCGGTCTTGAGCCACAGGCGCAGGGGCAGCTGGTCGGTGGCCACCTTCCAGGGGGTGTCCCGCAGCAGGCCGTCACCGGCGTCGTAGCGGATGGTCTCGTGGCGCCATTCGGCGCTGAGCAGGGCGTGGCGGCCCAGGGGCAGGGCCAGGTGGGCCCGGTGCAGGGTCTCTTTCCAGTCGGCCAGGTGGTAGCCGGTGCTCGCGCCGGAATCGACCATGGGCGCATCGAGCCAGCGCCAGGAGGCCTCCAGCCCGCCGCTCAGGCGCTCGCCCAGGCGCTGGTCCACGGCCACCGCGGCGCGGCGCCAGCGGGTGCCGGCGATCTCGTCGAAGACCTGGTTGAAACCGGCAAACTGGGTGGGGGCCAGGTTCTCGGCGTCGTAGCGGGAGCCTGACACGCCCTGGAAGACGGCGGCGCGCAGGGTGGTGCCGCCGGCGGGGCGGAGCACTGCGCCGAGCTTGCTGTTGATGCGTTCGGCGTGGGGCAGATCCAGGTCCTTGAAGCGCACGAAGTCGGCACCGCCGTGCAGGGTCAGGCTGGGCAGCACGCGCCACTGGGCATAGCCGAAGGCGGTGTCCCGGTCGGTCTTGAGGGGCACAGTGGGCAGCCGGGTCACGTCCAGCACCAGGCTCGGGTCCATGCTCAGGGCGGTGGCCACGGTGAGGTTCTGGTTGCCGGACTGGCGGGCGATGGTGGTGCCGGCGCTCAGGGCATAGCTGTCGCGCTGGCGGGTGTACAGGGCCGACAGGCCGCGGGTGCGGAGTTCTGGGGTGACCTCGCTGTTGATGTCCAGCTCCAGCCCATACAGGGGGTCGCTGTAGCGGAAGAAGTCCTGCTGCAGGATGCGGAAGCGCTGGGTGTTGGCTTCGACGAGGATTTCGTCGCCGTTGCCCAGCTCGTGGCGCAGGGCGATGCGGCCCAGGTCGTTGAGGTTGCGCTGCAGCAGGTTGGTGGCCTGGCTGTCGAACAGGGGGCGGTAGGCGGTGCTGGCGCTACGCTCGGTGTGGCGGGCTTCGGCCAGCAGGGTGGTGCCCGGGGCGAGCTGGAAGCGGGCGTCCAGGCGGCTGCCGGCCAGGTGGGTGTCGGCGCCGGCGGGCTTGAGGCCGGCGTAGCGGTAGTCAAAGCTGCCGAAGGACAGCTGGCCCTGCTCCCAGGCATGGGACAGCAGGGCGCTGGCGGCCAGGGCGCTGTGGCTGCCGCCGCCCAGGGTGGCGGCAAAGCGGGTGGGCTTGCGCTCGAAGAAGGCGGTGGCTTCGTCGGGCGACACGGCCCGCGGGCCGTCGAACAGAGGCAGCGGCGGCATCACGAACTGGGGGGCCTGGGGCCACTGGCCGATGGGCTGGCGCAGGTTGGCCTGAAGCAGCTCGGACAGGCGGGCGCCCTCGAAGCGCGGCATGTCGGCGTAGGCGTCGGCCAGCAGGCGGTGGGCGGCGGGGCTGGCCGGGTCGTCCTCGATGGCGTTCATGGCGGCGCCCTGGGCCGGGGCGGTCAGGCCCACCTGCTGGTAGGCGGCGCCCAGGCTGGCGCTGCGGGCGGCCCTGTCCTGGTCGAGCAGGGTGCCGGAGCGCAGTACCGAGCGGTTGGTGTTGCGGGCCAGGGCTTCTTCGCCGTTGTAGAGGGCGGCCAGGGGCTCGCCCTCGCGCAGTTGGCGGAAGGCGTCGAAATACCAGGGGGTGGGCGAGGCCGGGTCGAGGCGGCGGGCCAGGTCGAACTGGTCACCGGCCACCTTGCTGCGGGCTTCTTCCATGTAGGCGCGGCCCAGGTAGCTGCGCAGCTCGGCGTTGGATGGGTCGAGGAGGGCGGCGATCTCCACTTCGCGGCGGCCGTCGGCGGTTTGGCCCTGGCGCATCAGGGCCAGGCCGAGGCCGAAGTGGGCGAGGGGGTCGGCGTCGTTGCGGGCCAGGGTGGCCTGGAAGTCGGCGGCGGCTGCGGCCGTATCGCCCACCAGCAGGCGGGCAAAGGCAGCCAGGGCGGCGGCCCGGGGCGTGTCGGAGGCCAGGGCCAGGGCGCGCCGGGCGCTGACGCCGCCGGCTTCGGCGCGGCCCAGGCTGAGTTCCAGCTCGGCCTGGCGGGCATGGGCGAGGGGGGCGTCGGGGCCCAGGGCGGTGGCCCGGCGGGCAGCTTCGAGGGCGGCGGGGAGCTGGCGGGCAGCCTGCAGAGCGTAGCTGTAGGCAAGCTGGGCGGCTGGTGAATCGGGGTTGCGTTCGACGTTCTGGCGGGCAGTTTCGAGGGCGGCGGGGTTGTTGCGGGCCACCTGAATCACGGCGGCGGTGGCGTCGAGGGCCGGGTGGGTACCCGGGGCAAAGCGGGCCAGCAGGGCGCCGGCCTCGTCGGCACGGCCCAGGCCCAGCAGCACGCCGGCCTTGAAGGCGGCCAGGGCAGGGGTGCTGTCCACGTCGGCGAGGGGGGCGAGGCGATCAAGGGCGTCGCGGGCGCGGCCGGCGGCCAGATCGGCCTGGGCGGCGCTCACGGCCTGGCGGGTGGCATCGGGGTAGGTGGCCAGTTCGGCGGGGCGGAGATGCTGCACCTGCGGGTAATGGATGGCCCAGGCCACGGCGTCGAGGGGGCGTACGGTGATGCTGGCAGGGGCGCTGCCGGCGCGCGCTTCGATGGCCTGGCCGGCACCGATGCGCTGCTCGCCGGCGCTGTTGCCGGTGCGTACGCGGCCTTCGGCCACCACTACGCGGGCCTGGCCGTCGTCGGTGGCTACGGTGAACTCGGTGCCGTCTACGAAGGCGTTGACGAAGGGCGTGATGATGCCGAAGCGCTTGTTGAAGCGGCTGATCACGTGCACTACGCCCTTGGGCAGCTGCAATTCGCCGGCGGTACTGGCCTCGGGCAGGGTCAGGGTGGTGTTCTGGTCGAGGCGCACCAACACGTCCTGAGCCAGCACTATGGCGGCCCGGCCGGGGCCGGGCACGGCGACCTGGTCTCCGGGGCACAGGGCCTGGCGTGGGGTGGCAGTGTGCCACTGGGGGCTGCCGGCGCTGCGTACCTCGATGCGCCCCTCGGTGGCGGCGAGGCGCCCGCTGGGCGGCTCGCAGGCGAGAGCGTCGAGAGACAGGGTTGCCAGGCCGGCAATGGCGAGACTCAGGCCGCGGCTGAGCGGTCGCAGGAGGAATATCTGCGGCGGTCGGTCAGGGGACTGCATTGCGGGCGTACCGGAGCTAAGGGCAGTGTGTGGCGATTTGCCAAGATTATTTGGAATATTAACTGCAAAAGGATGTGACTTACAGCGTTGCACGCGCAGTTTGCCGTTGTCCTTGGGTTTTTATTTCTGGGTGAGCACGATGCAGCCGTCGGTGTCGGGGGTGGGTTGGCCAGCCAGACGGCTTTCGCAGCGTTCCACGTAGAAGTGGGCGGGGCCGTCGCCGGGGCTGGCGGCGAGGGCGATGCGCAGGTGCAGGCGAGCCACGTCGAGGGCGTCGGCGGCATAGGCCTGGCGGGCGGTGTCGAAGGCCTGGCGGGCGTCGGCAGGCGGGAGGGTGGGGCTGAGTTCGTGGAGTTCGATGGGGCTGCGCTTGCCGGCCAGCACGAAGCGCCCGAGGTGCCGCGCGTACCCCGCGCCAGGGGTGTCGGTGTGCTGGTCGAGCACCGCCGCCGAGGCCAGGATGCGTGTGCCGAGTGCCTTGTTGGCGCTCTGGATGCGGCTGCTGGTGTTGACGATGTCACCCACCACGCGCAGCTCCCGGCGGGCTTCAGCACCGACTTCGCCGAGAAAGACCGGGCCGTAGTGGAGGCCGAAGCGGGTCCGCAGCGCGGTGCCGTCCTCCTGCGGGGCCTCGTTCATCAGGCGGTCCAGTTCGAGGGCGGCTGCGCAGGCCCGGCGGCAGGCTTCGGCGGGGTCGTCGTCGGCCAGCCACAGGCACATGGCGGAGTCGCCGACGATGTCCATCACATGCCCGCCGTGGGCTTCGACCACGGGCAGGAAGCGGGCGAAGTAGCGGTTCAGGGCCTCGGTGGTGGCGGCGGGGCTGAGGGTTTCGGACAGCCCGGTGTAGGCCTCGATGTCGCTGCACAGGCACACCCCATGCACGCTGCGCCCGCCGTCGTGGCCGCGCAGCAGGGCCACGAGCTTTTCGCTGCCCTTGCGGCTGAGGCCCAGGGCGAGGGCTTTCTCCAGGTCGCGCTCGCGCTGGCGGGCGGCCCGGCCATGGCTGAGCAGGCCGAAGGCGGTGGCGGCGAGGGGGGCGACGAGCCCCGGCAGGATCACCGGCAGCCATACCTGGTGCCCGGCGAAGCTCCAGGCGGCGAGGCCGATCCAGGCCAGGCCGAGGCCGGCGCTGAGGGCCAGGGCCTGGGGGGTGGAGGCGAAGCGCCACAGGGCGGCGAGGGCGGCACTCCAGGCCAGCAGGGCGGCGAGCAGGGTGGCCCCCTGGGGGCGCAGCAGGGTGGAGCCGTCGAGGAGGTTGGAGAGGGCCGTGGCGCACAGCTCCACGCCGCTGATGTCGAGCCCGTCCGGGGTGCTGTAGGGGGTGCGGAAGATGTCACCCTGGCGCGACTGGTTGAACTCGGAGAAGCCGATCAGCACGGCCTTGCCGCGGAAGGCGGCGTCGCCGCTCACGGGGTCGGCCACCCGTTCTAGGGCTTCGGTGTAGGACAGGGTGCGGATGCTGCCGAGGGGGCCGTAGAGGTTGAGGGCGTGCAGGCGGGTGTCCGGCGAGGGGGAGATGGCGGCGGGGGTGCCGGCGGTCATCAGCTGGGCCATCAGCATGGGCAGGGAGGGGTGGTCGCCGATGCTGGGGATGAAGCCCCAGAACTCGAAGATGCCCTCCGGCGTCTTGGGCATGATGAAGGGCCCGCTGGCCCAGGCTGCGTCCTGGAGCATGGGCAGAGGGCGGGTGATGTGATCGACGTGGGCGATGATCTGCCCGTCGGGGCGGGTGACGGCCTCCCGGGACAGGCCCTCCATCAGCACCACGTTGCCAGCCCGGTGGATGGCTGCGGCCAGGGCCTGGTCGCCCTCCGGCTCGCGGGCGCGCTCGAAGAGCACGTCGAAGCCGATCACCCGGGCGCCCCGGTCCACCAGCCCGTTGATCAGCCGGGCGTGCAGGTGGCGCGGCCAGCGCTCGGGGCGCTCGGACTGGCCCAGGGCCCGGGCCGAGCGGGAATCGAGGGTTATAATCACCACTTCCTGCGGTGGTTGGCGTGTTCCCCGCAGGGCATACAGCAACTCCAGCCCGGCACCTTGTTCCATGTCCCGGGCGGGGGAAAACAGGGCGGCGGCCATCGTCAGCAGCGAGGCCAGGACCAGTCCGAAGAGGGTTTTATCGAGGCGTTGCAATGGCGGTCTCAGGGCTGGGCTCGGGGGCACGCTGTCATCGGAGAGGGAAGCGGGCTGTGAAGTATCTGGATCGGGTGGATCTGTTCGACGGCCTCAGTGATGAGCAGGCCGAGGTGCTGAGGGGGCGTTCACGCATCCGCAGTTTTGCGCCCAACACCATTGTCGTCAATGAGGGTGACGATGGCAGCAGCCTGTTCGTGGTGCAGAGCGGGTCACTGAAGGTCTTCCTGACCGACAACATCGGCCGCGAGGTGACCCTGTCGCTCCTTGATCCGGGTGATTACTTTGGCGAGCTGGCCCTGCTCGACGACGCACCTCGCTCCGCCTCGGTCATCGCCCTGAGTCGCAGCGAGGTGCTGCAGATTCCCCGGGTGGCCTTCCTGGCCCTCATCGAGGCCTACCCTGCGTGCATGCAGATCGTGGTGCGCAACCTGGTGGGGCGCATCCGCACCCTGACCGAGAGCGTGCGCGCCCTGGCCCTGGTGGATGTCTTCGGGCGGATCTCGCGGCTGTTCGACTCCCTCGCTGTGGAGGAGGATGGCGTGGCCATCATCGACCGCCGCCTCACCCAGCAGGATCTGGCCAACATGGTCGGCGCCTCCCGGGAGATGGTGAATCGCATCCTGCGCGACATGGTCTCCGGCGGTTATGTGGAGATCGAGCCCCAGCGCATCATCCTGCGCAAGAAGCTCCCCGAGCACTGGTAGCCTGATGTAAAAACCTTGCTGTTGGTAAGGTAATTTCCCATCCCTTGACTACACTGGAATAAACCAAGGGAGACACATCATGAGCTTCATCGATACACCCATCAGCCGCTGCGAAGCCGTCCGTGAAATGGTCCTGACCGACCAGACCCAAGGCCAGTGCGCCCATGAACATGAATGTCCGCCGGGGCGTCAGTGCCCGCTGGACGGGTGCTTTGCCGAGGTTTCCGGCATCACCGAAGAGACCACCCGGCGTGCGGTGGCCGAGGCCGCAGCCGCCCATCCCGCCGCCTGATCCATGGCCAATCGCACGCTTGGAACCCGCCAGAAAATGATCTTCCGCGGCCCCGATCAGGGGCCGGGGAAGGGGGGCGGCAAGGGTGTGCCCAAAGGGCCCCGCAACCCGCTGGTCGTGCCCGCCCTGCAACGCAAGGCCGGGCCCCACGAAAAGTCCCAGGGCGCCAAACGCCAGGAAGCGCAACGCATCCTGCGCAGCCGGACGGACGAAGACCAGTAGGGGCGACTCTGTAGGGGCGACTTCAGTCGCCCGCGGACTTTCGGACCAGGGGCATGCCGATGATCAACGCGTGGATGGGCGACTGAAGTCGCCCCTACACATCGCTCCCTCTCCGCGTCGTCCTGGCAGATCCCCCGCGGGGCAGCGGGCTGCCGGGTCAGGACTTCAGATTGAGCCGGTCGAGCAGGCCGTCGAGCTGGTCGAGGCTGCCGAACTGGATGGTGACGGCGCCGACGCCCTTGTTGTTGGCCTTGATCTTCACCGTGGCGCCGAGGCGGTCGGCGATTTCTTCTTCGAGGCGCAGGATGTCCCGGTCGGGTGCCGGGGCGAGCTGTTTCGATTTCGGGTTGAGGGCCTGGTGCACCAGCCGTTCGGCTTCACGCACCGACAGGCCGCGGGCGGCGATGAGGTTGGCGAGACCGACCTGGGAGGCGCCGTCGAGGGGCAGCAGGGCGCGGGCGTGACCCATGTCGATGTCACCGGCCATCAGCAGCTCCTGCACCGGGGGGGCGAGCTGGAGCAGGCGCAGCAGGTTGGAGGCGGCGGGGCGGGAGCGGCCGACGGCGTCGGCGGCCTGCTGGTGGGTCATGCCGAATTCGTCGATGAGGCGCTGGATGCCGCCGGCTTCTTCGAGGGGGTTGAGGTCTTCGCGCTGGATGTTCTCGATCAGGGACATGGCCAGGGCGGCCTCGTCCGGGATCTCGCGCACCAGGCAGGGCACGTCGTTCAAGCCGGCCAGCTGGGCGGCGCGCCAGCGGCGTTCGCCGGCGATGATCTCGTAGCGCTTTGCGTCGTAGGCGCCGCCGATGGGGCGCACCAGGATGGGCTGCATCACCCCCTGGGACTTGATCGAGGCGGCCAGCTCTTCCAGGGAGCCCGGGTCCATGCGGGTGCGGGGCTGGTATTTGCCCGGCTGCAGCTCGGCGGCGGGCAGGGTCTGGAGCTCACCCTGGCTCTGCTCGCTGTCGTTGTTGGCGGCGAGGAGGGCGTCGAGGCCGCGGCCGAGGCCTTTGAGTTTGGGAGGTGCCATGGTGGGGTTCAGAGGGTCTTGACCCGTTCGATCATTTCTTTGGCGAAGGCCAGGTAGGCCTGGGCGCCCTTGGCGCTGCGGTCGAAGACCACGCCGGGGATGCCGTGGCTGGGGGCTTCGGCGAGGCGCACGTTGCGCGGCACGATGGCTTTGAAGACCTTGTCGCCGAAGTGGGCCTCGAGCTGGGCCGAGACCTGCTGCTGCAGGGTGACGCGGGGGTCGAACATGACCCGCAGCAGGCCGATGATGGACAGGTCGCGGTTGAGGTTGGCGTGCACCTTCTTGATGGAATTCACCAGGTCGGAGAGGCCTTCGAGGGCGTAGTACTCGCACTGCATGGGGATGATCACCCCGTGGGCGGCGCACAGACCGTTGAGGGTGAGCAGCGAGAGGGACGGCGGGCAGTCCACCAGCACGAAGTCGTATTCGGTCTGATGCAGGGCGAGGGCGTCGCGCATGCGGTTCTCGCGCCGGTCGAGGCCGACCAGCTCGACTTCGGCACCCGCCAGGTCGCGGTTGGCCGGGATCAGATCGTAGCCGCCGCTCTCGGAGCGCACCCGGGCGTCGGCCACGGTGCCCAGGCCCACCAGCAGGTGGTACACCGATTTGCTCAGGGTGCGCTTGTCGATACCGCTGCCCATGGTGGCGTTGCCCTGGGGGTCGAGGTCGATGAGCAGCACGCGCTGGCCGGCAGTGGCGAGGCCGGCGGCCAGGTTGACGCAGGTGGTCGTCTTGCCGACGCCGCCCTTCTGGTTGGCGATGCAGAAAATGCGGGCCATGCTCAGATCCGTTTCACGATGAGGAGGTGGCGCTCGGCGTCGAGGCCGGGCACGCTGAGGCGAATGGCCTGTTCGAGGCGGAAGCCGGCGGGTAGCCGGGCGATCTCGTCCTCGGGGTAAACGCCCTTCATGGCCAGCAGACGGGTGTCGGGGCCGGCCAGGTGGGCAGTGAGGTTGACGAAGTCGGCCAGGTCGGCGAAGGCCCGGGAGATGATGCCGTCGGGGGCCTGCGGGGCGTAGGCCGGCTGCCAGGCTTCGATGCGCGCATGGTGGGCGCGGAAGTTGGCGAGCTTTAGCTCGATCTTCGCCTGATTCTGGAAGCTGGCTTTCTTCTGCACCGTTTCAACGGAATCCACCTGCAGGCCGGGGCGGCACAGGGCCAGCACGATGCCGGGCAGGCCGCCGCCGGAGCCCACGTCCACCAGCCGGGTGAGGCCGCTCAAGTGGGGCAGTACCGACAGGGAGTCGAGCAGGTGGTGGGTGAGCAGCTGGCCTTCGTCGCGGATGGCCGTGAGGTTGTACACCTTGTTCCACTTGATCAGCAGGTGGCCGAAGGCGAGCAAGCGCTCTGCGGTGTCGGCGGGCAGGTCCAGGCCAAGGGCGGCGATGCCCTGTTCGAGGGTCGCGATGGCGCTCATGCCGACTTCTCCCGGCCGCGGGCCAGCTCGCTGCGTTTGAGCCACACCAGCAGCAGGCTGATGGCCGCCGGGGTGATGCCCTGGATGCGGCTGGCCTGGCCGATGGTCTCGGGCTTGTGCTGGTTGAGGCGGCCCTGGACCTCCTTGGACAGGCCGCGCACGCTGGCGTAGTCGAGATCGGCGGGCAGGCGGGTGGCTTCAGCGTCGGCCTGGCGGGCCACTTCGTCGAGCTGGCGGTCGATGTAGCCCTGGTATTTGGCGGCGATCTCGAGTTGCTCGACCACCTGGGGGTCGGTCTCGGGGCCTTCGGGGGCGCCGGGCAGGGTCATCAGGTCGGCGTAGCGCACGTCGGGGCGGCGCAGCAGCTCGAAGAAGGGGTATTCGCGCTCGATGGCCTTGCCGAGCACGGCCTCGGCGGCTTCAGCCGGCACCCTGGCCGGGGTGGCCCAGGTGGCGCGCAGACGGGCGGTTTCGCGCTCGATGGCCTCGCGTTTGGCGCAGAAGGCGGCCCAGCGTACGTCGTCCACCAGGCCCAGCTTGCGGCCGGCTTCGGTGAGGCGCAGGTCGGCGTTGTCTTCGCGCAGGCTCAGGCGGAACTCGGCGCGGGAGGTGAACATGCGGTAGGGCTCGGAGACGCCGCGGGTGATCAGGTCATCCACCAGCACGCCCAGGTAGGCTTCGTCGCGGCGCGGGCACCAGGCCTCCTGGCCCTTCACCTGCAGGGAGGCGTTGATGCCGGCCAGCAGGCCCTGGGCGGCGGCCTCTTCGTAGCCGGTGGTGCCGTTGATCTGGCCAGCGAAAAACAGCCCGCCGATGGACTTGGTTTCGAGGCTGGACTTGAGGTTGCGCGGGTCGAAGTAGTCGTACTCGATGGCGTAGCCGGGGCGCAGGATGTGGCAGTTTTCCAGGCCCTTGATGGAGCGCACGATGTCCAGCTGCACGTCGAAGGGCAGGCTGGTGGAGATGCCGTTGGGGTAGATCTCGTGGGTGTCCAGGCCTTCGGGCTCGAGGAAGACGTGGTGGCTGTCCTTGTCGGCGAAGCGGTGGATCTTGTCCTCGATGCTCGGGCAGTAGCGCGGGCCCACGCCCTCGATCACGCCGGAATACATGGGCGAGCGGTCGAGGTTGGCGCGGATGATGTCGTGGGTGCGGCTGTTGGTGTGGGTGATCCAGCACGGCAGCTGGCGCGGGTGCTGGGCCGCGCTGCCGAGAAAGCTGAATACCGGCACGGGGTCGTCGCCGGGCTGCTCCTGCATCACCGAGAAGTCGATGCTGCGGGCGTCCAGGCGCGGCGGGGTGCCGGTCTTGAGGCGGCCCTGGGGCAGGGCGAGTTCCTTGAGGCGCTGGCCCAGGCTGATGGCCGGCGGGTCGCCGGC
Organism: Zoogloea sp.; assembly: GCF_028689785.1. Classification (GTDB taxonomy): domain Bacteria; phylum Pseudomonadota; class Gammaproteobacteria; order Burkholderiales; family Rhodocyclaceae; genus Zoogloea. The sequence continues at coordinate 60,264 of NZ_JAQVCN010000006.1, read as the reverse complement.
GCGGCCGGCGGAGTAATTTTGCAGGCCCACGTGGATCAGGCCATTGAGGAAGGTGCCGGCGGTGAGCACTACGGCGGGGGCCTCGAAGCGCAGCCCGATCTGGGTGACCACGCCGGTGACCCGGTCGCCCACCACGGTGAGGTCGTCCACGGCCTGCTGGAACAGCCATAGATTGGGCTGGTTTTCGAGGCGCTTGCGGATGGCGGCTTTGTACAGCACCCGGTCGGCCTGGGCGCGGGTGGCGCGCACGGCCGGGCCCTTGCTGGCGTTGAGGATGCGGAACTGGATGCCGCCTTCGTCGGTGGCCGCGGCCATGGCTCCCCCCAGGGCGTCCACTTCCTTCACCAGGTGCCCCTTGCCGATGCCGCCGATGGACGGGTTGCAGCTCATCTGGCCGAGGGTTTCGATGTTGTGGGTGAGCAGCAGGGTGGCGCACCCGGCCCGTGCCGCTGCCAGCGCGGCTTCGGTGCCGGCATGGCCGCCGCCGACAACGATGACGTCGAATCGGGTGGGATGGAGCATGGAGAAAACCGGGGAAGGTGAATCGGGGGAGCCGAATGATACGACCTTGCGCTGCAAAAATACAGCGCCGTGGGCCCTGTTTGTGGCGAAAAACGGCGGATTTACAACGGCTTACCCCAATTTCGGGGCTGCCCTTGGGCGAGCTTTGCAGGTGCTTTTCGGGTGCGTTGCCGCAAGCCTGCCGCCGTGTTTGTCACGGGCCGGGCTGGTGGTACGGGTGCCCGGCACCCGGATCAGGCCGGTCCATTGCTGGGTTGAACAAACTTCCAGCCCTGGGATGCCACTTTGGCCTCAAGTTTGCCGCCGGGCGTCCGTTGAGCCTTGCAGCACAAAGGCTGCCCTCGCAGGGGCGCGAAGGATCGCCACCCGGGCAGCTGTCGTCAATCAATTATGAATGTAGGGCCCGCGCCTGCATGTGGCCGTCAGGGTCAGGGAGTCAGCACGTGAAGACCATCATGCTGGTGGACGATTCCGCCACCGTATTGCTTTCCATCTCCGGGATTCTCGCCAAGGCGGGTTTCCAGGTCGTCACCGCCAGCAGCGCCGAGGACGGCCAGAAGAAGCTGGCCGCCGGGACCAAGCCCGATCTGCTCATCACCGACCTCAACATGCCCGGCATGAACGGCATCGAGTTCATCAAGGTTGTGCGCCAGCGGGCCGAGCTGCGCTTCATGCCCATCCTGTTCCTCACCACCGAGTCCCAGCAGAGCAAGCGGGCCGAGGCGAAGGCCGCCGGCGCCTCCGGCTGGATCGTCAAGCCGGCCACCGCCGACACCCTGCTCAATACGATCAAGCTGGTTCTGCGCTGAGCGCTTCCATGACCATCCAGAACAAGTCCCTGCGGCGGAGGGTGCTGCTGTCCGGCGTGACGGCGGCCGGGGTGTTTGGCGTGGTGTACTTCGCCAACCCCCTGTACCACGAGGTCCTCCTCGACCGCTTCGGGCTCAGCCACTCGCTGGGTGATGCGCTCGGTGCGGCCTTCGCGGTCATCATCAGCTTTGTGGCCCACCACCTGCTGTCCATCGCCCGCTACCGCGATCCGAGCTACGGCGCCGAGAATGCCCTGCAGCACGCCCGTGACGAGGCGGCGCGGCAGCACGGGGTGGCGGCGCAGGTGGGCCAGTCCCTGGATCAGGTGCCCCATCTCAACAGCATCCTGGTCGGCCAGCTCAACGCGGTGACCGAGCAGACCGAAGCGGCCGCCCTGGGCATGGTGCAGCGCCTGCAGGCAGTGGACGACGTGGTGCGTGACCTGGACGGGGTGGTGCAGGCCTTTTCCCAGGAGTCGAGCCAGATCGTCGAGGAGGCCAACACCCGCGCGGCCCGCAACCAGAAGACCCTCGAATCCCTGCAGCGCTACATCCACAGCCGCCTTGAGAACGTGGGTGAGGAGCAGGAGCACGTGATGTCGGCCCTGGCCGAAGCCCGTTCCCTGGCCCAGTTCGTCAACCTGGTGCGCGACATCTCCGGTCAGACCAACCTGCTGGCCCTGAACGCGGCCATCGAGGCGGCCCGGGCCGGCGAGGCCGGGCGGGGTTTTGCGGTGGTGGCCGATGAGGTGCGCAAGCTCGCCGGCCAGACCGACCAGGCCGTGCTGAAGATCAATGAAGGCATCGACCGGGTGGTGAACACCATCGAGTCCAAGTTCCGGGCCCAGCTCGACCAGTCGATCTCGAATGCCGAGGAGAGCGCCCTGCGCACCGTGGCCGACCAGTTCGACGAGGTCAGCCAGAGCTACGCCCAGCTGCTTGAGCACGAAGGCCGCATCCTCGGCGTGTTCCGGGAGTCCAGTGGCCGCCTGGCCGACATGTTCATGGAGACCATGGCCAGCGTGCAGTTCCAGGACGTCACCCGGCAGCAGATCGGGCATGTGATCGAAGCCCTGGAGCGCCTTGATGCCCATGTGCTCAAGCTCTCGGCCTGCCTCGCCGGCACCGTGGCGGCGGACGACATCCCGGCCATGACGGAGCAGATCGATCGCCTGTTCGAGAGTTACGTGATGGACCGGGAGCGCGACGAACACGCGCGCCGCAGCGGTCGGGCCGCGCCCTCGGGCATGAGCGGCGCGGCGGCGAGCGGCCCCCCGGTCGAGCTGTTCTGACGCGCCGCAGCCTGGAGAAGATGATGAGCGTGATCCGACGTGCCTTTACCGAAGATTTCACGATCTATCGGGTGGCCGAGATCAAACCCGAACTGCTGGAGGCGATTGCGGCCGGCGAACGCATCGAGCTCGACCTTGCCCAGGTGGAGCGCATGGACTCCGCCGGCTGCCAGCTGCTGATGCTGGCCAAGCGCGAGGCCAGCGCCGCCGGCAAGACTTTGGCCATTGTGGCCCACAGCCCGGCCGTGCAATCCCTGATCGAGTTCTACAACCTGGCCGCCTGGTTCGGCGACCCTCTGGTCGTAGCGGCCCAATAGCGGCACCCCCACCATGGACGAACTCAAGCAAGTCTTCCTGCAGGAAAGCAATGAGCAGCTCGATGCCCTCGAGGCGCTGCTGCTCGAGCTGGAAGCCCGCCCCGACGACGAGACCACCCTCAACGGCATCTTCCGGGCGGCCCACACCATCAAGGGCGCGGCCGGGATGGTCGAGTGCGCGGCGGTGGAATCCTTTGCCCACGTGGTCGAGAACGTGCTCGACCGCCTGCGCAATCACGAGATCGCGGTGAGCACCGAGCTGGCCGCCCTGATGCTGGCCTGTACCGATCAGCTGCGGGTGCTGGTGGCCGACGAAGCTGGCGTGGCCGACCTGGCTGCGGAAGAAATCCAGACCCGAACTGCAGGCCTGCTGGCCCGTCTGCGCGAGTTCGGGCCCGGCGGCCAGGTCGCTGCCAGCCCCAAGCCGGCCGAACCGGGGGTGCAGCGCATTCCCGCAGGGCATGCCGGCCACACCTGCTGGCACATCTCGGTGCGCTTCGGCCCCGAGGTGCTGCGCCAGGGCATGGACCCGGAGAACTTCCTGCGCTTTCTCGAGACGGTGGGCAACATCCGCCACATCGAGACTCTGGCCGACGGCATGCCCGCCGCCGCGGAGATGGACCCGGAGCTGTGCTACCTGGGCTTCGAGATCGCCCTCGAATCGGCCGCCGACAAGCAGGCCATCGAGGACGTCTTCGCCTTTGTGCGTGACGAATGCCGGCTGGCCATCCTGCCGCCGGACAGCAAGGTGGGCGACTACCTGGAGCTCATCGACAGCCTGCCCGAGGACAGCCTGCGCCTGGGCGAGATTCTGGTGCGGGTCGGTGCCCTCACCGCCGACGAGCTGGCCGAGGGCCTGCGCGCCCAGGCCGCCCCCGCCTCTCCCGACAGCGCCCCCGAGGGCACGCCCATCGGCGAGATCCTGGTGGCCCGCCAGGTGGTGCAGCCCGAGCTGGTGGCCGCCGCCGTGGCCAAGCAGACCCAGGTCAGCGAAAAGAAGGCCCACGACGCCAAGCTCATCCGCGTGCCGGCGGACAAGCTCGACCACCTGATCAACCTGGTGGGCGAGCTGGTGATTGCCGGCGCCGCCACCAGCCTGCTGGCCCACACCCGGCGCGACGGCGAGCTGATCGAGTCCTCGTCCCTGCTGACCCGTCTGGTGGAGGAGATCCGCGACGCCTCCCTGCAACTGCGTACGGTGCAGATCGGCGAGACCTTCAACCGCTTCCAGCGCCTGGTGCGCGACGCCTGCAAGGATCTGGGCAAGGACGTGGAGCTGGTGATCTCCGGTGGCGAGACGGAACTCGACAAATCCATCGTCGAGAAGATCGGCGACCCCCTGATGCACCTGGTGCGCAACAGCCTCGATCACGGCATCGAGGCCCCCGCCGTGCGGGAGGCCGCCGGCAAGAGCCGGCGCGGCAGCCTGTCCCTCAACGCCTACCACGACGCGGGCAGCATCGTCATCGAGGTGGCCGACGACGGGGCCGGCCTCAACCGGGAGCGCATCCTGGCCAAGGCCGTGGAGCGCGGCCTGGTGGACCCGGACGCGCATCTGTCTGACCGGGAGGTCTACGACCTTATCTTCGCCCCCGGCCTGTCCACCGCCGAGCAGGTGACCAACCTCTCCGGCCGCGGCGTGGGCATGGATGTGGTGCGGCGCAACCTGCAGGCCCTGCGCGGCACTATCAACGTGGATAGTCACCCCGGGCAGGGCACCCGCCTGACCCTGCGCCTGCCCCTCACACTGGCCATCATCGACGGCTTCCTGGTGGTGTCGGCCAACCGCTCCTATGTGATTCCCCTCGATGCGGTGGTGGAGTGCATCGAGCGCCCCGTTGCCGAGCACGACCGCAATTACTTCAACCTGCGCGGCCAGGTGCTGCCGGCGGTATGCCTGCGGGAGAGCTTCAAGCTCCCCGGCGAGCGCCCGGCCCGGGAGAGCGTGGTGGTGGTGCAATACGCCGGCCAGCGCGCCGGCATCGTGGTGGATCGCCTGGCTGGCGAGCTGCAGGCAGTGATCAAGCCCCTCGGGGCGATTTTCCGCCATCTGCAGGGCATCGGCGGATCGACCATCCTGGGCAGCGGCGAGGTGGCCCTGATCCTCGATATTTCCGCTTTGATCAAGATTTCGGGGCAGGCCGAGCAGCGTCTGCTGGCCCGCCCCGAGCAACGTAGCGCCTGAATTTTTGCATTACCCGGAGACCAAGCATGTTCAATAATCTGAAGATCGGTGTGCGCCTCGGGCTCGGCTTCGCCTTCGTCCTGCTGATGCTGGCGGCGATCTCGATCCTGTCCATCACCCGCATCAACGAGCTCAACGCCGGGATCAACGAGCTGGCGGAAGGGCGGATCCCCAAGATCATCATGGCCGACGAGCTGGCCTTCAACGTCCAGCTCATTGGCCGGGGGCTGCGCAACGTGATCATGAGCAATGACAAGGGCATCGAGAAGCAGCAGCTCGAGGCCATTGCCAAGGCCCGCAGCCGCAACACCGAGATCTTCCAGCAGATCGCGCCGCTGATCGTGACCGAGAAGGGCAAGGCCCTGCTGGCCAAGGCCACCGATCTGCGGACGAAGTACAACGCCGTCACCGACAGGTTGCTGACGCTGGCGGATACGTCTTCCTCCCAGTACAACCAGGACAAAGCCACTCAGCTGCTGTTCGGCGAGTACACTGAGGTTGCCGGCCTGTACAACGGGGCCCTGGCGGATCTCGCCGCCTTCCAGGTGGATGGCGCCAAGAAGGCGGGGGTCAAGGCGGTGGAACTGGCCAGCTCCTCACGCAGCCTGGTCATCACCCTGGCCTCGGCAGCCTTCGCGCTGGCGGCCCTGTTTGCCTTCTGGCTGACCCGCAGCATCACCCGCCCGATCAACCAGGTGGTGGATGCGGCCAAGAAGATGGCTACAGGTGATTTCAACTTCACGCTCAAGAGCGACGCGAAGGATGAGGTCGGGCAGGTGGTCCAGGCCGTCGAGGCCGTGCAGCATGCCGTCCAGTCCATGTCCACCGATGCCTCTCTGCTGGTTACCGCTGCGGTGGAAGGCCGTCTGGCCACCCGCGCCGATGCGAGCAAGCACCAGGGGGATTTCCGCAAGATCGTCGAAGGTGTTAACAGCACCCTCGATTCGGTGATCAACCCCCTGAACGTGGCCGCCAACTACGTGGATCGCATCTCCAAGGGCGACATCCCGGCGAAGATCAGCGACAGCTACAACGGTGACTTCAACACCATCAAGAACAACCTCAACACCTGCATTGATGCGGTGAACAAGCTGGTGGCCGATGCGGGCGTGCTGTCCAAGGCTGCCGTGGAGGGTCGCCTGGCCACCCGTGCCGACGCCACCCAGCACCAGGGTGATTTCCGCAAGATTGTTGAAGGGGTGAACGACACCCTGGATGCGGTGATCGGCCCCCTGAACGTGGCCGCCAACTACGTGGATCGCATCTCCAAGGGCGACATCCCGGCGAAGATCACCGACAGCTACAACGGCGACTTCAACACCATCAAGAACAACCTCAACACCTGCATCGACGCGGTGGACAAGCTGGTGGCCGATGCCAACCTGCTGTCCGCGGCGGCCATCGCCGGGCGTCTCGAGACCCGTGCCGACGCCAGTCAGCACCAGGGCGACTTCAGGAAGATCGTGGATGGCGTGAATGGCACCCTGGACGCCATCGTCGGGCCGATCAACGAAGTGCGCCGCATCATGAGTGCCATCGAGCAGGGCGACCTGACCCAGAACATCGCCAATGATTACCAGGGCGACTTCAAGGCCCTCAAGGAGGCGGTGAACAACACCGTCGCCAAGCTCTCCGACACCATCACCCAGGTGCGTACCGCGGCCGATGCCCTGACCAACGCCTCCGGCCAGGTTTCGGCCACCGCCCAGAGCCTGTCCCAGTCCTCGTCCGAGCAGGCCGCCAGCGTCGAGGAGTCGTCCGCGTCGGTGGAGCAGATGTCGGCCTCCATCAACCAGAACGCCGAGAACGCCAAGGTCACCGACAGCATGGCCTCCAAGGCTGCGGTCGAAGCCACCGAGGGCGGCGACGCGGTGAAGAACACCGTCGATGCGATGAAGAAGATCGCCCAGAAGATCGGCATCATCGACGACATCGCCTATCAGACCAACCTGCTGGCCCTCAATGCCGCCATCGAGGCGGCCCGCGCCGGCGAGCACGGCAAGGGCTTTGCGGTGGTGGCGGCGGAAGTGCGCAAGCTCGCCGAGCGCAGCCAGGTGGCTGCCCAGGAGATCGGCGGCCTGGCGGGCGATTCCGTCGGCCTGGCGGAGCGCGCCGGGCACCTGCTGGACGAGATCGTGCCGTCCATCCGCAAGACCTCCGACCTGGTGCAGGAGATCGCCTCCGCGTCCCAGGAACAGTCGTCCGGGGTGGCCCAGATCAACAACGCCATGAACCAGCTCAACCAGGCCACCCAGCAGAACGCCTCGGCCTCCGAGGAGCTGGCGGCCACTGCGGAAGAGCTGGGTGGTCAGGCCGAACAGTTGCAGCAGCTGATGCTGTTCTTCACCATCGACGAGCGCAACATGGGTCGCGGTGCTGCCCGTCCGGCAGCAGCCGGCGCGGTGCGCCATACCCCCGCCAAACCCCGCGGTGGGGCCCGGGTGGCGGGTTTTGCGTTCAACGAGAACGACTTCGAAAAGTTCTGAGCGGCGAGAAGGAGCCTGAGCATGTCCACGCTGCCTACCGCGGCGGGCAACCCTGCCACCAGTGGCGCCACGGCGCCGGTGGTGGTGGAGGCCAGCCCCGCCCAGTACCTGACCTTCCAGCTCGGCGGCGAGATGTTTGCCGTCGGCATCCTCAACATCAAGGAGATCATCGAGTACGGCACCGTCACCGAGATCCCCATGGTGCCGCCTTTCATCCGCGGGGTGATCAACCTGCGCGGTGCGGTGGTGCCGGTAATCGACCTGGCCAGCCGCTTTGGCGGCAAGCGCTCGGAGATCTCCCGGCGCACCTGCATCGTCATCATCGAGCTGTCCGAGAACGACGAGCGCCAGGACGTGGGCGTGGTCGTCGATGCGGTGTCGGAGGTGCTGGAGATCCCGGCCTCCGAGATCGAGCCGCCGCCGTCCTTTGGTGCCCGCATCCGCGCCGACTTCATCCGCGGCATGGGCAAGGTGAATGGCAAGTTCGTGATCATCCTCGAAGTCGCCAAGGTGCTGTCGGTGGATGAGATCGCCTCCCTGTCGCAGCTGGCTACCGAGTCTGCCCCCGACGGCCTGGCCGGCGCCACGGCTCCGGACTGAGCACGGCTAGCCGCCGGTCATTATGGACTACGCCAGCCTGCCGGCCCGGGAGATCGAGCGCCTATCACGCAACGTGGCCCCGGGTGCTTGGGCCGTGGAGCGCGAGCAGCCCCTGTCCACCCTGCTCGGCTCCTGCGTGGCGGTGTGCCTGTTCGATGCTCAGGCCCGGGTGGGGGGCCTCAACCATTTCATGCTGCCCAACCTGCAGCGCAGCGCCAACAGCGAGGTGGATGCCCTGCTGGCCGGCGACTACGCCATGGAGACCCTGCTCAACGCGCTGCTCGCCCGGGGCGCGAAGAAGCCGCGCATCCAGGCCAAGGCTTTTGGTGGCGGCACCATCATCGAGACCGCCGGGCAGTCCTTGGCCATCGGTCAGCGCAATGCCCGCTTCGCCCGCGACTGGCTGCAGCGGGAGGGCATCCCCGTGGTGGCCTCCGACTTTCTCGGCCCCTGGTCGCGCAAGCTGCTCTTCCTGCCTGCCAATGGCGACGCCTGGTGCAAGCGCATCGTCACTTCCCACGCCACTGCGGAGGTCATCGCCCGTGAGGAGCGCGCCTACGCGGCCACGCTCCTCAAGCCGACGGTGGCGGACGACAACGTGGAACTGTTCTGAGCCTGCCCATGAACGGCTTCGCCGCCGGGCACCCGTCAGGTGCCGCCATCACCGACCAGGAATTCGCGCTGTTCCAGCGCCTGATCTACAAGATCGCCGGCATCAGCCTGTCGGATGCCAAGAAGGTGCTGCTTGTCGGGCGTCTCTCCAGACGCCTCAAGCACTACGGCCTTCCCAGCTTCTCCCTGTATTACCGCCTGCTTGCCACCGGCCAGCACCCGGAGGAACTGCAGGTGATGGTGGATCTGCTCACCACCAACGAGACCTACTTCTTCCGCGAGCCGCGCCACTTCGAGTTCCTTCGCGACGAGATCATCCGCCCCCGGCGTAGCTCGGCGCCCTTCCGGGTATGGAGCGCCGCCTGCTCCACCGGTGAGGAGGTCTACACCCTGGCCATGCTGCTCGCCGAGACCCTGCCCAATGGGCCTTGGGAGGTATTCGGTTCGGACATCAGTACCCAGGTGCTGGCCAAGGCGGAAGCGGGCCATTACCCGCTCGATCGCAATGAGGGCATTCCCCCTGCCTACCTGGTCAAGTATTGTCTGAAGGGCGTGCGCGCCCAAAGCGGCACCTTCCTCATCACCCCTGAGCTCAAGCGCCGGACGCGCTTCGCGCAAGTGAACCTGACTCTGCCGGTGGATGCCGAGATTGGTGATTTCGAGGTAATCTTTTTGCGTAACGTGATGATCTATTTCGATACGGACACCAAGCGCAAGGTTGTGGCCAACCTGCTGCCCCGCCTCAAGTCGGGCGGACACCTGATCATCGGTCACTCGGAGACCCTCAACGGTATCCAGCAGGGGCTGGAGATGGTGCGGGCGACCATCTACCGCAAGCCATGATCGAGTTGGCCGACGACATCAACGAAGTATTCCTGCAGCCGGGTGACTTCCATTTCGGGGGCGGGCGCACGCGCCTGTCCACCCTGCTCGGGTCGTGCATCTCCATCACCCTGTGGCACCCCCGGCGCCTGATCGGCGGTATGTGCCACTACATGCTGCCCGGGCGCAGCCGGGCGGCGGACGCACCCCTGGACGGGCGTTATGCCGACGAGGCCCTGGCGCTGTTCGACCAGGCCGTGGCCCGTGCAGCGAGCCGGCCGGCCGAATATCAGGTGAAGGTCTTTGGTGGCGGCAACATGCTCTCCCGCGATGCTTCCGTGCCCCGGGCCATGGACATCGCCAGCCGCAACGTGGAGCGCGCCCATGAACTGCTGGCCCGCCACGGCTATCACCCCACGGTGACGCACTGTGGCGGCCAGGGGCACCGCAAGCTGATCTTCGATCTGTGGACCGGGCATGTGTGGATGGCCCACCGGCCGCTGGATGGGGGGCTGTGATGCCCAGGTCGCCCATCCGCGTGATGATCGTGGACGACTCGGCCATCGTGCGCCAGGTGGCCAGCGAGGCCATTGCCGCCCAGACCGACATGCAGGTGCTGGCCACCGCCTCGGACCCGCTCTTTGCCATCGACAAGATGCGCAAGGCGTGGCCCGACGTGATCGTGCTCGACATCGAGATGCCGCGTATGGACGGGCTGACCTTCCTGCGCAAGCTGATGGCCGAGCGCCCGACCCCGGTGGTGATCTGCTCGTCCCTGGTGGATCGGGGCGCCAAAGCCAGCTTCGATGCGCTGGCGGCGGGGGCGGTGAGCCTGGTGGCCAAGCCCAAGGTGGGGGTCCGGCAGTTTCTGCAGGATGAGAGCGAGAGCCTGGTGGCGGCCATCCGCGCCGCTGCGGGGGCCCGCCTGCGCCACGGGCCGGCGCCGCTGCCGCGCCCCAAGCTGACCCTCGACGATCTGCCCGCCGGCCCGCGGCTGGCTGCCACCACGGACCGGACCCGGGTGGTGGCCATCGGCACCTCCACCGGTGGCACCCAGGCCCTGGAGGCGGTGCTGACCAGCCTGCCCGAGGCGGTGCCGGGCATCGTCGTGGTGCAGCACATGCCGGCGGGTTTCACCGACATGTTCGCCCGGCGCCTCGACGGCCTGGCGCGCATCCGTGTCCGCGAGGCGCGTCCGGGCGACCGGGTGGAGCCCGGCCTGGCCCTGATCGCCCCGGGGGGCCGCCACCTGCAGCTGGCCCGGGACGGGGGCGGCTACCACGTGGGGGTGGTGGATGGGCCCCTCATCAATCGCCACAAACCTTCGGTGGATGTGCTGTTCCGCTCGGTGGCCAGAACGGCCGGGGCCCGTGCCCTGGGCATCATCATGACCGGCATGGGCGACGATGGCGCCCTGGGCCTCAAGGAGATGCGTGATGCCGGCGCCACCACCATTGCCGAGGCTGAGGAGACCTGCGTGGTCTTCGGCATGCCGAAGGAGGCCATCCAGCGTGGCGCGGTAGACACCGTGCTGCCCCTCCACGACATCGCCGCAGGCCTGGTGGCGTGGAGTCGCGGGGCCCTGCGCAGCGACTGAGTGGCGCGCCGGCGTTTACTCCGGCTGGCCGTGGAAGTAGCTCAGGCGCCGTCGCGGCGCCAGGTACTCAAGGGCGGCGGGGTCGGCTTCGGCGGGGCGCACCACGGCATCCACCTTCACGTCCGGCTCCGTGGCCAGGTCGACGATCAGCGCCTCGCTGCGTGGCACGGCGGGGTCGAAGATCATCACCGTGGGGCGCAGCAGGCGGGTGTGATCCACCGCTACCACCAGCCCCAGGTTGCCATTCGACAGCTGCACCATCGATCCCGGCGGGTAGATGCCGAGCAGGCGCACGAAACGCTGCAGCAGGTCGGCGTCCCAGTGCATGTGCTCGCTCTTGAACATCAGGGTCATGGCCTCCGCCGGGGTCACTGCCTTGTCCCGCTGCTGGGGGTTGCACAGGTTGTCGTAGCGGTTGGTGATGGCGACGATGCGCGCCGCCCGGGACAGGCGGGCCTCGCCCAGGTGGTTCGGATAGCCTTTGCCGTCCACGGTCTCGTGGTGGCTCAGGATGATGTCGATGACCGCCGGGGGCAGTACCCCCAGGTCCCGGGCCATCTCGGCCCCGTATACCGTATGCAGGCGGAAGAACTCTTCTTCGTGGCGGTTGCGCTGGGGGTTGCGCAGCACTGCATCGGGCACCCGGGCTTTGCCGATGTCGTGGAACAGGGCGCCTTCGCCCAGCAGGCGCAGCTCATCCGGTGACAGCCCGGCCGAACGCCCCAGCATCAGTGACAGGATCATCACGTTGAGGGCGTGGAAGTAGGCGTTGTCGTCGGCGACCTTGTCACCCATCAGGTGCAGGATCATGCCGGCATCGTCGGCAAAGGCGCTGACCACCCCGTCCACCAGCTCGCGGGCGCCCACCACCGAGCGTTCGGAGGCGGCAAAGAGGTTGCGCATCACGTCGCGGATCTGCTGGGCGGCGCCCTGGTAGCGCTTTTCGCACTGGGCGATGAGCTTGCGCTGGTGGGCCACCCGTTCGGCCTGCAGGCGCTTCTCCGCCAGGGCGGCCAGCTGCTCGGCGCTCGGCGGGGCGGGGGTGGCCGGCGGGGCGGCTGCGGGTGTGGTGCTGCGTGGCAGGGGCTGGGCCGAACTGCGCTCGGGCAGGTACTGGATGGTCTTCAGGCCGAGCCCGCGCAGGACCTCCACCTGAGCCTGGTCGTGGATGCGGAACTGGTTGAACAGGAAGGGATGGGCCATCCAGCCCGACGGCAGCCGGATGAAAAGCCCGGGTTGCAGCTGGGAAGGGTCGATTTCTGTCACCACTTCGTGGCGACGGGTGAAGGGGGGCACGGCGGACTCCTTGGCGGTACTGCAGGCATAACGGCAGTGTGGCCGGCAGCTAAAGTTCGTCGATGGAGGGCCGTAGTCCCTTCCGATATCGTGCCTCGCGGCAATGCCTGCCCGTTCACCGGTCCGTCCCGCCTACTCCATGACCAAGTCCAGATCTCCCGCGCGGATTCGTGGCCGCCTCCAGGCCCGGGAGGCTGCGTCGCTGATCCGCGACCCGCTCTTCCTGCTGGGGCCGGATCGGCGCATCCTGGACTGGAACCGGGCGGCGGCGCGGGCCCTCGACATGGACGAGAGCCTTCCGGCGAGTGCCGCCACGCTGGACGCCAGCCCGCGCCTGCAAGGCCTGGCCGAACTGCTCCGCGAGGCCGACGGACCCTTCTGCCTGACCCTCGATGCCCCCGATGGTGAGCGCACCTACGCCGCCGACCTGCATCGGGACGAGGGGGGCGGGTTGATCCTGCTGCTGCACGACGATACCGAGCGGATCCGCCTGCACCACGCCCTGAAGGAAAACGAGAACCGGCTGCGGGCCATCACCAGCGCGGCCATGGAGGCCATCATCACGATGGACCACAGGGGCCGCATCCAGCAGTGGAACCCCACCGCCGAGCGCATCTTCGGCTGGACGGCCAGTGAAGTGCTGGGCCGCAATCTGCACACCCTCCTGGCCGGGCCATCGGAGCGGGCACGTTTCGCGGCGGCAGAGGGCACCTGGCCGCAGACCGGGCAGGGCCGCAGCTTCGGCTCCATCATCCGCCTGCCGGCCGTGCGCAAGGATGGCAGCGTGATCGAGGTCGAGGTGTCGGTCACCGCTTATCGCATGGCCGGCCGCTGGCAGGCGCTGGGCATCGTCCGCGACGTGACCGAGCGGGCCCGGGCCGAAGCGCGCCTGGCGCTGGCCGAGGCACGCTGGCAGTTTGCCCTGGAAGGTGGCGGCGACGCCGTATGGGACTGGAACGTGGTCAGCAGCGAGGTGTTCCAGGGGCCCCGTTTCTATAGCATGCTGGGTTATGAGGAGGATGCCTTTCCACGCAGCTTCGAGAGTTTCCGCGGGCTGGTGCATCCGGATGACTGGCCGCGGCTGATCCGCGCCCTGGAGCCTGTGTTCGGCGGCGAGATTCCCTTGTATCGCTGCGAGTTCCGCATGCGCGCCGCCGACGACGAATATCACTGGATCGCCTCCCGCGGGAAGGTGATCGAATGGACCCCGGACGGCAAGCCGCTGCGCATGGTGGGCACCCACCGCAACGTGCACGCCCGGCATGAGGCCGAGGCGGCGCTGCAGGCGCAGCTGGCCGAGACCCAGCGCCTCAATGCCGAACTCGAGGAGGCCCAGGTGCAGCTCGTGCAGAGCGAGAAGATGGCCTCCATCGGCCAGCTCGCTGCCGGCGTGGCCCACGAGATGAACACCCCGCTGGGCTTCGTCAAATCCAATGTGGGCAGCCTGCAGGGCTACGCCGCCACACTGATGGAGTTGGTGGCGGCCTTTCGCACCGCCACCGCCGGGATCGAAGGGGTGCCGGCCCTGGCGACCCTGCGCGAGAGGCTGGCCGAGGTGGAGTTCGACTACCTGCGCGAGGACATTCCGGCGCTGCTCGCCGAAACCCAGGACGGCATCCTGCGGGTCCAGCGCATCGTCGCCGACCTGAAGGATTTCTCCCACCTGGGCAGCGAGCAGTGGGCTTACGTCGATATCCATCGGGGGCTCGACTCCACCATCAACATCCTGCGCAACGAGATCAAGCACCGGGTCGAGGTGCTGCGGGAGTATGGCGAACTGCCCGAGGTGTGGTGTCAGCCCTCCCAGCTCAACCAGGTCTTCCTCAACCTGCTGGCCAATGCTGCCCACGCGATCACCGGGAGCGGGCGCATCACCGTGCGCACGCGCCGTGACGGCGATTCGGTGGTGATCGAGATCAGCGATACCGGCTGCGGCATTCCGCCGGAGAATCACAAGCGTATCTTTGATGCCTTCTTCACCACCAAACCGGTGGGCAAGGGGACGGGGCTGGGTCTGTCGATCAGCTACGGCATCATGCGCAAACATGGCGGGCGTATCGAGCTGGAGAGCCGGGTCGGGGAGGGCAGCACCTTCCGCCTTGTGCTTCCGGTGCACGCCATGCAACCCTCCCACGGGACCTGAAAGGCTTCTTGAATGACCCTCCCGCCCGCTTCCCCTCCTGAGGATCCGACCTCGCGCGCCGCGCCGGCTCCGGCTGCCATGCCTCTTGCCGGGGAGGGCGAGGGGCTCGTCCGCAGCCTGGAGCAGGAACGCGCTTTCCTCAAGGCGCTGGTGCGGGCGCTGCCCGACCTGGTGTGGCTGAAGGACCCGGACGGCGTTTACCTGGCCTGCAACCCGCGTTTCGAGCGCTTCTTCGGTGCGCGGGAGGCGGACATCATCGGCCGCAGCGACTATGAATTCGTGCCCTGGGACATGGCGGACAGCTTCCGCCGCAACGACCTGGCGGCCATTCATGCCGGGCGCCCGGTGCGTAACGAGGAAGAGCTGGTGTTTGCCGACGATGGCCACCGGGAGCGGGTGGAGACCCTCAAGACGCCGATGTACGACGCCGAGGGGCAGCTGGTGGGGGTGCTCGGGGTGGCTCGGGACATTACCGACACCCGGCGCGCCCAGGAGGCGTTGCGTGAACGGGAGGAGATCTTTGCGAGCATCGTCGGGCAGGCGCCGGACTCTATCGCCCTGGTGGACGCCCGGAGCGGCCGCTTTGTCGAGTTCAACGACGCGGCCCACCGCAATCTGGGCTATAGCCGGGCCGCGTTTGCCGAGCTGACGATCGCGGCCATCGACTGTGAGCTGAGTCCGGAGCTGATGGCCCGCTATGTGGGGCAGATGCTGAGCCCGGAGGGGCTGACCATCGAGACCCGGCATCGCCATGCCAGCGGCGCCGTCCGCGATGTGCGGGTGCACGCCCGGGGCATCACCCTGGGGGATGGGCACCAGTACCTGGCGGCGATCTGGAGCGACATCACCGACAGCAAGCGTGCCGAGCTCAGTCTGCGGCGAGCCAACCGGGCCCTGCGCACCGTCTCCGAATGCAACCAGGCCCTGGCCCGGGCCACCGACGAGCAGGCGCTGCTGCAGGATATCTGCCGACTGATGGTGGAATACGGCGGCTACCGCATGGCCTGGATCGGCTATGCCCGGAACGATGCGGACAAGACGGTGACGCCAGTGGCCGATGCGGGGGTGAATGCCGGCTATTTCGACACCCTGACGCTGTCTTGGGGCGACACTGACGCGGGGCGGGGCCCGACCGGTACGGCGATCCGCGAACGACGCCCGGTGATGTGCCGCAACCTGCTCGCCGACCCCGGCTTCCATCCCTGGCGGGAGCAGGCCGTGCAGCGTGGCTACCGTTCGTCCTGTGCGCTGCCGCTACTTACCGCTGAGGGCAGCTGCCTGGGGGCCCTGTCGGTTTACGCCGAGGAGATCGAGGCCTTCGACGAGGAGGAGATCCGCCTGCTCACCGATCTGAGCGGTGATCTGTCCTTCGGCATCCGCGCCCTGCGCGACCGTATCGCCCGGGACGAGGCCCAGCGCCTGCAGCGCTCCGCGGAGCTGAAGCTGCGCCACCTGGTCGAGGCCAGCCCGACCATCCTGTATTCCCTGCGGATCGTCGACGGCCAGACGGTGCCGATGATGGTCGGGGACAACATCCTGCGCATTTTCGGCTTCACCACCGTCGAAGTCCTGGCCCCGGGCTGGTGGGAGGCCCACATCCATCCGGATGACCGGGCCCGGGTCGTGGCCATGTCGCGGCGTCTGCCCCGGCTCCGGCAGATCTCCCATGAATACCGTTTTGCCCGTAAGGATGGCGACTACGTGTGGGTGCGCGACGAGCTGCGGCTTGAACGGGATGGGACTGCCGGTAGCCCGGGCGAGCTCGAGATCGTCGGTGCCTGGACGGATGTCACGGCGCGCCGGCGCGTCGAGGTGGCTCTCACCACCCAGCGCCAGGTGCTTGAAATGGTGGCCTCCGGGGCCAGCCTGGCGGACACCCTGGATACCCTGGTGCGCGGAGTCGAAGCCCAGCTGAGCGGGGTGCGGGCCTCCGTCCTGCTCCTCGATCCCGACGGCGAGCACCTGCGCCACGGGGCGGCCCCCAGCCTGCCCGATGCCTACAACCAGTGGGTGGACGGGGTCAGCATCGGCGAGGCGGTGGGCTCCTGCGGAACGGCCGCCTGGCGGCGCGCACCGGTGATCGTCGAGGACATCTCCCGCGACCCGCTGTGGGCCGCCTATGCCGAGGTGGCCGCGGGTTTCGGCCTGAAGGCCTGCTGGTCCACCCCTATCTTCAGCCGCGACGGGAGCGTGCTGGGCACCTTTGCCCTGTATCCGGCGGTGGTCTCGCGGCCGGCGGAAGACCACCTGGAGCAGATCGCCCTGGCCACCGACGTGGCCGCCATCGCCATCACCCGGCATCGGGAGGAGTCGGCCCTGCGCCACAGTGAGGCCCGTTTCCGTCAGCTTTTCGAGGTGGCACCGATGCCCCTGGCCCTGGTTGGGGCGAACGGCGTGGTCGTGGATATCAACCGCAGTTTCACCGAGACCCTCGGTTACACCCTCGCCGATGTGCCCGACATGGAAACCTGGTGGCGCCTGGCCTACCCCGACCCGGACTATCGGAGTTGGGCTCAGGCCACCTGGGATGCGGCCCTGTGTGAAGCCAGAGCCAATCAGCGTGCAGTGGAGCCCTTCGAGTTCCGCATCACCTGCCGCACGGAGGAGGTGCGCACCCTGATGGTATCGGGTGCCTTGGTGGGCGACAGCCTTCTGGCAACCTTCTTCGATGTCACCGAGACCCGCAAGCTCGATGCCCAGCTCGATCTCTACCACCAGCATCTGGAGGATCTGGTGGCCGAGCGTACGGCCCAGCTGGCCGAGGCGCGGAAGAAGGCCGAGTTGGCGAGCCAGGCCAAGACCGCCTTCCTGGCCAATATGAGCCATGAAATCCGGACGCCCATGAACGCCATCCTCGGGCTGGCCCGCCTGCTTGAACGCAGTCCCTTGCAGCCCGCCCAGCAGGATCGTCTCAACAAGATCCGCAATGCCGGCAGCCACCTGCTGTCGATCATCAACGACATTCTCGACATCTCCAAGATCGAGGCCGGCAAGCTGACCCTGGAGTCCATCGACTTTGCCCCCGGCGTGCTCTTCAATCAGGCCCACTCCCTGATCCAGGAGCGCCTGGCCGCGAAGCACCTGGAGTTTCGGTCTGACACCGACGGCCTGCCGCCAGTGCTGCGGGGTGACGTGACTCGCCTGCGTCAGGCCCTGCTGAACTACCTCAGCAATGCAGTGAAGTTCACCGAGCAAGGTTGCGTCAGCCTGCAGGCCCGGGTGCTGGAGGAGGGGGAGGGTGATCTGCTGGCGCGTTTTGAAGTGATTGATACCGGCATCGGCATTGCACCCGAGCATCAGCCCCGTCTGTTCCAGTCCTTCGAGCAGGCGGATGCCTCCACCACCCGCCGTTATGGCGGTACCGGCCTGGGGCTGGCCCTGACCCGCCATCTGGCCGAGCTGATGGGCGGTGAGGCGGGGGTGGACAGCACGCCCGGCAGGGGCAGCACCTTCTGGTTTACTGCCCGCCTGACCAAGCGTCCTGGGGTGGCCCTGCCCCTGAGCGCTTCGGAGGCGCCGGTGGAGACTCTGGTGGATGCGGCCCTCAGCCTGCAGGGTGCGCGGGTCTTGCTCGTCGAGGACAATCTCCTAAACCAGGAGGTTGCGGTGGAAATGCTCGGCGACCTCGGCCTGATCATCGACCGGGCGGCCAATGGTGCGGAGGCCGTGGAACTGGCTCGCCTCAATGCCTATGCGGTGATCCTGATGGACATGCAGATGCCTGTCATGGACGGCCTTGAGGCCACCCGCCGCATCCGCTGTCTTGATGGCTATGCCCGGACCCCCATCGTGGCAATGACTGCCAATGTCTTTGACGAGAACCAGGATGCCTGCATCGCGGCCGGCATGAACGACTTTCTGGCCAAGCCGGTGGAGCCCGAGACCCTGTGCCAGATGCTCATGAAGTGGCGCCCGGGGGGCAAGACCGGACCGGTGGGGCCGCAGTCGGCGCCGGCGGTGGCCGTCGCTGGCGGGGGCATGGCCGACGACCTCGACGTGGAGCGTGGCTTGCGCATTGTCCGGGGCAAATGGCCCACCTATCTGCGTCTGCTGGGTATCTTTGTCGATACCCATGGAAGCGTCGCCGAGCGCCTGACTGCCTGCCTGGCTGCCGGCGACATCGCCGAGATCACCCGCCTGGCCCATGCTCTGAAGGGGTCGGCTGGCAACGTCGGGGCGGTGCGGGTGAGCAGCCTGGCTGACGCCGTGTGCCAGGCTGCCCGGGCGGAGCGCTCCCCGGAAGAGCTGGCCGACCTGGTGGCCGGGCTGGGGCTGGCCCTGCATGATCTGTTCAAGGCCATCGGCCGGCAACTTGACCGTGACGGGGAAGAGAAGCCATGAGCGGCGTCCCACGGATCACACCCTTCCAGTGGGCCGACTATTTCGAAACCGGCTTTGGTGAGGTGGACGCCCAGCATCACAAGCTGGTGGACCTGGTGAATGCCCTGGCCCAGCGAGCAGCCACTGGCAGCGAGATCAAACCGGCCGAGCTGTCCCACGTGCTCGATGGCCTCGGCAGCTATGCACTCCATCACTTCACCGCCGAAGAGGCGCTGATGGCCCGAACGGGCCTTGATGAGCGCCACCTCCGCAGCCATCGCCAGAGCCACGCCGACTTTGTGGCCCAGGTGGCGGAGATGCGTCACAGCACCGACCCCGCCAGGGCCGTGCCGATGCTGCATCGCTTCGTCTCCAGTTGGCTGACCTTCCACATTCTCGATACCGATCAGAGCATGGCCCGTCAGCTGCGAGCGGTGGCGGCAGGGAGCACCCCGGCAGAGGCCTTCGAGGCTGCAGCCGGTTACAGCAGCGATCCGGGCAACACGGCGCTGATCACTGCGGTGCACAACCTGCTCGGACTGGTGGCCGAGCGCAACAGCGAACTGGCCCGCATCAATGTCAGACTGGAGCAGCGGGTGACGGAGCGGACTGCCGAGCTGACTGCCGCCAACCAGACCCTGCGCCACACCCTGGCGTCCCTGCAGGAGACCCGCGATCGCCTGCTGGAGGCCGACAAGCTGGCAGCTGTTGGCCAGTTGGCGGCCGGTGTTGCCCACGAGATCAACACGCCCCTGGGTTATGTGGCCTCCAATTTGGGCACCCTGCGCGAGTATGCGGAGCGCCTGCTGGCTCTGGTGGATACGGCCGACCGCCTGGCAGCGGGTGGGCGCAATGCCGACGCCTGGGCGGCTGCCCGGGACGGCACCGACCTGGACTTCATGCGCGAGGATCTGCCGACCCTGGTGGCGGAATCCAACCGGGGGCTGGGGCAGGTGTCCGATATCGTCCATGCCCTGCAGGATTTTGCCAGCGCAGGCCCCGCCGAGACCCGCCAGGTTGCCCCGGCACAGATGCTCAACGAGGCGATCCAGGCCACCGCCAGCACGCGCCAGCCCGGCCAGGAGGTGGTACGGAGCTACGCGAGCCTGCCAGACATGGCGGTCAATCCCACCTTGCTTGGGGAGGCCTTCAAGGCCCTGCTAGACAATGCCGGGAAGGCCCTGGGGAGCGATCCGGGCACGATCGCAGTGCGTGCCCGTCGTCAGGACGGGAGCCTGGTGGTGGAGGTGGAGGACGACGGTTGCGGCATGGACGAGGCGACCCGGGGGCGCATCTTCGAGCCTTTCTTCACTACCCGCCCGGTGGGGCAGGGGCGGGGCCTGGGGCTGTCGTCCGCCTACCGCATCGTGAGCCGGCACGGCGGGCGCCTTGAGGTGAGCAGCACGCCGGGCAAGGGGAGCTGCTTCCGGGTGGTGCTGCCCCTTGTGCCGCCAGGCTGAAAAAAAGAACCCGGCCGGGGCCGGGTTCGTCAGTCAGGGCAGCGGCCGGATCAGCGCCGCAGCACCAGGGCACGCAGGCGCGCCACGCGTTCCTCGGTGGCCGGGTGGGTGCTGAACAGACCACGCAGGCCGCCACCGGACAAGGGGTTCATGATCATCATTTGACCGGTTTCCGGGTGGGCCTCGGCGGTGTGCATGGGGATGCCGCGGGCGAAGGCGTCGATCTTCAGCAGGGCATCGGCCAGCGCGTTCGGGTCGCCGGCAATCTCGGCGCCGCCGCGGTCGGCCTCGAACTCCCGGGCGCGGGAGATGGCCATCTGGATCAGGCTGGCCGCCAGGGGGGCCAGCAAGGCGACGGCGATGGAGGCGATGGGGTTGCCCGGTCGGCCGTTCTCGTCGCGCCCGCCGAAGAACATGGCGAAGTTGGCCAAGGCGGAGATGGCGCCCGCCATGGTGGCCGAAATGGTGGAGATCAGGATGTCCCGGTGCTTCACATGGGCCAGCTCATGGGCCATCACCCCCCGTAGCTCGCGCTCGCTGAGCATCTGCAGGATGCCGCTGGTGGCGGCCACTGCGGCGTTGTCGGGGTTGCGACCGGTGGCGAAGGCGTTGGGCTGGTCTTCGTGGATGATGTAGACCTTGGGCATGGGCAGCTGGGCACGCCCGGCGAGCTCACGCACCATGTTGTAGAGGTAGGGGGAGCTGGTCTCGTCCACCTCCTGCGCGTTGTACATGCGCAGGACCATCTTGTCCGAAAACCAGTACGAGAAGACGTTCATCGCACCGCCAAAAACCAGCGCGAGAAGCATCCCCGACTGCCCGCCGATCATGGCACCTATCGCCCCGAAGAGGGCGATGATCCCGGCCATGAGGATGGAAGTCTTGAGCCAGTTGCCGAGCATTGCGTTTATCCGTCCTTTCGAAGTTAAGCGGAAAGCGAAGGCTTAGATGGGGCGAATCGCAAAAGATTCAATGGGCTGGACGCCGCTTCAGGTGAAGCGGCTGCCCACGGCAATCGGCATGCCGCGCAGGAAGTCGGCGGCAGAGAGGCGCTTGGCGCCGGGCTTCTGCAGTTCGGTGATGCACAGGGAGCCTTCGCCGCAGGCCACGATCACGCCGGCACCTTCGGCCAGTAGCACCTCGCCCGGCGTGCCGCTGGCGTCGATGGCCCGGGCCCGCCACAGCTTGATCGGCGTCTCCCCGTGGGTGGCGATGGCGCCGGGAAAGGGGTTGAAGGCGCGGACCATGCGTTCGAGTTCGACCGCCGGACGGCTCCAGTCCACCACGGCCTCGGCCTTGCCGATCTTGGCGGCATAGGTGACTCCGTCAGCTGGCTGGGGCGTGGCGGCAAGGCCGCCGGGCAGGGCTTCGAGGGCTTCGACGATCATCCTGGCGCCCAGCCAGGCCAGGCGGTCATGGAGGCTGCCAGTGGTGTCGTCGGCCTTGATCGCTTCGGCGCGCTTGAGCAGCATCGGCCCCGTGTCGAGCCCCGCATCCATCTGCATGATGGTGATGCCGGTTTCGGTGTCGCCGGCTTGAATGGCCCGATGGATGGGCGCAGCGCCCCGCCAGCGGGGCAGCAGTGAGCCGTGGATGTTCAGGCAGCCGTGGCGGGGCAGGTCAAGCACGGCCTGGGGCAGGATGATGCCGTAGGCGGCTACCACCAGCACGTCGACGCCAGCTTCGGCCAGGGGAGCCTGTTGCTCGGCAGTGCGCAGCTTTTCGGGCTGGTGCACCGGGATGCCGGCGGCCACGGCCACCTGCTTGACCGGGCTGGGCTGCAGTTGCATGCCGCGTCCGGCCGGGCGATCGGGCTGGGTCAGGACCAGGGGGACTTCGAAACCGGCGGCGAGGATGGCTTCGAGGGCGACAGCAGCGAACTCGGGGGTTCCGGCGAAAGCGACTTTCATCAGGCGGTGATCCGGGCCTTCTTGGCCAGTTTGCCCTTGATGCGGGTCTGTTTGAGCTGCGACAGGTATTCGACGAAGACCTTGCCTTCCAGGTGGTCAAGTTCGTGCTGAATGCATACGGCCAGCAGGCCCTCGGCGTCGAGCTCGAAGGTCTTGCCGTGCTGGTCAAGGGCGCGTACCCGTACCGTCTCGGAACGGCTAACCTTGTCGTAGATGCCGGGTACCGACAGACACCCTTCCTCACAGACCTGTTCGCCGGATCGGGCGATGATCTCGGGGTTGATCAGCGCCAGCAGGGCCGATTTGTCTTCCGAGGTGTCGATGACCACCACGCGCTGGTGCACGTTCACCTGAGTGGCGGCCAGACCGATGCCTGGAGCCTCGTACATGGTTTCCGCCATGTCGGCGACCAGTTGACGGATTTCGTCGTTCACTTCATGCACGGGGGCTGCACGGGTGTGAAGGCGCGGGTCGGGGTAGCGGAGAATCGGTAGAAGAGCCATAAATATTGCCGGATGAAGACTTTACGTGCAGAATTTTGAGCGAAATATGCGATGCCTGCGTCTTGAAGGAGAGGGCATCAGGCTCCGCAACTCAGACTGCCCACGATGCGGCGCAACTGTCCGCCGAAAGCGAGCGCAACTCCCATGATCCGCATTATATCCGCCCTCCTCATTGGCGTCGCCGCCCTGGTTCCGGCTGGCGCCAGCGCAGCCGGCCCGATCCGGCTGGCCGACGACGCGCCCGACAGCCACGTGGTGGTGTCGGGTGACACCCTCTGGGGCATTTCCGGCAAGTTCCTGCGCGAGCCCTGGCGCTGGCCCGAAGTCTGGCGCCTGAACCGGGAAGAGATCCGCAATCCGCATCTCATCTATCCCGGCCAGATTGTCGTTCTCGACCGCAACGGTCCGACCCTGAAGCTGGGCAAGCGGATCGGTGGAGCCGGCGACCGCGCCCTCTACGAAAAACGTTTCCCGCAGGTCTATTCCGAGCCGGCGCGGGTTGCAATCCAGAGCATTCCCTTGCGGGCCATCGCGCCCTTCCTGTCGGAGCCCCTGGTTGTCGACGATGCCGACGATGCCGCTGCCGGCATCGTCGTGGCAACCCAGGAAGGCCGCGTGTTTACCAGCCCTGGCGATACGATCTTCGCCACCCGCATCGATCCGGAAGTCCGCAACTGGAACGTCTATCGCAAGGCCAAGCCCCTCAAGGATCCGGTCAGCGGTGAGCTCCTTGGGTTCGAGGCCGCGTATCTGGGGCAAGCACGGGTCAGCTCGGGAGCCGGAGTGCTCGTTCCTGATCTCGCCGCAGGCGATGCAGTCGCGGCTGGCCAGGGCTCGCCCATTCCGGCCAGTCTGGTGGTCACCTCCTTCAAACAGGAGATCGGCAAGGGCGACCGCCTGCTGCCCGCCGGGCGCCCCGAACTGCCCAGCTATGTGCCCCATGCCCCCGAGCAGGACGTGAGCGGCCGTGTGGTCTCCATCTACAACGGGGTGGGGGGGGCTGGCCGTCATGATGTGGTGGCCGTGAGCTTAGGCAAGCGTGACCAGATCGAGGTAGGCCATGTGCTGGCGCTCCACCGCAACCGGGGTGAAACGGTTTACCGGGAAGATAACGTCGGGCCTGCCCAGCGCTACAGGTTGCCCGAGCATCGCTACGGCCTGGCCTTCGTGTTCCGGGTCTTCGACCGGTTGGCCTACGCGCTGGTGATGGAAAGTGACGGCCCTGCCGCCGTCGCCGACAGCGTCCGCAAGCCCTGAGGCCCTGGGGCTCTACTTGTCGGAGCGCCATCCCCTTGCATCCTGGTTGCGCCTGACCCTGACGCCGGGCCTCGGCCCGGCGCAACAGCGTCAGCTGCTTGCCGCCTTCGGGCTGCCGGATGCCATCTACGATGCTGGCCATAGCGCGCTCGCGGCGGTGGTCGGCAGCCCCGCCGCCCGCCTGGTGCTCGATCATGATGTCGGCGAGGCTGTAGACCGGGCGCTCCGGTGGGCCGACGAACCCGGCAACAGTCTGCTGACCCTGGGTGATTCCGCCTATCCGGCCGCCTTGCTGGAAATCCCCGATCCGCCCGTCTGCCTCTATGTAAAGGGTGATGTGGGCCTGTTGTCGCATACCGCCATCGCCGTGGTGGGGGCGCGCAGCGCCACGCCCCAGGGCGAGGCTAATGCCGAAGCTTTTGCGGCCAGCCTGTCCGGGGCCGGGCTCGGCATCGTCAGCGGGCTGGCCCTGGGTATCGACGCGGCGGCGCATCGGGGTGGGCTGAGCGGCCCGGGCCGCACGGTGGCGGTGATCGGTACCGGCGCCGACCGGATCTACCCCGCACGCAACGGTGATCTGGCCCGACGGATTGCGGCCGAAGGAGCCATCGTCAGCGAGTTTCCTCTCGGCATCGGGCCCCTGGCCCACAACTTTCCCCGTCGCAACCGGCTCATCGCCGGCCTGGCCCGGGGCGTGCTGGTGGTGGAGGCGGCGGTCAAGAGTGGTTCGCTGATCACCGCCCGGCTCGCCATCGATTGCGGACGGGAGGTTTTCGCCATCCCGGGGTCGATCCACTCACCGGTGGCGAAAGGCTGTCATCGCCTGATCCGCGACGGGGCGAAGCTCGTCGAATGTGCCGAAGACATACTCGAGGAGCTCCGCTTCACTCCGCGGGAAGCCGCGCCGGCGCGTGACATGGCACTGACGGAGGAGGGGGCGGGCGAGGACGGGGTATTGTCTGCTCTGGGTCACGACCCAGTGGATGTGGACACCCTGGTGCACCGCACCAGCTTGACGCCGGAAGCGCTCTACGCCATTCTGCTATCGCTGGAGCTCGAAGGACGGGTTGCCCGCCTGCCCGGAGGGCGCCTCCAGCGTCTCTGAAAATGACCGGCCTCAGGCCTACGCGCCATGTTCGATATCCTCGTGTACCTCTTCGAGAACTACGTCCACGCCGATGCGTGCCCGGAACCCGCGCAACTGGCCCGCAAGCTCACGGCTGCCGGCTTCGAGGAAGAAGAAATCACCGAAGCCCTTGAGTGGTTGTCCGGCCTGCGCCAACTGTCTGACGGCGAGCGTCCGGCCCAGTTCTCCCGCGCGGGCTCCCTGCGCATCTACTCCGATGACGAACAGATCCGCCTGGGCATGGAATGCCGGGGCTTCCTGCTGTTCCTCGAGAACGCAGGCATCCTTGATTCCGAATGCCGGGAGATGATCGTCGAGCGGGCCTTGGCCCTCGGCGAAACCGAGATCGAGCTTGAGAACCTCAAGGTGATTGTGCTGATGGTGCTGTGGCAGCAGGATCGCCCGATCAACGGGCTGATCCTCGACGAACTGCTCAACGAGTCCGAAGAGGATGAAGAGCAGCAGCAGGCGCCATTCGCGGTGCACTGAGACGACGCCTTGAGCCCTTGGTGGCTTGCATGCCCGGCGTCGGCTTCCGTATGATGCGCCGCGCTTTCCAACAATCTGCAAGGGTGGCAGTCCATTTGTTGCGCATGTCCGGCCTGTGCTTGAGGCGCCTATTGCATTCCCACACAGATGCGTTCCGCGTCACGCGCCCGGGCCGACTCGCGGCGATTCCCCAACACCCTCTGAGTCAGGCGCCGCAAGGCGCACCACAGGCATGAGCAAGCAGCTGATCATTGCGGAAAAACCTTCGGTTGCAGCGGACATTGCCCGCTCCCTCGGTGGTTTCACCAAAGAGAAGGACTACTTCGAGTCCGAGCACTACGTCCTCTCGTCGGCCGTCGGCCACCTGCTGGAGTTGACCGTGCCGGCCGAATTCGAGGTCAAGCGCGGCAAGTGGTCGTTTGCCCACCTGCCGGTGATCCCGCCCCACTTTGCGCTCAATCCGATCGAGAAGACCGAAGACCGCCTCAAGCTGCTCACCCGCCTGATCAAGCGCAAGGACGTCACCGGCCTGATCAACGCCTGTGACGCGGGCCGCGAAGGCGAGCTGATCTTCAGCTTCATCGTGCAGCATTCCGGCAGCACCAAGCCGGTGCAGCGCCTGTGGCTGCAGTCGATGACGGCCAATGCCATCCGTGAGGGCTTTGCCCAGCTGCGGGCTGCCGCCGACGTGGAGGGTCTGCGTGAGGCCGCCGTGTGTCGTGCCGAAAGTGACTGGCTGATCGGCATCAACGGCACCCGGGCGATGACCGCCTTCAACTCCAAGACCGGTGGCTTCCACCTCACCACCGTCGGCCGGGTGCAGACCCCCACTCTGGCGCTGGTTGTGGAGCGCGAGGAAAAGATCCGTGCCTTCCGGCCCACCGACTACTGGGAGCTGGAAGCCAGCTTTGGCTGTCAGGCCGGTGCCTATGCGGGCCGCTGGTTTGACGAGGGTTTCAGGAAGCCAGAAGAGGGTGCGCCCCTGGCCGAACACGCCACCGCCTTCCGCCTGTGGGACAAATCCCGTGCCGAGGCCATCAAGGCCAAGTGCGAGGGTAAGACCGGTACGGTGGAGGAGGAGTCCAAGCCTTCCACCCAACTGTCGCCCCTGCTCTTCGATCTGACCTCCCTGCAGCGCGAGGCCAACGGCCGCTTCGGCTTCTCGGCCCGTACCACCCTGCAGCTGGCCCAGGCTCTGTACGAAAAGCACAAGGTGCTGACCTACCCGCGTACCGACGCCCGGGCCCTGCCTGAAGACTATGTCGGGCAGGTGCCGGGCATTCTTGGCGGGCTGCCGGACGAATACGCACCCTTTGCCAACCAGATCGTCAAGCAGGGCTGGGCCAGGCCCAACAAGCGCATCTTCAACAACGCCAAGATATCCGATCACTTCGCCATCATCCCCACCGGTACGGCCCCCAAGAGCCTGTCGGAGGCCGAGGCCAAGATCTACGATCTGGTGACCCGGCGCTTCCTGGCCGTGTTCTATCCGGCGGCCGAGTATCGTGTGACGACCCGCATTACCCGGGTCGAAGGTGAAGCCTTCAAGACCGAGGGCAAGATCCTCGTCAATCCGGGCTGGCTGGCGGTGTATGGCAAATCGGCCGCGGTGGCCAGCGACGAGGAGGGCGGCGCGCCCCAGCTGGTGGTGGTGGAGCCCGGCGAGAAGGTCAGCACAGACGAGATCCTGCTCAAGGCGCTGGTCACCAAGCCGCCGGCACGCTTCAACGAAGCCACCCTGCTGTCGGCCATGGAAGGCGCCGGCAAGATGGTGGACGACGAGGAGCTGCGTGCCGCCATGGCCGGCCGCGGCCTCGGTACTCCCGCAACCCGCGCCCAGATCATCGAGAACCTGATCGGCGAGACCTACATGCTGCGCGACGGCAAGGAGCTGATCCCCACCGCCAAGGCGTTTTCGCTGATCACGCTGTTGCGGGGTCTGGGTACCAACGAGCTCACCTCGCCGGAGCTCACCGGCGAGTGGGAGCACAAGTTGGCTCAGATGGAGCGTGGCGCACTCAGTCGTGCCGACTTCATGGAGCACATCCAGGCCATGACCCGCGACATTGTGGAGCGGGCCAAACGCTATGAGTCGGACACCGTGCCGGGCAATTTCGCCACTCTGCAGACGCCCTGTCCCAAGTGTGGTGGCCTGGTGAAGGAGAACTACAAGAAATTCGCCTGCCAGGCTTGTGACTGGCAGGCCTGGAAGATCGTAGCCGGCCGCCAGTTCGAGATTCCCGAGATCGAAACCCTGCTCGCCACCGGCCGGGTCGGGCCGCTGCTCGGCTTCCGCAACAAAATGGGGCGCCTCTTCAACGCCGAGATCCGTCTCAATGACGATAAGCAGCCTGAGTTCGATTTCGGTCAGCCGAAGGAGGACGAGGCCACGGAGCCCGTCGATTTCTCCGGCCAGGACTCCCTGGGCCTGTGCCCCAAGTGCAACAGCCAGGTCTATGAGCACGGCCTGTCCTACGTCTGCGGAAAATCCGTGGGGCCTGAGAAGTCCTGTGATTTCCGCTCCGGCAAGGTCATCCTGCAGCAGCCCATTGAACGGGAGCAGATGCACAAACTCCTCGATACCGGGCGTACCGAGTTGCTGCGAGGTTTCGTCTCCAGTCGCACCAAGCGCAAGTTCTCCGCTTTTCTGGTGCGGGGGGATGACGGCAAGGTGGGCTTCGAGTTCGAGAAGAAGGAGCCCAAGGCGCCGGCCGCTGCCAAAAAGCCAGCGACCCGCAAAAAGGCTGCCGCCGAGTAGTCGGTGCCCCTGATGAAGGCAAAAGGCCCGCGTTTCAGCGGGCCTTTTTCATCTGGAGAAGCTCTCCCGGTTTATGCCATGACGGCCGCCACCAGCTCACGGAACTCGTCGATGTCGGCATCGGAGGTGCCGAGGAAGATTCTGGCGTTCTCGACGCTGCGGCTTCCCACCTCTGCGGCACTGCCGGTGCAGTCGGCAATCACGTGCTCGGCGATCACGGTGAGGGCGATCAGAGCGAGGGCTCCGGACGGCAACTCCCGCTCGGGGAGGATGTAGGCGTCTGGATCGTGGTGGTAGCGGATGGCGGCGGCGATGCTGTCGGGCAGACCCCAGTTGCGGGCGAGCAGCCAGCCGACCACGGCGTGGTCGCACTTGAAGTGCTCCCGCTCAAGCACCGTGAGCGCTTCCGGGTCGTCGAGCAGATGGCCGCAGTGATCAGTGTAGCGCTGGAAGTTCAGCATCATTACCGGGATGGCGGCATCGTGGAACAGGGCATAGGTGTAAGCCAGCTCGGGCGAAATCCCCACATGCTTGCGGGCAAGCACGCCGGTGGCCAGGGCCAGGGTCGAGCTTCGCGCCCAGAAGCGCGCCATCAGATCCTCGGGCAGGCCCTCAGTGGATTTGTGCAAGGCGACCGCGATCACTACGTTCAGGATGTTGCTGGTGCCCAGGCGGTTGACCGCCTGCTGCACACTCTTGACCGGATTGGCGCCACCCATGAGGGGCGAGTTGGCGAGTTTGACCGCCATGGCGGACATGCCCACGTCGGAAGCGATGATGCGCGCAAGCACCTTGACTTGCGGATCGTCCTTCTGGGCTTCGCGCATGACCTCGGCCACTACGGCCGGGTAGGCCGGGATGCGGACGGCAACCAGTGCTTCTTCCAGTTCCTTGTGGGTGAGGGGGCGAGGAGCGAGAGCTGTGTTCATAGGGAGTCAACTATGAGCCGTTTCTGAATTTGATAAAAATATAAAATTTACTATTTTTATCATTTTACTGCCTTGTCGCGTTCATTCAATGACACACCAGCCGTATGTCGTCACTATTTCACACCCTGCATACAAGCCGTTCGGAGTGATCCAGTGAAGCCATCGTCCAAAACTGCCCTTGTCCTGGCTGCGTTGGCCTGCGCCTTGTCGCAGGCCTACCTGATCGGACAGGTCCATCACTTACGACCGAATCTGGTGGAACTTCAGTTAACTTTTTCACCTGGTCGGTATTGGGAAATACTCGATCTCTGGGGTGAAGCCGGCCGGCAGGCTTATCGTGACCATTTTGCTTACGACTTCTTCCATATCGGCATCTTTTCGGCCTTTGGCTACTTGCTGGCAAGCCGGGGCGGCTTGTTCGGTCCGGCAGAGCAGAGGCTGGCGCGGTGGGCCGCGTGGCTGCTGCCGGCCGCCGGCCTGTTTGATCTGGGCGAGAACCTGCTGCAACTGACGCTGCTGTCCGGTCCGCCAGGCGCCGACAGCATTGCGATCCCCCTGTCGGCCCTGTGCTCGGGGGCCAAATGGGGGCTGGTCGGGGTGTTTGTGTGGATTACTGCGCGCCGGTTGCTGATCGGGCCAGGGAGTACGTCACACTGAAGCTGTGGAGTATTAGCACGATCAAGTGCTTCTCGATAACATTGTTTGACATTCCCCTTGTCGGCTCCACATGCAGCGCGCCCATTCTTTTCATGCTTCTTTGCCAGGCCAAGCCGACGCCCGGCTCGCCTATTGCCGTGAAGGATTCCTGCAAACCCTCCGTGAGGCCGCCGACGAGGCGCTCAGGCACCCGGACTGGCCTGAAGTGCTGGGCCTGGTGGCGGGAGACTGTTTCGACGACCTAGCCGGTCGGCAGGCCAAGCGATGGGGAGAGCAAGTGCAGGGGCTGACGGCTTCGCGGATAAGCCTGGTGCACGACCAGGACATGGATCTGGCCGTGGAGCTGATGAACCTGGAGCAACGGATCCGCAGCTTCTGCGGACGTGAACTGGCGTCCTTGCATCTGCGCATGAAGGAGGTCTTCGAGGCCCTCGGCCTGAACCTGGGCAATGAGTTGCCTCTTGGCCCCGAGGTGGTCTGCCGGGCTCTGCGTGCCCTGCGCGACCGGGAAAGGCTCCGGGCGGACGAGGCGTTGCAACTGATCGAACAGCTTGAGCCAGCCTTGTGCAGGCACCTGTGCAGCTTCTACCGGACCCTGGAGCACCATCTCGCCAGTCCCGTCGCCCCAGTGGCTCAACCTGCTGCGGTGGTGCGCCAGCCGGTCGTGGAGGAGGTCTGGATCGATGGCATGGCGGCCCGCAGCAGCCTGCCCATCGACCCTCTGGCGTCCCTGCGCCTGTCGGTGCTGGCTCGTCGCGAGGCCGTGACAGGGGGCGCCGGCGGCATGGATGCGGGGCTGGCATCGGTATTGGTCGAGCGGGTTGAAGCCTGGCTGGGCGAGCGGCAGCAATACGGAGAAGGCGTGCCGGCGTCTCTGGGCGGAAGCGAGCTGGGGGCGCTGCTGGCGCCGAATCAGGCAGTGGCGGTCGAGGTTATCGAGACGGTGTGCAATTACGCCGCCCAGGCCGCCGACCTGCCTGCGCCGATCCGCACGGCCATTGGGCTGCTGCGAGTGCCCCTGCTGCGCCTGGCCCTGCGCAGTGACACCCTGCTGGCGGAACCCCGCCATCCAGCCTTGCGCGTCCTGGACCTGATTGCTGATCTGGGGCGCAGCATGGCACCCGACGCCTCCCCCGAACTGCCCGTGTGCCAGTCCTTGCTGCGCCTGGCCCAGTCTCTCGGCAAGGCACCGCGGATTGCCGACAAGGATTTTCTGGGCCTCTTGGAGAGTGTCGAGTCCTTGCTCGACTCACGTCTGCGTGCAGCCCTGGAGCGCGGCGCCGCCTGCATCGAGGTCGCCCATCGCCTGGAGCGTCGCGAGGTGGCCTTGCTCCAGGCCAGCCAGACCGTGCAGGAGATGACTGCAGAGCCCACCGATGCGGTGGCCCGGGAGTTCATCGAAGGCTACTGGGTGCATGTTCTGGCCAAAGTAGCCTACCGCTATGGCCCTGGTGGGCCCAAATGGGTGGCCCGGGTGCAACCGGCCAAGCGCCTGATCGACGCCACCCCTCCGAATCCGGATGCGGCCGCCCGGCAACAGCTGATGGCCCAGTTGCCAGCCTTGCTGACCGGGCTTGAGGACGGGCTGCGTTACATCGGGCTCGGCGAGTTGGCTATCCGCGAGGGGCTGGCGCCGTGCAAGGCCTTGCTGACAGCCCTGATCGCCGGTCAGCCAAGACCTGTGCCGACGGGCCGTCCGCCGCAGGGCCCTTCCCTGGCGCCCCTGGAGGATGCGCCCCAGCTACGCGTTCTCAAGCATAAGCAGTTCTTTGCTGGCAGCTTGAGTCTGCCTGCCGAGTGGACTGAGGTGGATGTCGGCGCCCGGGTGGCGCTGGGCTTGCCGGATGGCCGCGTCATGCGGGGCTTCGTGGCCCTTATTGGTGCCGCCCAGCAGCTGCTGCTGATCGCTGATGCGGACAGCCCGGCGATGCTGGCCGTGACGGCCCGGGCCCTGGCGCAGCAGGCTGCGCTGCCGGCCACCCGCGTGTTGCTCTACACCTCCCTGGTGGACGAGGCCGTCACCCATCGTGTGATCAATGCGTGATGCCGCACTGAGTCGGCTGCGGGCGGAGGAACCGATGCCGGTGGGGCGGGTCTGGCAACAGGCCCTACAATTCCGCCTTGCGTCCTTTTCGACCCGCCCTCCATGCCCTCCGACTCCGCTCCGCCGTCCACCGGGCCCAGCGCCATCCGCATCCGCGGCGCCCGCCAGAACAACCTGAAGAACCTGTCCCTGGACATCCCCCACCACGAGCTGGTGGTGGTGACGGGGGTATCCGGCTCGGGCAAGAGCTCGCTGGTCTTCGACACCCTGTACGCCGAGGGCCAGCGCCGCTACGTGGAGACTTTTTCTCCCTACGCCCGGCAGTTCCTGGACCGTATGGACAAGCCCCAGGTGGATCGCATCGAGGGCGTACCCCCGGCCATTGCCATCGACCAGACCAACCCGGTGCGCACCTCCCGTTCCACGGTCGGGACGATGACCGAGCTGGCCGATCACTTCAAGCTGCTCTACGCCCGGGCCGCCAAGCTCCACTGCCGCTGCTGCGGCAAACCGGTGAGCCGCGACACCCCGGCCACGATCTTCGAAGACCTGTCCGCCCGTGCTGCCGCAGCGGGCGACCCGCGCCTGGTGGTGAGCTTCCCGGTCACGGTGCCGGGCAACTTCAGCGACGAGGAGATCACCGGCCTCCTCGCCCAGCAGGGCTACACCCGCATCCACGCCCGGGACGGCGACACGCTGCATGTGGTGCAGGACCGTTTCCGCCTCGGCAATGCCGAGCACGCCCGGGTGATGGAGGCCCTGGAGACCGGCCTCTCTGCCGGGCACGGCCGCCTGTCGGTGCACGCCCTGGCCGATGCCGGCGAGGCGCGCTGGAAGTTCAGCAGCGGTCTGCACTGCGCCGACTGCGACATCGCCTACTCCGATCCGCTGCCCAGCCTGTTCTCCTTCAACTCGCCCATCGGCGCCTGCGAGACCTGCAAGGGCTTCGGCCGGGTCATCGGGGTGGATTTCTCGCTGGTCGTGCCGGACGAGTCCAAGACGCTGGAGGAGGGCGCGGTGAAGCCCTGGCAGAGCCCCAGCTTCAAGGAGTGCCAGGACGATCTGGTGAAGATGGCGAAAAAGTACGGTGTGGCCATGGATATCCCCGTGCGCGACCTGCCCGCCGAGCACCGGGAATGGCTCTTCGAGGGCGACTCCAAGTGGAAGAGCTGGGACAGCTCCTGGCCGCGCTACTGGTACGGCATCCGCCACTTCTTCGACTGGCTGGAGAGCAAGGCCTACAAGATGCACATCCGGGTGCTGCTGTCGCGCTACCGCAGCTATACCGAATGCCCCGCCTGCCACGGCGCCCGCCTCAAGCCCGATGCCCTGTTGTGGCGCCTGCCGGCGGCGGGGGGCGACTGGGCGATCCATGAGCTGATGGGGCGGCCGGTGGACGAAATCGTGCCCTTCGTGGCCGGGCTGGTGCTGCCCGCGCCCCTGGACGAGGCCACCGAGTTGCTGCTGGGCGAGATCAAGGGCCGCCTCAAGTATCTTCAGGACGTGGGCCTGGGCTACCTCACCCTGGACCGCCAGTCCCGCACCCTGTCCGGCGGCGAGGTGCAGCGCATCAACCTCACCACCGCCCTCGGAACCTCGCTGGTGAATACCCTGTTCGTGCTCGACGAGCCCTCCATCGGCCTGCATCCCCGCGATATCAACCGCATCCTCGGCGTGATGGAACGCCTGCGGGACGCCGGCAACTCCCTGGTGGTGGTGGAGCACGACCCCCAGCTGATGCTGGCCGCCGACCGCCTGCTCGACATCGGCCCCGGCCCCGGCGAGCGGGGCGGCGAGATCGTCGCCTACGGCGCCCCCACCGCCATCGCCAACGACCCCGCCTCGCTGACCGGCGCCTACCTGGCTGGCCGCAAGCGCGTCGATGCCCGCCGCCAGCTGCGTCCGGTGGCGGCAGACGAGCCCCGCCTCCGGCTGCTGGGCGCCCGCCAGCACAACCTGCAGGGCGTCGATCTGGCCATCCCGCTGCGGCGCCTGGTGGGTATCACCGGCGTGTCGGGTTCGGGCAAATCCACCCTGATCCAGGACGTGCTCTACCCGGCCCTGGCCAAGCATTTCGGCCAGTCGGCCGAAGTGCCGGGCGCCTTCGACGGCTTTGCCGGTGTGGAATCCATCAAGGGCGTGGTAATGGTGGACCAGTCGCCCATCGGCAAGAGCGCCCGCTCCAACCCGGTGAGCTACGTGGGCGCCTGGGACGCCATCCGCAAGCTGTTTGCCAACCTCGATGAGGCCAAGGACCGGGGCTACACCCCCGGCACCTTCAGCTTCAACTCCGGTACCGGGCGCTGCCCCACCTGCACCGGCTCGGGTTTCGAGCATGTGGAGATGCAGTTCCTGTCCGACGTCTACCTGCGCTGCCCCGACTGCGACGGCAAGCGCTACCGACCCGAGATCCTGGCCCTGCAGTGGCGCGGCCGGAGCGTGGCCGACGTACTGGAGATGACCGTCTCCGAGGCTCTCGTCTTCTTTGCCGACCAGAAAGCCGTGCTCGCCGCCCTGGCGCCCCTGGCCGATGTCGGCCTGGAGTATCTGCGCCTCGGCCAGCCGGTGCCGACCCTTTCCGGCGGCGAGGCCCAGCGCCTCAAGCTGGCCGGCTACCTGGCCGAGGCCGCCCAGCTCGCGGCTAAAAAAGCGAAGAAAGCGGCCACGGGCGATGATCCCGGTCTGCTCTTCCTGTTCGACGAGCCCACCACCGGCCTGCACTTCGAGGACGTGGCGCGGCTGCTCTCGGCCTTCGAGAAACTGCTGGATGCCGGCCATTCGCTGGTGGTCATCGAGCACAATCTGGACGTGATCGCCGCCGCCGACTGGCTGGTGGACCTGGGCCCCGAAGGCGGCAGCGGTGGCGGCCTGATCGTTGCCGAGGGCACGCCGGCCGCGCTCATCGCCACGCCCGCCTCCCACACCGGCAAGGCCCTGGCCGACTACGCCGCCCAGCTCTCGGCCATGCAGGCCGCGCCGGTGGTGGCCGAGCCGCCAGCGCGCTACCGGCCGGTGGCCGAGCAGGCCATCACCATCCGCCACGCCCGCCATCACAACCTCAAGAACATCAGCCTGGACATTCCCCGGGATCAGTTCACGGTCATCACCGGCCTGTCGGGTTCGGGCAAGTCCACCCTGGCCTTCGACATCGTGTTTGGCGAAGGCCAGCGGCGCTATCTGGAATCCCTCAACGCCTATGCCCGCCAGTTTGCCCAGCCCTCGGCGAGGCCCGAAGTGGATGCCATCTTCGGCATTCCGCCCACGGTGGCCATCGAGCAGCGGGTCAGCCGCGGCGGGCGCAAGAGCACGGTGGGCACCCTCACCGAGATCCAGCCCTTCCTGCGCCTGCTCTACACCAAGCTGGGCACCCAGTATTGCCCCTGCTGCGATGTGCCGGTGACACCCCAGAGTTTCGAGTCCATCGTCGCCCACATCCAGCGCGACTTCGCCGGCCAGTCCGTGGAGCTGCTGGCGCCGCTGATCATCAACCGCAAGGGCCTCTACACCGACCTGGCCAAGTGGGCCCGGGGCAAGGGCTTCGAGCAGCTGCGTGTCGATGGCGACTATCTGCCCACCAAAAAGTGGCCGCGCCTCGACCGCTACAAGGAGCACAACATCGAGCTGCCCGTGGGCATGGTGAAGGTGGGTGCCGACACCGAGCCGCTGCTGCGCGACTACGTGACGGCGGCCCTGGAGCATGGCAAGGGCGTACTCAAGCTCTTGCCCCTGGGCGAGCCTGGCGGGGTGCTCACCACCCTGTCTACGCTGCGCGCCTGCCCGGAGTGCGGCACCAGCTTCCCCGAGCCGGACCCGCGCCTGTTCTCCTACAACGCCAAGCACGGCTGGTGCCCCGACTGCTACGGCACCGGCGTCAAGATCGCCGGCAAGGTGGAGAACCCGGACGAACTGGACCTGGGCGAACTCGAACACGAATCCGATGAAATCTGCCCGAGCTGCCATGGCGCCCGCCTCAACCCGGTGGCCCGTGCCGTGCGCTTCCGCGACCTGGGCCTGCACGAGCTGGCCTCCTTGGCGGTGGGCAAGGTGTCGGGCTTCTTCGAGGGCCTGCAGCTGGCCCATCGGGAAGCCGAGATCGGCCGCGACCTGGTGGCCGAGATCCGCGGCCGGCTCGACTTTCTGCGGAAGGTGGGGCTGGATTACCTGGCCCTCGACCGGGCCGCCCCCACCCTGTCCGGCGGCGAGGCCCAGCGCATCCGCCTGGCGGCCCAGCTTGGCTCCAACCTCACCGGCGTCTGCTACATCCTCGACGAGCCCACCATCGGCCTGCACCCGCGTGACAACCAACTGCTCCTCGACACCCTGGAAGCCCTGCGCGGGCGGGGCAACACCCTGCTGGTGGTGGAACACGACGAGGACACCATCCGCCGCGCCGACCACGTCATCGACATCGGCCCCGGAGCCGGCGTACGCGGCGGGCAGATCATCGCCCAGGGCCGGCTTGCCGACCTGATGGCCGCGCCGGATTCGGCCACCGGGCGCTGCTTCAACCACCCGCTGGTGCATCCGCTGGCCCCGCGCCGGGCGGTGGCTGACGACCACCCGGCCCTGGTGGTCCGCAATGCCACCCTGCACAACCTCAAGGGCGTGTCGGCCAGGGTGCCCCTGGCGCGCCTGACGGTGGTCACCGGTGTGTCCGGCTCTGGCAAATCGACCTTCGCCCGCGACGTGCTCCATGCCAGCCTGGCTGCCGCAGCCCCCGTGGGCTGCACGGCCCTGGACGGGCGCGAGCAGATCGGTCGCCTGCTGGAGGTGGACCAGACTCCCATCGGCAAGACCCCGCGTTCCTGCCCGGCCACCTACATCGGCTTCTGGGACGCCATCCGCAAGCTCTTCGCCGAGACCACCGAGGCCAAGATGCGCGGCTGGACGGCCTCGCGCTTCTCCTTCAATACGGGCGCCGGGCGCTGCCCGGTGTGCGAGGGGCAGGGCCAGATCACCATCGAGATGAACTTCCTGCCCGACGTGAAGATGCCCTGCGAGGCCTGCGGCGGCGCCCGCTTCAACCCGGAAACCCTGACCGTGCAGTGGAAGGGCAAGAGCGTGGCCGAGGTGCTGCACATGGCGGTGGAGGACGCGGTGGACTTCTTTGCCGCCCACCCGTCCATCGCCCACCCCCTGCGTCTCTTGCAGGACGTGGGCCTGGGCTACCTGACCCTCGGCCAGCCCAGCCCTACCCTCAGTGGCGGTGAGGCCCAGCGCATCAAGCTGGTGTCGGAACTGGCCAAGGTGCGCGGTCGGGCCGGCGAATCCGCCGCCGGACCGGGCCGCCCTCTGCCCCCCGAGAAGCACACCCTCTACGTGCTCGACGAGCCCACCGTGGGCTTGCACATGGCCGACGTGGAAAAGCTGATCCACGTGCTTCACCGTCTGGCCGACGCCGGTCACACCGTGCTGGTGATCGAGCACGATCTGGACCTGATGGCCGAGGCCGACTGGATCATCGACCTGGGGCCCGAAGGCGGCGAGGGCGGTGGCGAGATCGTCGCCGCGGGGCCGCCGGAGGCGGTGGTGCAGGTGGCCCGGTCCCATACCGGGCGTATCCTTGGCGAGTTCATGGCAGCCCGGCAGGCGGGCTGATCCGGACAGAAAGAGAGCGTTCATGAATCATCGTTTTTCCCTTGGGCCCTCCCTGGCACTGCTGGCCACCCTTGGCGCCGGGCCGGTGCTGGCCGCCGGTAGCCCCTCCACCTGTGCCGCCATCGCCGACAACACCGAGCGCCTTGCCTGCTACGACGACGCCGTCGGCCGCCCTCACCAGGAGGCGCCGGCCCTCCCGCCGCCCGACAACACGCCGTTCTCAGTACGCTGGGAACTGGATGCCGAGGACAAGCGCGGCACCTTCCTGATCACCCCCTATCGGCCCACCTACATCCTGCTGGGGCGGCTCACCAACTCGGCCAACCGGATGCCCAGCTCACCCGGGCCCGACCGCTCGGTGAGTACGCCCATGGACGTCTCGCCGGTGGAGGCCAAGTACCAGATCAGTTTCAAGACCAAGCTGTGGGAGGGCATGTTCGGGCGCCATGGAGACCTGTGGATGGGCTACACCCAGCAGTCCAGCTGGCAGGTGTACAACAAGAGCAATTCGTCGCCTTTCCGCGAGACCAACTACGAGCCCGAGCTGATGGCGGTGTTTCGCACCAACCTGGATGCGGGGGCGGGGTTCAAGCTCAAGATGATGTCCCTGGGCTTCAATCACCAGTCCAATGGGCGAGCCGAGCCCCTGTCCCGCAGCTGGAACCGGGTCATGGCCCAGGCCGGCATCGAGCGTGGCGACTTTGCCGTGCTGGTGCGTTCCTGGTATCGCTTCCCCGAGAAAGATGGCAAGGACGACAACCCGGACATCACCCGCTATCTCGGCCATGGCGACGTGCAGGCCATGTGGAAGCTGGGCGATCACGGCCTCGGCCTGACCCTGCGCGGGCCCCTGTGGCAGAGCGGGGGGCGCGGCGCGGCCCAGGTGGACTGGAGCTTCCCCATCCATCGCAAGCTGAAGGGCTTCGTCCAGGTTTTCAGCGGTTACGGCGAAACCTTGATCGACTACAACCACCGTCAGACCACCCTGGGGCTGGGGGTCGCACTGGTGGACTGGCTATAGGCGACGACGTGCGGCGGGGGGCAGCAATGCCCCCAGGCTGGGGCCTGCCGAGCTGAGGGTGCAGTTCAGGGCAGGGTTTGCCCGGCACAGGCTGGCCAGGTGCTTGCGTGCGGCGACGGCGGTTTCGTCCTGTTGGCTGGCCTCGGTGAGCCACACCTGGGCGCCCCTGGCCCCGGCACCCCCGGGCTGACTGATGTAAAGCATGCCCAGCGCCAGCTGAGCCTTGGCATGTCCGCGGCGGGCCGCCTTGAGGTACCAGAACTCGGCCTGATTCAGGTTCTTGGGTATGAGTTCGCCGGAGGCATGGAGGCTGGCGAGGCCATACTGGGCGGCCGGCATGTCCCGCTCTGCCCCCACCTGATACCAGTGTTTGGCCTTCTCGCCGTTTTTCGGCATACCTTCGACGCCCTCGGAATACATTTCGCCAAGCATCACCACCGCGGCGGGGTCGCCCTGCCTGGCGGCCTGCTCCAGCAGAGTGCTTGCTTTTACGGGGTCCGCGTCCACGCCGTAGCCCTTCAGATACATTTCGCCCAACGTTGTCGCCGAAATGATGCTCCCCTGCTCGGCTGCCCGGGTATACCAGTAGGCGGCTGCTTCCGGGTTGATCGGGCCGCCCTCGCCCTCCAGGTGCATGGCGGCCAGGTTGTGCTGGGCCTTGAGATTGCCCGCCACGGCGGAAATCAGGTACAGGGGGCGGGCTGCCAGAAAATGCCCGCCGTTCTGCAGGCGGAGGGCCATGGGGTAGCTGTAGTAGAGCACCACGGCCACCAGAATGACCACAAGCAGGAAGGGCCGGAGCCGGATGGCGGATGAGGGGCGGGGCATGAGGGGGGCTCTCTGCGGGAGGTGCAGACATGTTATCCGGATTTATCGTAAAGGCATCAAATTGCTTTTTCAGAGAAAATTCGAAACCGATAAATACGCGAACTTGTCGCCTTTTTCACCGTATTTTTGTTGTGTATGGCGTATTTTTAAAATGCGGGCTTTTCCGTTGAATGTTTTCGGAGGCGGGTTTCCCGGAGACGTCGAGCCCATGGGATGGATGTAACAGGCAGGTAGAATCATGCATATGGCACGCGTTCCGAATGGTTGGCGTGCCGGCTTCCCGTCACGACTAGACCCCGCCATGCCCACACTTCACACCATATCCGGGACGGTCTGATCCATGCCAAGCCCGTTCAAACTCAGTGTCTGCCCTCACGACACGGCCAAGAACCTGCTTGGTTGGTTCACCCTCAACACCTATCTTCAGCGCAAATTGGGTATCGGGATTCACTTTGATCCCCGCGACAGCTTTCTCGAGGAGCGTCAGGCTGTGCTCGACCACCCTCATCATGTGGTCTATGCCAATCCGTACAGTGTGCTGTGCTTTGCCCGGGAGCGGGGTTTCGTGCCCGTTGCACGGCCGGCCGGGGTTGTGGACGAGGCTGTCGTGGTGGCGCGCCGGGGCGCCCAGCGGGGCCCCGCCTCGCATATCGCCAGTGCCACCGACAAGCTGATCATCCATGATCTGGGTTTGAAGGTGCTCGACGGACTCGACATCGATGTGCGTCGGGCGGCCTTTACTTTCGTCGGCAACCATCTCAACGCGGCGAAAGCAGTGATCGACGGCACGGCCGACCTGGGGATTGTTTTCAATGAAACCTGGAACAGCCTCAACCCGAGCACGCGCAGCCAGTTGGAGGTGGTGGGTGAGAGCTGTGATGGGCTGGCCTTCCACTGCTTCATGGTGTCGCCCGACTGGGCCGACAAGCGTGAGACCATCCAGCGCATCCTGTGTGCGATGCACGAAGACCCGGCCGGGCTGCGGGTGCTGGACGATCTGCGCTTCAGCCGCTTCGACGCGGTGGGTGAGGAGATCCTGGCGCCCTTGGCCGCGTTGCTGGGGCGCTGAGCTTAGCC
Organism: Zoogloea sp.; assembly: GCF_028689785.1. Lineage (GTDB taxonomy): Bacteria > Pseudomonadota > Gammaproteobacteria > Burkholderiales > Rhodocyclaceae > Zoogloea. The sequence continues at coordinate 19,606 of NZ_JAQVCN010000006.1, read as the reverse complement.
GAACTGCCTGCCGAAGCGGCCCATGCCGGCGCCGAACACCACGACACCCAGCAGCCCCATGGCCAGTACCGGTTGCCACAGCAGCGCCATGCCGACGCCCTTGAGCAGGATGCCGTAGGCGGCGTCCAGAAAGTAGTGTAGCGGTGAGGCCCACGCCAGAATGCGCATCCACTCGGGCATGGCCTCGATGGGCGTCCAAGCGCCTGAGAGCAGCAGCATGGGCATCAGGATCACCACCGTCAGCATGCCTACCTGGGCCAGGTTGCGGGCGACCGTGGCGGCCAGCAGGCCCAGGCCGGCGGTGGTGAACACGTAGAGTGCGGTGATCAGAAAAAACAGTACCAGGTTGCCGCGCATGGGCAGGTTGAAGCACGGGCCGAGCACGCCGAACAGGGCGATGGCGGTGCCCGCCAGGATCACCAGCGTCATCGCGATGACCTTGGGGAAGAGGATCTGGAAGGCACTCAGCGGAGTGACCATCAACTGCTCGATGGTGCCGCGCTCCTTCTCACGCACCATCGCTGCTGCGGGCAGAAGGATTGCGAACAGGGTGATGACCGTCAGCATCTCGGAGATGCCCATGAACCAGGCGTCGTTTTGGTTGGGGTTGTACCAGATGCGGGTGTCGGCCTGGATGACGGGGCCGGCGATCCCGCCACTGCTCAGGCCTTCGCGCAGGGCAGCTACCTCCAGGCCATAGCGGCCTACGATCTGGGCGCCATAGCTGGAAGCCAGGAAGCCCAGCACTGAATTGGAGGTGTCTACCTGCAGTTGCACGGCCACCTGTTCGCCCCTGGACAGGCGTTCGCCGAAGCGCGGCGGAATGTCGAGCACCGCCATCACCTCGGCGTCGTCCAGGTGGCGGATCGCCTGGCGCGGCGTGCCGGCGCTGCCCGCGGCCTGGAAATAGGGTGGCTGGAAGCGGCTGGCCAGTTCCCGGGAGGCCAGGCTGTGGTCGCCGTCCAGGGTGGCGATGGCCGCATTCTTCAGCTGCATGCTGACCCCGGAGGCGGCGATGTAGATGTCACCGGTGAAGGCATAGAGGAAGAACACCATCAGGGCCACATCGCGAAAGAGCTGCAGCAGCTCCTTGTGGGTCATCACCCGCAGGCGGCGCAGGCCGGCGCCGGAGAAGATGCCATTCATGCTGACGGCCTCTTGCTGAACAGCAGGTAGCCCAGCCCGAACAGGCCCACCGCATAGGCTGTGAGCACCAGCATGTCGGCCCACAGGGCCTGCCAGCCGACTCCCTTCAGGAAGCTCCCCACCACGATGTTGGTGAAATACATGGGCGGCAGGGCATGGGCGATGGCAGAGGCCCCGGGTGCCAGGGACGACAGGGGCAGCAGCATCCCCGAGTACAGCACCGCCGGGATGATGCTGACGATGCTGGCCACGATCATCGCCGCCACCTGGGTCTGTACCAGCATCGAGATCACCAGCCCCAGGCCGGTGGTGCACACCACGTAGAGCAGCAGAGCCAGGGCGAAGAAGGCCGGGTCGCCCTTGAAGGGGGTGCCGTACAGTCCCACCGCCAGTGCCCACAGGATCAGCCCGTTGGTGAAGGAGATCGCCACATAGGGTGCGAGCTTGCCGATCAGGAATTCGCCCGGCGATACGGTGGACGAGTAGATGTTGAAGATCGAGCCGGACTCTTTCTCGCGCACCACGCCCAGGGCGGTGAGGAAGGGGGGCGACAGCATCATGATGAGCATGATCAGCTTGGGGGCCAGGGACCAGATGCTCTTCACGCTCTGGTTGTAGAGGTAGCGCACTTCCAGCTTCACCGGCTGGACCCGGGCCTGGGCCTCGGCCAGGGGGATGCCGCGGCCGGCTGACAGGGCGCCGGCCATGTTGTCGAGGCTCACCGCGCTGTTGATGGCGGCCACGTAGCCCTGGGTAGTCTGGGCGCGCATGGGGAAGGTGCCGTCGATGAGCACCTGCACGGGTGCGGCCTCGCCCCTGGCCAGACGCTCGCCAAAGCGTGGCGGTATCACCAGGGCCAGGCGGATGCGGTTGTCGGCCAGCAGGGTGTCGAGTTGGCGTTCGTCGCCGGCCTGGCCCTTGAAATCGAAATAGCGGGAGGAGATGAAGCGGTAGGTGTAGTCGCGGCTGGCAGCGCTGCGGTCGTGGTCCACCACGGCGAAGGGCAGGTTCTCCACGTCCAGGGTCAGGCCGAAGCCGAACAGCAGCATCAGCATGGTGGGTACGATGAAGGCGAGGGCGAAGAACAGCCGGTCGCGGATGATCTCGCGCCATTCCTTCCAGGCCAGGGCGATGATGCGCTGGTGCTTCATGACGCCCTCCGGTCGGCGGCTTCCAGGGCGGTGATGCGGTGCACGAACACGTCTTCCATCGACAGGGGGCGCAGGTCGGCCGAGTGTACGGTAATGCCGGCCTCGGCCAGCAGGCCAGGCAGCCGCCGGAGGTCGGTGGCGGCATCGCGGGAGAGCAGGTGCACCGAGCGTCCGTGCAGGGTGGCGCTGGCAAAGCCGGCCGCACGCAGGGCCGCCTGGGCCGGCACGGGGTGGTCCACGCGCAGCTCCACCAGCTGGCCCGACTCGGCAGCGATGCCCGCCTTCATCGCTTCGGGCGAGGCGTCGGCCACCACCCGACCGGCGTACATCAGGGCCAGGTGGTCGCAGTGTTCGGCCTCGCTCATATAGTGGGTGGTGACCAGGATGGCCACCCCCTCCCGACGCGACAGGTGGAAGAGGATGTCCCAGAACATGCGGCGGCCGATGGGATCCACTCCGGAGGTCGGCTCATCGAGAAACAGCACCCGGGGCTCGTGCACCAATGCACAGCCCAGGGCGAGGCGCTGGCGCAGGCCCATGGGCAGACGGCCGGCGGCGTCGTTCTCGAAGCCTGCCAGCCCGGCCATGCCGATCACCCAGTCGCTGCGGAGGCGCGCCTGGCGCTCGTCGAGGCCGTAGATGCCGGCGTAGAGGCGGATGTTCTCCACCACCGACAGGTCGTGGTAGAGGGAGAAGGCCTGGCTCATGTAGCCAATGCGCTCCTTGATGGCGCGCCCGGCGCTGCGCATGTCGGCGCCGGCCACCCGACCTTCGCCCGACGAGGGCTTGAGGATGCCGGTGAGCATCTTGATCACTGTGGTTTTGCCGGCACCATTGGCGCCGAGCAGGCCGAAGATCTCCCCCTGGGGCACCGTGAAGCTCACCGCGTCGGCAGCGCGGAAGTCGCCGAAGATGCGGGTCAGGCCACGGGCCTCAATGGCCAGGTCGGTAGCGCCTGCGGGCATGTGGCTGCCCGCGGAAAAGGCTGATTCCAGCTGTGCCCCGCGCTGTCGCAGCATGGCCACGAACACGTCTTCCAGCTCCGGCTCGCGGGCGAACCAGTCCGTCGGCAGGATGCCGGTGAGCGCATTGCCCACTGTTTCCCGGGCCCCGGCTGCATCCAGACCCTCGGCAAACACCCGCAGCCAGGGGCCCATGGCTTCAGTCTGGGGAAACGCGGCCTTGAGGCGCAGCAGGGCCTCGGCCTGGGGTTCGGCGCGGAACAGGGCCACAGTGCCAGGCACCTGGGCTACCAGCTCGGCCGGCGTGCCCTCGCCCATTACCTTGCCTTCGTGGAACAGGGACACCCGGTGGAAGCGGTCGGCCTCGTCCAGGTAGGCGGTGGACACCAGGGCGGTGATGCCCTTTTCTTCCAGCAGTTTGCCGAGGATGGCCCAGAAGTCGCGCCGGGAGACGGGGTCGACGCCGGTGGTGGGTTCGTCGAGGATGACCAGATCGGGTTCGTGGATGAGGGTGCATACCAGCCCGAGCTTCTGCTTCATGCCGCCCGAAAGCTGGCGCATCGGCCGCCCCCGGAAGGCGTCGAGGCGGGTCATTTCCAGCAGCTGGCGCTTGCGCTCGGCGAGCTCGGCCGCCGCCACGCCGCGCAGGCGGCCAAAGAAATCCACGTTCTCCTCGATGGACAGGTCGGGATAGAGGTTGAGGCCGAGCCCCTGGGGCAGAAAGCCGATGCGCTGTTTGACCCGCTCGGCGCTGCGTGCCGAGTCCACCCGGGTGCCGAAGACCTCCACCGTGCCTGCGTCAAAGGCCAGCACGCCGGCCACGGCCTTCATCAGGCTGGACTTGCCCGATCCGTCGGCGCCCACCAGCCCGTAGATCTCGCCCTGCTGCACCGTCAGGCTCAGCCCGTCGGCTGCCAGGCGTTTGCCGTAGCGCTTGGCGAAGCCTTCGACGCGGATGGCGGGAGAGGTGGGGGTGTTCATGGCGCTACCAGCGTGGTGCCTGCCAGGGCACCTCGTCCTTCCAGCGGATCACCGCATCGGCAGGCACGCCGGGGCTCAGGCGGTGCTCGGGGTTGGCGTCGAAGTAGAGTTTTACCGCATAGCTCAATTTGACCCGCTCGTCCGGGGTCTGGACTTCCTTGGGGGTGAATTCGGCGCGCGAAGCGATGTAGCGGGTGCGGGCGGCGAAGGCCTGCCCCGGGAAGGCGTCGGTATAGACCTGCGCCGGCAGGCCCAGGCGCAGCTGGCCGATCTGCTTTTCGGGTACGTAGACCTTGAGATAGAGCTTGTCGAGGTCCACCAGGTCGAACATCGGCGTTCCCGCGGCCACCATTTCGCCGTTTTCGCGCAGGCGGTTCAGCACCACGCCACCCGTGGGCGCGCGCAGGCTCAGGTCATCGATCAGGCTGGCGACTTCGCTTGCCGCTGCCCGGGCCTGACGCAGGCCGGCTTCGAGGGCAGCGATGTCGTTCTCCCTGGCCTTCACCTTGTCATTGCCCAGGCGGGCGGCGCTGGCCGATTGCTCCGCCTGGCGCAGGTCGGCGGCGGCGGCGGTGTGGGCAAGGCGCATCTGCTCGGCGCGGCGGGTTTCCACCGTGCCCCGCTCGGCCAGTTCATCGAAGCGCCGGGCATCCCTGGCGGCCTGGGTTTCGGCGGCACGGGCCTTGGCCAGCACGGCGCCGGCACTGGCCTCGGCCAGGGGCACTTCGCGGCGGGCGATGGCGAGCTGGGCACGGGCGGCGTCGAGCTGGGCCTGCAGGGTGGCGACGGCGGCATCGGCCTGCTCTTTGCGGGCGGTGAGCTGGGTGTCTTCGAGGCGGGCGAGGAGCTGCCCCGCCTGTACGCCATCGCCTTCGCGCACCTTCATTTCGGCGATGCGTCCGGGGAGCTTGCTGGCCACGGTGGTGTGATCGCCCTCGATGCGCCCGTTGGCCTGGATCAGGCCTTCGGGCAGGGTGGCGTTGCCGGCGAAGTGCTGCCAGGCCCAGGCGCCACCCGCCACGATGGCGGTGGCGGCGAGGGCGATCACGAGGGTCTTCTTGTTGAGGGGCATGGCGGAACTCCCTTACAGCTCGCCGACGGCCTTTTGCAGGCGGAAGCGGGCGAGGTGCACGTCGTAGTGGGCGTTGAGGTGGTTGCGGTCGGTGAGGGTGCGCAGGGCTTCCGCATCCAGGACTTCAGTGTGGGTGCCAACTCCGTTGCGGTAGCGGTCACGGGCGACGCGCAGGTTCTCGTCGGCCTGGGCCACTGCGGTGGAGGTGGTGGCGAGGCGCTGGATGGCTTCGTCCACGGCCAGCCATTCGTGGCGCACCTCCAGTTCCACCCGGCTGGCGCTGTCGGCCTGGCGTTCGCGGGCGGCCCGGGCCCGGGCGGTGGCGGCATCGGTGCGCTGGCGCTGGATACCCCCGTCGAACAGATCCCATTGCACGCCGATGACCACCTGGGCGATGTCCTGGCTGACCCGGTAGCGGTTGTCCTCGTGGAGCACGGCGGCGCTGAGGCCCACCTGCGGGCGGCGGGCGGCGCGCTCCATCTCGGCTTCCTGGTCGCCGGCCTCGGCCCGGGCGCCGAGCAGGGCCAGCTCGGGCCGCTGCTGGTGGGCACGGGCGGCGAGGGTGGCAAAGTCGTCGCGGCCAGCGGTGTCGGGCGGGGGTTCGGCCAGATCTGCCGTGGCGTCCAGAGGGCGGCCCAGCAGGCGGTTGTAGGCTGCGGTGGCGAGGTCGGCGCCGTGGCGGGCGCGGGTCAGTTGCTGGCGGGCATCGGCGCGGGCAACCGCCACCGACAGCACGTCGGTGCGTGGAACGACCCCTTGTCGGTGGAGATCGTCCACGTCGCGGGCGTGGGCATCCAGGGCCGCCAGGTGGCGTTCGGTGGCGGCCAGGGCGCTGCGGCTGCGCAGTACGTCGAGCCAGGTTTCGGCCACTTCCAGCTTCACGGCCTGCTCGCTGCGCTGACGCTCGAAGGTGCTGGCCCGCACCCCGATGCCGGCTGCATTGACAGCGGCGGAGATGCGGCCGCCCGTGTAGACGGGCAGGGTGGCTTGGACCGCATGGGTGGCGTAGGTGCGCTCGGAAAGCGGTAGCTGGTCGGGCAGGGCGATGCCGGGGAGTGTGGGCAGGCCGATACGGGCGGCGGGCTCTTTGCTCAGTACGGTGTAACTGGCGCTGGCGGTGGCCTTGGGCAGGGCGAGGCCGCGGGCGGCTTCCAGGGTGGCCCGGGCGGCATCGGTGTCGGCATCGGCGGCGTGCAGGCGCGCATCCACGGCAAGTGCTTCCCGCCAGGCATCGGCCAGGGTTTCGGCTGCTGCCAGGGGAAAGGCGGTGCCGAGCAGCAGGGGCAGCACCAGAAGTGCCCGCCGGAGGGGGCAATGCGAGGGCTGGCTGCGGTCTGGCAAAGGGGCGGATCGGGACGTTTCCATCACATCGTCCTCTCGATGTTTACTGACTGATTGGTCAGTAAACTACGCCGCCAGACGCGGCGCATATTGCGGAAGATCAAGGAATGATGAGGTCAGGCGCTAGAATTCCGGCCTTGCTTCCCTGGATGCCTGTCATGCTCCCCGTGGCCCCGTTGAAATATCTCTCTGGCTATCCAGAGCACCTGGTGCACCAGGTGCGCAGCCGGCTCGCCGACGGCCAGCTTGGGCCCCTGCTCCTTCGCAAGTATCCCCAGCCCCATGCGGTACGCAACGACGGCGCGTTGTACGCCTACGTGACGGAGCTGAGGGCGCGCTACCTGCGCAATGCCGAGCCCCTCAGCAAGGTGGCCTTCGACGGCAAACTGCAGACCATCCACAAGGCCCTGGGCACCCACACCACCGTGTCGCGGGTGCAAGGCGGCAAGCTCAAGACCAAGCGCGAGATCCGCGTCGCCACCCTGTTTCGCGAGGCGCCGGCGGAATTCCTGCGCATGATCGTGGTGCACGAGCTGGCGCACCTGAAGGAGCGCCAGCACGACAAGGCCTTCTACCAGTTGTGTTGCCGGATGGAGCCGGCTTACCACCAGCTGGAGTTCGACGTACGGGCGTGGCTGTGCTGGCTGGAAGTGGGGGGCGAGAGTCTGTGGGGGAGCTGCGTGCGGGAGGGGCCGGGCGCTTAGGTCGTACGCGAGCGGTGCTTCTGGTGTGTGGGCCAATTCACCCGGCTTTGCCCCGTTTGAATTCGACCCCACAAAAGCCTCTGCGCCTCCGGTGGATAAAACCGGGTGCGACAACGGCGTCTGTGGGGTCGAATGAATTTCGCCCGGGCGATCAGAGGCTCAGGCTGCCCTTGAGCTTGTCGAGCATCTTCACGCCCATGCCCTTGACCTTGACCAGTTCGTCGAGGGTCTTGAAGGGGCGGGCGGCGATGATGGCGCTGGCGACGGCTTTGGGCAGGCCCTTGACGGCAGCCAGCTCGGCTTCGCTGGCCTTGTTGACCGAAACGGCGGTCGGTACTGTTGCGGCCTTGGCCGGGGCGGCTGCCTTGGGGGCAGCGGCTTTGGCTGCAGGTTTGGCCTTGGAGGCCGGTTTGGCGGAAGCGACCGGTTCGACGATCGGAGTGGCCACGGCTTCGGCTTCCCAGCTCAGGGGCAGGGCGAAGTTGGTGAAGTCGCGGGTGACGTAGCCGACGGCGGTCCATTCACGCAGCAGCAGGGCGATGTGCCAGGTGCCGGCTGGGCGGGCGGCGAGGGGCAGATCGAGGGCGAGGCTCTGCCAACTGCTCTGGCCGGCCAGGCTGCCGAGGGTGCTGGCGACCAGCTGTACGCCCTCGGGGTTGCCATTGCGGAAGGGGGCGTCGAGGGCCCACAGCTCCAGCGACAGGGTGCCGCTGAGATTGTCCGCGCCACGGGGGTTGTCGATGCCGTCCACGCTCAGGCTGATCGTGGTTTCGCCCACGCTGAAGCCGGTGCTGCCCACGAGACGGGGCTGTACGAAGGTTTCCGTGCGGGGGAAGTTGGCGTAATCCAGCACCTGGTCGAAGTGGCCGTCACGGCCGGCGGCGAGCACCAGCACCATGTTGTGCCCGGCCTGGCCGGCGGGCGGGCGGGCGGCGGTGAAGGCGCTGACCCAGGCCGGGCTGCCGGCGTCCAGGGTGCCCACGGGGAGTTCGGCAATCTTGGCTGCAGTGACGGGCTGACCGTCGAAAGGGGCTTCGCAGGCCCACAGCTGGAGTGCCCATTCCTGATCGGCGGCTTCGTCCGCGTTGCTCACCAGCAGCTCGGCGTCGAGCTGGACGCTGTCGCCATCGAAGGCATAGCCGTGGTTGAGACCGATCCGGACGGCGCCGGAAGATTGGCCGGGGGTGGCCTGGAGGGTGTTGGGGGTTTGCATCCTGAGATCATCCTGCCTGTGCGAGGGGCGCGATTCTGCGGGCCTGGGCATTGCAGCGTCAATCAATTGGCGATTGAATTTTTGGATGCACTGACACGGGGCGGAAAAGCCGTGAAACCCGCACCAATACTGGGATTGCACTGTATTGGTGCGTTTATTCCATGGGTATTTTTCGGGCCTTAAAGCAGCACGATGTCGAACTGTTCCTGACCGTAGCTGGCCTCGGGATGCAGGGAGATGGTCTTGCCGATGAAGTCGGACAGCATGGCCAGGGACTGGGATTCTTCCTCGTGGAAGAGGTCGATCACGTTGGGTGCAGCCAGCACCCGGAACTCGCGGGCATTGAACTGACGGGCTTCGCGCAGCAGCTCACGGAGGATCTCGTAGGCCACCGTGCGGGCGGTCTTTACCTCGCCCCGGCCGCTACAGGTCGGACAGGGCTCGCACAGCAGGTGCGCCAGGGATTCCCGGGTGCGCTTGCGGGTCATCTCCACCAGGCCGAGGCTGGTGAAGCCATTTACCGTCATCTTGGTATGGTCTTTGGAGAGGGCCTTGCGGAATTCGTCGAGCACGGCGCTGCGGTGCTCTGGGCTTTCCATGTCGATGAAGTCGACGATGATGATGCCGCCCAGGTTGCGCACCCGCAGTTGGCGGGCGATGGCCTGAGCTGCCTCCAGGTTGGTCTTGAAGATGGTGTCGTCGAAGTTGCGGGCGCCGACGAAACCGCCGGTGTTCACGTCGATGGTGGTCATCGCCTCGGTCTGGTCGATGATGAGGTAGCCGCCTGATTTCAGGTCCACCCGCCGGGCCAGGGCTTTTTCGATCTCCGCTTCGACCCCATGGAGGTCGAACAGGGGGCGCTCGCCAGTGTAGTGGTCGAGCAGCGGGGCCACCTGGGGCATGTACTCGGTGGCGAAAGTGCTGAGCTTCTGGAAGTTCTCCCGGGAGTCGGCAACGATGCGGGTGGTGGCGTCGGTGACCAGGTCGCGCATCACCCGCTGGGCCAGGTTGAGATCCTGGTACAGCACGAAGGGCGGGCGGGCGCCGACGGCGCGGTTCTTGATCTCGGCCCAGAGTTTCTTGAGGTAGGCGATGTCGGCGGCGAGTTCGTCGTCGGAGGCGTTCTCGGCCATGGTGCGAACGATGTAGCCCCCCGGTTCGTTGGCCGGCAGCAGGCGGCTGACCCGCTCGCGCAGGGCTTCGCGGCCGGCTTCGTCGCCGATGCGCTGGGAGATGCCGATGTGCTTGTCCTGGGGCAGGTACACCAGCATGCGACCGGCGATGGAGATCTGCGTGGACAGGCGCGCGCCCTTGGTGCCCAAGGGGTCCTTGAGGACCTGGACGATGAGGTTCTGGCCCTCGGCGAGGATGCGCTCGATGGGGCGTGGCGGGTCACCGGCGTGCCGGTCGGACCATATGTCGGCCACGTGCAGGAAGGCCGTGCGCTCCAGGCCCACGTCCATGAAGGCCGACTGCATGCCCGGCAGCACGCGCACTACTTTGCCCAGGTAGATGTTGCCGACAATGCCCCGGCTGGCGGTGCGCTCGACGTGGACTTCCTGGACGACGCCCTGCTGCATCAGCGCGACGCGGGTTTCCTGGGGTGTGAAATTGATCAGGTATTCTTCAGACATGATGCGGGAGGCAAACGGAGATGGGCGATGACGCAGGACGTGCTGCGCCATCGCCGATCGCCGCTCGTCCGGCATCGGCTGCGCGGATTGCTTCCGCGTCGTGGTGTTGTGTTCCCGTCTTCTGCGGGCTCGGGCGTGATTCTCTCAGAGAGCGTCAGAGAGGATAGCCGAATTCCTGCAGCAGGGCCGCGGTCTCGAACAGGGGCAGGCCCATAATTCCGGTGTAGCTGCCACGGATTTCCTCGATGAAGAGGGCGGCGCGCCCCTGGATGCCGTAGGCGCCGGCCTTGTCGGCCGCTTCGCCGGTGGCCACGTAGCGGCGGATCTCGTCATCGCGCAGGCGCCGGAAGCGCACCTGGCTGGTGGACAGACGCTCCTCGAAACGCTGTCCGTCGGTGACCACCACGGCGGTGAGCACTTGGTGGGTGCGGCCGGAGAGCTCCCGCAGGATGGCCATGGCGTGCTCGCCGTGATCGGGCTTGCCGATGATCTCGCCGTTCAGTTCCAGGGTTGTGTCGGCGGCCAGCAGCAGGCGTGGGGGCAGGCCGCGCCAGCGTACCCGGTTGATGCCGCCTTCGGCCTTGGCCCGTGCTACCCGGCGCACATAGGTTACCGCGTCCTCGCCGGGGCGAATGTCCTCGTTGATGTCGTGGTCCTCGCGCCCGGGGCCGCGGAAGAGCAGGGGCTCGAAGGCTACGTGGATCTGTTTGAGCAGCTCGCGTCGGCGCGGGCTGTTGGAGGCGAGGTAGATGGACGGATGGCTCATGTCACTCCCGGTGGTAGGGGTGGTTCTTTGACAGGCTCCAGGCCCGGTACAGGGCCTCGGCCAGCATCACCCGCACCATGGCATGGGGCAGGGTGAGGCTGGAGAGTCTCATCGTCTCGTGGGCAGTGGACTTGAGGGCTGGGTCGAGCCCGTCTGGCCCGCCGATGATCAGGGCCACGTCGTCGCCCCCGTCCTGCCAGCGCTCCAGGCGCTTGGCCAGGGCTTTGGTGGTCAGGTCTTCGCCGCGCTCGTCGAGGATCAGGCGGCGGCAGCGGGCCGGCAGGGCAGCCTCGATGCGGGCGGCCTCGGCGGCCATCATGGCCTCGACGGTCTTGCCGGTGGTGCGCGGTTCGGCCTTGACCTCGACGAGCTGCAGGGGTAGCTCCCGGGGCATGCGTTTGGCGAAGTCGTCGAACCCGCTGTCGACCCACGCAGGCATGCGCGTGCCGACGGCAACGAGGAGCAGTTTCATGGGTGCGCTTGGCGGCGGACGGGCCACCGCGGGGAGAAGAAGATTAGGCGCTACGGGCGATTCCGCCGCCCGGGCGGGCTCCGCGCGATGCGCCACCGGCCCACAGCTCTTCCAGGTTGTAGTAGGCGCGTACAGCGGGCTGCATCACGTGGACGACCACGTCGCCCAGGTCCACCAGTACCCATTCGCCGCCGTCTTCGCCCTCGATGCTGAGCACGTTGATGCCGGCTTCGCGGGCCTTGTTGGCCACGTTGCGGGCCAGGGCGCGGGTCTGGCGATTGGAGTCGGCACTGGCGATGATGACGCGCTCGAACAGGGAGGTGAGGCGTGTGGTGTTGATGACCTCTATGTCCTTGCCCTTGATGTCTTCGAGGGCGGATACGATGAGGCTTTCGGTTTGGCTGATGTCCATTGATTCAAGAATAGAGTTGATGCCGGGAAATATAGTCAAGAACCGGCGGGGGGAGCAAATAACGCAGACTTTGGCCGCTGGCGGCACGGTTGCGGATATCGGTGGCGGAGATCGCCAGCGGGGTCATGGAAAAGCTGACGATGCAGCCGGAAGGCGCGCCGGCCAAGGCTTCTGGGGCGGCCCGGCGCTGTTCCACGTGGCGGGCCAGTTCGTCGGGCAGGCGGGGTTCGTCCAGGGTGTAGCCGGGTCGGTTGGCCACCGCAACGTGGGCGAAGTCGAACAGCTCGGCCCAGCGCCGCCAGGTGGGCAGGCCGAGGAAGGCATCGACCCCCAGCAACAGCACCAGCGGACGCTCTGCCCCGAGGGTGGCGCGCAGACGCTCGAGGGTGAGGATGGTGAAGCTGGCCTGGGCGGCCTCCACCTCGGCCGGGTCCACTTCGAAGGCCGGGTTGTCGGCCGCGGCCAGGCGGGCCATGGCCAGCCTCTGGGCGCCACTGGCGCCTGGGCTGGCCCGGTGGGGCGGCTGGCCTGCGGGAATCAGGCGCACGCCCGCCAGGCCCAGGGCTTCCCGTGCCGTTTCGGCGAGGCGCAGGTGGCCGTAGTGGATGGGGTCGAAAGTGCCGCCGAAGATGCCCAGCGCGCCTGCGCCCGCCTCAGATGAGCTCATCGGGCCCGATGTGCTCGAACACGTCGAGGGCGTTGATGTAGAAGCTGGCGAAGATCACCGGAATGAAAACTACCGGAAAGACCAGGGCCGGGAGCATGGCGAGCAGGGGCGAGACCAGCCCAAGGATGCTGATGAGCATTCCCGCGCCCAGGGCGACGACCAACAGACCAATGCCGTAGGCGAGGAAGGCGCGCCAGTTGCGCAGGCAGGCGATGAAGCTGAAGAACAGGGCCTTGGCTGCCGGCACCTGCCCCCAGCCGGCCAGCAGCGGGGCGAACCAGTAGGCCATCATCAGTGGTGTGGAGCCGATGGTGGCCACCAGCAGGGCCAGGGTGAAGGTAGGGTCGTCGAGGGTTTCGCCCCAGCCGACGCGGCCCAGCATGGCCTTGGAGAGCTTGATGTTCATCTCGCCGTCGATGAGCAGGCTTACGCCCATCACCGCCAGGGTGCCGGCCAGGTAGATACCGCCGATCTTGACCAGTTCGGGCAGGTTCTGGCGGAAGCCCGACAGCAGGATGTCCGGCCCGGCCTTGCGCCGTTCGGCCACGGCCTTGCAGCCGTTGAAGATGCCCAGGGACAGGGCCGGCATGATCAGGGACATGATCACCTGGCCGATCAGCGGTATGGCGGCGATCAGCAGCAGGCACAGGGAGCAGCCGAAGACCAGAAAGGTGATCAGGGCCGGGTTGCGCCGCCACAGGGAAAAACCATCGAAAATCCAGGCCCAGCCGCGCTGGGCGGGCAGCATGCGTGCCTGCATCCGCTTACTCCGTGCCTTCCTGGGGGGCCGTGTCGGCTGGCGCGGGCAGGGCCGGCACCTCGCCGAAAACAGCCTGGTAGGACGAATACACGGTACCGGCCAGCACGGGTATCAACACCAGCACGCCGAGCCCGGCGGGCACCATGGCCACCCAGATCAGCACGTAAATCAGCACGCCGAGCACGACGAAGACGCCGAAGTTGCTGAAGCATGCAGCGAGGGACAGCTTCATGGCGTCGAGGGGCGGGGTGTCACGCAGTACTACCAGCGGAGCGGCGAACCATAGGGCGGTGATGAGCAGCACCCACAGCACCGAGAAGGTTACGCTGGTCAGCACCACGCCGCTCACCAGGCCCAGGCCCAGGCCTTCCAGGGCACCGAGGATGTAGCCGGTGAGCATCGCACCACCGCCGATGACCACCGACACGAAGCCGGCGATGAGGCCACCGAGCAGATAGAACACGCCCACCAGGGCCAGATTGCCGGCATGCACCTTGAGACCGGCAAAGAGGTGTTCGATGCGCAGAGGTTCGCCCCGGGCCTGGGCGTGGCAGCCCAGCACCATGCCCGCCACCATGACAGGAAAGCCGATCAGTACCACCGCCCAGCCCAGCAGGGGCACCAGCCCTAGCACGAAGAGCATGACGATGAAAATCACACTGATGGCCACCCATACGCCTGGATTGCCGATGAAATAGCCCCAACCGGCCTTCAGCCAGTTCAGGGCCTCGGCAGGCGAGACGCGCTGCGGCTGCGGATGGCGCGCGGCGTTGTGGGGATGGACGGCCTTGGGTGCCGGATCAGTCATGGCGGGCGACGGGAAAACGGGATGAAAAATCAGGATGTTGCACTGCGGTGAGATGCTAGCCCAAATCGCCTGTTCACTTCAAACCGGCGGTCTGCGACGGACGGAGGCCTTAGCCAGGCAGGGCCGGCAGCGGTGCTGCGCCGGCACGCAGGCGCAGGATGCGCCGATACTCCCCCGGATCCTTCACCAGCACCATTTCGCCGGCCCGGGGCAGGTGGAAGTCTTCGAGTCGGGACAGCCAGAAACGCAGGGCTGCGGCCCGCAACATGGCCGGCCACGCGGCCCGCTCGCCCGCTGTGAAGGGGCGGGATTCGGCGTAGGCCGCCAGCAGGGCGCCGCTGCGCGCAGGGTCGAGACTGCCGTCGGCCGCGGCGCACCAGTCATTCAGGGTGACGGCCACATCGAAGAGCAGGGCGTCGTGCCCGGCGAAGTAGAAGTCGATGACGCCGCCGATATAGTCGCCGTCCCACAGCACATTGTCGCGGAACAAGTCGGCATGGATCACCCCCTGGGGCAGGGCTGCCAGGTCGAAGCCGGCCTGGAAGGCGATCTCCGCGTCCAGCTCGGCCTGTTCATCGGCCGGAAGTTGGGGGCGCACCCGGGCCGCACAGTCGCGGCGCCATTCGGCACCCCGGGGGTTGGCCTGCTTGCGGCCGAAGGTGAGGCCGGCCAGGTGCAGGCCGGCCAGCATGGCGCCGATGCGCGCACAGTGGGCCACCGTGGGGGCCATCTCGGAGCGGCCGGCCAGGCGGCTGACCAGCACCGCTGGTTTGCCCGACAGGGTGCCCAGGTATTCGTTGTCCCGGTTGGCGATGGGCGCCGGCACGGGCAGGCCGTGGCGTGCCAGGTGGGCCATCAGGTGCAGGTAGAAGGGCAGCTCGGCCCGGGGCATGGTCTCGAACAGGGTGAGCACATAACGCCCGAGGCTGGTGTTGACGAAGAAGTTGCTGTTCTGGACGCCGGCGGAGATGCCCTGCAGGCTGTCCAGGCGGCCAATGGCGTAATTGCCCAGCCAGGCGGCCAGGTCGGAATCGGTGACGGGTGTGAACACGGACATGATGGCCGGAGCTTACCGCAGCGGCTCCCATGGGGTCGAATTCATTCGCCCCTATGGGAGCACGACCCGGCCTCGCCGGGGCGGTAAAATGCTGTCCCGTTCCACCCTACGTACTTCCCCATGTCCGCCCTGCTCCTCAATGCCCCCCAACGCGAAGCCATCCACTACCTGGACGGCCCCTGCCTGGTGTTGGCCGGCGCCGGGTCGGGCAAAACCCGGGTGATCACCCAGAAGATCGCCTACCTGATCACCGAGTGCGGCTTCAACCCCCACAACATCGCAGCCATTACCTTTACCAACAAGGCCGCCAAGGAGATGCTGGAGCGCATCAACAAGCTGATGGGCGGCCGCGCCACCAAGGGCCTGACGGTGTGCACCTTTCACGCCATGGGCGTGCGCATCGTGCGCCAGGAAGCCAAGCTGCTGGGTCTCAAGCCCCAGTTTTCCATCCTCGATTCGTCGGACACCACCCAGATCATCGCCGAGATGACGGCCAGCACCGACAAGAACCGCGCCAAGGCCCTGCAGTGGCAGATTTCCAGCTGGAAGAACGCCCTCATCGAGCCCAACGAAGCCGCCCACCTGGCCAATGACGAGATCTCGTCCGCCGCAGCGCTGCTCTACATGGAGTATGACAAGACCCTGCGGGCCTACCAGGGCGTGGATTTTGATGATCTCATCCGCCTGCCGGTGAAGCTCTTCGACGAGCACCCCGAGGTGCGCGAGCGCTGGCAGAACAAGCTGCGCTACCTGCTGGTGGATGAGTACCAGGACACCAACCGCGCCCAGTACCGGCTGCTCAAGCTGATGGCCGGCGTGCGCGCAGCGTTTACCGCTGTGGGCGACGACGACCAGGCCATCTACGCATGGCGCGGCGCCGACATCGAGAACCTGCGCCAGCTGCCTGTCGACTACCCCAAGCTGCGGGTCATCAAGCTGGAGCAGAACTACCGCTCCACCTCGCGCATCCTGCACGCCGCCAACACGGTGATCGCCAACAACGAAAAGCTCTTCGACAAGAAGTTGTGGTCGGAGCACGGTGCCGGCGAGCCGGTTAACGTGGTGGCCTACCAGACCCCCGAGCACGAGGCCGAGGCGGTGGTGATGAAGATCTCCGCCCACAAGTTCGAGAACCGCACCCATTTCAAGGACTACGCCATCCTCTACCGGGGCAACCACCAGGCCCGCCTGTTCGAGCAGCAGCTGCGCAACCACAAGATCCCCTATGCCATCTCGGGCGGGCGCAGCTTCTTTGAGAACGCCGAGATCAAGGACCTGTGCTCCTACCTGCGCCTGATCGCCAACGAGGACGATGACCTGGCCTTCATCCGCAGCATCACCGTGCCGCGCCGGGGCATCGGCCCCGCTACCATCGAGTCCCTGGGCCACTACGCCTCTCACCGCCATATCAGCCTGTTCACCGCAGTCTTCGAGGAGGGCGCCGCCGAGCACGTGGCTGCCCGGCAGCTGGAGAGCCTGCGGGAGTTCTGCCACTTCATCAATCGCATCGCCCACCGCGCCCCCCGCGAGCCCGCCGGGCAGGTCATCAACGACATGCTCAAGGCCATCAACTACGAGGCCTGGCTGTACGAAAGCTGTGAGCCCCGCGAAGCCGAAACAAAGTGGAGCAATGTGGGCGACTTCACTGGCTGGCTGGGCCGCAAGGGCGAGGAAGACGGCAAGACCCTGTCGGACATGATCCAGACCATCAGCCTGATCACCATGCTCGACAAGGACGACGAAGAGCTCGACCAGGTCCAGCTCGCCACCCTGCACGCCTCCAAGGGCCTGGAGTTCAAGCACGTCTTCCTGGTGGGCGTGGAGGAAGGCCTGCTGCCCCACCAGTCGTCCATCGACGAAGACAAGATCGAGGAAGAGCGCCGCCTGATGTACGTGGGCATCACCCGCGCCCAGCGCAGCCTCACCATCAGCTACTGCGACCGCCGCAAGGCGGGCCGCGACGTGCGCACCTGTGACCCTTCCCGCTTCATCGACGAGATGGGCGGCGAAGGCATCAAGCGCAGCGATCGCAAATCCGCCGAACCCGTGACCAAGGAAGACGCCCGGGCCCGCATCGCCAACCTGCGCGCCATGCTGGGCAACAAACCGGGCGGCGCGGGTTAGCCGGTTTTCGTGGGGTCGAATTCAATCGACCCACAGAGGGGCCTCTCGGCCTGCACTCCATCCTGTCGAGAGGCCTGCAAGAGAACGGTATCCGCCGCTGTCGCCGGCGGGAGCGACTCCCCGTGCCGGAGGCGCTCCGCTGCGCGGAAAAGCCTGCCAACCTCAGGCGCCGGGCAATGGTGGCAGCCCTGACTTGGCGTCGCCGGATGGTGCGGTAGAAAGGACGACGGCCTGCACGCCGACGCACACGGCCTGCCCACCTTGTTCCGCAGCGAAACGCCGCGCTGCCGACACATCGGAGAACCAGAGCTTCAGAACCGAGGTGCCGCGATGTACTGAGGCAAGCTGCTGAAGATGGCTGACATCGAGATGTGGAAGGGCGTGGCGGTAATCCTCCCAACTGGCGTACCCGGCTTCGCGGGCCAGCGCCCGGAGCACATGTTTGCGCTGCACGGTGCAGCGGGCGCGGAAGAGGCCGGGTAGCGAACGGTCCGTCACGGCGCGGGTTGCCATGAGCCGCCGCAGGATGGGAAGCGCCTCCGAAAGGGGGCCCAAGGCTGCGGCGCGATGGAGGCGCTTTGCCTCGCGCAGCACCAGTTGAACGGAAGAGATCTGACCCGCGCACGGCGGGTGGGAGGATGAAACAGGCATACCGACTCCGAAGTCGAGTGGCCGCTCTCGCCGTTGGCCACGGAGGGTATGCAAGCAAGGCTTGCGATGTAAGGTGCTTGCGCTTTCGCGAGATGGGCGTCCTGGCAGCCCGGAACGCATTCTAGCCTTGTCCGGCCGTCAACAGGAAGACGCCCGCGCTCAAGGCTCTGCCGCCAGCCCGCGCGCCAGGACGAGATAGTCCCGGACATGCTTGCTGCGGATGTCTTCGACCGACAGCAACTTGATGTGGCGACGAAACTTGTCCGCGCCTTCCAGCACCTGGAACGCATCGGGCAGCGATGCGCCCTCCCCGAACTCCAGCGAAACGTGCTTCGCGTAAGAAAAAACGCCGCAAAACGGCTTGCCCGACGAGAACAGAAACCCGCCGTACTTCACCTCTTCGGAAATCGAAGGGTCAAGGCCGAGAATGGTCTCTCTCAGAGCCTGAACCAGCTCGAAGTGCCCGGCGTCGAGATGGCGGATGTCGTCGAGCAATCTTGAGATGCGATCGGAGGGCATGCTGTCAGCGCTAGAAATGTTGGGTGCTCCGGGGGCCGGGGCCGTCCATCAAGCAAATGTGAAGGACGACGCCCGCACCCGGATCAGTTCTCGGGTTGATGGCACACTGCTTCAATGTTGTTGCCTTCCGGGTCAATGACGAAGGCGCCGTAATAGTGCGGGTGATAGTCCGGGCGGAGCCCTGGGGCGCCGTTGTCCTTTCCGCCAGCGGCGATTGCCGCGCGGTAAAAGGCATCCACCTGAGCACGATTCTCGGCCCGCCAGGCCAGGTGACAGCCCGTTGTTGCCGGCGGGCCGCCATAGGGGGAGGGGCCATCGATAAACCACACGTCGGCCTTCTTGCCATCGGGCTCGGAAGCGTCGGGATAGGCGAACCCCAGAATGTTCATGCCATAGTTGCCTTCAAAGGCAAGGCTGTAGCCCAGCGGCGCGAGGGCCGCGCTGTAAAAGGCTTTGGCCCGGGCAATGTCGGTTACGCGGAAGGTCATGTGGTCGAGCACGGCAGGCTACTCCTAGTGTGAGGTGGCGATGTGAAAATCGCCGTTAACTGTATACATGTACAGTATTCTTGGCAAGGACTTTAGCCGGGACATGTTCAGCGGATCACGCAGATATCGCCTTGCACGGCACAGATGCACTCCTCTTCCGTCACTTGTAGCCGAGTAAAAACCGACCCATCGGCGCGCAGGGCGGTTACCGAAATCACATATCCTTCGTTGATCGAAGGCCGGAGATCCTTGTTGGCGCACCAACCCTTCGTCAACATCGTCTTGAGCAGATGGATGCCCTGGTTTTGCTGAACCACGGGCGTATCTGCTTCTTCATCCCGCAGCGTCAGGGACAAAGCCAGTTCCTTGCCCTTGAGTTCTGCCTTTTCCAGGCGCACCTCCGGCGTCAGATCCATAGGCGCACGCCGCTGCAGCTCAGCGCTCGCCTTTTCGAAGGCGCGTGCATTACGGCCGGAGTTCCAGTGGAAGAAGGCCACGAATGCGACTAGGGCGATGAGGATCCATTTTTTCATGGTGAGGCTCGATCATAGAGCAGGGCAATCGCACCGTTACGTCATAAACCCGAGCACCTCCGCCCGGAACTCATCGGAAGCGGAGGCGAGCAGGCGCTTGTTCTTTATTCCGGCCTTGACCGTCGAATTGAGCCGTAGGAGATTC